>CALGKA010000132.1 GCA_937927895.1 uncultured Granulosicoccaceae bacterium | reverse complement strand
CTTCCTGTATTCGCAACACCCATGCCGCAGGCACCTGTCGCATTTCAGCCATAAGCGATCAGCATGTAGTTAAAAGCGTAAGTGTCGGCCATGTTTACACAGGCATTCGTTTGTCTTCTGAATTGCAAAGTAAGCATTTATCAGTTAGCTGCAAAAAAGCCTACGTAGAGTGCCAAACTCACGAAGTGATGCCTTACCTGCTTTTTGTTGTTTTTTGAAATCCCGCTGCGTGGGGTCAAAGTGCCATGGACGGCGCTTTGAGCGCAGTGCTCATGGATGTGCGTGCCGCGCGACCCCATTCCAGGTGATTTCAAAAATGGCGCAGCAACCTCTTCCAGAAAGGGGCCACAAAGTATCAAGCAAACGTACTTAATAAATAGTCCGTCAAGGAACGCCCGCCAGCACGGCCGCGCACATAAGCCGCCCGCAGGCGAAGTCAAAACGAATCCCGCCTGCAGGCATGCCACTCACATAAACCGCCCGCAGGACAAGTCAAAACGAATCCCACCTGCACGGGCACCGCCACACACGTAAGCCACCCGCAGCCCAAACGCAGCGGTCTGCCAGACCAGGAAAAACCTCAGTCCGTGCAACGGAAAATCCACCAAAACATTGATAAAAGAGCGATACCTCTGCTACCGTTGCGCATTGTTTCAGCTGCAGGACCGCTTTTTGGCCTTTTCACCCTACCGAGAGTTCAGTGTCCAACAATGGGCCAAGCTCAAAGATAACACCCCTCTCCCACTGTCTGAAACAGAGCTGGCAGCCTTACGTGGCATAAACGAACGTGCGTCTATTGCCGAAGTAGAGAACGTCTATTTGCCGTTGTCGCGATTGCTCAGCTACTACGTTGAGTCCATGCAAACGTTAAACGCACAAACAGCGCGTTTTATGCAAGATTCAACACCAAAGGTGCCTTTTATTATTGGTGTCGCTGGAAGTGTGGCCGTAGGTAAAAGTACTTCATCTCGAATTCTACAAACCTTGCTAAAAAGATGGCCCGGCCACCCACGTGTGGATCTAATTAATACCGATGGTTTTTTGTTGCCCACTGCAGAGCTTGAACGCCGCGATCTAATGAAACGCAAAGGCTTCCCCGAGAGTTACGACCGAAGCGCACTGCTACAATTTATTTCAGATATAAAAAGCGGCAGGCGTGATGTCAAGGCACCGGTTTATTCCCACCTGAAATACGATATCGTTCCAGATGAATATGTGGAGATTGACCAACCCGATGTACTTATTGTTGAAGGCCTGAATGTCTTACAGGCAAGTGCGACCAAAATCGGTGAACCTAGATTATTCGTATCAGACTTCTTTGACTTTGCGATTTATGTCGACGTAGAAGAAGAGGTGGTTAAAGAATGGTATATCAAACGCTTTCTAACGTTTAGAGATAGCGTTTTCAAACAGCCCGAGGCCTACTTTTCACACTTTGCAGAATTAAGCGAAGAAGAAGCGATCGCTACAGCATCAGAAATATGGGATACGATTAACCTGGTTAATCTTCGAGAGAATATTTATCCAACAAGATTACGCGCTGATCTTATTTTGCATAAGAGCGCTGATCATGCGATTGATCGGGTGCATTTACGTAAGTTGTAGTAACACTGTATAACAGCGTACTCACAACTCTATAACCAATGCTTGAAATAAACCTTCGAGGCAATTTCCGCCCGAAAACGCACCATTATTCTCATCACTACCTTATGCGTCAGCTTGTCGGCTTCGAAGTCTGATCAAACTATACGCCGCCTCTGGAGAATTCAGATACTTTTTCGAAAACCATATTCTCCTGCATGAATTACATCGGTGCCCTACGTGTCGTTGTGCTTGTACTACTTCAAGGTGCTCAGTGCACTATGGGCAATCCATAACTGCTCTAACTAATTTTATACAATTGAACGTACGTGGCAACGTTATACAATCTTTCTTTTAATCCATAGTGATTTTAATAACAGTAAGCCAAAGCAAAGCAAACCAGGGCCAAGCCCCAGCCCCAAAAATGCTCCCGAATACTCAGGCTGCCTTTCAATTAATACGTTGTATACCACCCACGCAACAATAGACACTCCGATAGCAATTGCCAACAACCCGAATGTGAGCGTTGGCAGACAAGCGATTACCCAAACAACAATTGACTGGTGCGCAGGCATGTTGCTTACACGCCCAATGGATGCTAATGCATCTTTGCTATAGAGAACATAGAGTGGTAACAGCACGACACAAAGGGTAAATATAATATAAGCAACTAGCTCTTGCGCATGGACCCCAATGATTGGAATCGCGATTATATTTACAACAAAAGCCGAAAATACAAAATAGAGCTTTTTTACCTCTTTACTCATTTTTACTACTTAGGTGAAATTCGACAATCGAAAATTCCCAACACCATCAATATAAATTGAGTTACGCACAGCGCTGGTTTTCAGTGCTGTCGTAGTCATTGTCGTTTGAAGCGCAGCGTTGAAGCTCTTCTGAATTCCCTAGATGCAGGAATCCGAAAACACCTTTACTAATGCCATGACTAACCGCAATTCGGGTGCGTGCATCACTACTATTTAGAGCGCAGTTGAGCCATTGTTGCATCGAATCTTGTGCTGTTGATTTTTGTGCTTCGATACACTTCACTTCCTTGAGCTTTACTTCGTTATGCCTTAATTGGCACTCTGCGGGCGGGCGCAAAGTTTTTTGATTGTTCAATTTTCACCACGCGATATTTTAATTGTTATTCGGGTGTACGGTCCTGGCCGAACGCTTACTACAGCGCGTTTATCGGCCACGTGGTGTTTATCTTTAGCGTTTTGAATGCATTGATTTAGGTGTGGTTTTTCTGCCAGTGCTCTGCGATTTCTATACGTTTAGCCAACCACACATCGGGCTTAGTGTGTACATAATCCAGAAAGCGCTTTAGCGCTTGTGCCCTTCCCGGGCGACCCACTAGCCGGCAATGCAGCCCTACTGACATCATTCTCGGTGTGTGCTCGCCCTCTTCTAGCAGCATATCGAAGCTGTCGCACAGATACTGATAGAACTGATCACCAGAATTAAACCCTTGCGGTGTAGCAAACCTCATGTCATTAACATCTAGTGTATACGGCACCATTAACTGCGGCTTTGAATAATCATTGCACCAATACGGTAGATCATCAGCGTAGGTGTCAGAGCAATATGCAAAGCCACCCTCCTCTGCCACCAATTGGATGCTGTTTGGGCTTGTACGGCCAATGTACACACCAGTCGGACGCTCTCCCGTGACATCTTTATGAATCTTGATGGCGCGCTGTAAATGCTGGCGCTCTTCATCAATCGGCATATGCTGATAGTCAATCCAACGATACCCGTGGGTTGCTATTTCCCAGTCTGCCTGCTGCATCGCTTCAACCGCTTTTGGATTGCGCGCCAAGGCCATGGCAACGCCATAAACCGTTACAGGTATTTGTCGTTCAGTAAAAAGCCTGTGCAAACGCCAGAAGCCTACCCGCGAACCATACTCATAAATGGACTCCATGTTCATATGGCGCATGTCGGGTATTGCATCTGCGCCAACTATTTCCGATAGAAACTTTTCCGAGGCAGCATCACCATGTAAAACGCAGTTTTCAGCGCCCTCTTCATAGTTAATCACAAACTGCACGGCAAGCTTTGCCCCGTTTGGCCAAGCGGCTTTCGGCGGCTTATCGGCATAGCCTATTAGATCACGGGGATACTGATTATCAGACATAACGGTTCCGTTCAAAGTATTAACTTGAGTTAAGTTATTAAAAGCCGCGAATTTATATCTACCGACTTAGACTCGAGTAGATTCACTGTCATCTATTAGATCATGCAGTCGAAATCGTACAATTGAATACACTTGATTAAGCGCTTCGATTTTTTCAGCTTCACTATTGTTATCTAAGCGACGCTCAAACTCTGCAAATATACCTTCAACAGATTTTTGCAAACGTACCGCTACAATCCCCGGGAATCCAAACTTAGCCATAAATCGCTTATTGAACTGCTGCATGGTTGCATGCTGTTCGGGGGGCAGAGCATTAAGGCTTAAACTGGTTTGTTCAGCAGTTGAACTCTCCGTAAGCTCAACGCTTGCAACACCTGCAAATTCAGGGTGAGCACACAAAATGCCCAGTTGCTCTTGATCTGTCGCCGCTAACACGCAGTCTTTCATGGCGCTTTCTAACTGATCGCGATTTGCAAACGGCCTTTTGGCAAGTGCGCGCTCTGCCACCCATTTTGAGTGTTCGTACACACCCCCTAAAAGATCAGTAAACTCTGAATCACTCAGGTTATTGATTTCATCGATCGTATAAATTTTGTTAGCGCTCACACTGGCTCCTCTTTCCACCACTCGTTCAACAGCCCTTACCACAACGAATACTACTTATTCCAGTGTCTCATAATGCGATTGCGCTTACGCTCTTGGTGAGGCGTACGTTTATTTCTTATATGACCATAAGGGTTATCAGATTTTTTAAAGTCTATTCTGACCGGCGTACCAAACAATTTTAACTCGCGTTGAAAATAGTTACTTAAATAGCGCTTGTAAGTATCCGGTACACGCTCGGTTTGGTTGCCATGTACGACAATTATTGGTGGATTAGACCCACCCTGATGAGCGTACCGCATTTTAATACGGCGCCCACGAACCAATGGTGGCTGATGTTGCTCTATCGCATATTCCAGCATGCGAGTCAGCTGCGGTGTAGACATATCGATCATTGCGGATTCATAGGCACGGTTAGCTAACTTAAATAAATTACCTACTCCGGTACCGTGAAGCGCTGAGATAAATTCAATACTGGTAAAACTTAAAAAATCCAAACGTCGGGAAATATCAGTTTTGATAATTTCCCTTTGATCTGAATGCAAGCCGTCCCACTTGTTTACAGCAACAATTAGAGCACGGCCTTTATCAATCACATAACCCATTAGGTTCATGTCTTGATCGGTTATTTTTTCAGTGGCATCCAGCAACAATACACAAACGTTGCACTCATCAATCGCCTGCAGCGTTTTGATCACACTAAATTTTTCAACCATGTCTGATACTTTGCCGCGGCGGCGTACACCTGCGGTATCAATCAGGGTATATTTTTGATCGTCTTTTTCAAACGGCACTTCTATGCTGTCGCGAGTGGTACCAGGCAGGTCAAAAGCCACCACTCGCTCTTCACCAAGAAAGCGATTGATCAATGTGGACTTACCCACATTCGGGCGGCCGACAATGGCCAGTCGCATGCCCTCATCGACAGGCGCTTCATCATCAAGGTTAGGTGCAGGCAGCAAGCCTTGCACCACCGCCATCATTTTTAATAAACCCCGACTATGCGCCGCCGCAATACAATGTGGCTCATCAAGCCCCAGCTGATAAAACTCTGCAGCAATCTGTGCCTCGTCCATTTGATCAGTTTTGTTAACCACCAAACAAACCGTCTGCCCGGTGCGCCGCAACGCCTCAGCAATTTCTACATCAACCGGTGTCAGCCCATCACGGCCATCCACCATAAACACCACAACATCAGCCTCAGCGATGGCCTGCCATGCCTGCTCCTGCATGCGAACATCAAGCACCTCAGACTCACCATTAAGCCCACCCGTATCGACCACCAGGTAGTCGATCTCACCCAGCTTACCGTCACCATACTTACGGTCACGAGTCAGCCCCGCATAGTCTGCGACCAAAGCATCCCTGGATTTAGTGAGCTTATTAAATAAGGTCGATTTGCCAACATTAGGCCGACCAACAAGAGCGATAACGGGTTTCATCCCCCAATTGTAACCGGTTAAGCGCCAATACACAGTTTTAAAGAACCGCAAACGAAGAAAGTTAGCGATCTTGTTCAGTGGATCGCACTAGACGGTGGGGTTTAGGGAGGTGAATGGGGAAATGGGTCTTCAAAGCGTATGGGGGGCAAATCTCGATCTTGCGTGGCCTGGCGTAGTGGCGGTGACCTTTAGCAAGCCAGTTAATTATTTAATTCCGCGTTCTAAAATCCCACGCGAATGCTTGTGGGTAGGAAATTTAATCTCAAAATATAGAAATTTACTTAAACGGCTTAGCTGCCTGGATACAAGCAATGCACGTAATCGGAAACCCACAAGCGTAAGCGTGGGACTAACTATCCCAATCCCACCATACGTCATACCAGAACCGAACTGCACAAAACCATAATTCCATGCGTTCAAACAACACCATTCAAACTCATAACTCATACAGGACAGTCCCACGCTAACGCCAGTGGGTTTCCTAACAGATGACGAGCGGTATGGGATTACGAGCAAGCGTTAACAAACTCAGATCCGAGTAGGGCTAACCACCTACCCTACACATCACTTGAAAGCTTCATAGTCAGATAAGCACACAGGAATATCTGCAAACACGAGCAAACAAGTTAAGTCGGGCCACAGTTCTAACTGAGCCTCGCTAACCACAGCCTGTCAATTACCCCAATCCGAAAAAACCGACGTAGAGTGCCGACACTCACGAAGTGATACTGTTAAAAGCGCTTTTTGTTGTTTTTTGAAATTATCTGGAATGGGGTCAAAGCGCCAGGGACGGAACTTTGAGCGCGGTGCACATGGATGTGCCCATAGTTGACAATAATGGGCGCGACCCTTTGGTCAGATGATTTCAAAAAATGGCGAAGCCACCCCTTCCCGTTTAAAAAAAGGGGCAAACAAAGTAGCAAGAAGACCTTTGCTTCAGTTTGGGTCTTTCCAAATGAAGACCACCGGCAGGCATGCAACGCTCGTTAGCCGCCTGCAAGGCAAGTCAAAACGACAAAGCCACTGTGAGGAACAAGTTGAAACGAACGCCACCTGCAAGGCAAGAACAAATGGCGGAGCGCCAGCAAGGCAAAGAACACCCTCAAGCCACCTGCCAAGGCAAAGAAAAACCTACAGCTGAATAGCTGCAACCTCCCCACTACGGCCCTGCACAAACAAAACGCCATCCCGAAGCACAGGCCGCCCGGCTATAGCCCCAACACCAGACTTAACACGCCCCACAATAGAACCGCTTTCTGCCGACAATATATGTAAATACCCTTCAAGATCACCCACAACAACAGAGCCTGAATCACTAACAACAGGAACCGTTAAGCGACGATTAGTAAGGCTATCTTGCTTCCACAACACCTCACCGTCAGTGCGACGAAACGCCCAGACAGTATCAAACTCATCTGTAACGAACACTTGATCGGCAGTGACCGCAAGCCCCGCCACTGATGAAAGATCTTTCGACCACACCGCACGCCCTTGTGAGGCATCAATTTGTACCAACTTACCCTGGTAATTCACCGCATAAATATAAGGCTCAAAAATTTGGATATCGGCATCCAAATCATTTAGCTTTTCAACTTCAGAGCGGCCACTGCTATCACCTAAAGTGACTTCCCAAAAAACCTGACCGTCAACCGCTCGTAACGCGACAAGCTTGCCGTTATCTAAACCTGCCAACACGCCGTCTGCCACTACCAATGGTCTACCGTTACCGTGAATACTAAGAGCAGGAACGCTATACGAGTAGACCCAACGCCGTTCACCGGTGCTTTTTTCTAATGCGTAAACTTTGCCATCAATGCTGCGTACAACAACGTAGTCATTACCTGAAACCGGCGCTGCGATAACTTCAGAAGATACCGCGCTGGTCCACAGCACACCACCATGCACTTGACTGATAGCCAGCACTTCACCGTTGGCGGTGGCAACAAACAAATTTTTATTATCTCCGCTAACTCCTGCGGTTATATTTTTATTGAGTTTGGTAGTCCAATTGGCCTTACCCGTTTTGGAATCAAAAGCGCTCAACAATCCTTCGGAATCAACTGCATAAAGGGAGTCAGTTGTAACAAAGGGCGACAATTTAACTGCGTCACGCTCGCTGCTGTCCCCTGCACCCTTAGACCAAAGTACACTCGCAGGCTCTAGAACTTGCACACTTTGAAGTTCTGCCGGAACAACCTTGGGCGCGTTGGAGCAAGCACTTGCTGCCAATGCAAACCCTGCAATCAAAGCCGCTTTTAAAAACAGATTTGAATTTTTTAAGCTAAGACTCGACATTTGGAAGGCCGCCTTAAACTTCAGCGTCATGATCGATCGTCGTTGGCGTCAGGGGTTGCTTCAGATGCTGTCTCTGGAATGGCGAGATCGTCAATTTTCATTTGTAGATCCATACCAGAGTTAGTCGGGCCACCAGAACTCTGAGCCCGTCGATAGGCACCAGCCGCTTCTGTGGTTTTGCCTAAATCAAGGAAGATATCGCCTTTTATCTCTTCAACGTGGCCAGTAAATGCAGACGCGGTAACATCATCTAGAATATCCAGTGCTTCTTCGTGTTTATCTTGCGCTTTCAGTACTCGCGCCAGACGCATTCGTGCTACTGGCACTATCTCTTTAAACGAGCCTTTATCAACCGCCCAGCGTAATGCAGATTCTGCGGCTGGTAGCTGGTCATTTTCAACCTGGAAACGCGCTTCGGCTAAGCTTGCCATAGCAGCATAGGGTGAATCACCGTGCTCATCGCGAATATCAGCCACAAGACTCAGGAATTTTTCGCCGTCGTCATTGTTCTCTAGTGACTCAAGTACCTGTGTATAGGCACCCGAAGCATCCTGTGCGACAGAGTGTTTGTAGCCTTGAAACGCTCGATACCCAAATATCAGCGCCAGGCCGAGGCCAATGCCCAATAAGACGGCGCGGCCATTATCCGCCCACCACTTCTTAAGTGCTTCAACCTGTTGTTCTTCAGTTTCGTATTCAGCCATTTACTCTGTACCCGGGGGGCGGTGTGATCGACGGATCGTACCTACCGTTATTTTATCCAATTATACCGCGCAGAACACTCATCAGTTGTGCTCTGGGCACCGTTTGCTGCTCAGTCTGTTCACGTAGTAATTTTACGCTTACTGTGCCTTCAGCCATTTCACCCTCGCCGATTACTAACGCCACAGCCGCACCGCTTTTATCTGCGCGTTTAAACTGGCTTTTCATTCCGGCACCGGCGCAGTTCGTAACCACACTCCACGTTGGTTCAGCCAAGCGAATCTCCTCCGCCAAGCCTAATCCGGAAACGATCGCGTCATTACCCGCTAATACAAAATAGACATCTGGTTGTGGAACCTCTGGGGCCTGCCCAATATCTTCTATAAGAGCCAGCAATCTTTCCATGCCAAGTGCCCACCCGACTCCAGGGGTTAGCTTGGCACCGAGCTGTTCGGTTAGGCTGTCATAGCGACCACCGGCGCAGACTGTTCCCTGAGCGCCGAGTTGATCAGTAACCCACTCAAAAACAGTGTGGCTGTAATAATCCAGTCCGCGAACCAAACGGGTATTAATTTCAAACGGCACTCCACATTCTTTTAACGAGGCTTGCAAGCCTTCAAAATGCTCGCGCGATTCATCACACAAATGATCAAGCACACTGGGAGCTGCCGCCACCACATTCGCCATTGCAGGGTTCTTGGTATCAAGCACTCGCAACGGGTTGGTTTTTAGGCGGCGCTTTGAATCTTCATCGAGGTCTGTGACGTTATCATTCAGATACTCAACCAAAACCGATCGATACTGATCTCTGTCTTCTTTGCTACCTAATGAGTTAATCTGTAAGCGAACGTGCTCTGCCAGGCCCAACTTCTGCCATAGCTTGGCACTCAACAATATTAATTCAGATTCTATATACGGCCCGGCAATGCCATACACCTCAGCGCCCACCTGCCAAAACTGCCGGTAACGACCGCGTTGTGGATTTTCGCGTCTGAACTGTGGACCTAAATACCAAAGCCTATGCATTTGCTGATTAGTAAGTAAACCGTGCTGAATAGCGGCGCGCACACAACTAGCGGTGTTTTCAGGACGCAATGATAATTTATCGCCATTGCGATCTTCGAAGGAGTACATTTCCTTCTCTACAATATCGGTAACATCACCAATAGAGCGATGAAATAATTCGGACTTTTCAAGAATAGGCGTACGTATTTCAGAGTAGCCGTAGCTCGACATTACGTCTCTGACGGTACTCTCAAGAAAATGCCATAGGTGTACATTTTCAGGGAGTACATCGTGCACGCCCTTAATACTTTTAACCACTTGTGCCATAGAGATGAACGCCGTTGTTTGTGTGTCAATTCGTTATGATTGACGGATTTTATTATTTTCACAAACTTATTGCTGCAAACACACCCCAATTCCTTGAGGGTTTAGCAGAAACTCTACGTTAACAATTGACGCGCTAAAATATCGTTACAGTCTGAGCATTAGTTTCAGTGCCCTTCAGGCAGATTTACTGCAAGTGCACCTGAACCACGAACCGCACCAATACCGGCTATACATTATCTAGAAGCTAAGAAAGTTTTAGCCTGTGTAGAACGTGGATAATTTGAAAGCAAAAGTTCAGCTAGCTCATCAGCAGCGGACTGGTCACCCAATGAGCTTTTGACATTAATCCCTACCGCTAAACTTGTCGGTGTATGACGCGCCAACGTCAGGTAGCGTGAATAATAAGCATCAGCCAACTCAGCATCACCTGTTTTGAGTTTCAATTCTGCCATGTGCAACATACTAGGCGCGAATGATGGGTTTGTACCGATCGCGCTCCGCAGGTGCTTCTCTGCGACGGTAAGCTGGTTAGCTTCCATCGCGCACACCGCTGCATTATCAAGTGCAAACTCAGGTGTTTGATAAAACTTGTTTTCAGAAGCTGTTACAAACTGACTAATCGCCTCTGCAGTACGACCACGGCCACAAAGAAAAATCGCGTAGTTGTTTCGGTATTCGGCCCGCGCCGGATCAAGTCTAATAGATCTTAAAAAAGATCTATCAGCACCTTGCGGATCATCTAGCTCGGCAAGCAGTTTGCCGTAACTGTTATTCGCCAGTGCATTGTTTGGATCATGTGCAAGCGCCCGCTGCAATTTAGTTTGCGCAGGCTCAAGCTCACCGGCTGCCAAATAGCTCGTGCCAAGCTCGGCATTAAATCTGGCGGCCTTTTCAGCGCTGCTTAAATGGCCAAAGGCATTTTTGGTCGCACACCCGGACGTTACGCCCACAACTGCCAGTAAAGCACAGGCAATCAAAGACTTTCTCATTATGGTAACAGCTGGTAGATCATGCTTTTTCACAAATTCTCTCCGAAGCGAGGCTTGATAAATTTAAGCTCTCGTTTGCTTCTATCATTCACTTGTCCTGCCAATTGTCCGCAGGCAGCTTCAATATCATCACCGCGAGTCTTTCTGCGAGTCGCTACGATGCGATTTTCGTTCAAAATCTTCCAAAAACGCTCAACTGACGCATCTGGCGACCTTTTATAGCCTCCCATCGGGAAAGGATTAAAAGGAATCAGATTGACCTTTGCCGGAAACCCTTTCAAAAGTTTGACGAGTTCCCGCGCGTGCTCCGGCTGATCATTGACACCTGCAAGCATTACGTACTCAAACAAAATGTGGCGTTTTCGATCACCGGTTCCAACCCAACGGTTGCAAGCGGCCATTAATTCTTTTATCGGGTACTTTTCATTTAACGGTACCAGTTGCGTTCGGAGCTCATCATTTGGTGCATGTAACGACACAGCCAAAGACACATCTACCTCTTCCTGAAGCTTATCCATAGCCGGTAACACTCCGCTGGTACTAACCGTTACTCGCCGTTTGCTTAGTCCGTAAGCATTATCGTCGAGCATCAAATTCAACGCTTTCACTAACTGTTTAAAATTTAACAGCGGCTCACCCATGCCCATCATCACCACATTGGTAATCCGGTGATTTTCCGTCGCGGGGTTTTCAGCGAGCAATTTTGTGGCCAACCATACCTGCCCGATAATCTCACCGGTGGTTAAGTTGCGGTTAAAACCTTGCCGGCCGGTCGCACAGAAAGAGCAATCAAGTGCACAGCCTATCTGCGAAGACACACACAATGTGCCGCGATTGGTCTCTGGAATAAACACCGTTTCAATACCGTTGCCGCCGCGCAGTTTGAAAGTCCATTTGCTGGTGCCATCTTCAGACAAATGACCGCTTTCAACTACAGGAATATAAATTTCGGCTTTTTCTTTAAGCTTTTCACGCAGACCAACAGAGAGGTTAGTCATGTCATCAATACTAGAAACCCCATGGTGGTAAAGCCACTTTAATACTTGATCAGCACGAAAGGGTTTTTCACCTAGAGTTTCAAAGTAGGCACGCATCCCTGCTCGATCAAAATCGAGCAGGTTTGCTATGTCTGATCGCGGTGCCGGGTGAATGGCAACCGCTTTATCAAGATCTATCGGGTTCGAGCACACAGCTCTTTTTCATCAAAGAAAAAAGCAATTTCACGAGCCGCAGATTCTGGTGAATCAGAGCCATGAACGGCATTTTCATCAATACTTGAAGCGAAGTCTTTGCGGATAGTACCGGCGTCTGCTTCTGCAGGGTTTGTAGCCCCCATTACATCACGGTTCTTAGCAATTGCGCCTTCACCTTCAAGCACCTGAACCATTACCGGGCCAGAACGCATAAAAGACACTAGATCACCGTAGAAAGGACGCTCTTTGTGTTCTGCATAGAAACCTTCTGCTTGCTCTTGAGAAAGGTGAAGCATTTTTGCAGCAACTATGCTCAAACCCGCTTTTTCAAAACGGCTGTAGATTTCGCCAATGACGTTCTTGCCAACTGCATCGGGCTTGATAATAGAAATAGTACGTTCAACTGCCATGGTATGGCTCCTGAGGGTTACGTTATTAAAGAGTGGAGACTTGCTCGCAAGAATTTATTCAATAGAACAGCCGCGGGATTCTACAACATCCCGCTTATTATTACCGCAATTCTAGTCGATTGCAGTACTAGCTGCCTTAAACACTAAGAAAGGGAGCTTAACTTTGCTGGCCTGTAGGCATAAAGGAGCTGATTTTCCAGCTTTCCGTCGGCTAATTGCGCCATTTAATTGATTAACCGCGGTTTACATCACTACGCCATTGGCGGGGTCTGATCACCAGCGAGGATGATGTCGTCCATGCCAGTCACCGAACCGGATGTCAGCAGGCGCTCAAGGTAACGCGCAATCACGTCTATCTCAAGATTCACCTTCGAGCCCGGATTCCAACAATCGGCGTTAGTATGTTCAACCGTGTGAGGCACAATATTGACCCCAAACTGATTCCCCGAGACTTCATTAACAGTAAGACTCACGCCATCAACACAAATAGACCCTTTGGCCGCGATATAGCGCGATAGCTCTGCGGGAGCGCGAATATCGATTCTTTCTGAGCGACCATCTTGATGGCGGCCTACTACCTCGCCTACCCCATCAACATGACCACTGACCATATGCCCACCAAGGCGTGTAGTCGGTGTCAGTGCAAGCTCAAGATTGACCGGATCATTAACCGACAATTCACCCAAGGTTGTACACGATAAGGTCTCCGCAGAAACGTCTGCACACATAGTGCTGCCGCCGGAATCACTGGTCCCAAACTCTACCGCCGTTAAGCACACACCATTAACAGCAACGCTATCACCTAACGCAACATCTGCCACCGTAAAAGTGCCTAGCTCTACGGTAAAGCGGCTGTCAGATTCTTTGTTTTCTATTCCAACGATGCTTCCAACACTTTGAATAATGCCTGTAAACATTAGCTTGCCTCTACCAGATTAACCATACGCATGGTCACAGGTGTTGCTGAGGCATTATCAAATTCCGCCCCTGCTAACACGCCGGCTTCAGCAATTGATTCTGCTGAATCATAGCGATCATACACTGCATGCATAGCACCAAGCGCATAGGGACTGCCGGAGCCTGTGGCCCAAAATTTTGAATACTCATACACTTCGCGCATAGAAAATATGCCAAAGATACCGCGCTCGTTAACCGCCAAAGCATCTATATGGCTAGACTCGTAGGGATCATCTTCTTCATCTTTAGTATTAAGAAAATAATTCTCTTTTAGCTCTGTATGTACTTGCGAGAAAGTCGCAAAGATAGAAGCACGGTCTGAAAAATCAGGGAAGAAATCGTCCTTATTTAACAGGCTTTCTATCACCAGTGTGTGCGCCGCACTGCCGACTATTGCCAAGTGCGTTTCAGCTGACGTATTGCCAAAAGACTGTATCTTTTCACTGTGCGGATCATACTGGGCAGACAGCTTTAGATCTCCGTAACTCGTTAATGAGTCAGCCGCTATACAAGCAACTCCGTTTTTACGAACAACAACCACTGTTGACATGGCACACTCTTCTTCTTGTTTTGTGATCACGCTGATCACTTGTTGTTAATACTTAACTGCTTGCAGGTTGTAGTCGCAAGCGTAGATCTCCGCCTACCGGTGTTACGTCAACCATTTCAAAATTAATCCGCTGATCCATCTGCGTTAACCCGCCAAACTCAAACAACGCTTTCGCATCTGAGCCTAGTAAGTGTGGCGCAATATACAACAGCAGTTCATCTGCAAGACCTTCTTTTATAAGACTTGCACATAACCTGGCACCCGCCTCTACATGGATCTCATTGATTTCCCGCTGACCTAAATCAGCCAACATTTTATGCAAATCTATTCCGCTAGCTCCCGCAGCACAACCTGACACCACTTCAACACGTGGGCTCAACTGAGCCTCAACCGCCGCCCCTGCATAAATCAAAACTGACCTATCTGCCTGTAAAAGCTTTGCAGCTACCGGGGTTCTGCACTGCGAATCAACGATGGCCAGGGTCGGTTGCTGAGCGCCTGATTGTTGCACCTCGGCATGACCGTGCGCTGCAAATTGCTCAGCCGTGAGCCGCATGGTCAATTGCGGATCATCCGCTAAGACGGTGCCAATGCCGGTTAAAATGCAATCGGCACGCGCGCGCCAATGCTGGACATCAGCCCTGGCAGCCTCACCCGTAATCCATTGGCTTTCACCATTGGCAAGCGCAGTTCGACCATCCAGGCTCATGGCCATTTTCAGGCGCACAAAGGGTCGCTTTTGTAAGTGCCTGGTATATAGCCCCGGATTAAGTGCCGCACACGCGGCCATTTCGCATCCGCTTGATACGTCGACACCCTGAGCTTTTAATTTTTCAAGCCCGGATCCACTGACCTTCGGGTGCGGATCACAACCACCGACAATAACCTTCGCAATACCTGCTTCTAACAGGGCATCTGTACACGGCGGTGTGCGACCAAAAAAGGAACACGGCTCAAGAGTAACGTACGCAGTAGCGCCTTCAGGGCTAGTGGCACAATCGTTTAGCGCTTCAATTTCGGCGTGCGGCAAGCCCGCTTGTCTATGCCAACCGCGGCCAATCACCTGGCCGTCTTTGACCAACACACACCCAACTCGTGGGTTCGGACTTGCGGTATACAACCCACGCTCAGCCAGGCTAATGGCCTGCTGCATGAACTGAGAGTTTGTTTCGGTGAAAGAATTGGCGGGCACTTATTTATTTACGCCGTGGCTTGTTGATCCGGTCTTTTTCTGCCGTTAATAGCGGCATCTGGCTTTTGGCCTCTTCAGGTGAGAGCTCTTTTTCCAAGCGCTCAATTACATCTCTAAATGAGGCGATATCTTCAAAGCTCAAATACACTGAGGCAAAGCGAATATAGGCCACATGGTCAAGCTTTAGCAGCTCTTCCATAATCCATTCACCCAGCTTGCGCGAGGGAATCTCACGTTCACCGGTCACCAATGCCTGGTGCTTTAAGCGGCTCAGCGCTAAATGGACGTCGTCCATTGCTACCGGGCGTTTTTCGAGCGCTTTTTGCAACCCCGCCAGCAGCTTCTTTTCAGAAAACGGCTCGCGGCTGCCGTCGGACTTGACCACCCGCGGCAAATTGAGCTCAGCACTTTCATAAGTGGTGAACCGTTCTTGGCACTCAAGGCATTCCCGGCGACGGCGAATCTGATCGTTATCGCCGCTAAGGCGGGAGTCGATAACCTTGGTATCCATTGCACCGCAGAAAGGGCACCTCATCCGACATCACCTGATTAAGTTCAATTCGTGATTGTACCAAAGTGGAGTCGTGCTGTGATAAAACCACGCAAATTGACCAAAAAGCCGCTATTATCTCCGGTTTGGCTTTTTCCGTTTGTTGTGCCTCGGCTCATCACTCTGAATCAATACCTAAGGCCACAGTTTCTAAGACCACAAGTTTCGCAAAACTCGCAGGAGAGCTTCACCATGACCGATCCCGTTCGCATCGCCATTACAGGTGCCGCAGGGCAAATCTGTTATTCCATGTTATTCAGAATCGCATCTGGCGGCATGTACGGACCCAATCAACCAGTGGCTCTTCAGCTGTTGGAAATCCCGCAAGCAATGAAAGTACTGGAAGCGGTAAAAATGGAGCTAGACGATTGCGCCTTTCCATTATTGGTTGAAACCATCTGTACTGACGATCCAAAAGTCGCCTTCACTAACATTGATGCGGCTCTATTCGTTGGCGCAAAGCCACGTGGCCCGGGCATGGAAAGAAGTGACTTATTAAAAGACAACGGCAAAATTTTTAGCTCATTGGGTAAAGTTTTAAACGACGTTGCCAACCCAGATGTAAAAGTATGCGTTGTCGGCAACCCTGCCAATACCAATGCATTCATTCTTAAGGCCAACGCACCTAACCTTAACCCACGAAACATCACAGCCCTAACAAGGCTTGATCACAACCGCGCAATCAGCCAGCTGGCTGAAAAAGTTAACTGCACGGTTCCTGAGATTAAAAAAATGCTTATCTGGGGCAACCACTCTACAACGCAAGTGCCTGATATTTCTTATTGCACAGTAAACGGCAAAGACGCCAGCAGCCTTGTTGATCAACAGTGGGCTCAAGAAGAGTTTATCCCAACAGTTGCGAAACGCGGTGGCGCGGTTATCGCTGCACGTGGTTCATCAAGTGCAGCATCTGCTGGTAACGCAGTTGTTGATCACATAGCATCGTGGGTTAACGGTACAGATGATGGAGATTGGACAAGCATGTCTGTTCCTTCTGATGGCAGCTATGGTATCACCGAAGGTTTGATCTACAGCTTTCCAGTAACTTGTAAGAACGGTGACTACGAGATCGTTCAAGGCCTGGAGATCAGTGATTTCATTCAAGGCAAAATGAAAGAGAGTGAACAGGAACTACTAGACGAAGCGGCTGACGTTAAGGAAATGTGTTAAGCCCTACTCGTTAAAAGCAAGTACAGGCTGTGCTGCAATAGCAGCACAGCCTTAAGATCCACAAATAGTCCGTTGTAAAATTCTAGCTTGTCGGGGCAACCCACCAGTATCAAGCGCGGGAAAACCACGACCGATCCAACCTGCTATAACTACTGCAAAGCAACTCTAGCAGCTTTCCTGTGTGCATCTTGCTCGTTGAGGTAACCCACAAAGCGCAAGCGTGGGACAAACCGCCTCATATCCCAACAACCCTAATATGCTAATCAAACTGCACAACCCGCAGTTATCACAACTGCATATTTCATCCAAACTTCCACCCGTCAAAACGCCAACGCATTTGACACGACAACAAACAAACAAACACCCACTAAATTACCCATATCTAAAAAAACAACAACTGCGCACGATTCTTGAATATCAGACGGGTTGCAGCGATAGAAGCCAATTTTCTAACACGCTCCGAAGTAGAAAACTTTTTGATTTTTTCTGACAGAAAGAATGAGTTTTCCGAAACGACTGCTAACCTTAAGGGGCTAGCTTCATTTCTCAATCTGGTAAGCAAAGTACTTATGACATCAGCAGCAAAAAGTTTCTCACCAGCGATAGTCCAGCAGTCCAGCAGCGCAAACGATGATAGCAATAGAGCGATGCAAGTGGCTCAGTTACTTCGAACCGCCAATCTCTCTGATTGGCAGCCAGGCCAGGCAGACATTCAACTTTTGCCCTCTTCGTGCATTGAAAACTACAACGAACTTGTGGTTTACGGTAAACCTTTAAACCTACTTGCTACCGACCCCGAATCTGAAAACGCACTTCCGCTTAATACTAAAGGCATGGCCACCCGCCACCAAGCCGGAAAACTGGCACTTCGTTGCCGTAAGCTTCAAGTAGAAACAGCCGCTACCGGACACCCGATGCAATACAAGCTGTACGTTGCGGCAGGTTTTGTTGTACACAACGTCGATGGTGTTAAGCGACGCGCACCGATTTTACTAATACCCGTATCGATTAGCAGATTACGTGGCCGTGGCAGTGAATATGTACTTAAGTATGAAACCAATTCGCTCCTACGTCTAAACCCGCATATAGCTGAACTGTGCAACACACATGTTGATCAGCTCATCAAACCATTTGAAACGGCAAGCGACTTACGCGATTACTTACGCTCTTTAAGCCGTAAGTTTCACTCAGACCTGGATTGTTCAATCAGCGCTAACACCGGCATTATTAGCCTGCAAGCAGACGTACTAGGAGAGTTCTCTAAAGAAGAAATTATAGATATAGAGCTTGATCGCCTAAAGCCTGGAATGGAATTCCAACCACTACCCGTAACCCCAAGTGCTTTTGATGCGCAGCTTGCGCTTAGAATTTTACGTTTTGTAGACTACAGTGATCTGCCTGCAGCACTAGCTAATTTTTCCGGTCAAAACACCCATGCTCGTCGTACCCCAATACTGGATGCCGAACCAGACCTCGATGATGCAACACTACAAAAGTTTTACAAGTGCGCCGGCTGGTTAATAGATGTCGGGCTTGGTCACTGGCAGCTAAAAAATATTGCTGCACTGCCGGATCGTGTCGCCAAAATGCTAACAAGCATCAACACTCTGCATGAAAGCAATGTGTATCAGCAACACATAAGTGAAGAGTTCCGAACCATTGATACTCTGCTTAGGCTCAACCAAATAAAGGACAAAATACTGCACTGCCCACCAGAGATGCAGCATCATGGCATAGCCCATCACGCAGACGCAGATACTAGATTGCTACTACAGAAAGCAAAAATACAGGCATCGTCTATAGAGCAAGAGCTTCGTGAAATACACGAAACATTTCATATGAGTGAAGTGCCTAGCAGCTCTACGTTACACAACTTAATTAAAACCATTAGTTTGCGCGAGGAAGAGTCACAACTGACTAACCCCGCCTACTTCAGAGCACGACGTAAACTGAATGACATTCTAAAAACGCACCATGGCGTAGTCACCGAAAGTGATTTAGCCAAGCTGGACAGTTTAGCCAAAACCTTACGATTCGCAGAACTGTTCGACGAAGACTACAGCTACAAACGCAGCTTCGGTTCGCTTTTCAAAGGCACTAACACCAACTGGCAGAGACTGGATTCCGTATTAAACTATGTGCGTGCATTATCGCAAGATCTTGGCTCTTCCAAGCTGGTAGCGCATTTCGCAACAGACTGGGAAACCTTTGAAAGCGACTTCAAAATTATGGCACCTGCCCTTGAACCCGCGGCAAGCAGTGCACACCAACTATGCGCACTTATTCCCATGTTTATCAATCGTACAACATCACTCGTACACGCTACACGCAGCGCTGAGAAATTTAACCAACGTGTTGATCAATGGCAAAAGTACCTACGCCAGAACTACGCTGATACAGAACTTACCCCTTTCCAGCTACTATCAAACGTAGATCTGGGTGATCACACACACCCAACAATCGCCCTAGCGCAGCAAGATTTCGACGATCGTATTTACAGTCACATTGTCGGCTGCGGGCTTGATGCTGAAAATGTATCTGCAACCGCGGAATGGCTGCAGAACGTTATAGAACGCTTAGAGATCGATATCCCTACAGTACGTAGATTCTTAGATAAAGAAGCCGAGCTAGCCAGTAAGCTCTCGTAGCAACCGTAAGGCATGCAATAAAAGAAAGGCCGCAATCACTGCGGCCTTTTTTGTTTTTGGAAGTTAATAACTACCGAGACTAGTGTACTGTTCAGCCAATAAAATTAAAATTACCAATACTCAACACTACTGCACAAGAAAGCTAAGTGGCTCTATGGTCTTCTTCGGAGATACTTGTACTATCTCAAACGAAACAATATCTTCCGCGACGAAAGGATCTTGTTTGACTCTTAACTCTAAATCCTCAGGGGTCGTGCTATGAACCAAAACAATGCCACCTTTACCCGGCTCTATGCTTCCGACCATTAGAAAAACACCATCGTCGAATCCTTTCTTTATCCATTCATTGTGGCCTGCCATATACTCGCTGGCCTTAGATTTATTCTGCGAGAATTTAAGATTTACAATAAACATTATTTACCCGTGCACTAATTTTTAGTTGTTAGATTAAGTCATGCTTTAAGAGCTAAGTATTTCATACCACTCAACACTTTCAGGCTGCCCTGTTCTGCCTTTTTCAAGTGTTGAATTTATGTGCTGCATACCAGCATTGATCATAACTTTACCAGAGGCAGGATTACAGGTCAGATGCTGTGCATAGATTCTTTTTAAACCTAAAGAGTTAAAACCATACGCCACCAGCTCTATCGCCGCCTCACTACAATAACCCTTTCCCCAGTATTGCTCCCCAATCCAATAGCCTAAGTTTGCTTGCGAGTCTTGAATTTTAGAAAGGCTGATCGTACCAAGCAGATGCGGCGTTTTTGAATCAGATATCGCATAGGTCACTTGCGTGCCATTGTTCATCTTTTCTAGATGGTCCGTAATCCATGCCTCGGCCATGCCGTCTTCGTAAGGATGTGGAACATTCAAGGTCATTTTCGAAACGTTATAGTTACCCGCTAAACGTTGAATTTCGTCAGAATCTTCTAATCGATATTTCCGAAGCAATAGACGCTTTGTAGTAAGGACTGGTTGTTCCATTTATCACATACCATCCATATGAGTCGTGAATATTCCAGCGTGAGCAAATTATCAGAAAGACAGTTAGCTTGAGAACTTGCCGCTAGCCCGTTTACAATCCTAGATCCTCTCTTGAAGCAAGCGCAAGATTCTCAACCAACTCGTCCGAGATGGGTTTTCGAGGAGAAAAAGTAACACCTGTTTTAGTCGCTTTGAGTCCAGCAGCGTCAATCTTATCTGCGCATCGAGTTATAGCCCCATTGCTCACGTACAAACCGCATTGCTTGGTAAACGCTGCATAACCCGCAATGATCGACTCCCCTATCTGAAAGCCAGGCATATCGTAGGCAATAATCTCTTCTGCATCCGGAAGCACATTAGCAAGCTGCTTTCTTAGTTGATTCAATAGCGGTTGAAATGCCTCAGGGGCAGCCGCGATATAGGCATCATGGTCAGTAAACTTTGTCATATCAAAACCCACTTATACAATGTTGGCAGTAGTTAGCTTTACCAATGAAAATATACAGTATCCCGGCGACTATCAAGCTCCATTGACTCCCCCCCCTTAATCCCTGGGATTTTGTGTTTTATCGAATAACCCTTTTGTGTTTTATCAAATTAATTGGCTACTCAAGAATCCGCAACCGTATTCCAATGGTACTCAACATCAGGCATAGACTCTGGCGGCGGACTCAGCCCATAGCGAACAGCTACAAAACCACGGCTCTGATAGAAACTACGAGCCCTCTTGTTCTGTTCATGTGTGCATAAAACTAAACCTTCAGGGTGCATTTCTTTTGCGTGATCAATAAAGACCGAACCTATTCCTTTTTTTTCATGCTCAGGGTCAACATACAAACGGTCGATTAAATTATTTTGCATTGCCAGAAACCCAACCACTTCATTGCTTGACTCAAACACCCATATTCTACACGGCTGTTGAATGACCTGTTGAAACACCTCTATAGCTTTTTGCTCATCCAACTTTTGGAATTGTGGCAAGTAACTATATTCATCACGGCCTGACCTAAACCATACACCTGCAGTACTGGCTAAGTCATTTGTTTCATATTCCCTAATCATGTACGAATAGCTCCCTGTAATTAATGCCAATAACTAAACCAGACTAGTGTACTGGAACAAATAGAGTGTGCATTTGAGAGTTTGTCATTTGGTTTGCAACAAGGCGAAGCTTGCAGGCAATAGTTATTCTCTTTTCAAGAGCTTCAACGCAGTTGCGAGCCTAATGCCGAGCTCCCGAAGGGGCGATTGATCAAAGTGCGCTCAGAATTCGTTACAGGCTCATTTA
>CALGKA010000131.1 GCA_937927895.1 uncultured Granulosicoccaceae bacterium | reverse complement strand
CCGTGGAGCAACGTTTGAACTGCGAAACATACTAGTAGATGAGCCCGGTATGTCACCCATGGAAGTCTGGTGCAACGAATCACAAGAGCGCTATGTGTTGGCGGTAGATGCCGCAAAGGTTTCACAGCTTGAAGAACTCTGTAAACGTGAACGCTGCCCCTACGCAATTGTTGGCACCGCAGAAACCAATAAGCACTTAACAGTAAATGACAAATTACTGGGAAAGCCAGCGGTCGATATGTCTTTGCAGGTTTTACTTGGCAAACCACCACGCGTAGAACGCAATGCCACCAGAAAGCGCTACAGTGAAACGCCACTAGACTTTACTGGTGTGAGTGTAGAAGAGGCGCTAAGCAAAGTATTACAAGCACCCACAGTGGCTTCTAAAAATTTCCTTATCACCATAGGTGATCGCTCGGTAAGCGGTTTGGTACATCGCGATCAAATGGTTGGGCCGCATCAAGTGCCAGTGGCCGACTGTGCAATTACCCTGTCTGACTACAATGGCTTTAGTGGCGAGGCCATGTCGATGGGAGAACGTTCACCACTTGCGCTTATAAGCCCCGAAGCTTCTGGTCGAATGGCTATTGCCGAGGCGTTAACGAATCTTGCAGGTGTTGCCTACGGTAGTATGAACAATATCAAGCTATCTGCAAACTGGATGGCGGCAGCAAACGTAGATGACGCAGCACTTTTCGATACGGTAAAGGCGGTGTCGCGTGAATTTTGTGTGCCGTTGGGTTTGTCTATACCTGTGGGTAAAGATTCACTCTCTATGCAGTCATCATGGCAGCACGACGGCAAAACAAACACCATGACAGCACCGCTGTCGTTAGTGGCAACTGCATTTACGTCAGTTAAAGATGTACGTAAATCTGTAACGCCGCAACTAGTTAATACGCCCGATACCGTTTTATTACTCGCAGATATCGGTGGCAGCAAAGATCGCTTGGGCGGTTCTATTCTTGCGCAAGTCTACAGCCAGGTAGGCAGTGAATGCCCGGATATTGATAACACTGCACAATTTAAATTGTTTATCGAGTCAGTCCAAGAGCTAGTAGAAAATGAACTGCTACTAGCCTGCCATGATAGATCAGATGGCGGCACTATAACTGCCATCGCAGAGATGTGCTTTGCCGGTCACTGTGGTGCAGATGTTACTTTACATTCTGGCGAGAACGGTGTCTTGGGTTCATTGTTTAGTGAAGAGATAGGCCTGTTAATGCAGGTGAAAAAATCTGATCTGGATACAGTGCTTAAAGTATTTACACGCAATGGCATTGATAACCTAGTGGCGGAAGTAGCAACGGTTGTAGACAAGCTTGAATTAACTGTAGCGGTTGGCGATACGCACGTAATGCAACAATCAGTGACTGAGCTTAAGCGCCTATGGTGGCAAACCTCTTTTCAAATGCAGCGATTAAGAGATAACCCGGAGTGTGCGGATCAAGAGCTTGCACAAGTAACAGACGCAACTGATCCGGGTATTCAGTGCAAGCTTAGTTTTGACCCAACCGATAATATAATCGCAATACTAACTACAAAGCCAAAGCTTGCCATCTTAAGAGAGCAGGGCGTTAACGGCCACGTAGAAATGGCAGCAGCGTTTGATCGGGCAGGCTTTGAATGTTTTGACGTACACATGAGTGATCTCGTCAGCGGTCGCGTCACCTTGGATTCATTTAGCGGCATAGTCGCGTGCGGTGGATTTTCATATGGTGATGTACTAGGTGCAGGCGGTGGCTGGGCAAGTTCACTTCGCTACAACGAGCGCGCCCGAGATCAGTTTGAAAAATTCTTTGCACGCCAAGAAGTATTTGCATTAGGTGTATGTAACGGCTGTCAAATGCTATCAAAGTTACGTGATCTAATACCCGGTGCTGGCCACTGGCCAGACTTCAACCGCAACACCTCAGAACAATTTGAAGCCCGTTTTGCAAGCGTTCAAATAGAATCAACACCATCGGTATTGTTCACCGGAATGGAAGGTACAATCTTACCCGTAGCCTTAGCACACGGCGAAGGCAGAGCAGATTTCACAGGTGTGGAGTCCCCTCAAGTAACACTCCGCTACGTAAATAACCACGGCGCTGTAACAGAGCAATACCCCCTAAACCCCAACGGCTCAGCCAACGGCGTAACAGGCCTGTGCAGCGACGACGGCCGCTTCAACATAATGATGCCCCACCCAGAGCGAGTTTTCCGCACAATACAAAATTCCTACAGACCCGCTAATTGGGGTGAAGACGGTCCTTGGCTACGGATGTTTCGCAATGCACGTTTGTGGGTCGGCCAGACTTGATTTAGGAATCAGAAGTCTGTGTCATTGCCAAAGCTGTCATTTACAATGACAGGCATTCTTTTTAACAGAACAGGCTTATACAAAAGCAATTAACAAGGACATGCATTCTTGTTACAAGGACATGCATTCTTGTTACAAGGACAGGCTTTATAAACAATGAAAATGTCTGTTGTTAATCAACTATTTCTGAAATCGATCAGGTATGCTCTTGCTTAAAAGGACGTTCGATTTTTTGATTAGGAATCAAATGAAGTGCTTAAGAATGAAATGCGGTCTAGACGGGCGCTTTTGGGTCTGCAGACGCACGTGGCATTTACAATTGGCTGTTTATTTCTACATGCGCCTGGTGGGGTCAGCCAAATAGTAGCTGGCTATTACTTCTATTGGTTTGGCGCGATAAGCCAAATAGCTTGTATAGCTTTGCTATTGACTGAGTGGTGCCTGCCAATCCTTTGAATCGATTTTCAAAGTTTGTGCTTAGCTCCATCCAGTGTTTGGGTGATACATTTAATCGGGCAATAATAGCTGGCTCGTTAGCCGGAATTGATCCACGCTTGTTTTCGAGTATTGCTCTTCCAGTCCAATCAACTAATTCTAAGTAGTCAATTAGGTTAAACGGAATTCCCTTTGGCATGGGTTGTCGGTGGCTGCCTACGAAGGGGAAAAGTGATGGTGGCTGGAGCTCGTTGTCTTCGTTGCTATTGACTGGTTCTGTAGATTCTATGGATTTATTGCGACAATGATCGATACGCATTTTAATACTGGTGTGATCAGAGCGCTCTGGTGTGGTTGCCATTGCGGCTCTAATGGGGTTTAGATCGCAATAGGCCATACAGGTAAGAACAGATTCAGCATCAAGAAGCGCTTTTGAACTGAAGCGGGCTTGCCAAAAATGACCAGTGCATTCATCTTCTTTATTAGCACGGCGAGCGGTGTTTTCATTAAGAACCTTCATGAACCAGCTTAGATCGCATAGCCTTGAACGCCAAAGATCGACAAAGGTGTTTACTTGTTCTATCTCATGGGGCTCAAGTGGCTCATTATTTAAATATTTTTTAGTGGTTTGTTTGCCTAAAAATAGCGAGTGCCACAATCTAACAATTTCTCTGGGCGTTGCGGCCATACAAGCTTCACGGTCGATGTGTATCACCAGGTGGTAGTGACTAGTCATGACGGCGAAGGCAGCCACATCAATGAAGAAGATTGATGACAAGCGAAGTATGTTGTCTTCAATCTGTTGTCTTCGGTGTTCGTAAGAGCGGCCAGTGAGCTTGTCAATGCCACATAGGAAAGCGCCTCTTACACATCTGGTATGGCAGTGATAATAGGGCGTGGCCTCTAAAGAGATCTGTTGCTTGCGAGGTCTGGTCATGGATTACATCGTTACATCTACAGCTTACGGCACTTTAAATAATGCACTAATAACGAACATTACAACGAGAGTTTGTTCCGGTATTTTCTCTAGCATGACTGTCCTATTAAAGACTGGAGTGTGCCTGTCCTTTAAAATGAAGGAATTAGTCATGTAAGTATGCCTGTCCGGGTAAGGGGGGCACGTGGTTATCGATCTGGAGTAGGGTGGAAATAAGGTTGTTGCTGGGCTAAGCCGAATTATATGATCAATTTAGGCGGGTTGGATATGAATGAATTGCTACCTGGCCCGGTTGATGACAACTTACAAATGTATTTTCTGTCAGTGAGCTAGGATGCCAAAAAAAACCACAAGACTTTTTGTGATTCTGGTGAAGGCTGTGCCACGGTGTGCCAATATGTGATAATGGCGGCTCATATAATATGGGTACGACAATGCAAGCTTATCAACGCGACTTTATCCAATTCTCGATTGATGCTGATGTGCTGCGCTTCGGGGAGTTTACATTAAAGTCCGGTCGCATCAGTCCGTATTTTTTTAATGCGGGCTTGTTCAATACTGGTTTGCGATTAGCCAGGCTTGGCCAGTACTACGCTGATGCGATCGTTGCGTCTGGTGTAGAGTTTGATGTGCTGTTTGGACCTGCCTACAAAGGTATTCCGTTGGTCAGTGCTGTGTCGATTGCCTTGTATGAAAAGCATGGCATTAATATTCCGTGGGCATTCAATCGAAAAGAAGCTAAGTCACATGGAGAGGGCGGAACACTGGTTGGTGCGGAATTACAAGGGCGTGTATTGGTTATTGATGACGTAATCACTGCAGGAACCGCCATTCGTGAAAGTCTGGAGCTGATAAATGAATCAAATGCAACGCTTGCAGCGGTGTGCGTTAGCATCGATAGACAAGAGAAGGGCCAATTTGAAAAGTCTGCCATTCAGGAAATTGAACAAGATCATAATGTGCAGGTCATAACTATCGCGCAGCTAAGTACTGTTATAGAGTTTTTATCAGAGCACCCTGAGCACACTGATACGTTGAGCGCCATTGAACGTTATCGTTCACAATACGGTGTATAGGAAAGGCTAAAGACGGGTCTGGTAAATCTGGGTCTCGTGTTCTGCGACAGCAGATTGTAGAACGATGCGATTATGATCGCGTACAAACAGCGTCTGAATGGTAGTTAACGCAATATTTTCATTGGCAGGGACATGGCCGGTGATCACCACTGGATTATCTGCATTCAGTACAGCGCGGAGCATACTGACGCGTTCCATCAGCATTACCTCAACTATTTGCTGTTGGTAGGTGCTGTGATTCGTTCAGTAAAAGCTTTGCGCTGTTGTTGCTAAGATCACCATCTACTGGGCCTTCGCGTAGCCATTCAAGCCGTTCGTCAGTGCCACATAGACAGCCCAGCCGTCTATGTAACTACCACTGTGTTTAGGTGTTCGCGTGAGGAGTTTATGCCAGGCGGCCGAGCGAGTTACTGTTAGGTTTTCCGCGCTGTTGGTGTAAAACCCTAGAGTGTCTGTTTCACTAAATGGTATCTCGATTGATTTAATGCCGTCTTCACTGAGTCCGATCGTATGATCGATAAACTGCCCCCAATTGTAAGCCCATTGAGTTACGGAGTTTTCAGAGAACAGATTTTTGTATGCGATCGGCAAAAATACGATTGCTAAGGAAGCGAAGTTCTGGCCCTTCAAGTATCAAGGTGTTGCCATCTGCATAGTTGGTAGCTGTTAGTCAGCTATAAGATTGTCCCGCGCTCACAAGGGTAGGGTTTTTACGATTATTGCCAATTCCATCCAATGCTATTAAATGTCTGGAAGCGTAGCGTGAACTGTTTCTATTGCTTCGATTAGATTGGTTGTTGCTGGAGTGGTGACGCTGCGTTTTTGTGTAGAATCGTTTGACCCTGCCTGTGTGAGTCCTGGAGTAGGAGTGATAAATAAAGCTGCTACCGCTGTAGACGTTTTAGTGGTAATGGCAGATTGTAGTCGGTCACGGCGGGTACCAATTACGGCTATAAATATACTTTTCATGTGCGGAAAATACCTGTTGCTATTTGGTTTAGCGTGGAAGTTATCTCCCGCGATAGTGTTAAGTGATCCTGATTGAACGTGGAGTCAGAGAACGCTCGTACGGTATAACGCAGCGAAGAATAAAACGGTTGACAAAAAACTATTTAGTTGATGAGAGCTTATTCGCGCGTGGTGAATGGTTTGGGCTTTTGTGTTGTCGGTGGAGGGAGCGTAGCATGGGGATTGAGCCTATTTTGTTCGCAGCTACCCCGCGAGAATAGTTGTAAGGGTAAACCCTGATATGGAAACTCCCTATTCAAATAGCTTGTCGAAAACTCTATCTTGATTTTACACCAATCAGTTCTGGTGGCGCATTAAACCTAGAAACCTAAAATTGAGGAGAGTACATCATGGGAATAAGTTTTCCTTCAGTTCGCGTTCCTTCCCCTGGAAGCATCCTAAATGACGCTAAAGAAAAGGCTGGTGATTTGGCCGACACTGGAAAGCGTACAGTTGATCGCGGCCGAGATTATACATCGGATAAAATCAACAGTGGCCGTGACTTTGTATCAGGAAAAGCTGACAGTGGCCGTGACTTTGTGACAGACAAAGTTGATAGTGGCCGTGACTTTGTGACAGGAAAAGTTGATAGTGGCCGTGACTTTGTGACAGACAAAGTTGATAGTGGCCGTGACTTTGTGACAGACAAAGTTGATGGTGGTCGTGACTTTGTGACAGACAAAGTTGATAGCGGTCGTGACTTTGTGACAGACAAAGTTGATAGCGGTCGTGACTTTGTAACAGACAAAGTCGATAGTGGCCGTGACTACGCAAGCGATAAATTCGAAAGTGGTCAGGAGATCGTGTCAGATAAAATAAATGACGGCGCAAACGCAATACAACAAGCTATTGAGAAAGTAGCCGATATCGCTAAAAGCACTGAAGATTACACCACTATTACTTCGGACGATGTTCACAATCTGCAACCAGGGGATTCCGTCTCCATAGACGCCAAGGCAGGAGGCGGAGAAGGTGTTATCGTTGGAGCTGAACAAGGGCTCACCATATCACTTGGTGATGATGGTGTTTACACGGTTAGTCAAGACGGAAGCGGAAAAGTTGGGGGTGGGATAAAAGATTTCGGTGAAGTAGGTGGCCAACTCGGTGGTGAGCGGGAATTTAAATTCGACAATCCGGAAGATGCCGCCAAAGCTGTAGGTATTCTACAAAAGCAGGCATTTGCCGCTTCGTCAGCACTGGCTAATCCAATTGCTATTCCCTTTGTAGCGGGCTATGTATTAAGCGGTGAAGCAGAGAGAGATCAGAAATGGCTCGATCAGCACACATCAAAATTAGAGGTAGGTCCTGGTATTTATGGGAAACTCGGTGTACCAAAAACCGGTTTGGAAATTGACGGGCTGGCTGAGGAATTTGAAAAGGAAGGTAATGGCACAGGTGCGCTGGTAGGTGTTGAGGTACAGGCATCAGCTGACCGGAATTATGCCGTTGAATATGAAGATGGAGTCAGCAAGACCATTGTTGAAAGCGTAGATATCACGGTTAGTGGAGATATAGATCTAGAAACTATTAAGAACCAGCGTGGTTTCAATCCAACTCCCGGAGTTCAAGACAGCAGCGATGACGAGCTTGCACCTTTAGAGTCATTAGGAGTAGAAGCTGATGGTGAAGCGAATGTACGGATAGAGAAGCGAACCGATGTTGACTCACGCGAAGTAGAGTATCGGATCATAGTCAGTAATGAAGGAAGCCTTCAGGATGAACGCAGTTTTAATCAGGAGTATTCCGGCACGGTGCAGGAAGATCAGATCGATGACATCATTCGCGATATAGGTGATGGTAATGTGATCGATGTGATCGATGTAATCAAAGCGATTAACCCTGAATATGAATATTATGAAAGCGATATTGATAGAATCGGTTTTGATTTTGGATTTGTTGTTGGTGAATTAGGCGCTGGTAAAGAATACCGGGATATCGATGAAGACAGCCGTAGTTCATTTGGTTAAAAAAATTAGTTGTCATTTATGTTTCCCCTCCCGATAGCGGGAGGGCATGGCAGGTAGCATAAGCGTACTAAAGCTGTTTAGCCGTCAAAGTATTAGTTAGTCCATCTATAAACGACCGCAGTAGCGTTCGTTTATGGATGGGCACTAGTTAGTTGGAAACTCCCAGCTGGGGGCTTTAATGAATCCAGGTTTTTTGAATATATTATTGAGTGACTAACAGATTGTTATTCACTTTTTCAACTCCATCGATATTGGCCACAGCCTGCTCGATGAGTGCGCTTTAATGGGTATTAGAACGAGGGTTCTTTAGATGTTCTATATATTCAGGTATTCTCTTAAACACGCTGGCCCGGTATGACCGGTTTTATGCTGTAGTGGTTATTAACGACAAAATACATGCCTTCCTTTTTGAAACACTGGAATTAGATAACAAGGAAAGATCAAGGAATATGAAAAATACAATATTAATTTTTACACTCATTTTATTTGGAGGTACTGGCTGCGCTACCGGGATGAAACAGGAGCTCAGTAAATCGATTGTGGAACTTCAATGTAGCGATGTTGGCAATATAAAGTCTATTGAGGGCACAGTTAAATATAAAATTGACTTCGTCAACTCACGTGATGAGTCGGTTGATATGTTTTGGATAAACTACGAGGGGCAGGAAGAACTAAAACAAACAATGCTGCCAGGCGACAGTTGGGGTGTTAATACTTATGCAACGCATCCTTGGCTTGTGCGCGATAAATCGGGTGATTGTTTAGCTTTATATAATAGTAGGTCTAGCGTAGTAGTTGAAATAAACTAGGTTAAGCTTGACGAGCAATGGTTTTTCAAAGAATCAGACAAGCCTACTCGCTTAAGTAATCGACTGTATGCAAACATACTGACATATTCAGCAGCAAACCGGGCCGGTAGTAGACTAGGATTTGAGGTGAATAATACAATAGAGCTTATTCCATTCACGGGCCTGGTCTGGCGTATTATGTTTGCCGATCTTGCGAAGCAAGCCTGTAAGCCCGTCGGTTCTCCAATTGGCCGCTTTCATCATAGCGAACAAGTAGCGCTATATACTTCATGTACTGAAGAGGGGGCGGGTGTTGCTATTAAGCGTTATGTAAAACCAGATGATCCTGGGCGCATCATTGTCCCGTTAAATATTGTAGCTGACCGCGTCTATGATATTCGTAACACGGAGTTGTCCAGTCGGGCATCGGTAGTGTGGCAGGACTGCATCGAGAACGGTGAGCCAGCGCCAACTTGGGTTTATTCAGATTCGGCACGGAAATCGGGGGCGCAAGGTATGCTTTATGCGTCTCGTTCAAGGCCCGATTTGACTCATTTTGTTTTGTTCGAGGTTTCCAATAGCATTGTTAAACAGGCTGGTGAGAGTAAAGTTTGGAATGCGAACCAGTAGTAGCATCAGTCATTGGGTCTACTATCAGTCATTCAACGCCGGCTACGAATTAGAATTTTCGAGAGACAGAATCAGTCGATTTCCTTAGCGTTTAAAATGCGCTTTTAAAACGATAAAGTAGAAAAAATCAATATTATCGTACGAAGGATCATTAAGGCTGAAATTTACTACTCCCTTATTTAAGTCTATTTCAAGCAAAAAACCTCGATCTGAATCGGCCATCGACAGAGTTGTATCGTTGAGAATCGCCACTACAAGCATTAAGCAAGAACAGTATTAGTATACTAAATGTTTGAATCACTATAAACCTATGCTTATGGCTTTGCTGCATATACAGTTGATTCTTTAATCGAATCGCCTGTCTCGAGATTAAGTTCTGTAACACGATTTGTTCCGCAATATTATAGAGCTCTGCTGCAGTACCGTGCACGAATCTGGACCGTGTGTTGTGAAGAGAAATTACGCCGCAAGTAAAATAGATTTTTTAGAAATGGTCCGAACATCAGTCACTGTTCTATGCATCACGGACTTCTACAATATGCGCTTTACACAATTGAATAAATAGGGTTTTTCCCTGATAATATTTTCGCGGTTGCTGTGCTCTCACAGTGTTGTTTTTTGTGTCTGTCGTCTTTATTAGATGTAAACAGCTCCGGGTGGTGCACAAAAATGTATTGATGGAATAGAACTAAAGTGGCTAAACAGAAAATGGGGAGTGCATCAATCGTGGATGCACTCCCCGCTGAGGGTGGTGACTTGGATAAGTCCCTTTTGATTGGGGTTAACCTCTTTATTGAGTGATTAACAGTGCGTTGTTCACTTCATCAACCCCGTCGAATTTCGCTATAGCCTGGGCGATAAGGTTACTTTCGGTGCGCTGTTCAACAGTACCGTAGACTGTAGCTACGCCGTCGACAACGTCATAGTGTACGTTGGTGGTGCTAGCGCCTGGAACAGAAAGACTATAAGAAGCGTTGGCTGCACCAGCAGTAAGTATTAGGGCAGCGATTGCAGCAGAAGAGATCAGGTTTAGTTTTTTCATGGTTAAAATCCTTGTGTAATTAAGTTAAATTGAGTTGTTTAGTTGGATTGCTGTGTTGCCCTCCAATGACTGTAGTATCGGACACCACCTTTTCCGGGGCTTTTCCTAAAACATACAAAAGTGTGATAATTGATTGGGCGTGAGTTAATTGATGATCCATGCAAATGAAAACAGCGCAGATCTGAAACACAGGCATAAAAAAGGGGAATGTCTCCGTTCTGGAAACACTCCCCGTTGGTGGTGGGGCTATTGAAAGTCCCGGTGCTGGAGGTTTAATTACTGAGTGATTAAAAGAGTGTTGTTCACTGCATCCACTCCGTCGATCTTCGCTATAGCATTAGCGATAAGATTACTTTCGGTGTGCTGTTCCACAGTGCCGTAAACAGTAGCGACACCGTCGACTACTTCATACTGTACGTTAGTCGTGCTTGCGCCTGGAACGGTAAGAGTAGAGCCAGCGTTTGCAGCGCCTGCAGTAAGTAGTAGGCCAGCGATCGCAGCAGTAGCTATAGATTTGAAGTTTTTCATGATTGTTATCCTTGAGTTATTATGTAAGAAATTGTTTCGTTGGATGCTGTGTTGCTCTCCAATGACTGTAGTATCGGACACCACCTTTTCCGTGGCTTTGCCAAAAACATACAAAAGTGTGATATTTGATTTTGGTGGAGTTGGCGTAGAGAGACTATTGTGGCGTGCTATCGATATGGTGCTCTGCCCATAGTAATACTTGGATCTGACCATAGGCCAAGTGCTGTTTTTATGATGTAAATTGCCATTAGTGTTTGTTACGGTACTCTAAAGCTAGGTTAATTGTATAAGCGTCTTTAAGGAGGAAGTATGAAGGTATGCATATTCGGTTCTGGTGGTGTAGGAGCGTATTTTGGTGCGCGACTTGTTCAATCTGGTGCAGATGTTACTTTTATTGCACGAGGTGAGAATTTAAAGGTAATGCAGGAAACCGGGTTAACAATGTCAGGCATATCGGGCGACTTACATATTCCTGACGTTCAAGTAGAGCGTGATCCACTCAGTAACGCACCCTATCAACTTGTGATAATAGCTGTTAAGGCCTGGCAGGTTGAGGAGGCAGGTTTTACACTAAGGGGGCTGTTAGCTGAAAATGCGACTGTGCTGCCTTTGCAAAATGGAGTGGAAGCTTCAGATTTGTTAGCAGGAATACTTGGTGATGAGTCTGTTGTAATAGGGCTTTGCGGGATTGTTTCTTTTCTAAAAGAACCGGGACATGTGTATCACGCCGGGGTTGATCCGTTTATAAAAATTGGCGAAAGAGATGGAACTCATAGCGCCAGAGTTGATGAGGTAATCGATTTTCTTAACAAGGCAAATGGAATCGATGCAACAGCTCCTGAAGATATTCGTGTTGCTTATTGGCTAAAGTTTATGTTTATCGTAACTATGAGTGGCATAGGCTCTGTCACACGGGCTCCTATCGGTATTTCACGAGAAGACCGAAACATTAGATCCTTAATGATTGAATGTGCTACTGAAGTGTTCACTGTTGGTTGTGCAAAAGGAATTTCTCTTCCATCAGACTCAGTGGTAAGGACCATGAAAATGCTCGATGATGCGCCAGCTGAGGCAACAGCCTCAATGCAAAGGGATCTAATGTCAGGAAATCCATCAGAGTTATACAATCAAAATATGGCTGTGACCCGTCTTGGAAGCGAGCTAGGTGTAGCTACTCCTGTAAATGATTTTATAAGTGCCGTGCTAACACCGCAAGAACTAAGAGTACGCGGCGAGATAACGTTTTAGATTCTAACTGCTTCTTTTTTACGCCCATGCTAATCTTTCCAATCCCCTTAAGGCAGGTGTAACAGTGACTTGACCTTTACGTCGTTCCCCGATGCTTCGTGAAGGTATCTGGTTCGGTGATCCGAGTGAAGGGCCATCGTTATTCAAACTTAGTGGTAAAGGTGATGTCGGGGTGGCAGGGTTTGCATCGGGTGGTGCAGATGTTTTTTAAAATGAAAGTGACGAAGGCACCCTGCTCAAGCATGTGGCTAATATCGATATCAGCGGCAAGCTTGTTCAGGTAGGTGGGCGTTTTATAGAAGGTACTTGTAAGCGCATTGCGAAAAAATTCTTTCAGAATTTTGAAGAAGTTTTATCGTTACTGAGTAACTTATCCTGAAATTTGATTGCTTTTCGATTGGTTTAAAATTGACTTTAGGATTACTGTTAAGATCCTCTTGCCACGAGCGTTTTTCTTCTGGCCACGAATGTTTGATATACAACAGCACTGGCGCGATTTCTTTGTCTGTCAGTATGATCTCTGTGTCAGTCGTGCATTGGTATATGCCTTGCACGAAGTTCTGGATCACTTCACCGAGACCGCCAATCGCATGATTAGCCTGATAAAGTTGAATATAAAAGTTACCGAAGCGAAACAGGGTAGCTACACACATTGGCAATAACCATTGAAAGATGGTTACATCGACACATAAGTGATGAAGAAGAACTTGCTGTACCCATCATATCGCACCATCGTTGCGCGGTTAACTGATAACGGTTCCTATGACAAATAAATTAATTGATGTTGCAACAGAAGAGTCGCAAAAAGACGCGCAAACCCGCCGTGAAAAAGGTGAGTTTGTTCGTGGTACGAGCGGCTTTCGCAATGTGCTGGGTGAAGCAGAATTTCCTTCAGAGCCGGGTCGTTATCATCTGTTTGTTGCACTTAACTGCCCGTGGTGTCATCGGGTAATGCTTGCACGCAATATACTGGGGTTGCAAAACAGCATTTCTGTTGATATCGCTTTTCCGGGTAGAACGTCGGATGACGATCCGGTGGCCGCTAACCTGTGGGAGTTTAACCCGGGGCGATTATCAACGCTGACCGGTGCTGCACTGCCTGAGTGTACGTTGGAGACCGCTACAGGTAAAGGGCATCGATTAGTAAAGGAAATCTATGCGATGCAGGGTTCAGAAGAAGGTTCGGTTCCCGTGTTATATGACAAGAAAAGTCATCGTATTGTCAGCAATGAGAGTGCGGAAATAGTGCGTATGTTTAATGCTCAGGCAACAGAGCTCGGTAGCATTCACCCAATCGATAGTCGTCCGGATTTGTACCCGACAAGTTCTGCAATACGCGAGCAGATTAATCTTTTGAATTCAGAAATTTATACCTTCATCAATAATGGCGCTTACAAAGCCGGCTTCTCATCCGATCAGACAGTCTATTCGAAAGCGTTTCGTGCCTACTTTGATACTTTGTCCCGATTAGAAGAGACTTTAGCCTCTGACAATCGACCGTTCCTGACCGGTGATAAATTTACCGAGGTTGATCTGCGATTGTTCCCAACACTTTTTCGTCATGATCCAGTCTATTATATTCGTATGAAGCTGAACGCCGCTAGAATATTGGACTATCCGCACCTGTGGCGATGGTTGTGCCGTGTTTATGCAATACCGGGAGTGAAACAAAGCAATTCAATGGTGCACTGCAAGCAAGGCTATTTTGGACGATCGTGGAATAACGTTGTACCGTTGGGGCCGACTCATCCAATGACTTATCCAGATGCTTATGAGCATCCGGAGTTGGCTATTGATGCGACATAAAAGATTCGGCCGCAGAGTGGCATAGGCGTTGCGCAGAAGGTGATTACGACTGTGCATGTATAGTCTATGTACGACGTTTTGAAAGTAGCCAGATAACCAAAGCAAAGATATTAATAATAGCCAGGCTCGACAAAGAAGGCGCTATAGCAGAGCTACCTGCTTGTTTTCCGAGGCCCACGCTAACAACGATCTTAAGTATTGTTCCAATATTGATTATTAATAAACCGATCCAGAGGTTACGTTGCCAGAGCGCGTAAAACAAGACGAAAAGAAATACGATCACAGCGAAAACTAATAACAACAAGGGTAGTAAGGAATCGTTAGTGAAGAATAATCGCTTTTCCCAGTCGAGATACCCGGCTATAAGTGGTGGTACATTTTCCGGAGCTTCGAACCAAAATAGACTGCAGCCTAGTAGTGCCATAAAACCTACAATAAACCACAGCTTTCGACGATACGCGTAGTAACAAGCGGGAATGAGGAAGAGCGGGCGGGAGTACCAAGAGAACTGGTGTTGGTGTCGCTGCCAGATCCATTTGCCCAGATGCTCACCACTTACAATGCGCAAAGATTAGCATTGCAGCTGACGTAATTAGTAGAAGCACGACCAGGCAGGCAATAGTCGTGTCGATGTGTTTTGAATTGATCATTGTTGCGAAGATTCTACACTGTGAAAAATTTTTCAGTCCTGTCTTGTATAGTCTAATCGAGTTTTGAATGGGTTCTTGGTAGAGTTGATTGGAAGTAGCGTGTCTCAGGCGTAGGTATTCTCTTGACCAGGTTCGTTGCGTTATAGGGCTTTCTGCTGGTAAGTGCTGTTGGCAAATAGCTGCTTTGTTATTGCTATAGGAAGCAGCGCTCTTGTGGTTCAAGAGCGCTGCGGCTACTGCTTATGAGTTGTTACTCTGGTACTAGTACTGTGTCAATAACGTGGATCACGCCATTGCTGGCTTCGATATCTGCAGTAGTAACCATTGCGGCATCGATCATTACGCCATTGGATGTATCCACGGTGAGGTCTTGACCTTGCACTGTAGTGGCTGATTCAAGCCCGGTGACGTCTTTAGCCATTACTTTTCCTGGAATCACATGGTATGTGAGTATGCTGGTCAGGAGTTCTTTATCAGCCAGTATTGCCTTGAGCTGCTCCTCGGGGAGTTTGCCGAACGCCTCGTCCGTTGGAGCAAATACTGTAAACGGACCATCGCCTTTCAGAGTTTCCACAAGGCCAGCTTCTGTTAATGCTGTGGCGAGTGTATTGAATGTTCCGGCCGATATAGCGGTATCAACAATATCCTTTTCCATGTCGGCGTATGAAATAGATGCACCTATGCCAACGGTAACTAGGATAGCAGCGAGTAAGTTTCTAGATGTTTTCATGTTACATTCCGTGTTGTAGAGAAGTTTGTATAGCGAGTATCACACTACGATAGGGAGTGTGGAGTGGCTGTGTTCTTGATGTCACGCTGTTGTGAATGAACAGAGTACTGTCTAGCAACTCCTACGACTTCCTTTATAGGTTTGGCCAAACGCGTGCACTAGAAGATTTAATTTATGGCTGTTGGAACTGAAATGAATACCATGCCCGGTGCGTGTTCTTTGATTGCTTGTAGTCTGTAAGAGCCCAAATAAGTCGATTCATAGGTTTTGGTATTATAAAGATTCCGATTGGCATGGCATTAGTAGCGTGAATTAGATGTTTGTATTTTTATATAAAAATCCAACGGAGAAGAGGTAGCGTGTGAAAAGAAGAGCGCAGTGTTGCTGTGGTGATGTCACGATAGAGGTGTTAGACGAGCCACGGCAATATGGTATGTGTCACTGCAATAACTGCAAGCAGCGCACTGGTAGTGCCTTTGGCTTGTCTTCATACTTCAAAGAAAACGATGTACGATTCATCTCTGGGCAACCCAGCTGCTATCCGTTAGTTAATCCACATGATAACGCTGATCAGAAGCGTTATTTTTGTGGTAAGTGTGGTAGCACGGTTTATTGGTATGTTTCTACCTTGCCAGATTTGATCGGGGTCGCTGGTGGGTGTTTTACAGAAAAGCCACTTGAGAAACCTACATATTCAGTGGCTCATGAGAATAAATATTCCTGGGTTATGGTGCCGTATAGTGTAAAAAAGAAGCCGTGAATATTGATGCTGAAATTTGAGGAATTACTGTAGGCTCTCTTGCTATAAGTATTCTTGCTGTGGCGTCTAGCGTCTAAGCGTTGAATCCAGTGCGTGCACCTGAAGTTTAGCCAAAAAAGAGCTGCTGCATCACTATGAAAGTTTTGATTGTGTTTTGCCATCCAGAGATAAAATCCTTTAATGGAACAATGAAGGATAGAGCCGTACAAGTATTTGAAAGCTCCGGGGCGGTGGTGGAAGTTTCTGATTTATATGCAGAGCGATTTGACCCTGTGGAAAAGCCGGAACATTATCAGTCTCGATTAAATGCGGATGTATTCGAGCCATTGTCTGAGCAAAGACATTCCTACAATACTGAACAACTGCCGTTAGATGTGCAGCGGGAAATTAAACGGCTGGAAAAATGTAATCTAGTGATATTTCAGTTTCCTTTATGGTGGCATCAGCAGCCTGCGATGCTAAAGGGTTGGTTGGATAGGGTGTTTGTCGCTGGTGGTCTCTATACCAGTAAGATACGTTATGACAAAGGCTATTTTAGAGGTAAGCGTGCAGTTTGCTCTGTAACATCTGGAGCACCAGAGAATACTTTTACTAAAAACGGTCGTGGTGGCGGTGAGATTCAAGCATTGCTCCATTCAATGAATTATTCATTAAATTATATGGGGTTTACCGTTTTACCTCCACGCCTTGTTACCGAAATTCAAGGAGCCGGCTTCACTTATAAACAACCGGATGAGTTTGTTGCTGGTCTTGAATTAAAGCTAGATGATTGGGCACACTATCTTCAGAATATAGATTTGATAGCGCCATTGAAATATCCTGGGTGGAATGATTGGGATGAGGCAGGGGTTGAAAAGAAGGTATAAAATGAAGCACACATTGTTGTGTAGTAAATTGCTGTATTGGGTTGTTTGCGCTAAAAGTAATCACAATAAATTATGCAGGTCGTTGCAGCGATAAAAAATACTCACAACTGCTCGTGTTTTTCCACAGAGCTGGGCGTTACCTATAGAGTAAGGGGCTTCGGTGTTTGAATATAGATCTAAGAGAATGTGGAATAACTCAGTTGTATTTCATGTTGTTGTGTCGGCACTAATATGGGTGCCAGCAGCATTTATGGTTATCATTATGATTTTAGAGTCAGGTAATGTTGCGACATACTTGTTTTTTCCGTCTCTGTTAATATTTTTAGCACTATATCTTTACCGGAACTCTTATACGAAAATACGATTCCCGGCTGTTGAGGTTTGCTCTGAGCATTTAGTTCTGAATTTGCCTATGTACAATCGAAGGGTTTATAATCTGTCCGAGATTGAGGGTGCGAAATTCATTGGCTACGTGCTGTATTTTCGGCATCTTGGATGGCCGGTTATAAACTATTTTCCGTCAATGCCTAAGGAAAAGAGGGTTGAATTCTTATCTTTTTTACAAAGTAGGTAAAGGTATTGTATGCCGGCGCTTGTCTTACTTATTTGCAGTTGCCGTGTATTATATTTCAGAGCGATAGGCCAGAGGGGAATGTAGGCTAGGTGGGTTTCTCAGAATTAGGTTATGAACTATTAGAGGGCTACCTTAGTCCTGAGCAACTGCGCATATTCGATATAGAGTTGGGCGCAGTTAAATTGTCACAGGCAACGGGAGGTATCCGAAATGCGGAAAAGCTATTTGAAAGTGTCAATGAGTTTAAGTCATCAAAGTACGCTCTTGATCATGCCTCTGCATTTCTTAGTGGTGCTCCAAAATTTGTAAGGGCGATCTTATTCAATAAAACGCCTGCGAATAACTGGTTGGTTTCATGGCATCAAGATAAAACGATTGCCGTATCCAGTAAATTCTCGAAAGAGGGCTGGGGGCCTTGGAGTGAGAAAGATGGTGTAGTGCATGTGCAACCTCCGTTGGAGGTGTTGAACTCTATGATTACCTTTCGAATTCATTTAGATGAAGCTACTGTAGAAAATGGCTGTTTGTCTGTTGTGCCTGGAAGTCATGAGCTAGGCATTCTTAAGCAACAGAATATCTCCAGGCGTCTGGACGCATCGCAAGCTGTGGTGTGTGAAGCACAAGCGGGTTCTGCTTTAGTCATGCGGCCGAATCTTCTGCATTCATCGGGCAAAGGTACAGCGCCTTCTACTAGGAGGGTTCTGCATATTGAGTACAGTAGTTATGAACTTCCAGAGGGTATCTTCTGGGCCAAAAATACCTAGTGTACTGGAACAAATAGATTGCACATATGAGTCGATCAATCAAAGTGTCTAATTTGATAAGAAAAATCGAGATGGTAATTAATAAATGAGCCTGTAACGAATTCTGAGTACACTTTGATCAATCGCCCCTTCGGGAGCTCGGCATTGGGCTCGCAACTGCGTTGAAGCTCTTGAAAAGAGAATAACTATTGCCTGCAAGCTTCGCCTTGTTGCAAACCAAATGACAAACTCTCAAATGCACACTCTATTCGTTCCAGTACACTAGCGACTACCGCGCTACGATCATAAATTCACTTCAAAGCCGAATCGCAAACCCATTGTTCTTCAATGAGTGTATTGCTATCGTGACTTACACTTACAGTTACAGTTACAGTTACAGTTACAGTTGCAGTTGCAGGCTCATACCAACATCTGATCAGCGTGTCGTATAATGGCGTGGTCACGTCAACAGGAAACGCCCCATGTCTACTGTCACACCTCCCGATAACCCAGAAACTGATCCGCGGGTAAAAGCAGTATTTGATGATATCCGTCAGGTCCGCGGTAACGACTTTATCAATAATGTCTGGCGCTATCTGGCATTTGATCCTGTTTTACTCGAAGAGACATGGCGCGACGTGCGTGACGTCATGGCCAAACCCACCGCTATCGATTTCAAAACCAAAGAAATGATCTACGCTGCAGTGTCTATTGCAAACTCTTGTGATTACTGTGTGCACTCACATACCGCGGCGGCAAAAGCACGCGGCATGACCGATGCAGAGCACGCTGACCTTTTAAGAATCGTATCGACTGCGGCACGCACCAATCACTTACTCAACGGCATCAAGCCACCAGTTGATGACGTGTTTGATTTGTCTGACTAACACTTAAGCTCCGCGACGTCGGTTGAAAAGTAATCTCCCACCAGATTGACAAACAGTGCCCATCCATAAACAAAAGCGCAGTGCGCAGCGAGATCAAGCCTGTCTACCGCCAGACGCTAATCTGTTGAGTACCTGGGTGCGGTGAAAATGATATTATTGTGTAAGCCGCAACTATTCAGTAGGAAATGACCTACATTCACTTTTTTGACTGCTATTGCAGTCTCTTGTGACTTTTTAGAAAAGGCCTGTCATGACTGGTTAATAAAAGTTGCGGGAGAAGCTCGCGCTCAACATACAGGTGTATTTTGAGGCGCCAGCCGGTTCACGAACGGCAACGCCCACGGAGGCGCATGGTGTGCCCTGAATAGTTACTGAAAAACAAGCTTACTGGAAGCAACCGATATGAGTAAAACCGAAGCAAGATTATCGCTACTAAGAGACAAGATGGACAGCGCTGGTGTAGAACTTGTCGCGCTTGGCCCGGGCCCTCACATGCAGTGGTTACTCGGTTATCACCCTCATCCAGATGAGCGTCCCTGTCTGCTATGCATAAGCCAATCGGGAGCGGCCATGCTAATGCCGTCACTCAATGCAGACGGTGCGAGAGACAATACCAGTCTGCCGTTTTTCAACTGGGCTGACGCAGACGGACCGGACAATGCTTTCCAGGCACTCTTACAAGATCTGTCTGCTTCAAATGCCAGCTCTGTTGTATTAGATGAAACGATGCGTGCAGATTTTGCGGCACTTGTGCAAGACACGCTGCCAAACGCCAAAAGACAGTTTACCGCGACTACCATTGGTGCACTGCGAATGTGCAAAGACGATGATGAATACCAGGCACTAAAAGCCAACGCATTAAGCGCCGATAACGCGATGCAGGCAGGTTGGGCTGCCATGAAACCCGGTATGACAGAACTGGAAGTCGCAGAGATCGTGCGTGCCTCTTTTACAGCACAAGGTGCGAAACCTCTTTTCAATATTATCGGCGCTGCCGGTAACGGGGCATTTCCGCATCACCATACAGGCAACACCGCATTAAACACCGGGGATGCTGTTGTCATGGATATTGGTGGCGGCATGCGCGGTTACTCCAGTGACATCACCCGGATGGCAGTGCTTGGAGCGCCACCGGAAGGTTACCGTGAAATACACAATATTGTAGAACGCGCAGTACAAGCGGCCATGCACGCAGCAAATCCCGGAGTAAAAGCCAAAGCGGTGGATGCCGCCGCCCGGACTGTTATCACCGAAGCAGGCTATGGTGAATTCTTTATGCATCGCTTAGGTCATGGCCTCGGCATTGAAATCCATGAACAGCCTTATCTTACTTCGGTATCTGAAACTGTTCTTCAGGAAGGAATGGTGTTTTCTATCGAGCCTGGAATATATCTTCCCGGCCGATTCGGCCTTCGATTAGAAGATATTGTGATTTTGCGTTCAAACGGGCCAGAAGTGCTTTCAGAACTGCCTCGTTCGCTGACGATTATCGGATAATTAGCTTATAAGCGACAATTTACGCTGCAATGATGGCAGGAAATCCAAGCCATAAATTGACCAGATACCGCCGAACCAGGCAACTTAATGGCATGGTATCTAAAAGTAAGCGTTAATATTGCTATACTACCCGTCAGCGCTACCCGCGAACCTAAACTTAAATTGGGAAAATCGCGCGATTTCTGGTAGCAGATTTACTACATTTAAGGAAGTTTGAGATTAAGCCTACAACAAAAATTACTTGGATTGCCGGCCTTAAAGCAGCCTTTGCAACCCTTGATGCAAAGCAAAAGGGCCAATACTCCTGGGTTGGTAAATCAGACGAATGCTATGTATTCACTGCTGAGATCGATCATATCGATGAGGCAAACAATGTCTACAAACACAGTGACGGTGTTTTCACTCGGTTTATCCCGCCACACAGCAAAGACAATGGCGATGCACCGTTAAGTGTTAATAACGCTCAAGACTTGTTTAACGCTGCAACAGATGCATTTCAAACCAGCTTAAAATGTCGATTGCTATTAGTAAAAGGCACAAAATACGGTAAGGAAGTGGGCGGCGTAAAAGCCGCAGCTGATGGTGACTACTGGCAGATCACTGAACTTAATGGCTCCGTAGCAGAGGGTTTTGGCTTTACTTTAGTGCGCGTTGAATAACACACCACTACCCTGCCAACAGTCAGTCGGGTTCAATGCGAACCCTCTTGGAGCTTGTCCGAGAACTATGATCTACTGCGGTCGCGGTCTTTCGGCTAGCTATTACGATTAATCTCGTTAAAGAAGAACAACTATTCGCCTCTATTGATCGAAATATCTAGCTCGAAATCTCACACCCTCGCTACGACCCTAGTTCCCGGACAGGCTCCTAGTTAGTGGGCTGTGTGGGAAGTTCGGTAACAAACTTTTCACAGCCACAGTCGTCAGAGCAACCCGGAAAAATGCAGGCACAGCAGCGGCTACGTCGAATTTTTCTAACGCTGCTTAGGCGGCTATGGCTTCGATCCGTGTTTACAATTCTTAGAGCAGACTGATTGCTTAGTTGGCTGCCCAGGTTTCATTCTTATTGGAATAAGACCAACCTCTAATCTAATGCTTCGCGCACCAGGTGCCGTGCTTTCAATACGTAGATAAACTTGAGTCCATTATTGACTAACTCGCATCCCCCAATTAATACGTCATGACTTAATTGAGTCTCTTTTTATGTCAACACCGGCCATGCGTAGTATTTTTATCGCCTATAGTTTCGACAACTTGATTTCGGATATTAATGAAAAAAACAGTAACGATATTTCTCTATGACGATGTAGAAGTTCTAGACTTCGCCGGACCGCTAGACGTATTTCTGTTAGCAAACGAACATGGAAAAAATAAGCTTTTCGATGTACGAACGGTTGCAAAGAAAAAAGATCCCGTAATAGCGGCCTACAATGGTTTGTCTATAAATCCTCAATATGAGATAAGCGAAATAACTAAAACAGATATCCTTGTCATACCTGGTGGAAATGACATCAGTGATTTGTTAGCCGATGAAGACACAATCCAATGGGTTAGAGAGTTAGGCGACGGTGCGGATCACGTATTGTCCGTTTGTTCCGGTTCGCTTGTTTTGGCAAAAGCAGGTTTGCTTGAAGGACTGAAAGCGACAACGCATCACGCAGATATGCTGGAACTGACTAGCCTGGCTCCAAACACTGAGATCATGGATGGTGTGAAGTTTGTGGATAACGGCAAAGTTATAACCTCTGCAGGTATCACCACAGGAATTGATATGTGCCTGCATGCATTGGAAAAGATATGTGGACCTGATATTGCGAAACAAACAAAGATCAGCCTGGAGTACAAGTAGAATTGCTTCGTACCGGGCCGGAATGGTCGCGATATCGATATAGCCCTGATGCTGGAACGAACTGTACTCGTTCGGTGCTGTCGGCGCAAAAGCGGTGATTCGGAACTTATCTGTTTTGCAGGCTTAAGCAAGTGGTTGCCGCGCTGGCTGTGCGACTTGACTAATGCGTCATGACATATTAGGCTCGCTTGTCCATATAATTCAGACTACTTGGATTAACCGAAGGTTTGTATGTTAGCGCTAGTATCTAAT
>CALGKA010000130.1 GCA_937927895.1 uncultured Granulosicoccaceae bacterium | reverse complement strand
TAGGACCATACGACGCTATGATAGCCGGACAAGCACGTTCACGAGGATTCATACTGGTGTCAAACAATGAGAAAGAATTCAAACGGGTAGATGGGCTAAGACTAGAAAATTGGGCAACATGAGACTTCGGTCGCTGACCGGGCCAATACCGGCTGTAGATTATTCCAGTTGAACCGTCCGCTTTAAGGCGTTAGTTATGTGAAATTAACAAAGCCTATATACCGTTGCGTCCGTAAGGGAAATAATAAGTATGTTTACCGTAGCTATCGACCCAGACAGCTAACGAGGCAGAATTATTGAGCCCTTTTGAAATCTCATCTCGCGAAACACTGAGAATTCGGTTATCGGTTAGCGTCGCGTAAGACCTCAACTACTATTGCGTCGACGATATTTTTAGAGCTTGAAACGCACGTGCAAAGCTCTGCCACTACTACATGCTCGGCGTATTCACGTATATGTTCGTCGGTATAGTCAGAGTGAGCCGTCAATTTGGCGTGGGTCAGTTTGATTAGCTTGTCCATAGGGATGGCTTCAGCGTAATTTCCGTAACATATGTCTCGGCATTCCATTGGTGTATCTTTTTGCCTAAATAGCGTAGTTGGGTGAGCTGAAGCCGGTATTCGGATAATGTGCGTTCTTATATTCCAACAACAGAGACGCCATTTGAGTATGGTACTCTTTTATCAGCCATCAAATGAAAATTAAGTGTTATTGTTTGTGGTTGTCTGTGACTGGAGCTTCGGTATTTCACTGTATCGAAGGGCACGTTACGCTCAAGACAGTTCATAGGGAGATTTCCCTGAAACAAGGGCAATTGATTTTCCTTGAAGCTGGTGTTGAACATGCGTTGGTTGGCGTGGAAAAATCTGTAGTCTTGCTCACTATCGTTTTATAAATATGTGTTACCCCATCGCCGGTGTTTGTCAGACATCTTTGCCAAACCATTCTACTAAGCCGACATTCACTCCGGCCTTGGGAATGGCAGCAAAGGGCACCATTGCTGCCTGTGTGCTAAGTTTTCAACTATATTTATGAGAATTGGTACATACCCAAGCTAATGCAGCCTGAAAGTTTATGATTGCCTTTTTGCTCTGTGCAATCTACCTCGATGTGATCAGGTTTGTAACCAAGTATATTAGTCCGGCTACACCAACGCACTAAGGGAAAAATTGTTTAAGGTCTAACAATTTTTAGTGAGCTGGCGCTTGAACGGTTAGGGTGATTAAATCTCCAACCCCGGTTCGTGTAACTTCCGGTAAGCCTCGGGCCACATTTCTTTTGGCAATGCCCCGCGCTCTTTTAGCCACGGGTGCACGGTGACGGCAGCTTTCAAAACTTCCATCGCCGCATCGTAGCGATTCTGTGCTCGTAGGATATGGTGGATGCCCGTCATTGCACCAAAGTGTTTAGGCTCTAGTTCAAGTGCTTTTTCTAAGTCGGTCAACGAGTCGCTGTAATTTTCTCTTAAGAACCTTGCGAAAGCACGCTGGTTATAACCTTCTGCGTAGTTCGGTGCTAGTTCGACTGCCTGAGCAAAATAGTTTTCAGCCGCTTCAAAATCGTAGGCGTCGCGTCGCTCAATTCCCTTGTCGATTAAGGCGCGAACATCATCTGACGGGGATAAACTAAACCAGAATTGCCAAACCGCATCTTCAGCGGCACGGCCTTGTTGTGCCGTTTCAGCATTGGCTAGAGCGTCAAATAGCTGTAGCCGTATGGAGCTGATTTGAGAGTTGGCACGAGCGTAACCTGCTAATACTATGAACAGGCTGGTTAGCAGAATGATAAAAGTTGATCTTACTATCACCGTCATTCCTCCATGACTCACTAAGTTCAAGCATCAGTATGCCATAACACGGCACTTAAACCGGAAAACCGCAAGATTTGTTAAATCTGTTTGTGATTGAATAGAGTTGCAGTGAGAACCCAATAACTAAGGAGATAAAAATGGAGCAGTCATTGATTGAGGTTGAGGGCGGTTGCTTGTGTGGCAAGGTGACTTATCAGGCATCACTGAAGCCGGGGGCAGGGGCATGTCATTGTGGCATGTGTAGAAAATGGAGTGGCGGGCCTTTAATGTCTGTGCATGCAGAAGGTAGTGTTGAATTTAAAGGTGCTGAACAAATAAAGCACTATGCATCATCCGAATGGGCACGGCGCGGTTTTTGTAACTATTGTGGTTCCAATCTTTACTATCATTTGCTACCACGACCAGGATTGCCAGATGGTGAATACATCATTACAGCAGGATCTGTGAATGATCAAAGCGTTTTAAAATTCGACCACGAGGTATATGTAGATCATGCACCAGGTTGGTATAGTTTTGCCAACGAGTCACAGCGCAAACGAATGACAGAAGCAGATCTCCTGGCTATGTATGGAGCATAGGAATTCATATGGTAACTGACGCAGCATCGTGGGCCAGGTATCAAACTAAAATTCGCAATGTCATTGAGTATATTCACACGAACGTTAGCGGTGATCTAAGCAATGATGCCTTAGCTGATGTTGCACATTTGTCGGTGTATCACTGGCATCGAATCTATCGTGCGGTCACTGGCGAGTCAGCAGCATCAACAGTTAAGCGATGTCGTATGCAAAAGGCAGCAGCAACACTTCTACGTACTGATGATCCAATAGCTGCAGTGGGTAACTCAGTTGGAATTGCAGATGTACATTCTTTTACTCGAACGTTTAAAGCTTACTACGGCATAGCGCCTGGTCAGTTCCGTAAAACAAACCCGCCATTTGCGAATGATGGTAAGGCGGCAAACGCAAGTGATGCAAATACAGAATCTACCTCAAACACAGTAATAATAAAGGATCTCCCGGAAACGCAATTGATGGGTATATGGCATCACGGTGACTATATGGAGATCGGTCAATCCTTTGAAAAGGTGATGGCCGTATGCAGTATGCATCAACTGCTTCCAGATGCACCGCAATCCATTGGTGTGTATTACGGTGATCCAGAAATAGTAGCGCTTGATCAGCAGCGAAGTTTTGCAGGCATAGTTGTTAACGCTAATGTACAAGCGCCGCCAGATCTCGAACGTTACTTACAGCCTAGTGGTCGTTTTGCTGTACTTACTCATCGCGGCCCTTACGCAAGGCTTGGCCAAAGTTATGGTTGGTTGTATAGCTGTTGGTTGCCAGCGTCTGGAGAAACGTTACGCGACAGCCCCTGCTGTGAGGTATATCTGAACTCACCCATCGGTATAAGTCCAGATGAACTCTTAACCGAGATATGTTTACCACTTGAGTGAGACTATAAAACAAGCACCCCACACCAGTCGTAGTTTCAAGAGTCGTATTAAGCATTAGGAATAGCGGAAAATGCGAGCAAGTAAATTTTTCGTTGGTACTCCCCATCGGAGCGTCGCGAACCTCTAACCCTACAACTGCCCAAATACAGAAGGCCGACGTTGCGTGCCGAACTCACGAAGTGCGCCTGTTAGGCAGTCAACCGCGCTTTTTGTTGTTTTTTGAAATCGTGCGGAAGGGAGTCAAAGCGCCATGGACGGCGCTTTGAGCGCGGTGCACATATGATGCTTTACCGCGCGACTGCAGGTAGCAGTATTTCAAAAATGGCGAACCACCCGTTTACAGTAAAAAGTGGCAACAAAGTAGTAAGAGGGCATATGTAATACGTTTAGTCCGTCAAGGGAAGCCCGCCAGCGTGAGCGAGGGATTTAAGAAGAGGGTGCTTCGGTAATCACAGGCTTTGAAAATATAGCTGATGTAACGGCATCAAATTTTTCAAGCAAATACATATAGCCTAATTATAGGGGCATAAAGTCCCTCGCTAACGCTAGCGGGCTTCCTAAAAAAAGATGACGGGCGTGCTTTGCACTTATGCTAAGTAATTGGAAAAAACAGTAACAACAGTAGCCGTCGGCAGGGCATGCTGCACACGTTAGCCGTCCGCAGGGCAAGTGAAAATGACAGCCGCGGCAGAGCATGCCGCGTACGTCAGCCGCCCGCAAGGCAAATCAAAAAAACCAGCCGCCTGCAAGGCAAACAAAAACCCCTAGCGATACATTGGTGGCCGGGCATCAACCCATAGCGCATCAGCCGCACCAGACTCAGCCACAGCACTAACCGCTGCCATTGATCGCAAGCCATCTTCAGCGCGCGGATAAAGGTTAGCAGCCGGGTCCATCTTACGGCCTTCTTTCTCAGCGTTAATAGCTTCAGCAAGATCTTTATAAATATTCGCAAAAGCCAACGGCATACCTTCAGCATGGCCAACAGTTACACGAGTAGTACGATCGGCTTCAGGTGAAAGATTCGCTTCACCGCGCTCAATGGTTTGTAGGCGCTCGTTAAGTGGCATGTAGTACAACTGGTTCGGTTGTTCTTGTGCCCAACGCAGACCGCCTTTTTCGCCAAATACTTGAATGCTTAAACCGTGCTGGTTACCTATGGCGACAGATGAAGTCCATAGACGCCCAACAGTGCCGCCGTCCATTCTAAAGTTAACCATGGCATCGTCTTCAAGTTCACGTGCAGCAAGACATGAAACAATATCAGCTGAAAGCTTTGTGACTTGTTGGCCGGTGATAAAGCTTGCCATATGCATGGCGTGAATACCGCAGTCTGCAAACTGTGCTGAAACACCGGCTTGTGCCGGGTCATAGCGCCATCTGACGCGTGGGTTATCAGCGTCTGCGGCATCTGCGTGGTGACCGTGGGCAAATTCTGTTTTAACTAAGCGTACTTTGCCTAAATCACCGCGTGCCACCATGGCTTTCATGTGGCGCACAAGTGAGTAGCCCGTGTAGCCGTAGTTAACGGCACAAATTCGGCCAGTGCGCGTAGATAGCTTTACAATTTCCTCGCCTTCTTCGACTGTCATTGTCATCGGCTTTTCACACAATACATGAAAACCTGCTTCTAAAAAGCCTTTGGTAATTTCAAAGTGCGTAGAGTTAGGCGTGGCCACTGTGACTAGATCAATTTTGTCGGGCCTGTTGCGTTCACCTTCGAGCATCTCGCGCCAATCACCATAAGAACGCTCAGCCGCTAAGCCTAACGATTGCCCATACTGTTTGCCTTCTTCAGGTCGGTGATCAAGTGCACCGGCGGTAAATTGAAACAGGCCATCAAGCCCTGAACCTAATCGGTGTGCCGGCCCTATTTGGCTGCCTTCGCCACCACCTACCATGCCCCAGTTTAATTTTGCCATTGTCTTGTGCTACTTATAAAAGTTAAAGGAAGTTGTTATGCGAAACCAATAGATTGCAAATATTCGCGGTTGGCGCGTGCATCACCTAGTGGGTCAGGGTCAAGCGTTGGGTCGCAGTCTTGTTCTATGGTGCACCAGCCTGTGTAGCCTTTGCTTGTGAGTAGGTCTCGCACTTTGGGGAAGTCTACTTCGCCTTCCGATAAGTTACAGAATATGCCCTGGCCGCAGGCGTCGTAAAAACCCGTTCTATTGGCAATGGCTTGCTGCTTAATTTTGGCATCGGTGCTTTTAAAATGCACATACGTTATGCGATCCATATGCCGTTCCATAAACGGAATGGGGTCGAAGCCTGCATAGGTGCAGTGGCCAGTATCAATACATATTTTTAGAAGGTCACTGTCTATTTCTTCTAACAGGCGTTCTACTTCAGGTTCAAAATCCATAAACCCACCAGCATGCGGATGAATCTCTGGTATGAGCCCGTATTCATCACGGCCTATTTTGGCAACCGTTGCTATTCTATCGCGGTAGGCGGTCCATTCATCGTTATCCATTTGTTCGGCTTCACTGCCGCGGCCAGCGGTTGGCGCACGCCGCGGAGAGATTGAATCGATCAATACAAAGTGTTCAGCGCCATGCGCTTTTAGTGCTTTGCAGGTTCGGTGTGCGCCATCCAGAACATCGTCCCATTGGTCTTTATCGTGGAAGGCGCGAAACACTACGCCACCGATTAATTCTAGATTGTGTTTGGCCAGCGCGTCTCCGAGCTCTGCCGGGTCTTCCGGCATAAAGCCAACCGGGCCAAGCTCAATGCCGGTGTAACCCGCATCGCTGCATTCTTGTAAGACAGTCTGCCAGGTGGGGTTTCGATCGTCTTGAGCAAACTCTACACCCCATGAGCACGGGGCATTTCCGATTTTAATGGTCATGCTTTGGAATTCCAGATATATAAGTGTGCCGCCTCTAAAGCCACATTCGAAGTTTGATTGCGGGCAAATCAGACGGTTCAAAAAAGTTGAAGAAAGTGGCGCGATACGGCTGACTTTCTCTGTTGTGATGTTTATATTGCAACCGGTTGCATGGTATCCTCACCGTTCGCGAATCGTCAACCAGAATTAACGGTTTTAGGGTTCATTTTCAGACAAAATGTGTTGCAGGTGAAGAAATATGGGTAAAGCGCAAGACACTGTGCAATTGACGGTCGCTCAAGCCATTGTGCGATGGTTGGCAAATCAATATATAGTGATTGACGGGCAGGAGCAGCGCTTGTTTGGTGGTGGCTTCGGTATTTTCGGCCATGGCAATGTGCCTTGTTTAGGTGAGGCTTTGTACGATCATCGCGAAGAGCTGCCGTTGTATCGCGGTCAGAATGAACAGAGTATGGGTTTTGCGGCAGCGGGTTACGCAAAATATCACCTGCGTCAAAGAATGATGTTTTGCACCGCGTCGGCGGGGCCCGGCACCGCCAACTTACTTACCGCGTCAGCGTTAGCGCATGCTAATCGACTGCCCATGCTGATGCTGTGTGGCGATACTTTTCTAACACGCCTGCCTGATCCCGTTTTACAACAACTTGAGCACTATAATGACCCGACACTCGGGGTCAATGACGCGTTTAAACCGGTCACCCGTTATTGGGATCGTATTTGTCACCCTGCGCAAATCATTCAGTCTTTGCCAGCAGCCATTGCCACCATGCTTGACCCAGCAGACTGTGGTCCGGCATTTCTAGGTTTGCCGCAAGATGTACAAGGCTGGGTATATGATTATCCGGTTGTGATGTTTGATAAAAAAGTACATCGCATACGTCGCGCAGGGCCAGACCTTGAAGAAATAGCAGCGGCCGCAGCACTACTTAAAACAGCCAGGCGCCCGATGATAATTGCTGGCGGTGGCGTACAGTATTCGCAAGCAGTAGCAGAACTTACCGCCTTTGCTGAACGCTGCCAGATACCTGTGGTAGAGACCATAGCGGGGCGCGCCAATATGGTATCGACTCATGCATTAAACACCGGGCCATTGGGTGTTACAGGGTCTGACTCTGCCAATGCCATTGCCGAACAAGCCGATGTCATTGTGGCAGTGGGTACACGCCTACAAGATTTTACAACGGGCTCATGGACCGCATTCTCAAAAGAGGCGCAGTTTATCGCTATCAATGCAGCTCGCCATGATGCAGCGAAACACCGGTCCTTGACGGTAGTATCTGATGCCAAGCTAGGCATAAGCGCATTGAATGATGCAATCGCTGATTACAAAACCCCCGCAGACTGGACAGCACTTGCAAGCGCTGAACGGGCTAAGTGGGATAAATATGTTGCCATGAATGTTGCACACGGCAACCGACCCAACTCTTATGCACAAGCTATAGGTATCGTAAACGAACACTGTGATCCGGAAGATCGTGTAGTGGCTGCAGCAGGTGGATTGCCGGCAGAGGTCACTGCGAACTGGCGTACGCTAAAAACCGGCACCGTTGATGTAGAGTTTGGTTTCTCTTGTATGGGCTACGAAATAGCCGGTGGTTGGGGTGCGCGAATCGCACAGTCTGAAAAAGAACCCACACAAGACACCATTGTGTTTACCGGTGATGGTTCATATCTAATGCTTAATTCAGATCTTTACTCATCGGTGTTAAGTAGTAAAAAACTAATTGTGTTAGTGCTGGATAACGGCGGCTTTGCCGTTATTAATAAACTGCAGAACAACTCCGGCAATGAGAGTTTTAATAATCTTATAAAAGATTGTCCAACGGTTGACAAGCCATTCGCAGTAGATTTTGCAGCCCATGCAGCATCTATGGGTTGTAATACAGAAACCGTTCAAAACCCTGCAGAACTAGGTGATGCGTTTAAGCGTGCCAAAGCTTCTGATAAAACCACTGTGCTGGTTATGCAAGTAGATGCACATGAAGGTTGGACTACAGAGGGTCACACATGGTGGGAAATCGGTACTCCGCATGTAACAAAAAATGAAAAAGTGCGCGCCGCCCACAAAGAGTGGGAATCATCCAGAGACAAACAGCGCCGTGGCGTGTAATGCAAAGGTTGCCGGGGTGATTGTATGTTTGATCTAACGCGCTTAGCGGAAAACAATTTTTTGGTCATTGGCCGTGCCGGGATGGATTTCTACCCCGAGCCGCCGGGCACCAAAACAGAAGACGCTATGCAGTTTTTTGCAGCGTTGGGAGGTTCCTCTGCCAATATTTGTGTGGCTATTCAAAAGCATGGTGGCCAATCATCATTAGTAACTTGTGTCTCTGATGATGCCGTTGGGCGGTTTTGTATTAACCAGCTTGAGCAATACGGAGTTAATACCGAGTATGTTCGTGCCCAGGATGGCGAGTATAGAAATTCGTTAGCGGTATCTGAAAGCCGGGTGGAAGACCATCAAACCGTGATATACCGAAATGGTGCAGCTGATTTTCAAATGACAATTGATGATATCAGCACAATAGATTTTGCACCCTCCTGTGCGTTGATAACAACCGGTACTGTTTTGGCTGCAGAGCCCTCACGTAGTGCTGCGTTTAATGCATTTGAAAGGGCGAAAGCTGCCGGCCTTGGTTTAATATTCGACATTGACTACAGGCCTTATAGTTGGCCTTCTGCGGAAGATGCTGCGGCAACCTATTCAAAAGCGGGTGCCATGTGTGACATCATTATAGGCAACGATGTAGAGTTTGGTTTTATGGCCGGTCACTATGATAAAGGCTTAGACAAAGCGCGTGAGCTTGCCACTAGCACTGCCAGTATCGTGATTTATAAAATGGGTGAAAAGGGTGCCATTACTATTACCCCTACTGAAGAATTTAAAACCGGTATTTATCCAGTGCAGGCGTTAAAGCCAACTGGCGCCGGTGATAGTTTTATGGGTGGCTTTATAGCCTCTTTGGCAAACGGCTACCCACTTAAAGAATCTGTGTTGCGCGGCTCTGCCTGTGCATCGATCGTTGTATCTCGAGTGGGCTGTGCGCCCGCAATGCCCACACCTGCAGAGCTTAAAGAATTTTTGGCACTGAATGCTGACACACTCACTGCGTAACAAACATTAGAAGGAATAACACTATGCATATTGCCCCCTATAACAATAAAAACAAAGCCATTGTAGATATAGACAGCGCTACAGTGCCACTAAACTATTTTAATATAGTGAAGCTTAAAAAAGGCGAGGCATTTGAGTATCAAGTGCCAGGCTATGAGACCTGCATAGTGCCTGCTACCGGTACAGTAGATATAGAAGTTGAAGGTATAAAATACGACTCTATCGGTAACCGTGGTGAAGATGTATGGGATGGTGAGCCTGAAGGTGTTTATATTCCAGTCGGTGCAAAAGTGACTATTTCATGTGTCAGCGATGAAACCGAAACGTTTATAGCGGGTGCTAAGTACGATAAAGTCCTGGCGCCATTTGATGTACGCGCCGATGGCCTTGATCTAGTGCAATACGGTTCGGACGACACAAAAACCCACCGTAAAATTAAACACATTTTAGGTCAAAAGCATCACGATAAAGTCGGGCGTTTACTAGTCAGTGAATTATTTACAGTAGGTGAGGGCGGCTGGTCTGGTTTTCCGTCACATAAGCACGATACTGATCGCCTACCCGATGAAACCCGCCACGATGAAACCTACAATTTTCGCTTCAAGCCAAAGCATGGCTCAGGCGTTCAGATGCTACAACGAAAGGATAACGAGCCGGGTGATGCGTACCACATTGTAGATGGCTCAACCATTTGCCTGGACAACGGTTATCACCCTTGTGCTGTACTACCGGGTTATCAAATGTATTACTTCACTATATTAGGTGGCTTAAGCCAGCGCTCACTGGTGCAGTACTTTCAACCTACACACGCCTATCAAATCGAAACAATCCCAGGCATCAAGGACATGATCGCCAAGTTCAAATGACCATAGCGACTCTTACAGATGTGCTGCAGCCCGCGTTAAAGCAAGGGTATGCAGTAGCCGGTGTGGTGTGTCTCGGTTGGGAAGATATGCGCGCCTATGTAGAGGCAGCCGAAGCAGAAGGTGTTGCCATTATTCTTCAGGCAGGGCCTGGCTGTCGTGCGCACACACCATTGCCAATCCTTGGCAAAATGTTTTTACATTTGGCAGAGCAGGCAAGTGTGCCAGTAGTCGCACACCTTGATCATGGTTACACAATAGATGAATGCAAAGAGGCTCTTGATAGCGGCTTTACGTCTCTAATGTACGACGGCTCAAGACAACCCCTAAATCAAAACATAGATGAAACAGCGGCGGTTGCAGAGTTAGCTCATGCAGCATCAATCTCGTGTGAAGGTGAAATAGGCTTTGTAGGCTATGCCGAAGGCGAAGCTTCTGCAGGTACTGATCCTGAAGAAGCCGCTGTGTTTGCAAAGCAAACAGGTGTAGATGCCATGGCGATCTCTGTTGGCAATGTGCATTTACAGCAAGAAAAGTCACAAGGTTTAGACCGTGATCGTATTTTAAAAATACAACAGCAAGCCAATGTACCGTTGGTAATTCATGGTGGTTCAGGTGTGCCAGCAGAGCAACGCCGTGAACTCGCGCAAAATACCAATATATGTAAATACAATATCGGTACGGAACTACGAATGGCGTTTGGTAGCGCGTTACGTACAGCTGTTAATCAAGATATAGAGCGCTTTGATCGAGTGGCTATTTTAAAAGATACCCATCAGCCGGTTGTTGATGCTACTAGAGTGGTGCTGCAATCGATGGGTGGTGTCTAAGCCGTTAGAACGGTCACTTATTACGTCAAATGTATCGCCGACTGCCTATTTTAATTACAGTCTCTCGTTATGTTTTTGCTGTTTGTAAGCATAGTGTTCTCACAGAAAGTACCTGCTCTTGAAATTTAACATCGAAATCTCTTCTGATTTCAAAACCAAATTTTCGATACAGTCTATTTGCAGGTAAATTAGACTGGTTAACTGTTAGAGTTACTTCGCCTTCAATTTTTGGGATAACGTGCGTTAGCAATAGGGAGGCAACACCTTTATTTCTTTCGGCGGGATCAACAAACAGCCAGCTAATATGGTTATTTGTAAAACCACAAAAACCAACAATACCTTCTGACTCACAGACGTAAACAGTTGAGCCAGGAAACTCGTTTAGGGTATGTTCGTCTTCAGCCCACGGTACCAGATAGAAGTTACCCTCTGCACCGATAAACTCATCCATCCTTGCGCTATTATAGATCTCCTCGATCCTACTCGCATCGCGCTCTTCGTATTCTCTTATCTCCACTTGATACCTACGAGTCGTCTTTTAAACATAACTAAAGCTCTTCACCACGAAGCTTTGTAATTTCTTCTTTAAGTTTAGTCACAGTCACATCCTCTGGCGCAATTGCCTTACCTGTATAGACATTGATCTTTTTCATCCAATCGCGTGGCCAGCCTTTCATTGCCTGGCCTTTGTGGCGTGAAAACCATGTGCCCCATAAGCCACTTATTGCCATCGGTATTACCGGTACAGGTGTGCGTTCTAACATGCGCTCTATACCTGGTTTAAGATCTTGTACTGTGCCGTCGGGTGTTAGGCCTCCTTCAGGGAAAATACAGACTAGCTCACCGTTTTCCAGTGCTTTGGCAATGCTGTCGTAGGCTTTGTTTAGTAACTCTGGGTCTTCCTTCATTGGCGCTACAGGTATAGCACCTGCGTTTTTAAAGAAGTGGTGTATCAAGGGCAGGTTGTAGATCTTGTGGTACATAACAAAACGCATGGGCCGTGGGCTTACTGCGCCAATGACAATTGGGTCTACGAAGGCCACATGATTGCACGCTAGAATAGCGGCGCCTTCATCTGGAATGTTTTCTAGATCGTGTTTACCTATGCGATAGATTGAATGCATTAGTAACCATGCGCCCAATTGCATGGTAAATTCTGGCACACGTCTAAATATAAACAAACCCACCACAGCATTCAGTAACGCTACAATCGTGAATAAACTTTGAATCGAATTGCCGAACGCAAAACAAACGATTGCAAATATTCCAGCAATGACCATAAGCAGTGCGTTAAGAATATTATTGGCGGCTATAGTTCTGGATAAATACTCTATTGGGGTTTTGTGTTGCACCGATGCATACAGCGGTACAATAAATAGACCACCTGATATAGAGAGCAGCAATAACGCTAGTAACGCTTTTATGTATACCCACTGAGTAAATATGCTGGCTATGGTATTTTCAGTGGCACTAAAAGGTATATCCATTAACCCAAGGTATGCCCCAAATACGGTCATTCCAAAGGCACCTATGGGTACTAAGCCCACCTCTACCTTACCGCGTGATAACTTTGAAGAGATAAAAGACCCAAGCCCAATACCAATCGAGAACATAGCCATCAGTGCAGTGGCAACGTATGGGCTACCTTGTAGATAGTCGCGTGAGAAATTTGGTAGCTGGGTAAGAAAGGTGGCGCCGAAAAACCAAAACCACGAAATGCCAAATATGGTGTACAAAATAACCTTGTTTTTGGCAACCGTTTTAAAGATATCGCGACCTGCGCGAAGTGGGTTGTGATCAACCACTAAATCAGGCTGTTCTGCCTGTGCTTCAGGAATAAACTGGCACACCAGTCGGCCTAATATTGAAAAACTTAGTACCGCAATAGACACAGGCATTACGTAGTGATCGTAGCCTGCGAGTATGCCGCCGAGTATGGTGCCAAAAAGAATCGCCAAAAAAGTGCCGGCTTCAACGAGTGCGTTGCCACTCATTAATTCATCAGAATGTAAATGTTGTGGCAAGATACTGTATTTGATTGGTCCAAAAAATGAAGACTGTGTGCCCATTAAAAACAGTACACATAAGAGCATAGGAATTGAGTTTAAATATAGGCCCAACACACCTAAACCCATAATGCCGATCTCGATCCATTTGATCTTTCTAATGAGTGCACTTTTTTCGTATTTGTCGGCTATTTGGCCTGCTAAAGGGGAAAAAAGAAAGAACGGCAGAATAAAGATAACGGCAGCCAGGTTGACCAGAATACTGCTGTGTTCAGATACAATTTTGTAAGTGAGAATGATTACAAGCGCGTTCTTAAAAACGTTATCGTTAAACGCACCTAAAAACTGGGTGAGAAAGTAAGGTGCAAAGCGGCGTTGTTTTATTAGATCCATTTGTCCTACCAATCTCGGCTACAGCTGTTCGCTCTTAGTGCGAGCATCATGCCCGTTAATCCCAGCTAACAAGTGTGCTTTTGCTAAACCGTAAGTATAGAAATGCTTTGTTGCAGCAGAATGGGGTCGCAAAAATGACTAAACTGACGCCTCGATACACCTTGCAGGCCGCTCTGAGTCGGGCATACTGACTGTTTTCGGCGATATTAATGCTCCACACACGAAAATCTTACAATGGGATGGTGACGGCACCGCATCATTTAGCTGCAGAGGCAGGTAGCCGCGTACTAGCTGAGGGCGGCAATGCAATAGATGCAATGATTGCGGCCGCCAGTACTATTGCTGTGGTGTACCCGCATATGAATAGTCTTGGAGGTGACAACTTTTGGATTATTCATGAACCTGGAGCTGATCCGGTCGCGATTGACGCCTGCGGTGGTGTTGGTAGTCAGGTAGACCTGCAGTACTACAAAAGCCGTGGTCTTGCGGCTATTCCCGGTCGCGGACCCGATGCTGCCGTAACCGTGGCAGGGGCAGTGTCCGGTTGGCAGTCAGCGCTTAATCATAGCGCTAAGTGGCAAGGTAACATGCCATTGGCGAGGCTATTTGAAGATGCCATTCAGTATGCTCAAAATGGTGTGCCGGTAGCCGCGACACTTGCCAACAATGCCGCTACTAAGTTGCCAGAACTTCGTGATCAACCGGGATTTGCAGATGCTTATTTAAACAACGGAGTGCCACCAACCGTTGGGCAGCTGCACAAACAGCAAGCGCTGGCTGATACCCTTAGAGCGCTTGCAGACAACGGGCTTGATAGTTTTTACACCGGTGAGTTATCACGCTTAATAATTGAAGAGCTAAACGCTGCGGGTTCACCAATAATTGCGCGTGACCTTGCTAACCACCGGGCGCTTGATTTAAAGCCACTGGCGCTTGAAATAAGTGGGCACAGACTTTATAACCTACCGCCGCCAACGCAAGGCCTGGCTTCGTTGATGTTGTTGGGTGTGTTTTCCCGTCTTGGGGTCGATGTATTAGAAAACTTTGACTACGTGCATGCACTTATAGAATCAACCAAGCAGGCATTTAGAATTCGTGATGCACACGTGAGTGACCCTGCCTATATGCAAACGCCTGCAGAAGAATTCCTTAAGGCAGATTTTCTTGATGAGCTTGCCAGTGGTGTTAATAAAAATATTGCCCAGCCATGGCCCGATGCCGAAGTCGGCGGGGATACCGTTTGGTTGGGTGCAATAGATAAAAAAGGCAGGTCTGTTAGCTTTATCCAAAGCATTTATTGGGAGTTTGGTTCAGGGCTGGTATTGCCTTCCACCGGTGTTACGTGGCAAAACCGTGGTACCAGTTTTAGCCTTGATGAAAATCATCACAATTGTCTGCAGCCAGGGCGCCGTCCGTTTCATACCATTCAGCCAGCACTGGCGTTATTAAGCGACGGGCGAGTAATGCCTTATGGCACTATGGGCGGTGAAGGGCAGCCGCAAACTCAAGCTATGGTATTTTCACGCTATGTAATGGGTGGGCAAGACTTGCAACATTCCATCACTGCACCACGTTGGTTGTTAGGTAAAACCTGGGGTAGTGATGTCACCAGTTTACGAATGGAAAATCGCTTCGCACCTGAGGTATACCAACAACTTAAAGCCGCCGGTCACGATGTTGAAATAATCGGTGACTTCGACGAGGTTATGGGGCATGCCGGTGCGTTGGTTCGGCACCCGAATGGTTTAATAGAGGGTGCCAGTGATCCAAGATCAGACGGCGCTGCTTGTGGTGCTTAAGAGTTATTTGAAGAAACTACATTGAAAGACAACTACTACTTTGATAATGCTGCTACCACCTGGCCGAAACCTGAGCCAGTGTATGAATTCATGGATTCCTTTTTCAGATCCCATGGAGTGAACCCGGGGCGCTCCGGGCATACGCTTGCTATAGAAGCTGAGCAAATGATTGTTAGCACCAGAAAAATGTTAGCCCGGTTTTTTGGATTCACCGGTGACCCCAACAGGGTAGTGTTCACACAAAACGCCACTGATTCACTGAATATGGCTTTGAACGGATTATTGCAAAGTGGTGATCACGTGATAATTTCAAAGCTTGATCACAATGCAGTGTTGCGCACCATCAATCATTTACAGCGTGATCAAGGTGTCAATGTAACTTCACTTGAGCCGAACGAATACGGCTTGCTTGATCTTGAAATATTGGAATCATGCATAACTTCGAAAACCAAAGCTGTCGTGCTTAACCATGGCTCTAATGTTATAGGTGTGGTGCAAGACCTTAAAGCGATTGCCGCCATCACTCAAAAGAACAATGTAAATTTGATTGTTGATACTGCGCAAACAGCAGGCGTATTGCCCATAGATATGAGTGACGGCATAGACGTGCTTACCTTTACCGGCCACAAGGGGCTGTTTGGGCCGATGGGTATTGGTGGCCTGATTGTGGCCGATGGTGTTGAGCTTAGTGCTACCCGTTTTGGTGGTACCGGTGTTGATTCTATTTCTGCCTTTCAGCCAGAGACGTATCCGCATCGTCTTGAGGCAGGTACTGTTTCTATTCCAGGGATTGCCGGGCTGCATGCGGCACAAAAGTGGTTTGCCGAACTGGGTCGGTCAGTCTCTGCGAGTAGCCTCGATAAGCGTGATCATGCAGCGTTTTGTAAGGCAGCAATGCTACATATCCATCAAACGGAGATGCAACATGCACAGCGGGTTTGGGATCACCTACAGGCGTTTGATAACGTTACACTGATGGGTAAGCGGACAGCAAATGCTGAATATGTTGCGACGTTAAGTTTTACCGTTAATGAAATGGCCGCTATGCAAATGGCAGAGATGCTAGATGGCGACTATCATATCTGTGTACGAGCAGGGCTGCACTGTGCACCAGCAATACACAACACATTTGACACAGTAGACGCGGGCGGTGCGATTCGGATTTCACCAGGGTACTTTACGGAAGAAAAAGACACCGACCACCTACTGGACGCGCTTACCGAAATATTGAAGTGAATTTTAATTTTTGATTGTAAGCTGTGAAAAGCAGTGACAATTACCATTGACCAGAGCAATTTAAAATGAAAGTGTACGATTCAATCATAGACACAATTGGCAATACTCCAATGGTTAAGTTGAATAACATCGGTGCTGACTTACCTGGCACACTGTTAGTAAAGGTAGAGTACTTTAACCCGGGTAATTCAATGAAAGATCGCATGGCGGTCAAGATGATTGAAGATGCAGAAAAGGATGGCACCTTAAAGCCAGGCGGCACAATTATCGAAGGGACTTCAGGCAATACCGGAATGGGATTGGCCCTTGCGGCGATCACCAAAGGTTACAAGTGCATATTCACACTGGCTGATAAACAATCGCAAGAGAAAATGGATATTCTGCGTGCTGTAGGGGCTGAAGTTATTGTATGCCCTACAAGTGTTGCAGCAGATGACCCACGATCATATTACTCAGTGGCGCAGCAACTACACCGCGATATTCCCAATTCAATTTATCCGAATCAGTACGATAACTTATCGAATTCACTGGCTCATTATGAAACCACCGGTCCTGAAATTTGGAGCGACACCGACGGTACTATTACTCACTACGCTGCAGGTGTCGGCACGGGTGGTAGTATGTGTGGTGTTTCGAAATACCTCAAAGAACAAAAGAGTGATGTAGTCACTGTGGGAATAGACACCTACGGCTCGGTGTTTAAAAAGTATAAAGAGACCGGCATATTTGATGAGTCAGAAATTTACCCCTACATGACGGAAGGCATCGGTGAAGATATTCTGCCTAAAAATGTTGATTTTGATCTGATAGATCATTTTGTAAAAGTCACTGATAAGGACGCTGCTATCATGACGCGTCGTTTAGCACGTGAAGAAGGGCTATTTTGTGGGTGGTCTTGTGGTTCAGCTGTAGCCGGCGCGATTGATTGGGCTAAAGAAAATATGCAAGCCGGTGATGTAATGGTGGTGATCCTCCCGGATCACGGCACGCGTTACCTTGGCAAAGTGTACAACGACAGCTGGATGAAAGATCACGGCTTCCTTGAGGAGCGTGACTACGCCACCGCCAGAGATATTATTGGCACGTTTGATACCGATAGAAGTATGCTGGCTGTTGATGTTTCTACCACAGTAAGCGATGCAGTAATGCAGTTGATGCACGCTGATGTATCGCAAGCACCCGTGACAGACAACGGTAATTTTGTGGGCAGCTTGATAGATTCTAAGCTGCTGGCCATGATCATTGATGATCCCTCGGTTAAAGAAAAGCCAGTCTCAGATGTTATGGGCGACGCTTTTAAGGTGGTCGCTAAAGACACAACGCTCGATGTGTTGGCATCGCTTATTAATCGCGACAATCCCGCGGTGCTAGTGCCAGACGGTGGTGACAAAATGCGGATTATCACCCAGCATGACGTACTCAAGGCGGTCACAGAGGCATAGTGTCAACAGCGGTAAACTGAATTACACGCACACCGTTTTTCGCGATAGAATTAGAGCTTGTATGGAATTCTGGTGTGAGACCTATGAACTTGTTTAAATTGACTCCTGTTATTGCCATTGCTACTTTGCTTTCTGCTTGCGGAGTGCTTGAATGGAATACGCCAACTGCTGGTGGTAATGGCCCACTATTTTCTCCATCACCGAGTTCCAATGGTGGTACTAATGATGGTGCGGGTAATGATGGTGCCGCAAATAGTTCCGCCGGCAGCAGGACCACTCTAGCCAGCGGCGCGGGCGCAACCGGCACGCCAATGAACGGACAGGTCAAGCAGATCTTCGAGACAGAGCGATGTAATGATTTATCGCGCGGCGGTTTTATTTGGTTCACAGAAGAGTTCGTGCTTGATAATTGGCTAGCACCACTTGGCCCGGATTTGGTAGCGCAAGTTAAATCTCAAGTAGATTTTTCAAAGCAGGGTGCGTTGCTTGTCGATTATGGTGTTGCGGGTTCGACTGGTGCGGGTGTAGAGCTACTTAGCGACCGACTTATAAAACGCGGTAAAGAAGCCGTGTTTCAGATCAAAAAGAACAAAGCATCTTCGAAAGATAGAAAAACCACTCAAATGGTAACGCATCCGTGTTATGTGTTTGTGATGCCACGTTTGGGGTTTGATGAGCTAGTGATTCAAAGCGAACAAGGTGATCGACTTACTTCTTTTAAGAACTAAGGGTTGATAAGAGCTAGGAGTGGAGGCGTAGGCTTGACTGCTAGTGAGCTCGTTAAGCACCAACTTGAAAACGCTCGTCATCTGTACAGGAAACCCACAAGCGTTAGCGTGGGACTGACCTGTCTGAATTCTGAGTTTGAATGATGCAGCTCTAACTATGGAATTTTTGTTTTGTGCAGTTCTGTTCTGGATACGAAGTATGGTGTGATTGTGGTGATTAATCCCACGCTAACGCTAGTGGGTTTCCAAAAAAACATGACGAGCGCAGAGCTTTCTAATAGAAAAGATGACTAGCAGTATTGGTTAAGAGCGGCTTGAAAACGCGCGTCATCAGTAAAGGAAACCCACAGGCGTTAGCGAGGACTGACCTGAATGAATTCTGGGTACGAGCACAGAGCTTTCTAAAGAAAAGATGACTACTTCGTTTTGAATGACTTAGCTGCGGTATTAGTCAGCTATCACTCACTCTACTGCGGCAACCTCACATTCTCTTCAAGAAAATCTATCACTTCACTTACCGCGCGATCGTTATTCTGCGGTGCGAGTATATCCCCTACAACAACATGTTGGCTGGTGGCATCTGGGTTATCAAATGAGATGATCTTCTTGCGACACTTTAAACGCTGATAAAGCTTTTGAATTTTGTTGGCGTCTACGGTGTCGTCGTAGAGTGAGTAGAGAATAAACACTGGCTTATTGCAAAGGCGCGGGGCGATTCTTCTGGCGATCTTTACCATTCTCATCATAGGTAGCAACGCTTCAGTCGGATAATTTTGTGACCAGTAGCGTGCATGAATTTCAGAGCGAGCTTCGTTGTTCACACACTTGCCGAGTATTGCTTCGGCGATTTGCTTTCCCCAGCGCACTGTTAATAGGTTGGCTCGTGGGTCAGCAAGGCCAAAGTTTGGCGAGAAAAAAACCAGTGCATCAACTTGTGCGTTGAATTGTTCTTGGTGAGTTGCCCACCAACCAAGTGATGCACCCGTTGAGCAACCGATAATAATAGTCCGTTCACCTAGCTCTGCGGCAACCGCCATCGCTTCACTTGCGTCGTTCACCCAGGTGTTAACGGAACCTTCCGCCATAGCGGCATCGGTGCGGCCGTTGCCAGTGAGTCGAGTATAGAAAATATTGCTTTTAAAATGCTTCGCAATCAGCTCGGGGACGGGCATAGACTCTTGCCGTGTTGCCGAGAAGCCGTGAAAGTAGATAAAAGCCAGTGGGGTTTTTTCGCGACGCTCAGGGTCAGCCCAGTGGATTACCTTTTCAGCACCTGGAATAATATCGCTAAATTTTGCTTCTGATTCTTTTAAGTAGGCATCGAGGTTCTGGGGTAAGTCGAGCACAGTAAACGATGTATCAGCGTCTACCTTTGGGCCGGCCAGATACAAGATCACTACAGCAAATAGTAAAAAAGCAGTGAGCAGCATCAAAGGTGGATTTCCGAGTAGGTCAGGGTGGCTGCGATCTATGCAAGCCTTTAGTGCATGCGAGTATAGCAACTTGGCAGACACCGGCGTTAAAGGTCTTCGGATTACGGCCGTTACCATGGCGTTGTGAAATGCCCCTGTTATTCGGTGCGGAGTCCACAAGTTGTTGTTTTATCAGCCAGTTGGCTAATCCTGTTCAGTGTTAAGGCCATTAAGGGTATGCCCTTGGCTGCGGTAATTAAATGCGTTCTGACAAAGCAAATCCCACACTTGGAAAAGTGATTCGACCTGCCATCAGTCGGTGGCTGCACAAAAGGGTGGAGTTTTTCAGGTCTGAGAAAAGTAGTGACCACACCTTTGCCGAGGTAACACCTGGAGATTCTTGCACCCGGGTTGTCGTGCCCCTGCATGATTCAGAACCGACAGACATTGCAGCTCTTCAGGCACAGATAGAAAAAGCCAGCGCGAAGATTGCCCAGTTAGAAACCGATCTCGCCTTGAATCATGCAAAAGCCAGTGCTGTAGCAAGCAATTTAAATAAGACCAGGCTACAAAGTCAAAGGGCGGTTGAGCGTTTATTAAAAGCGTCTGAGCCGGTCCCTGAGTCCAGTGCGAATAGTCTATCGATGTTGCAAGAGAGCTATATTAATTTCACAGTGGCGGTCGAGCTCCAAGAGCAAAAACACGAAGATTTGTTATTGAAGATCGAGCGTTTAGATGATTCCCACAAGGCCCAAACTGCAGTAATAAAAGATGCACAAGCTAAGATACTTTGCATTGAAAACGCTGCAAGCTCAAACGAAGATAACTTCAAGCTCGCTGCATAACTACAGAGTTATAAGGCCCTATAGTTATTACCTTCCCCTCAGTAATTTCCACAGTTCTTCCCCAGCCGAAATTCTATTCACGGTAGTTAGAAGCTACTTGGCACTCCCATACCTTGGCCAGTTAGCCGCGTTGCTGCCAACTAGTTGCTGCCACTTTCCTAGTTCGGCTTTAAGCGCACGCGCGCTCACACCTGACAAATCATAAATAAGTCGCTTATCAGCAGGCGTGTTTCTGGTAAGCATCAGTGGGCCACTACCGCCGCTGGGCAATTGGTTTTCGGTTTCATTGCTGACATCTACCGGCTCATAGTCATCGACCATATCGCGGCAGTTAGCACCTGTAGATTCACTGGTTACCGGCCAGATAAGTAGGTGCTTTGCATTAGCCGGCACACTTGCAGCAGCGGCCACAGGGTAGGTGGCAAGCAGTGATTCGCAGATCGCCTGCACTCGACGTGCATCGGCTTTGCCGTCGGTAAAATGTACAAAAGAAAGGGTAGGTACGTTCTCAGGTACATCGAACAGTGTAGCTACGGAGAAATACGTGCCATTGGCAGAAGCCGGAGTGGCGGCTGGTACCGGGGTGCTCGCGGTCTCTCTCGTTTGCGGCGCCTGACTCACTGGTGGCGGAGTTGGTGCGCTGGCAGGAACACCGTTAGTTGGGGCCGGCAGTGTGCCGAAATCATCCAATGGCTCTTCAAAAAAAGCGCAAGCGCTGACGGTAAATAGAAAGGCCGCGGCTGTAAGAAATTGTAGTTTCATGTGAAATCGCCTAAATGTGCGCGTGTGGTGTGCGAATTTGCAGTATCTATTTTGAAGATCCAGAGGGCTAGTTACACGCTGGTATCCAGTAGAAAACAAAGATTTAGCAGTCATTTTAAGCTAAATTTCACTCAAGAAGCTTTAAGAATTCTGTGAGCAGGTCGTTAAAGATTGCAAGAATAAAAAAGCATTATGAAGCAAGAATTGAAAGCATTATTGAAGCAAAAATCGAAAGCACCTTTCGAAAGCGTTAACAATGTGTTTATAAAGCTTTGCCCTGACTTTGTTGTTTTGGTCGTTGAAAGACGTTAATGTACCCAATAAATCTAAATGTTTTTAGTAATCTTGCAGGAGAGCTAAATGTTAAGCAGCGCCGCGCGTCAGCTAGGTGAGGCCGTTGATTTGTCCGTTTATGGTATAGACGGCGCAACGGAGATTATTCACAACCCCTCGTTTGAGGAGTTATTTGCCGAGGAAACCCGAGATGATCTCAAGGGTTTCGAGCGCGCTGTGGTCACTGACCTCGGCGCAGTGGCGGTTGATACCGGTGAATTCACCGGTCGCTCGCCAAAAGACAAATACATTGTCAAAGACGATCTCACTCGTGACACGCTTTGGTGGTCTGACCAGGGTAAGAACGATAACAAAGCTATTGATGGAGCCGTCTGGAAGGACCTCCGTGCGGCCGTCACCAGGCAACTATCCGGGAAAAGACTTTTCGTTGTTGACACCTTTTGCGGTGCGAACAAAGATACCCGTCTTGCAGTACGTTTTGTTATGGAAGTCGCTTGGCAGGCCCACTTCGTAAAGAACATGTTTATTCAGCCAACTGACGCTGAACTTGCGACTTACGAACCTGATTTTGTTGTTCTTAACGGTGCTAAAACGACTAACGAGAAATGGCAGGAGCATGGTTTAAACTCTGAAAACTTCGTCGCCTTCAACCTGACTGAGAAAATGCAGCTGATTGGTGGCACTTGGTACGGTGGCGAAATGAAGAAGGGTATGTTCGCCTTAATGAACTACCTATTACCTCAAAAAGGCATAGCCTCAATGCACTGTTCTGCCAATATGGGTGCAGACGGCGATGTTGCGGTTTTCTTTGGTCTTTCAGGCACCGGTAAAACAACGTTATCAGCCGACCCGAAACGCCAACTTCTAGGTGATGACGAACACGGTTGGGATGATGACGGTGTATTCAACTACGAAGGTGGTTGCTACGCGAAAACTATTCGCTTAAGCGAAGAGGCAGAGCCTGAAATCTATGGCGCTATTAAGCGCGATGCATTACTGGAAAATGTAGTCGTGCGCGCTGATGGCTCAATCGATTTTGATGATGCATCAAAAACTGAGAACGCTCGTGTCTCATACCCTATTAATCATATCCCGAACATTGTAAAGCCAGTGTCAAAGGGTGGTCATGCTAATAAGGTGATCTTTTTATCGGCTGATGCTTTTGGTGTTTTACCACCTGTATCAAGGCTTACAGCTGAGCAGACTAAGTATCACTTCTTGTCTGGCTTCACTGCCAAACTTGCTGGTACCGAGCGTGGTATTACTGAGCCCACGCCGACCTTCTCTGCTTGTTTTGGTGCAGCATTTTTAACCCTTCACCCAACGCGTTACGGTGAAGAGCTGGTCAAGCGTATGGAAGCCTCCGGTGCGACCGCTTACATGGTTAACACAGGTTGGAACGGTACAGGTGAACGTATATCTATTAAAGATACTCGCGCCATCATTGATGCGATCCTTAACGGTGAGCTTGATGAAGCTCAAACACAACAAGTACCGGTGTTCAACCTGTCAGTACCCGTCTCTTTAAAGGGCGTGTCAGATGGCATTCTAGATCCACGTGATACCTACGCAGATGCTTCACAGTGGGAACAGAAAGCCGATGATCTGGCAAAGCTGTTCATCGAGAACTTCGAACGGTATACCGATACAGCAGAAGGTAAATCGCTATTGGCTGCAGGGCCGCAGCGTTAGTTAGCTAGTTTAGCTAGTAAATAAATAAAAAGGCGCATGTGGTTTCACATGCGCTTTTTTTTTGGTTGCCTTGCCGGCGGCTGACGTGCGCGACATGCCCTGCCGGCATGCGCTTATGTGTAAGGCGTATCGTCATCTTTTAGGGAAACCCACAAGCGTGAGCGTGGGACTTAAGAACCGTGAGATTTAGTATTTAACGTGCTTTAAAAATATCGCTGAAGTTAGATCTTAGTTTTTAATGAAAGCTGCTTATCCAAAGCATCGCACCCAAAATTCCCTCGCTCACGCAGCGGGCTTCCTAAAAGTAAAACAACGGCTTCTTGTAAGAGCACGCTTGCTGTGTCGTTAGGAAGCCCGCCAGCGTCAGCGAGGGATTTAAAAACCGAGAGATTTAGCATTTAACGTGCTTTAAAAATATCACTGAAGTTAGTTCTTAGTTTTTTATGAAAGCTGCTTATCCGAAGCATCTCACCCTGAATTCCCTCGCTGACGCTGGCGGGCTTTCTTTGACGGCTAAACGTATTAAATGTGTTTTCCTTTTAACTGCTTTAACCGATTCCGTCGTGTGTGTCGGCACTCTTTACGTGAGGTTTGGGATCAAGGCAATGAAGGGAGGGGGCAATGTTCGGTTGAGTCTGAGTCAACGGATAATTCCCACGCTTGCGTTTACTAGTATTCCAGATGCTTCATCCGACTTATTCAAAGCTCGTTTTCAAAGCTCGTTCGTTGCTTGTGTCGGGGCGACTGTTTATCTCGCTTCTCGTAACCTGGCTCTTGCAATCGCTTTACGAACCAAATCAAGTCTCGCTGACACCCTAGATGAATCGTTGGAGTCTTCGTCGGCTGCACGTAGTGCTAGTTCCAGTTGGCCTATAGCTTCTCGAGTTTCATCTAGTGAGAA
>CALGKA010000129.1 GCA_937927895.1 uncultured Granulosicoccaceae bacterium | reverse complement strand
GGAATTATGGTTTTGTGCAGTTCGGTTCTGAATATAAAGCGCGGTGAGATTGGAGTGGTTAGTCCCACGCTGACGCTTGTGGGTTTCCGTTGACGTGCAGTACGCTTAAACGCGTAGCCAAGCCGCTTATATGCACTTTCTATGAAGTGCTCGTTAGATTTCCATGCTGTGCTCGTCAGGAAACCCACAAGCGTGAGCGTGGGACTGGCTCGTATGAATTCTGTGTTTGAATGGTGTAGCTAGAACTAGGGAATTATGGTTTTGTGCAGTTCGGTTCTGAATATAAAGCGCGGTGAGATTGGAGTGGTTAGTCCCACGCTAATATTTTCACTCCTCTTAATAACTCCATTAGGCACATTCATAAGCTGGTTCCTGGATTAAGTGTAAACAAGAATTAATCTAAAAAACATACACCAAATATATCAATGCTACATATTTGCTATATTCGAATAACCTATATTGCACGCAAACTCGAACAGAGCTCTATTTGCGGATAAAGCTGCTACATTCCAAAACAAGGAAAAGCACATGAATACAGAAAAACTGATTAAGGAAGTGCACGATACCTATATGAACTATTATGTGCCAGGCTTCTTGAACAACGATATGGCGATGATAGACAAAATCGTTAGTTATCCGATTGCCTACATACAAAACGGTGGGGTATCAATGCATGATACCTATCCGGTTGACCCGCAACAGCTAAAGATAGAAAAAGACTGGGATCACTCAAGTGATTGGGAATTCAAGGTGACAGCAGCCAATGAACAACAAGCACATGCAGTTGCATCGTCTATTCGTCGCAGAAAAGATGGTTCAATGATCGAAAATGTCGATGCTTTTTATGCTTTCACAAAAACAGACAATGGCTGGAAAATGTTCGCGGTATCAGATGTTACTTTTTAGCTGTAACACGTTAATGCATCTGAAAGGAATAATGTATAGGCACAGTGATTCCAACTCTTTTGGTATTCGTGTCGTTGGCAGTTGCTACAAAGTCTACATTAGCACGTGCCAAAAAAAGCGAGCCGTAGAAACGAACCGTAGAAACGAACCGTAGAAACGAGTCGACACTCGAATATCAGTGAATTGCTACTGTATGCTCTATAAAACAAGGCCTTTCTTATGAAAGACCTGATTGTTCTCTTGTGGCCATAAATTCAATATCAGGCCAGCGTTCGAGTGTCATTTGTAAATTAACGCGGGTGGGTGCCAGGTAGACTAGCTCACCTGCGTGATCGATAGATAAGTTTGCAGCGCCTTTGGTTTTGAAATCTTTTAGCATCTTTTCATCTAAGACTTTTACCCAACGGGCGGTTTGAACACTTACGGTTTCAAACTGACAATCTACTTTGTATTCATCTTTTAGACGTTGCGCTACTACTTCAAATTGCAACACACCAACGGCCCCCAGAATAAGATCATTGTTGTTTATGGGTTTAAACAATTGTGTGGCACCCTCTTCACACAGTTGCCCTAAGCCTTTTTGCAACGCTTTCATTTTTAACGGATCTTTCAATACTGCGCGCCTGAATAGCTCGGGTGCGAAGTTCGGAATACCAGTAAATTGCATATCTTCACCGACAGTGAAGGTATCACCAATGCGAATGGTGCCATGATTATGAATACCGATGATATCGCCACTGAATGCTTCTTCCAGGCTGCCACGGTCTGAGGCAAAGAAGGTTAGCGCGTCAGCAATTTTTATGTCTTTCTTTAGTCGAACATGGCGCGCTTTCATGCCTTTATCGTACTTGCCAGAGCATATACGCAAGAACGCTATGCGGTCTCTGTGTTGCGGATCCATGTTGGCTTGAATTTTAAACACAAAGCCACTGAACTTTTCTTCCAGAGGATCAACCTCGCGGGTTAGCGTTTCACGCGGCTGCGGTTTTGGTGCGTACTCTACAAAATCATCCAGTAGTTCGGCGATACCAAAGTTATTAATTGCTGAACCAAAAAACACTGGCGTGAGCCTGCCCGCTAGATATTCTTCGTGATCAAACTCATTGCTTGCACCCTGCACTAGTTCGATTTCATCTCTGAACTCTTGTGCCATTTCAGCGCCAATGATTTCATCAATCATCGGGTTGTCTAAACCTTCTACTACCTCGCCCTCCTGGACTTTGCCACCATGAGTAGGTGAGTAAAAGTGCACAGTGTTACGCGTTAAGTGATAAACGCCTTTAAAGCGTTTACCCATACCTATTGGCCAGGTAATAGGCGCGCAGGCAATGCCGAGCATCTGTTCGACTTCATCCATTAAATCAATCGGGTCACGACCCTCTCGATCCAGCTTGTTGATGAAAGTCATGACAGGCGTGGTACGCATGCGGCAGACTTCCATCAGTTTCTTGGTACGCGGCTCTACACCTTTAGCAACGTCAATCACCATCAATGCAGAATCGACGGCCGTAAGCGTTCGATAGGTATCTTCTGAGAAGTCTTCGTGGCCCGGAGTATCAAGCAGATTGACAAAGCGCTCTTTATACGGAAACTGCATCACAGATGAAGTGACCGAGATTCCGCGCTCCTGCTCCATGGTCATCCAATCAGAGGTGGCGTGCCGTGCTGCTTTACGGCCCTTTACTGTTCCAGCAAGCTGAATAGCACCACCGAATAACAACAGTTTTTCAGTGAGCGTGGTTTTACCTGCATCAGGGTGCGAGATGATCGCAAACGTACGCCGCTTGTTAATTTCGCTGGTTAAAGTACTGTCGTTCATAACACCAAATTTGCCATTAGCCGAAATACCGAAACCACTAAAGGCAGCCCAGCTCGGGAGTTGATTCTATACAGCCGCACATTGTAGCTGATCTGGCCGCGATGGGCCTTAGATGTTGCGCAGAATTAGACTGTTCGGTGGCTATATGTCCGAATCGTCGGCAATTGTTGTCAGATCTCTAGACATAACCAGCGCATCTTCGTGGGTTCGATTGGCTGATTGGCGTGACGATTTAGCACCGGGTTTGCCCCTACCAGCGGCAGGCTGCACGCGATAGTAGTCTTCGCGGCGACCTATTTCTACAAACCCTAAAGACTCATAGAGATTAATAGCGCCCTTGTTGGACTCTCGTACCTCAAGGAAAATAACCTTTGCGCCATTAACCATGACAGTCGCTATGGACTGATGCAACAAGGCTTTAGCGTAACCACGGCCGCGATGGCCAGGGTCAACGCAAATATTGAGTATGTGAGCTTCACCTGCGGCACCGCTGGCAAACGCGTAGGCGCATAGTGTGCCGGTATCTCTCAACACTAAACCGTGATACCCGACTTTAAGGCAATCTCTTATGATCTGCTCTGACCACGGAAACGGGTAGCTGGCACGTTCTATTTGCAAAACATCAGGGATGTCTTGCAGTTGCATCGAGCTAATTTGAATTTCTGCTGTCGCCAATAGCTAGCCCATCCATTGGCGTAAAAGTTTTAGATCCTCCCACGCGGGACGCTTTAGATCAGGACTATCAATCAGATCTTGCGGGTGAAAGGTAACTATAGCAAAAGCATTTATGGCGGGCATTTGAATCTGTTGGCCACGCAACTTATCTAACGCCTTGAAATTTTTACCTGCACGCAACATCACCACAATGGCTTGCGGCTGGGCTACTTGCATCACTGTCTGTAGGGTGTCAGCAGCGGAATCTGCAGTGATTGTAGCGGGCATCCAATGCTCAGTAGCGAGCTTAATTGCCGTAAACATCGAACCGAGTAAGTCATCGCTTTGGCCACTCGGGGCCGGGGAATCAGTAAGTACCAGTAAGTTGGCGTGCAACTCAGAACGTCCCACTACAACATTTAGTTCTGGCAGTAGCGTGATCAGTTGCGGTAGGGAACAGTTGGCTAACGATGCCGATACATTTGCGGCGGTAGATTTTTCACTGGCTGATTTTTCACTCGTAGCGCCAGCGACATTATCATTAGGGGCACCGGGTACAACAGGTGCACCCGCCTCTGCCTGATGATCACGCCCTACCCACATATCAATACCCATTGCTTTCAGGTACTGCTGATCCAGAGTATTGTTGGAACTCAAGCCTTTCATTTTAACTCTTACCAATAGTGACTATGCAGTTCATTCAGCCGCACGCTATTATTTTTCAGCAGGAGGATCAACGCGTCTTTTACGACGTCGTACCCACCACCGATACGCTTCAAATGCGGGGCCAGAAAGCGCGTATAGCGCAAAGCCCGTAAACAACACGCGTGGTGGATCAAGTGATGTAAAAACGAAAAACATAACCAACAATAACATCATGAAAAATGGCACTCGCTTAGCACCACCGATATCTTTAAAGCTGTAGTACCTGAAGTTTGAAACCATCAGCAAAGCAGCACAAATAGTGACAAACATAGCCACGGTGGTGCTTTCACTGCCAGTCCGACCGTTGTCGTGGAAGACCCACACGGTTAGCACCATAAGCGCTGCTGCCGCGGGACTTGCCAGGCCTTTAAAAAATCTTTTATCGGTTGAGCCAATCTGCACATTAAACCGAGCAAGCCTTAAAGCGGCGCAAGCAGTAAACAGAAATGCCGCTACCCAACCCGCCTGGCCGAAGCCTTGACGAGTCACGTTATGCAAAGACCATTCGTACATAATCAGTGATGGCGCCAGCCCGAAGGAGACCATGTCTGAGAGGCTATCGTACTCGGCACCAAAGGCACTTGAGGTATTGGTTAAGCGTGCAATCCGGCCATCCAGGCCATCTAGTACCATCGCAATAAGTACCGCTATGGCGGCATGCTCAAAGCGATTGTTGATTGCAGCGATCACAGCATAAAAGCCTGCAAACAGAGCTGCAGTGGTAAACAGGTTGGGCAATAAATAAATACCCCTGCCCCTGTTATTAAGTTTTTCTTGTTCTAGAGAGGTGCTCATTAGGTCTCAGATTTTGCTACCGGGTGTCAGCGTTTGTCGCCCATAGTACACGGTAACGGTACGCCAAATAAGAATCTAAACATTGTGCCGCGCCAATAGTAACATTACGTTGCCTGGGTCACGCGTGCGCAGGTTTTAACAGTGATACTCAAGTGCCGACATAGGTCAGCACCTGACTATACTTTGAGCACAGGCGTTATACCTTCAAGCCTCTCTCTCCGCGCGCAATACCGGTTACACCTGAGCGCACTACTTCAAGAATCTGCTCATCGCCAACAGCCTTGATAAAGGAGTCCAGCTTGTCACTATCACCGGTTAGCTCAATAACAAAAGTTGATTCGGTAACGTCGACAATTTTGCCTTTGTAAATATCAGACAAGCGCTGGATCTCTTCACGCTGCGGGCCGGGTGCACGAACTTTGATCATCATCATCTCATGCGCCACATGGGCCGCTTCAGTGAGATCCACCAGACGAACCACATCAACCAACTTGTTTAGCTGCTTGGTGATTTGTTCAATGGTGCGATCATCACCGCTGGTCACAATCGTGGCGCGAGACAAGGTTGGGTCATTGGTGGGTGCCACCGTTAATGACTCAATGTTGTAGCCGCGCATACTAAACAAGCCCGCAACCCGTGACAAAGAACCCGATTCGTTTTCAAGAAGAAGGGAGACTACATGCTTACTGACTGACATTAGCTAAGCTCCCCCACTTTCGGGTGCATACGCATTTGATGATGGCCCTTACCGGCTTCTATCATTGGGTAAACGTTTTCAGTTTGATCAGTCAAGAAATCCATAAACACTAGTTTATCTTTCATAGCAAAGGCCTCTTTTAATGCGCCTTCGACATCAGCAGGGTTTTCTATTTTCATACCTACATGATTATAAGACTCTGCCAACTTTACGAAGTCTGGCAACGCATCAACGTATGAGCTTGAATAACGTCCTTCATACTGGAACTCCTGCCACTGACGCACCATACCTAGATAACGATTATTCAAGTTCACCACTTTAACGGGCAAACCATATTGCAGTGCGGTAGATAATTCTTGTAGGCACATTTGAATACTGGCTTCACCAGTTATACAAACAACATCTGACTCTGGATGTGCAAGCTTAACCCCAAGCGCTGCCGGTAAACCAAAACCCATAGTGCCAAGGCCACCAGAGTTTATCCAACGGCGTGGCTCATCAAATTTATAGTATTGTGCAGCCCACATTTGGTGCTGACCAACGTCTGATGTTACGTAGGCATCGCCGTTGGTCACTTCACACACTTTTTCAACCACGTACTGAGGTTTGATCACGGTATCAGAAGACTCATACGCTAAGCTCTTAACGGCTTTCCACTCTTCAATTTGTGACCACCACTTTGCGATATCTTCGGGGTTTGCGCGGCGACTGTCTTGCGCAAGTAATTCAAGCATGCGCGTTAACACCACTTTTAGATCACCCACAATCGGGATATCGACACCGACGTTTTTGGCGATAGAGGTTGGGTCTATATCGACATGAATAATTTTTGCGTTCGGGCAAAAGTGCTCCACTTCACCGGTTACACGATCATCAAAGCGTACTCCAACAGCCAGCAAAACATCACAGTTGTGCATACCTAAGTTAGCTTCATAGGTGCCATGCATACCTAACATGCCAACGAATTGCTTGTCAGAGGCAGGGTATGCGCCTAAGCCCATTAAGGTACTGGTGACCGGGTAGCCAAGTTCCTGCGAAAGCTTTCGAAGTTCCTGATGAGACTCACTCATCAATACACCGCCACCAGTGTAGATCATGGGTTGCTTAGCTTGTGCTAACAGCTCAACTGCCTTACGCACTTGCCCTACATGACCACCACTGACCGGCGCATAAGAACGCATAGAAACATCAGTTGGGTATTCATATGGAATTTTCACATTCGGCGCGGTGAAGTCTTTTGGGATATCAACTACAACAGGCCCTGGTCGGCCGGTGGTTGCAACATAAAAAGCCTTTTTCATTACCGTTGCTATCTCTTCAGGGCTTTTCACCATGAAGTTGTGCTTTACACAGGGGCGCGTACAACCAATAGCATCGACTTCCTGAAAAGCATCGGTACCAATGTACTTAGAGGTTACCTGGCCTGTGATGATTACCATTGGAATGGAATCAAGGTGCGCTGTGGCAATACCGGTTATGGCATTGGTTGCACCCGGGCCTGAGGTTACCAAGACCACGCCTGGCTTGCCGGTCGCTCGGGAATAGCCATCTGCCATATGCGTGGCACCTTGCTCGTGCCTGACCAGAATATGTTTGACTTGCTGTTGCCTGAAGATCGCATCGTAAATATGCAGCACTGCACCACCTGGGTAGCCAAATACATATTCGACCCCTTCATCTTGCAGCGACTGGATTAAAATTTCACCACCGGATAGTTCCACTGTGATTTCTACCTGTTCTTTTCTGTTTATTTGTTAATTGGCTAGGGGATTCTAAAACGTTGGCCGCAAGTGCCGATTCCGCCCACGCGATTCGTCAACAGACGCGCCGCTGGCCACGAAGCACCAAAAATTAACCAACGAAATGGGTGGGGTTGGAATTTTGATACATTGTTGTGGTTACCAACCGCTGATCAACACGGTCTTTTTCCACTGTTTCGCTCGGAATTTAACGAAGAACTCGACGACGCAATAATCGCCGAAGACACAATATGACATTTCGACCGATCAGCGTCTAGTACTCTAAGAGAGAATTGTTACAAGATCTCGCCAGTCCTCATTTTAGAGGCGCCAAACAATGTTTTTTTGCGTTCAGGAACAATCACACCACAGCTTGTTACACTAATTGCCGTTAACCCTTACATAAGCTACCGGGCTGCCACTCGAATTTATGATGAAGAGCCGTATCTGCACCCTGATGTTCGTCAGCACTTTGCTGATCGGAACAAACATACCCGCTGCCTACCCACAACTGAATCTACCAGAAATGGGGGAACCAGCTGATCTGGTTATGTCGCCGCGTGACGAAAAACGTATTGGCCGCGGCTATATGCGCCAGATCCGCACGCATCTTGATCTAGTGACCGATCCCGAGGTCAACGACTACGTGCAAAAGCTCGGCAAGCGCCTGGTCGCCACGCAGCCCGATTTTAACGCCGATGACTTCACGTTTTTTGTGGTCAACAACGAAGAGATCAACGCTTTCGCAATACCTGGTGGCTTTATTGGCATCAATAGCGGGCTCATTACAGCAGCTGCGAATGAATCTCAGCTGGCGAGCGTGGTGGCGCACGAGACCGCGCATGTGATGCAAAGGCACATTGCCAGGCTCTATGCGAGCCAAGGCAACCAGGGCATGAAAACCGCAGCGGCCATTGTGGCGGCGATTTTAATCTCACAAAAGTCAGCTGAAGCAGGACAAGCCGCTTTGCTAACCGGACTTGCGGCTTCGAGACAATCTTCGATCAACTTCACCAGAAGCAACGAGTACGAAGCTGATCGGATGGGCATAAAGCTGCTATCTGATGCCAACTATAACCCGCGCGGCATGGTTGATTTTTTCGAAGTACTACGAAAACAAACCGCCCTCAATGTCACAGAGCGCTTAGAATTTTTACAGACTCACCCACTGACCAATAATCGTATCTCTGAGGCACGCAACAGTGCTGATCGCCTTGCAAACCCGGTTGGCATTCAGGACACCACTGACTTTCAGTTTCAACAAATGAAACTAAAAGTCATGCACTCAGATAATCCAAGAACCATGCTTCGGGCACTAAGCCGCGGCCATATTAGCAACAGCGAAACCGCGCGCCTCTACGGACAAGTGCTGCTGCACCTTAATGCCGGCCAGGCCAGCAAGGCAGCCCCACTGGCAGACGAGCTACTGGAACTTCAGCCATACAACAACTCAAGCCGCCTGGCCGCGGCAAGAGTCGCCTTGCAACTAAAAGACTATGACCGGGCAGAGACCCTACTGACTGCCATCACCAACATACAGCCAGACAGCTATGCGGCCATCGAAGTATTAGTTGATACTTTGGTGCAGCAAGACAAAACAACTCAAGCAGAGCGCGTGATTCAGCAATACAAGCGCAGCACATCGCAGCCAATTGCATCTGTGTATAGAAAATACGCACGCGTGCTGGAACTTAAAGGCCAATTGACCGCAGCACACGAAGCGATGGCCGACTACTACTTCTCACTAGATGAAACTCGAGAAGCTATAGGCCAACTGGAACTAGCACTACGCTCAGCCGACGAAGACTCCAACGATTCGTCTAGAGTGTCAGCGAGACTTGCTTTGGTTCGTAAAGCGATTGCAAGAGCCAGGTTACGAGAAGCGAGATAAACAGTCGCCCCGATACAAGCAACGAACGAGCTTTGAAAACGAGCTTTGAAAACGAGCTTTGAATAAGTCGGATGAAGCATCTGGAATACTAGTAAACGCAAGCGTGGGAATTATCCGTTGACTCAGACTCAACCGAACATTGCCCCCTCCCTTCATTGCCTTAATCCCAAACCTCACGTAGAGAGTGCCGACACACACGAAGGAATCGTTTTTTAGGAAGCCCGCTGCGTGAGCGAGGGAATTTAAGGTGAGATGCTTCGGATAAGCAGCTTTCATTAAAACTAAGAACTAACTTCAGCGATATTCTTAAAGCACGTTAAATACTAAATCTCACAGTTCTTAAATCCCTCGCTTACGCTGGCGGGCTTCCTAATAAACACAGCAAGCGTGCTCTTACAAGAGCCCCCTCGTTTCTTTTATGAAGCCCGCTGCGTGAGCGAGGGAATTTAGGGTGAGAGGCTTTAGATAAGCAGCTTTCATTAAAACTACGAACTAAATTCAGCGATATTTTTAAAGCACGTTAAATGCTAAATCTCTCGGTTCTTAAATCCCTCGCTGACGCTGGCGGGCTTCCTGACGTATGCAGCAGCGTCTACTTTTAGGAAGCCCGCTGCGTGAGCGAGGGAATTTAGGGTGAGTTGCTTCGGATAAGCAGCTTTCATTAAAAACTACGAACTAAATTCAGCGATGTTTTTAAAGCACGTTAAATGCTAAATCTCTCGGTTTTTAATTCCCCTCGCTGACGCTGGCGGGCTTCCTGACGTATGCAGCAGCGTCTACTTCTAGGAAGCCCGCTGCGTGAGCGAGGGGATTTAGGGTGAGTTGCTTCGGATAAGCAGCTTTCATTAAAAACTACGAACTAAATTCAGCGATATTTTTAAAGCACGTTAAATACTAAATCTCACGGTTCTTAAGTCCCACGCTCACGCTTGTGGGTTTCCCTAAAAGATGACGATACGCCTTACACATAAGCGCATGCCGGCAGGGCATGTCGCGCACGTCAG
>CALGKA010000128.1 GCA_937927895.1 uncultured Granulosicoccaceae bacterium | reverse complement strand
ATTAACTTCTATGTGGTTACTAAAAAAGACATAGTTACTTCAGTTATATTTTTAAGCTAGCGAATACCGAAGCACCAACTTCTTTAAACCCTCGCTCACGCTGGCGGGCTTCCCTTTACGGACCGCGTTTTAAATACGTTTGTTGCTACTTTGTTGCCCTTTTTTTGGCCGGGAATGGGTGGGCTGCGCCATTTTTTTAAATCCTGCAGCAAGGGTCGCGCGGTATGCGCATCCATGTGCACCGCACTCAAAGCGCCGTCCCTTGCGCTTTGACCCCATGCAGCAGGATTTAAAAAAACAACAAAAAGCGCGGGTACAGCATCACTTCGTGAGTGTCGGCACTCTACGTCGGTTTCTTGGATCTGGGTTGATGGTGGGTTTGTGGTTCGCGACTCTCAGTCGGGCTTGTGTAGCTGATGGTTTTCGCGCTCGTGATTGCAGTTATTACTGATGCGCTATCCGACTCATTAACTTATTAAGTTACCAAGCTGTTTCTAGAGCGCGCTCGTTATCTTTTTTCTTTAGGAAGCCCTTAAGCGTAAGCGAAGGACTTTGAAGCTGTGAAGCTTAATTATTATCTGACCTAAAACCAACAACCACTCGTCATCATTTTAGGAAAACCTTGATCAATAGCGTGAAGCTATATAGTTGTAAAACTCAATGTTATCTAAACAACACAACCCTCAGCCCTCAACTAACTACTCACTCAGCATCCCGAAACCCTTTATAAAAATTAGCAATAGTATTAGCAATCGCTGCGGAGTTAGTGGGTGTTCCGTTATTAGTCGACTGGGTGGCGGCTTCTATGGCATCTGCAGGTAAGACGTTCTTGCGTGCATCGAATAGCGCGTGGAAAAAACTTTCGGTGAATTCCGGGTGCGGTTGTAATGAATAGGCTTTGTTGCCGTAGGCCAGTGCTGCGTATCGGCAGAAGTCGGTTGAGCCTATTACTCTGGCATCTTTGGGTGGCACGACTACCTGGTCTTGGTGCCAGGCGTATAGTGGTACCGGGGTGTCGTGTCCTTCAAGGTTGTATTCGACTCTGCCTACTGACCAACCGCCGCTGTATTTTTCAACGGTTCCACCTAGAGCTTGGGCTAATATTTGATGTCCAAAGCAAATGCCTACTATGGGTATGTCTTTGCTATAGGCTGAGCGTATGAATTCTTCCAGGGGTGGTATCCAGGGGTGGTTTTCGTAAGCTCCGAATTTGGAGCCGGTGATCAGCCAGCCATCGGCGTCGTTAATAGACTCAGGCATTATACCGTCAACGCATGGCCACGATTCGAACTCAAAACCAAAGCCTGCAAGTAATGCTTCAAACGCATTGTCGTAGCCTTTGTGTTCTTTTATGGCCTCAGCAGGAGGGTGGCCGGTGACTAGGATGCCGATTTTCAATGGTTGTGCTCGTTAGTTGCAGGGAGTCATTGTAAGGTGCTTTTACGTTGCAGGGCGATAGGTATGCGAAAAAAAACCACCTGCCGGGCAAGGGCAGGTGGCAAGGTTGGCAAATCAAAAAAACCAGCAATCGCAGGGGGTGGCGATTGCAGGTCAGGGTGGTTAATGTCCTGACGCATAAATAATGTCATGACACATAGCGGTTGTCAAGAGTGAGAGTTTGGGTCTGTTTTTGATGTGCTGGGGGTGCGCAAATTACCAGGCTAATACGCTTGGTAATAGTGTAGTCTGATTATCGCTTGTTTCGTGTTGCAAAGCGGTACTCCCTCTCATGACTCATGATGCACAACCATTATTAAAACAACTCGCAGACCTTGACTCGCAATTTATGTATCAAGAACCGCCACCATCTGGCACGCCATGGTTCGATATTGTTACGGGTCGCAATCCGGTGTTGGTGTCAGCGCCGCATGCCTGTAGCCATTTGCGAGACGGTGACTATAAGATGCATGAGGAGTATACCGGTGCAATAGCATTGCATCTTGCGCAGGTGTGTAATTGTTATGCTGTGGTTGCGCGGTATCAGGCCACAGAAGATCCGAACTGGGATAATGAGAGTCACTATAAGTCTGCTGTTGAATCGCTGGTAAAGGATAACAACATTGGATTTTTAATTGATCTGCATGGTATGACGAACCGATATAACATGGGCGTTGCTTTAGGCACGATCAATAGTTCAGCCTGTGATCCTGCCATTGTTGTACCGCACTTTATTGATGCAGGGTTCAAATCGGTACCAGCAGATGAGTTGCACAAAAAGGCACGAGATAGTTGGAGACAAATGGTAGTTGATCATCCAAAGTTTACGGGTGGTGTCGTTAATAACACCGTCACGCGGTTTGCGGCACAGCAGCTACGAATATCTGCTGTGCAAATTGAACTGGCTTCAGAAGTACGGGTAGTGAAATCAGTGGCTACAGCCGACTGGCCAAGTGAATACATAGGCCGCGCGCAGGCTATTGTAGCTTCTTGCAAGGCCTTGCAATCCTTGGTTATGAGTCAAGTGTTTTGAAGATTAAATGTTAACCGAGGCAGTCACAGTTGAAGTGTTGTTGTTTGCAATGGCGGTTTTTCTATTTGCAGGAACAGTCAAAGGCGTACTCGGTTTAGGTCTGCCAACTATTAGTATTTCCTTGTTAGCACAATTTGTAGAGCCACGTATAGCCATTGCATTTCTATTACTGCCAGCAGTGGTCACCAATTCATGGCAGGTTTATCGTGGTGGCAACGTTATGCAATCAGCGCGTAAGCTGTGGCCATTCGCATTGAGCATGTCCGTAGTGATGTTTATTTCGTCACTGTTTGCAGCTCGCGCCAGTACTCAAGTACTTATTGCAGGTATTGGAGTAATGGTTGTGTTATGGACCGTCACTAGCCTAATAAGCAAGCCACCTACAGTGCCGAAACATCTAGAGCGCCCCATGCAGATATTCTGCGGCGTATTGGCAGGAGTGATGGGCGGGTTAACCGCTATATGGTCACCACCGATGGTGGTGTATTTGATTTCAATTCGCAGTAAAAAAGAAGACTTTGTACGTTACACCGGCTTTATGATTTTATGTGGAACGCTACCGTTGACCTTAGGGTATATAGTTGGCGGCCTATTAGACCGGCCACTAGCGATGGCATCCGCTTTAATGATATTTCCTACATGGTTAGGGTTTGCTATAGGTGAGCGGTTGCGAAGGTATTTGGGTGGTCAGCAATTTCAAAAAGCGGTATTGATTGTTTTTTGTTTGATGGGACTTAACCTGATTCGTCGGGCGGTTTTTTATTAGTGGGTGTTTGCAGTGGTAAATCGAAAAAAAAACGTGATCGTTACCAGGCATGAAAAAGACCTGGTTGTCTGGATATAAGTTACTTTTAATTGGGGTTAGATATTGAATAGCCTCACCGTTTCAATTTCCCTCGCTTACGTTCAATAGTTTTCAAAAAAAGATGATGAGCTGTCACTTGGATTTAAATCGGTGTTCTTTCGGGAATGAGAATAATAATTAAGCTTTACAGTTTTTAAGTCCCACGCTCACGCTTGTGAGTTTCCCTAAAAGATGACGAGAGGTTGCCGCCGGCAGGGCAAGTCAAACGCCGCCGGGGCACGCCACACACATCAGCCGCCTGCCAAGGCAAAAACAAGTGTCAGCGATAAACCCCATCCCAAGCGCCACCCTCCAACGTTGCAGACTTGCGATCCTCACCAACAACCGGCCTGTTTAAAGTCATCATATTCTGCTCATTCACTACTGCATAATCCATATAACCCAATCGTGCGAGTGGCTGCATAGAAGCGGTATCGACCCTGCCGTCTTTTATAAATTGATCGTCTATGTATATGCCTACCACTGACAGAATCACAGTGGTATAGCCTCTACCTTTTTCAGAGACTGGTAGTGGTACTGATTTCCACAGTTTGCATTCAAATGCAGCAGGGCACTTTGAAACGCGTGGTGGATTTACGTAGCTCGATGCCTCGGTGCCAAGCTCAGCTAGTGTGAACTCATTGACAGAGGTGTCTACAGCGGCGCTGCTCATGTTCATAGCATCCATCTGTTCCACGTTTGCTACGCAAACAGTGCACTCTTCGGTGGCGAGTATATTGTTCAACGTGTCGTTACCGTTGGAGAGTGACGCGGCGAGGATGGGGGGCTTGTCTGATAGCGCATTAAAAAAGCTAAACGGGGCCAGATTGGGTTTTCCGTCAATTGACAGTGTAGAGATCCAACCGATTGGGCGAGGCACAACCAGCGCCTTAAAGGGATCGTACTGCATGCCGTGGTCTGGATTTAAGGGGTCGTAATGCATTAAAGCGCCTCCATTTTGTGGCTTGGTGAGCATAGTATTCCTCCGTTCGCGTTGGGGGAAGCTTTATGCAAAAGTGTGTGGTTTAATGCGCCGGTTAAAAGTACTTGATAGAGCAGCCTTAATGCACCCAACCGAACTTGTTTTGTCACCTCGGCTTCGAAAAACCGCTTTTGAAGAGCGTGTTTTTGATTTGGGGGTCCAGAGCTTCACGATATATAACCATATGACATTGCCGGTGTCATTTTCCAGTAATCCAGATTCATACCAACATCTGTGCGAACACGTACAATTGTGGGATGTTGCTGCCGAACGCCAGGTGGAGGTGGTAGGGCCGGATGCGCTTCAACTGGTTGAACTAATCACGCCGCGTGATATCTCAAAGTGCGCGGTTGGGCAGTGTGTTTATGCGCCGCTAGTAGATGACGATGGCTTGGTAGTTAATGACCCCTTAATTTTGCGTCTTGCAGAAGATCGATTTTGGATTTCAATTGCAGATTCAGATGTTTTGCTTTGGGTTAAAGGTATTGCTTACGGCCGGGGATTTGATGTCAAAGTGTTTGAGCCTGATGTAAGTCCGCTTGCTTTGCAGGGTCCTAAAGCCAATGACGTAATGGTTGATCTATTAGGTGAGTCAGTTCTTGATATAAGATTCTTTAGATTTATAGAAACAGAAATTGCCGGTACGCCCGTAGTGTTGGCTCGATCAGGATGGAGTGGTCAGGGTGGTTTTGAAATTTACTTGCAAAACTCTGCAGATGGTCTGGCTTTGTGGGATGCCGTTTGGCAGGCGGGTGAAAAGTATAATATAAGAACTGGTGCGCCTAACCTTATAGAGCGACTTGAAACGGGGCTTAAATCCTACGGCAGTGATATGTCGCATGGTGATCATGTACTTGAGTGTGGGTTCGAACAATACTTAAACGTAGATAAGCCTGCCGAGTATATGTCTCGCGATTCTATCGCGCGTGTGCAAAAAGAAGGCGTTAAGCGTCGCTTGTGTCATTTGATAGCAGCGGGTGATCCGCTGCCCGGGTTACGCGAGTATTGGCAGGTGATACAGGGTGATCAGGTAGTGGGGCGCGCTAGTAGTTGTGCCTGGTCACCTAAGTATAAGGCTAATTTGTTGTTTGCTATGTTGTCCATAGACGTTAGTGCTCCGGGGGCGGAGGTTACTCTGTTGGTTGGTGGAGCGGGTGTGGATGCTGTTGTTTGTGATGAGCAGTGGAACTGATGCTTTTTTTTGCCTTGGCAGGCGGCTGACCTGCGCGGCGTGCCTTGCTGGCGGCCTTACTTTTTAAAACGACCAACAAAAAGTCTTCTTGCTATTCTTTTTAGGAAGCCCGCTAGCGTAAGCGAGGGATTTAATGCCCCGATAATTAACTTCTATGTGGTTACTAAAAAAGACATAGTTACTTCAGTTATATTTTTAAGCTAGCGAATACCGAAGCACCAACTTCTTTAAACCCTCGCTCACGCTGGCGGGCTTCCCTTTACGGACCGCGTTTTAAATACGTTT
>CALGKA010000127.1 GCA_937927895.1 uncultured Granulosicoccaceae bacterium | reverse complement strand
ACGCCCATTAAGAAAGTCGCAAGCCTAGTACATGGCATAAATTTATTATGGAAGTTTCGGATAAGCGCAAGAGGTGGCAGTTTAAAATTGAAAACGCGAATAGTGAAGTAGAGTAGAAAGCAGGCAGATTAACCCCTCAATCGCTCACCACCTGCGTCAAAATAGAAAGCTTTGCTTTGATCAAAGCCAAGTTGCACTACTTGATCTTCAGCAACTCTATGCTGACCAAATAATCGAACCGTTACGGGGTAGCCGTTAACGTCTGCAATTAAGTTTGTGTCTCCACCTAGTTGCTCTACGTGTTGTACGGTGGCGCTAAATGGCCCAATGTCACTGATCACAAAATCTTCAGGGCGTATACCTAGTGTTCTGGTATCTTCGTTGGCCAGTAAATTGCCCGGTAGGAAGTTCATAGAGGGTGAGCCCAGGAAGCCTGCTACAAATTGGTTAGTCGGGTTGTTGTAGAGTTCCATGGGAGTGCCAATTTGTTCCACTACGCCGTTTCGTAGTAACACAATTTTATCTGCTAGAGTCATTGCTTCGATCTGATCGTGTGTGACGTAAATCATGGAGGTCGATAATTTTTTATGTAAAGCGGCAATCTCAACGCGTGTGCTCATTCGTAACGCTGCATCTAAGTTGGAAAGCGGTTCATCAAAAAGAAACAGTTTAGGTTCCCGCACGATGGCACGGCCAATAGCCACTCGCTGACGCTGGCCACCAGACAACTCAGATGGATAGCGGTTGAGGTAGTCGGTGAGGTCTAGCATTTGACTTGCTTTGGCAATTCTCTCTTCAATAACCTGTTTAGATTGGCGCTCCTGCTTTAAAGCCAAAGCCATATTGCCTTTGACGTTAAGGTGCGGGTAGAGCGCATAGCTTTGGAATACCATAGCAATACCACGCTTTGACGGTGGCACGTTGTTTACCGGCTGACCGGCTATGGTTATATCGCCCGCAGATGTGGCCTCAAGGCCTGCAATCAGCCTTAGTAAGGTAGACTTGCCACACCCCGACGGCCCAACAATAACTACGAACTCGCCATTTTGAACTTCGAGGTTAATGTCTTTTAGTACCTGCACTTTACCAAAAGACTTACTCACACCCTGAAGAATTAGCGCCGTCATAAAGAACCCTCTGATAATTCAATTGACCTTCCGGTTCGAATGCTTTGATCGGCTGCAAGACAAATTCGTAAGGACTGCACGGCATCTTGCATGTGGCGCGTTAGGTCTACATTGTTGCTGATGGCAGACAACATAAATGCTTGTTCGGCGTTGCATAAATCTTGATGCCCGGGTTCATCTGGCATTTCTACCCTGCGATCACCATCTGGTGTATGAACTAATATGCCATCAACCTTGGTGTGCCCGTCTATATCTGACGATGCACCTTTGTTGCCATCGGTGATAGAGACAGAACCGTTCGGTGAGACAATGTCTTTAACAAAAAATGCCGTTTCAGAGATCATTGGGCCCCAGCCGGCCTCGTACCAACCAACTGAACCGTCATCGAAAAATACTTGAAAGTGCCCGTAGTTGTACATGTTGGGTGCGATTTCATCGGTTAGCCGCAAGCCCATTCCACTAACACGCAATGGCAGCGCATCGGTTATTTGGCACATCACATCAACGTAGTGAACACCGCAGTCAACAATAGGCGAGGTGGTTTGCATTAAAGCTTTGTGTGTTTCCCACTCAGCACCGCTAGATTGTTGATTAAGGTTGAATCGAAATACAAATGGGCCACCAAGTGAGCGTGCCTCTGTGATGAGAGTCTGCCACGAGGGGTGATGCCGTAAAATATAGCCCACCACAAGCTTACGTTCAGTGGCGACGGCTTTTGCCACCACTCGTTCTGCATCTTCAACTGTAGTAGCTAATGGCTTTTCAACAAACACATGGGCGCCAGCATCCATCGCAGCACAAGCATAGTTGGCATGGCTGTCTGAATAGGTGGCAATCACTACAAGATCTGGCTTTGTGTTTAAACCCTCTTCAAATGAGCTGAATAATGGGTAGGCAGAAAGCGCTGCTGGAAGCTCAACTGTTGAGCGATTCACCAGTCCAACAATGATAGCGCCAGGGTGGTGATGGTACGCCAGCGCATGGCTAAGCCCCATGTTTCCTAAGCCCGCTACAAGTACCCTTGTCATTTTACAGCCCCCGAGGTAAGCCCTCTAATTAGCTGACGAGAGAAGATCATATATAGAATTAGCACCGGCAGTATGGCCAGTGAAAGGGCTGAGAGCACGGCGTTCCAGTTGGTCACGAACTGACCAATAAAGACTTGTGAGCCCAGTGTGAGTGTTTTAGTTTCTTCGGCGGGGGCTAGTATTAACGGAAACCAAAGGTCATTCCATATGGGTATCATGTTAAAAACGGCCACTGTTGCCATAGCTGGGCGAACCAATGGCAGAACAATAGAATAGAATATTCTGTACTCAGATAACCCATCTATTCGCGCCGCGTTTTTGAGATCATCAGACACCTGATGCATAAACTCACTTAAAATAAACACCGCCAACGGTAGGCCTTGAGCGATATACACCAGTATTAGTGCTGTTAAAGTGTTTACCAATCCGGTAGAGACCATTAGATCGAGTATGGCCACGGTACCGATCCGGATCGGAATCATAATGCCAAGTGCCATGTAAAGCCCTAACCATTTGTTACCTGTAAAGCGATACTCAGACAACGCATAGGCCGCCATTGCACCAAATAGTAGTATAAAAAACAATGAGGCCACGGTGACTATCATTGAGTTTTGAAAGTACAGAAAGAAGTCACCTTGCTTCATCACTGTTTGGTAGCCAATAAGTGAGAAGCTGTCTGCATCGGGTAGGGCGAGTGGTTCTCTGAATATAGACTTGCGTTTTTTAAAGCTGTTGATGACTATCACAAACACTGGGAACAATGCTATCATGGTGTACAGAATTAATGCGCCATGCATTAGCAGGGTGTTTAACGTGCCCGTTCTAGCAACTGCAGTGTTAGCCATTTAATATTGGTACCGGCGTAGTCTGGTTTGAATACCAAACAAGTAAATACAAACCCCTATTAGAATAATTGCAAACATGGCGCTGGCAATGGCGGCTCCCATGTGCGGATCACCCAATTGCAATTGGAACCCGAAAAAGGTGCGGTACAAATAAGTACCGAGAATATCAGTAGAATAGTTTGGTCCGGCCAAAGCTCCTTGTGCTGCGTAAATTAGATCGAACGCATTGAAGTTACCCACAAATGTGAGTATTGAAATTATTCCAATGGAAGGCAGTATTAAAGGTAGCTTGATTCTCCAAAAGGAAGAAAAGCCTGTAATGCCGTCAATTTCTGCAGCCTCTAGAACCTCTTCCGGTATAGAAAGCAACGCGGCATAGATAAGCATCATTGGTATGCCGACAAACTGCCAGACAGAAATAAGCGCAAGCGTTGTCAGTGCGTAAGACTCTTTACCGAGCCACGGCGCGAACCAGGATTTAAGACCAACGGCGTCAAGTATCGACGGCGCTACCCCCCAGATTGGGGAAAGAATTAGCTTCCATGCGAAGCCAACAATCACAAAAGACAGAATGGTTGGGATAAATATCGCAGAACGATAAAATGCTGCAAAGCGCAAACGCGGGTGGCTGAGGATTGCGGCCAGTGCTATCCCGATTGGGTTTTGCACTAGCATATGAATAATAAAAAACCAGAGGTTGTTCGCTAAGGCATTCCAGAACTGTTCAGACCACACGCCTTCACCAAACAGTGTTTGGAAATTTTGCAAGCCAACGTAAACTCGTTCTTGATCGATGCGGCTATACAGCGCCAACCGCAGTGTATTAAACAACGGGAATATCATCACAACGGTGTATACGATCACCGCGGGCGCGAGAAAAATTGGAATATGCCAACGTATGTTTGAACGCATATAGATCTTCAGAAGCCCCGGAGCCACAAAGGCTCAGGGGTGTTCCAGCAAGAAAAGAAAATCAGGGCTTGTACCAGCTATCTAAGCCTTCCTGAAGTTTTTTGCCTAGTTCTTCAGGGCTGCTTGTGCCTTTGATGGCAGCAACCGATGCACCCCAGGTGTCGTTCTCAAGGTTTGGTGTGCCTCGCGAAAGAATTTGGTACGTTGATCTAATTGTGCTTTCACACTCACCGCGCCAACTAACAAACTCTTTTGCTAATGGATCTTCCAGGTCAACCGGCTTTTCAGAAAGCGGAAAGAAACCAGGTAACGCATTGCCAAAGATCGATGCGAAATCTGGACCTGCAGCCCAGGTAAGAAAAGCCTTAGCTGCTTCCGGGTTCTCTGACGCGGCATTCATGCCTATGCCAATGTCGGTGTGGTCTGATATATAACAGGTGTCTCCGGCATTCTGAACGGGCGGCTTAAACGCCCCCATTTCAAAATCTGCCTGTGTATTGAAACCCGATATCTCCCAACTACCAGCCGGATAAATTGCAGCGCGACCGAGCGTGAACAAGTTCTGGCTGTCCGGGTAGGTTTGCGCTTCATAACCATCACCAAGGTAGTCACCCCATTTAGCAAGTGTTGCGTAAGGTGCGGTCCAGCCTTCGTCCGTAAGCTTTTGCTTACCGCTGATCAAGGCTAGGCGACCTTCTTCACCCTTCCAGTAGTTTGGGCCAATATTGTTATACCCCATGGTGGCAGCTTCCCATTGATCATTGGTACCCATTGCCATTGGCAGGTAGTTGCCGTCTTCCTTAATTTTATCAAGCGCCGCGAAAAACTCAGCTTCAGTTGCAGGTACTTCAATACCGAGTTCATTAAAGGCGTCTTTATTGTAGATAAAGCCGTGTATGACTGACGCCATAGGCACACAGAAACTGGCAGAGCCGTCATCTGTTTGCCAAGCCGACTTGGCTACATCTGAAAAGTTGCCCATGGATTCCATGTCGTCTAGATCACTTAAGTGACCAGCTTCAAAAAGAGCCAGTGATGCATCAAACGGGCGACACGTGATTAGATCACCGGCGGAACCCGCTTCGAGTTTGGCGTTAAGTGCTGCGTTGTATTCAGTGGGTGCCGATGGCGTGAACTTCACTTTTATATTGGGGTGTTGCGCTTCGAAGGCCGGAATGATTTTTTCCTGCCATAGTGCTAGATCGTCGTTGCGCCAGCTTTCTATTATTAACGTAGCGTCTTCGGCCCAAGCGGTGCTGGTGGTGAGTGCGACTCCAACCAATGCGGCTAGTAGTGATTTTTGAATCATGATTCCCCCGATGTATACGAGTTGTTCCTGTGGAAATTCAGCCGCGATAAAGCGGCCCGTAAGTGGCCATTGCTGTCTTTTAACAACGACAAAGCCAATTCTTTAGAAGCAGCACCGGCAGCCAGCAACACAGCGAGTTTTACGTTGCCATAAGCTTCCGTTAGTGCATTAAACGCTTTTTCATCTGTTGTGCCTGCAGCCTTAACAACAATATTATGTGCACGCTCACGTAGCTTGTTGTTGTCAACGCGTACATTAACCATAAGGCCGCTATACACATGGCCAAGCTCCAGCGCCATTAAAGAAGACATCGTATTTAGTGCTATCTTTTGCGCCGTGGCCGCCCCAAGACGTGTTGACCCGGCTATAACTTCAGCGGGGGTTTCAAGAAAAATGGCATGCTCTGCAAGTGTTAGCAAACCGCAGTTTGCGTTGTTGGCAATACCGATAACAGTAGCACCTTTTTCCTGGGCTTTGCGCACTGCGGTAATTGTATAAGGTGTATTGCCACTGGCTGACACCGCCAGCATCACATCACCCGGCTGCACCATAGCTAGTTGTTCGTCAAGGGCTGAGGTGTTGTCTTCTGCATCGTTTGGCATGTGGGCGGTAGTGGGTATACCGCCTGCCATCAATATACGTAATTGGGAACTATCAATATTAAAAGTACCACCGAGTTCCATAGCGTCTGCCGCGGCCATAAGAGCAGAGGAGCCCGCTGCGGTGTAATAAAGTGTGTGGCCCGATCGGATAGCGCAGGCCATTATTACAGCGGCATCACAGACACCCGGCAGCGCCGAATGAATACTATTGGCCGCTTCAACTTGCGCGCTTGCAAGCAACCGTGCGGCATCCAAGCGCGGTAGCGCATCGATACACAACGCTTCAGTACGCACTTGTTCGGTTGTTAATGACAATCCTTCCTCCTAACGCCGGGCCAGGGAGTCGAAAACCAACAATCCCACTCTGCCACAATGTATTATTCAACATATCCTAAAGAGCGGTCGAGTGAAAGTGTATTTTGAGCAGGCATGACTAAGCAAGCAAGCATCCGTGCGATAGCGGTTGACGGTGGTGGAACACAGTGTCGAATAGCCTGCGTTACATCGGCAGGTCGTGAAACAGTTATTAAAGGCGCTGCTAATGCATTTTCTGACTTTGAAGGCACCGTACAGGTTATAAATACAGCTTTGGCTGAACTGGGTGAACGTTTAGCGGTGCCTGTTCATCAGTTGGCTAGCGCGCCTACCTACCTTGGCTTAGCAGGTGTGGTTGACTCACGCATAGCGGAAAACCTTCGTCATGCTTTGCCATTTTCAACAGTAAAAATAGAAGATGACAGGCCTGCTTCCATAAGTGCAGCGTTGGGTACAGCAGATGGCGTAGTCGCACATTGTGGCACTGGGTCTTTCTTTGCTTCACAGCAAAATAATGTGCAGCGTTTTGTGGGTGGTTGGGGGCCGGTCCTTGATGACATTGCCTCTGCTCGGTGGATGGGTTGCCGCTTATTGTCGTTGACCCTCTATGCGTACGATGGCCTGGTGGATAAAACCAGCCTAACAAAACATGTATTCACAAAATATAAAAGCGCTGCGGCAATGGTTGATTTTGCCAATGAAGCGAGCCCGTCAGAGCTTGGCCAACTGGCAAAACTGGTCACACAGTTTGAACAGCAAAAAGACACTACCGCCATGGAAATAATTACCGACGGTGCAGCGTTAATAACAGATACAGTATTAAAACTTGGGTGGCACAATCAACCAATTTGTTTAACCGGCGGGCTCGCGCCACATTATGCGCCATATCTGCCGGCAGATATGCAGCCGTGCGTTGTTGAGGCGATAGGCGAGCCGATTGACGGCGCTGTAGAGTTGGCCGTTGCATTTAGTCAGGAAGTAAATCAATAGATGAATTCTGAAACGGTAACCTTTGTTGGTGGGCTTATCTTTGATGGCCAGACGCTATTACGTGATCACTGCGCTGTGTTTAGTGGCGGAATGTGGGCTAACACGGTTGCAGACTCTCCGGCAAGCAGGCAAGGCAAGGTGGTTAACTTAGAAGGGGACATTCTGTCTGTTGGCTATACCGATCTTCAAGTAAACGGTGGCGGCGGAACCATGCTTAACGATGACCCCAGTGTTGAATGCCTTAAACGCATTGCCAGTGCTCACAGGTCACTTGGCACCACATCTCTGTTGCCCACGTTAATTACCGATACTCGTGAAATCACACAAGCAGCTATTAACGCCACAATACAGTCTATATACGAGGGTGTTGCTGGAATCGATGGCTTGCATCTTGAAGGGCCTCATTTGTCTATTGCAAAAAAAGGCGCACATGACAAAAACCTGATCAGATCAATGGATTCAACTGACCTTAAAATGTTACTTAAGGCCGCACAAGATCTTCCAGCTTTATTGGTCACCATAGCGCCTGAAAACGTTAGCGTTGAACAAGTACATGAATTGGCCAATGCAGGTGTCATTGTATCTTTGGGTCATACCGATGCAGCCTATGATACCTGTGTTAAATACCATCGGGCGGGTGCCCGTTGTGTTACGCATCTTTATAACGCCATGAGCCAATTGGGTAGTCGGGAGCCTGGTTTGGTAGGCGCTGCCATTGATCGCAAAGAGCTATTCATTGGTCTTATCGCAGATGGCCACCATGTTCATCCTGCAGCAATACGTGCGGCATGGAGTGCAAAGGCCACGCCAGATAGTTTTTATTTGGTCAGTGATGCAATGGCAACTGCTGCGTCTTCAATCCAGTCATTTGAATTAAATGGTCGGACTATCTATCGCCGTGATGGCCGTCTTACCCTCGCAGATGGCACACTGGCAGGTGCCGATCTAGATCTCACGTTTGCGCTAAAGTTTATGCATGAAGTGGTCGGTATAGATTTGGCTACCGTGCTGCGAGCCACCACCACAGTGCCCAATAGATTGCTTGGCCGTGCGACTGATTGCCATGGCTTAGCGCTGCAAGATATCATACGCATTAAAGGCAATTTGGAGTCTGCTTCTCCGGTTATCAGTGTATAGTTTTTGGTGTTGTGTATACGCTAGTTGAATGTCGCAGTAACTTGTTTAAACTGCTGGATCAGATTTGCGTTAGTTTCATACTGATTTTCAGAAACAAAGCCAAGATCTACAAGCGTTTGATCTGCTAGAACCTTCGACCTACAAGACGCGTGAAAATTGCGAATACCTGCCTCCTTTGCAAGAGTAGTAATTGCATCGGCTGTTAAGCCACCACCAGCAATAATAGTAATTTGGCCATTGGCTTCTGCGTTCATTGCAGCAAGTTTATCAATGCCTAGGCTCACATTCGCTTCACCTCCAGAAGTGAGTATAGAATCAAACCCTAAGTCTATCGCTTGGCGAACCGCCAGGCGTTGGTCTGCTACCGTATCGATCACTCGATGCAACGTTTTACTCAATGCGCCTGCTTCTTTGCACAGTTGTTTTAATACTGGCAACGCAAGCGACTGATCGTTTTCTGCGGCACCGAACACCAGACCAGATACTCCAGCCTGTGACGCCGCATTGATATCAGTACACATTGCAGTCACCTCTGCTGGGCCATAGCAAAAGTTACCGGCCCTAGGACGTATTAGCGCATGCACCGGCAGTGCAGATTGTGCTGCGAGATTCATTAGTCCCACACTAGCGGTGAGCCCACCCACAGTAAGTGCTGCGCATAGTTCAATTCTGTCAGCGCCTCCGCGAATACACGCATCTATACCAGATGCGTTATCGATGCAGACTTCTAACAAGGGCATAAGCGTAATCGCATTGGGTTATCTCAACCAGATTAGTTTGTCGTAAGGCTATCAGAGTCAGGCCTTCAACACGAACGAACAGGCGCTGCACAAACAACAGTTAAACTCGCCTGTACTTATATTGATGATTGTCGAGTGATCCATCCGTATACAGCACATCGCCGGCTTGATCAGCTATAGGTTAGGTGGGAAACGTGAGCTGCCTTGCTGGGCTTCATTGGCTATACACCAGAGCTTTGTTAAGAGCTGCTTTTAAAAAACTGAGTAAGGACCTGAGTCAATAACACAGCTGTTTATTTTGTGGGTTAACTTGCGGGTTAAGAGGGCGATTTACTTAATCTGACGTACATTGCCAGGCTCTCGCGAGTGCAGCATTGAGTGATTTTGAGCTCGGTGGTTTTACTGTTTCATGGCATTCATCAGTCTGCTGGCACTCTCACTCTCACGTCATTGTCAACATAGGAATTAGTTGCAATGGATGCTTTCTGTCAAGTGGCTGGAGAAGCGTGGCAGTTCACTCGGTACAAGCAAACGTGAAGTAATCGTCGTATGGTGCAATTACCTATATACAATGTTTACGTCGCCAATTAGCATCGAAACATGAATCTATTTAGATTGTGCAAGCTATTAAGCGACACGCAGTGCATTTATCTATTAGTAAAGAAGGTCTTAAAACCAGCACCCAGGCAGTACAATATGAAGTTTGCGCGAATTACATTCTTACTTCCAGTAATTTCAATCCTATTAATATCTTGCGGTGGCAATGGGTCTGGCCCCAATGGTTCACTCTTGAATTCTCTTGAGGGAAGCTGGACTCTGACATGCAAAATAGATCAATCAAGACCTGACAATTCCACTAGACATGAGCTGGCTTTTCGAAGTAACGAAGTGTATTCCTTAGAAACACTTTTCTATGGCACCACTAACTGTAGCTCTACAGCGGACAAATTATTCATTGCTGTAAGTGGCACTTACATTGTTAGTGACAACAACACTTCACTTGCTGGCCAGCAGCTAAGTCAAATAGACGTTCAGTTTTCTAATGGAAGTTATTCTGGTAGCGAGGAACTCATCAATACACTCGCCTCACAAGGCACAACTCTTGAAGATATTTTTGCGGCAGATGGAATACCAAGGTTAGACAATCTTCCAGCAACGCAATTTTTTGCTAATCCCAACTTTAGAATTGTGTTCACACAATTAGGCAACACATTGCGTATTGGTTTAGAAGATGGGGGCATAACAGAAACAGCATTTGACGGCACATATATTCGCAATGGCGGCCAGGCTACCACCGCTGATTCAAACGGTTCACAGAATGCCTTACCTGCTGCTACGCAGGTGCCCGGGTTATCAGGGTTTTGGTACACGGGGTATATAGCACGGGACAATTCGGTTACCTATAGAAATTTTTTAACCTTTGATGACGGCGAGACAACCTACGATACAGCAGGGGTTATGAGTAACGGTCGCGTTTGGTCTCAGCAGAATGGCGGAAAATGGGCTTCTTACCGGATTCTATCATCTGGAAAACTACAGTTTTTCGACAGTGACGGTATCGTCTATACAACAAGCTTCTCAACAAAAACAAGATCAGTGGGCAGTGACCAACGCTATGATGGCTGTTGGGTTTCCAGGCGCAGTGCTGCTTTGGGCTCTAGTTTGAATGGCGGTGCATATGGCATCACTTTTAGCAGCAGAACCTATTGTTTCAATACCGCAGGGCAGTACAACACAGTAGGCAGTTCTGCCTTCAGCACGGCAGGACCGAACGGTAGCGGTGGCGCGGGTAGCGCATCACCCGGTGAATCAGGCATCTACCGAATTGATGGTCATGTTATTACTCTGCAAACTAACACCGGTGATACAGTGAGAACCAGCTTTGGGATTACACCCGGTCTCTCTGCCGGAGATCCAGATAGAATGGTTATTGGACAAGGGGTTTACGTTGAGAGCAATTAAAGTCAATAAACCGCAGTAACAAACCAGATAGGGATCAGGTGTGTTTTGTAAAAGTTCAAATCTAACTCGGTATTTTGCCTACCGCACCCCTATATCTTTAATCTTCAAGTCCAATCTACTAATTCTATATAATCAGTGTGGTCGAACGCTATTCCTTTTAGCATTGAATAGGTATGGTTGCCGACAAAGGGAAAGTGTAAAAAAACATTAGGACACTCACTGGCCGCCTTAGTAATCCATTCTATAAAATGTTTTACAGCTGTGTTCTCTTGTGCGTTTTTAACATAGGCCAAGAGAACCATAGTGAGACAATTCGAGATCACTAAGCCGGTGGAGATTGTTACAATGAAAGACCTGACCCACGGTACCTAATGTTTAATGCCCATTAATGGGATGATACGTTAAAAATATCAATAAAAAAGATAGGCTATATACAAAAACACCCACAGTAATAGTGGCGAGACATGAGCCGTAAAAACAAAAATAAACAGGCTAGGATAGCAGGGCCAGGTTAGGAAGCTTCGACTGTTTCAACCATTTGATATAGTGTGATAGTGAGCGAAACACAAAGCAGGTGATGTAAAAATTAGCGGATCCCCGAATTGTGAGCGGTGTTCTTGTACGAAGTTCTGAATGACTTGCTATCGGTGAACATGATCCAAAAGGACTTGCCAAGGCTCATGGCAAGGAGGCAGCTTTCGACTACTACAACAATAAAAAATATTAATGACATAAGCCAATTGACTTTCACTAACCCCGACACTCTGTCGGGGTAGTTTAAGCGACAATAATAGACACGTAAGCAATAAGATATGGTTTAACACTTTTACCTTCCTTCACGAACAGAATAGAGACTCACAGTAACAATAGTATTGTGGGTTTCCTTTAAAGGTGAGGAGTGGACTATTGGGTTGAGTGTAGGTGATTCTTTTTAGGCAAGATAAAAATTAAACATCACGGTTTTAACAGTCCCTCGCTAACGCTGGCGGGCTTCCTAAAAGATGACGAGCGCGCTTTGATTATAATAAGCCTGTGAGCCTGTAAGCCTGCTTGAATTCAAGCTATGTGGTTGTCGATGAAACAATCCTTGCGCCAGTGACGGTGCAGCAAAGAATAAAGAGCACAACGCAAAAGCAGCAGGTTGATCAACAGTTCTAGTTGAGACAGTTAGTTGAGTTAGCGTAATTGAGTCAAAAGGGCGGTTGAGTGTTTGAGGGTTTTTATTCAGGCTACCCGGCAAATCGTGGTTGAGGAACACCTTTTATTCCAAGACCTGTAATTGCGAATAATCCACCAGCCTGGGGTTGATCAGTTCGTGTGGTTATTCCTGCGGAAATTGACGTGACGTATAGTGTGTTTAGATTTTTTCCACCGAACATAGGTTTGGTGGGGAATTCTATAGGTAGATCTATAGTTAATAGCAATTTTCCATTTGGATCGATTCGATAGACCTGCCAACCGGTGACCCCCGCTTGCCAGTAGCAGCCTTCGCTATCAACTGTACCGCCATCAGGCAGACCGGCTACTTTATTTGTATCAAAAAACACCGTTGGTGGCGAAGGTGATCCGGTTTCGATGTCATAATCTGAGGCCCAGATAGTGCGGACGGAATCTTCAGAGTCAGAGAAGTAGAAAGTGCGACCGTCGGGTGAAAATGCAGAGCCGTTGGTGATAAAAAACTGATCCCGCCACGCAGTAACCGTAAGGTCCGGGTCAAGCCTATAGAAAGCACCTGATCGTTCTTTAGTGCCCGCTCCATCCTGCATGGTCCCAGCCCAAAACCTGCCTTGATGATCAGTTGTACCATCATTAAATCGATTGTTTGGCAGGTGAGATTCAGGGTCTTCTATATGCTCACGAGAACCGGTTTCAGGGTCCAAAAACCAAAAACCTGATTTTGTTGCGAGTAACAACCCACCTTGTTCACGTACAGATAGACACCCTACAGGTTCACCAAATTCAATTGTTTTGTTGCTGTTATTTTCCGGATCGAAGCAATGTATTAAGCCTGCAGGTATGTCTACCCACCATAGAACGTTCTTGCGGTCATCCCAGAGAGCGCCTTCACCAACTTTGCTTTGACTATCTACCACGCACTTGATTACTGGATCCATAAGTATGCCTTTCTAGGGTGAATAGGCGTCTATAGTAGCGCACCGCTTTTGTTGTACCTAGCATATTTAGTATAAAGAAATAAGTGATAGAAAAGTTGGTGATGATCCATGGCCGAAGAGTGATCTTGAATCATCAGGGGAAATAAATTCTAAAAGTCCATAGGGGGGCAAATCTATAATTCACCTATATAAACTAATAGGGTGAGTGATGTCGAGACCGGAGCGAGTAGAATATGATGGCGCGTACTACCACGTAATGAACCGAGGTAGAGGGCGGCAGAATGTGTATCACGGAGCGAAGTATTACCAGAGCTTTCTAGGTTGTTTAGAGTAAGCTCATAAAAGGTTTGGACTAGAAATTCACGCCTATTGCTTGATGGGCAACCACTATCACCTGCTGGTGCGGACCCCGCGAGGGAATCTCAGTCGTTCGATGCGTCACGTTAACGGTGTGTATACGGTGATCTAATTCGGAAAGATCAAGAGCGGCGGGACAAAGTTGCAGCACTCCAAAGAGCAATCGACAATGGAATAGCCAGCGGTGCTGCAGAGGACTTCAGCTTTTCTGATTTCAAGAAAAGAATACAAGCCAAGAAGTAAGCATGGCTCGCTACCGACTTACACCTGCAGCTCAGGTAGATTTAGAGTTGATCTGGGATTATACATTCGAAAACTTCGGTTCTAATCAAGCATTGATCTATACGGATGGTATTGATTCAGCTTGCAGGCTGCCGCTGATTAACCGCCCTCGGCCTGAGTATAATCCTGAGGTTCGAATTTACCCACATGCAGAGCATCTGTTGGTCTATGTTCTAAATGATGGTGTTGTTGAGATCACCTGAATCTTGCATGCCAGTATGGATGTTTACTCACTACTCGACAGCAATTTGTGAACTAATAAACCACCGATGTGAACTGCTCCCAATGAATTAACCGGCGTTTACATCAACATTTCTATAGCCAATACGGCTCCTTAGGTATTTAAGTCATTGTTTGTTCTATTGTGTTTCTATCCATGCAAGATTCAGTTGACCGAGCATCGTGCATGCATCTGAATCACAAGGTGATTTGTGACTCTGTGCGGCCTTCATTTAACCACCAACTGACCGATTAATAAGGTAAGCATTTTGCTGGTTAAGATAGGCCTGTGTCTGTGTCACATGAAGCTGAAGAAGAATACGAATTTGAAGACTCTACTTTTGAGATCAATAGTCCAACGGTGGCTAATGATGAGTCGATAGAGAATGACACCCCGGAACGGGTAATACGCGGTAAAGCGCCTCTTAATGTCGAGGAGCAACTCGACTACTATCGAAAGAAAGCAATCCATCAAGATATACTAATATTCGAGATGCGAGCCTTGCTGCAATCAGGCAAAGGCTTTGGCAATATTCTTAACCTAAAAGAGCTGCTCTGCAATTTCATGGCAGTAGTTCGTGAAAGATACGATGCTACGAATAGTTCTGTGTTGCTGCGGGATGATCTTGACCCTGGACAGAACTACTATCGCGTTAAATCCTATTCAGGGCTAGACAGTGAGTTTGTTATCAATGACCGCGCACCTGAATCTTTATATATGTTCAAATTTATGCAGGATAACGGATTGCTATGGCAAATTATCCGGCAAGGCAATGTATTTAGTGTTCAAGATCTACAAAAGGACCCAAGATTCGAGACAGCGTGGCGTCAATGGAATTTAGGAGTGTTGAAATCTGACACCTGGTGTCCGTTGATAAAGAACGGTGAAGTGCTGGGTATTCTTGCGCTTGGTGAAAAATCTGACGGCAGTCAGATAAGCGAAACTGAATATCCGTTTCTGCAAGAACTTGCATCAATTGCAACAACCAACATTGATTCAACCCTTAAATACGAAAAGAATCAGCGAATACTTCGAAATATTCAAACGCTTTATAACGTCAATCAACAGCTCGCTCACGTCAACGATTTTAAGCGACTTTGCGTTGAAACTCTGGCTACCGCAGTTGATGCAGTCAGTGCACAAAAAGGCAACCTGATGCTGCTGAATAAAGAGACCGGTCAGCTGGAAATCAAAGTGGTGTGGGGAAACATACCGCATCACGTGCGGGACGATATAAACAACGGCATTAGATCAACCAAGACTTTTAGTTTAGGAGAAGGTATCGCTGGTCAGTGTGCAGCTGAAAGCAGGCCGATTAGAAAGAACGATAAAAAATATATCGAGCAAGTAGGTAAAAATATTGTCTACTGCATTTGCTGTGTACCATTGATGCGTGGCGACACAGTTGAAGGGGTTATTGCGTTAACCAATAAAGTCAGAACCAATGACAATGGTGAACGTGTTCTTGATGATATCGGGCGTTTTACTGAAGAAGACGTAAGTCTGTGTCAGGGGCTTGCAGACCAAGCCGCCGTTAACTTGCACAAGAGTCGCCTGTACAACAAATCAATTACTGATGAAATGACCGGGCTCTATAACACCCGTCACTTTGAAGACAGCCTGTTATCCCTAATGGACTCCGCAAGCCACACAGGCAAACCATTGTGTTTAGCGGTTTCCGATATTGATCATTTTAAAAACTTTAACGATACCCACGGGCATAAAGCCGGCGACGCCGTTCTACAACAGGTCGCACGGGTCATGCAAAGCTGTATTCGACCTGACAGCGGCGACATGGTGTTTCGCTACGGCGGCGAGGAGTTTTGTATGTTACTTCCAGATACAGAGCCAGAAGAAGCAGCGGATTTGATGGAACAATACAGAAAAAGAATCGAGTCCCATGTTGTACTGCACGACGCTAAGGAGATGTCAGTGACTGTTTCCATTGGCGTATCCTGCGCACCAAAAGATACCCGCGATGAAAAGAAAATGTTTGAAAGAGCAGATGAGTGCTTATACGTTGCTAAAGAGACTGGCCGGAATCAGGTTAATACCTACTTTCAGGGTTTAAAACTTCGCTATGGTGAAAAGGTAGATGTCACACTGCTTAAGCAAGTCATTCAATCAGAAGAAACAAAATCCTGACGGGGGATATTGTAAAAAGGGGATGAAACAGCTCGAGCATTTTTGCGTCTGTAAAAAATCAGGATGATAGATTTAAAAACTGCAGTTTGATTGCTTGACCAGGCTGTATTTGATGCGCCTAAGTATGAGAAGCGTTGGCCGGAATTAGAACGCTAACGCTTTATTGCGGCAAGCACTTTGTGTGGAGTTGCTGGTAGATCTGACACAATAGCTCCAGTGGCATCACGTATCGCATTAAGAATGGCGGGGGCTGTAGGTATAAGAACATGTTCTCCCAGGCCTTTGGCACCGTATGGTCCTTCAGCGTCTTCTACTTCCACTATGATGTTATTAAAAATTGGCATGTCGCCAATGGTCGGAATTAGGTAGTCGTGTAGATTCTCTGTTTTACCGGGAATGTATTCTTCCATTAGCGCCAGGCCGATACCTTGCGCTATGCCGCCTTCTATCTGCGCTTCAACCAGCATCGGGTTAATCGCTTTGCCCACATCGTGAGCGGCGGTTACGTGGTCGAGTTTAATTGTACCTAGTTGGGTATCGACCGTCAGTTCCATCAGTTGTGCGCCATAACCATACAGCGCATACGGGTGACCTTGCCCCGACTCATCCAATGCTGTGACCGGCGGGTTGTAGGTTTCTTCAGCCATGATTGCATAACCGAATTGATTGACTTCCAGTTGCGATAAGTTGATTGACGCCTGTGTAGCGTTATCATGCAGTTCTATGATTGAACCGGATATATTAATACGCGCATCACTGCTGACGTTGCCCATGCGTAAAAGTGCGGCGCGTAGGGCCTCGGCGGCGAGTTTAGCCGCCATGCCGGTGACATAGGTTTGTCGTGAGGCAGATGTTTTACCGCAGTCAGGGGTTAGGTCGGTATCGCTGTCGACAAGCTGAATACTGTGCACCGGTATGCCTAATGCGTCGGCGGTTATTTGAGTTATTACGGTGTTTGATCCCTGACCAATATCAATAGCGCCTTGGTGCAAAATTACTGTGCCGTTGGCTGTGATACCTATTCTTATGGTTGAAGGATTGGGTAGCGAGGTATTGCCGCAGCCATACCAACAGGTGCCTATGCCTACACCTTTACGTAAATGGCTAGGTGTCGGGTTGCTATTAAAGGCACGGGCTTTTTTATTTGCGCTCTCCCATATAGGCTGTAGCTTTTGTAGGCATTCAACTATGCCGACGCCAGTATTAAATATTTGCCCGGTTACTGTCGGTTGTTTGTTACGAAGGGCGTTGCGTATGCGAAAGTCCAGACGATCAATACCTGCAAGGTCTGCCAGCTGATCAAATGCTGTTTCCTGTGCTACAGCCGATTGCGGCACACCAAAACCTCTGAACGCACCAGAGGGAGGTGTGTTGGTATGGACCGCTACACTGCGTGCGCGGTAATTAGGTGTGTGGTATGGGCCGGAGGCATGTACTGGTACGCGGTTGGCAACGGTGGGCCCCCAGCTTGCATAAGCGCCGGTATTAAATGTACCTGTGAAATCGAACCCGCTTAGCATTCCGTTTGCATCACATCCCACTGTAAGCTGAATACTGGAAGGGTGGCGTTTGGTGGTGGAGCGCATTGAATCGCCCCGGGTGTAATTAACTGCAACGGGTTTGTTTAGTATCCATGCTGCGAGTGCGACGTAAGGTTGAAATGAGAGGTCGAGTTTTGAGCCAAAGCCACCGCCGCACGCAGATGGCATTATACGAATGGACTCCAAGGGTAGGTTCATAATCTCTGCGAGGCTGTCACGGTCCATATGTGCGGCTTGGGTGCAGCCATGAATCTCGATTCGATCTCCTTTGCGCACGCAGTAGCCTGCTTCTGGTTCTATATAGGCATGTTCAATAAAAGGTGTTGAAGTGTGTGTGGTGACGGTGAAGCTGGCTTGCTCAAGAGCGGTTTTGGTGTTGCCCCTTTCTACAAAGCCTTCAACCAGGATATTGCCGGCCCGTGTTTCGTGCAGAAGAATGCTGTTGTCGGTGGTGGCTTCCTCGGGAACCAGGCTGTGAGGCAAAGCGCTCCACTGGACTGGCAGAGACTCTTCATTGATATGCTCCAAGGCTTTTGCAGTGCCCACTATTGCAGCAATCGCCTCGCCTCTAAAGCGGGTCGTGGCGCTGGCAAAAACGGGTTGGTCGGCAAAGGGTGGTATGACTCCGAAGCAATTGCGCCCGGGTATATCTTTAGCGCTTAGAAACAGTTCTAGTCCTTCGTGGGAGTTAATAAAAGCGTCGCTATCTGTGATGGTGAATTCTGCATGGTGATGTGTGCTGCGTATGACGTGCACGAATAGTGTGTCAGTCGGGAACGTGTCCGCGCCGAAGGCTAGTGCTCCGTTAACTTTTGGTATGCCATCTAAATGCTGAATAGAAGCGCCTATGGAACTACCGGCTTCAGGGGCTAATTTATCGCCTGTAAAGCTGTGCGTATTGACTACGGCATCAATGATTTTCCTGTAGCCGGTGCAGCGACAGAGTACTCCGCCAAGTGCGTCTTCAACTTCTGATTGGGTCGGGGTAGGGTTGGTATCTAACAGTGCTGTTGCAGACATAAGCATACCGGGGGTACACACCCCGCACTGGGCTGCGCCATGATGAAGAAAGCTTTGTTGCAACTGACTTAAAGTACCATTACCGGCTAGCCCGTCAACGGTATCGATACGAGCGCCGTTGACTTGCGCTACTGGTACTAAACAGGCGCAGGATACTTCGCCGTCAATTAGTACAGAGCAAGCGCCGCAGTCTCCCGCATCGCAACCGACTTTGGTGCCGCTGATATTGAGTTGATTGCGAAGAACATCAGACAAACGTTTGGTCGGGCTTACCTCTAGTGTGGTTGCAATGTTATTAATTGTCAGGGTTACAGTAATGGGTTTCATCATGATCGACCTGGCAGTAAATCTATTGATCGCTTGAGCAGCTCTGCAGCGGCGTCTAAACGATATTCTGCAGTGGCTCGCACATCATCGATTGGGGCTAATGCACTCAAATGGTGCGGCTGTACGAGTTGGCTTAGCTTTGCATTGAATGGTTGGCCAATCAGCGCTTGTTCTAATTCGGGTAGTCGGTGTGCGACAACAGAACATGAACCAACGGCTAGTGCGGCATCAACGACGTTTTGCGTGCTGTCTATGCTAAGTCGTGTCGCGACCATAGCGATTGAGATCACTAAATATTTGCGCGCACCAAGTTTAAGAAAGTGGGATTGACCTGTTGTTGAATCCTTTGGAATGAGCAGATCAATCACTAATTCGGTGGCACCCAGAGTGGTTTGCCTGTTGCCTATGACAAAATCTGTCAGTGCTATGTCTCTTATGCCATTGACTGATGACACTCTTACTATTGTATCCAGGCAGAGCAACGCAGGCATGCCGTCAGCGGCGGGGGAGGCATTGCATAGGTTCCCTGCTACCGTGCCTCTATTTTGAATTTGAACCGATCCCACTTCGCGTGCTGCGAGCTTTAAAGCGTCAAACGCAGGCGGCAGATTTGCGTTGATAACATCAGTCCAGGTTGCCAGCGCGCCAATGTGCCAGTGGGTTTCATCTTCGAATATTGTACGCAGCGTATTGAGTTGTGAAAGATCAAGTACGTTGTCTTTGGGTGTTGAATTGCCAAGCGCCGGGTAGAAGTCTGTACCGCCTGCGACCATTGACCATTTGTCGTTGGCAAGAAGTGCCAGCGCTTCATCGGTGGTGGTCGGTTGTGCAAACTTGGTCATACGTTAAATAGTAAACCATATACTTTAATTAACTGGCTTTTTTGCATGGTCTATTAAATTGCGCGGTTAAGGATTAATTGATTCATGGATTGATTAACTTCCGCTGCGAATAGTCGTGCTTTTTTGCCAGTGGGCTGTAGCGCTTCAGATGCAAAAAATTCTGGAAGCTCGTCGTCTTTCTCTGTGAAGCCTGCCAGTCGATTGAATTCGGCTTCATTTTTTAATGTGTCGATACCAATTTTAATTAGAGCTTCCGGGGTGATATCGGTTCCGTGTGCATCGTTAAGTGCGTTAGAGATAAGCTCAAGGTTTTCATCGGTTACGGATCTGCCAAATACACATAGGCCCAGTGAGTCGGCCAGGGCGCTATTTACCTGCATTTTGAAACTTTCAGCGGCCACTTCGGGAACGGTTAAGTCAGTGGTTTTAAATGAGGGTGCATTGCCCGCAGTGTGGTCGGCACCTTGTGCTGTGAACATCATAGAGATCGCTGTCACTTCTATTATTCTGGGGTCATAGGCGCTGATTGCCTGGCGTTTAATAACGGGTATTCGTTTAACATTAAGGGCTTCACCCACCGCTGCAGTACCAGCCGCTAGAAAGCGACCGCGCTCGTTACCGGTGCGTATGTCAGCAAGGCATTGCTTCATGAATGCCAGGTCACCAAATTCTGCCTCGCCTGCATCCATTAATACACCAATAGTTGCACCGAGTTCAATGGTGTCGATACCTAAATCATTGGCAATTTCGTTAAGCAGGGCGACGTCATCGGGTTCGGTGAGGCCGCAATTGGTGCCTAGCAGGCCTATAGTTTCGTATTCCAATGGTGAGACAAGCTCGCGGCCATCTTTGTCTGCGTAAACGTTACTGCATTTTATAAGGCAGCCGGGCATGCAGGCGTGTGATATTTCCCCGCCGCGTGAAGAGTTAAGTTCGCGAATGTAGTCGCCACCCATTTTTAGAGGTTCATTGTCTTTGGTGGTGATTTGCCCTTGTGAGAAATTACGCACCGGCAGTGCGCCGAGCTGGTTTGTTAAGTCTCCGACCATTGCAGTGCCGGTGGTCTTTAAGGCTTGTACGGCCGGTGCTTCATCCAGCAACTTACCGTAGGCTTTGACTGCCTGCATAACCTGGCGTTTTTCTTTGAAGGGCGGCATTTTATGTTTTTCGATAACAATGGCTTTTATTTTCTTAGAGCCCATCACAGCGCCTACGCCGCCACGTGCTGCGAGCCTTGTTGGTCGGTTGTCTGTGTCTGAAAATGAAATGCCGGCCATCAAGCCCTGGTATTCACCTACCGGTCCGCACAGCGCCAGTGATATTTTTTCGCCGTAGAGTTCGTGTAGCTTTTTGGCGCATTCAATATTGCCTAAGCCTAGATAAGGCGTTGCATCAATAAAGGTGATGGGGCCTTGCTTGGGAATATGGATGATTGTCCATTCATCAAACGCACTGTGGAATATTAAACGCGATATCTCTAACTGCCCCATGGCGAAAGCAAATGTGCCGCCGCTGTTGGCTTCTTTGATGCCGCCAGTGAGTGGACTTTTACAGCCAACACTCAGTCGATTGGCATTTGAAAAGTTGGTGCCCGCAAACGGGCCGGCTGAGAAAATTAAAGGGTTGTCTTCACCTAGTGGCTCTACAGTGGCACTGTCAGAGGCTAATAACGTTTTGGCTATCAGGTACCTGCCAGTGTCTATGATATCGCGGCCTTCAAGTTCGGTGGCTTTGCTTAGGCGATTTTTTAAATCGATATCAATTTGTTGTCGCATTGGTATTGCTCCTGATAGGGTGCGATAGTGCTTAGCAAAAAGCTTGTAAGCCGGTAATTGCTCTGCCTGGTATGAGCGCAAGCACGTCGTGAGCACCTTCATAGGTGCTGACTGTTTCCAGGTAGTTCAAGCGATAGCCTGAATCTACTCGTTCTATTTCTCTGGCGATCAGTCCGTAGGAGACACATGACGCGCCAAGGCCATCATAAGCCTCGGCTATGGTAGCGCCTGGAAGCCCACTTTCACCGATCTCTGTGAAGAAAGCCGGATCGGTACATTCATCGCTACAGGCCGAAATTGCGCGTGGTTGCAGCTTGATTTGGGCATAGTCGCGAGCGGTATCTGCCAACATGCGTTCCTGCTCGTTCAACTGTGTGGTCAGCCTGAAGGGGCCTTCCCGGTTAACGTTTCCTGGATCGGGGGCGTCCTTTGCGTTCAAGGTCATAAGCTACCGCGTTTATATTTAATGAGGTTGTAGGCGACTACAATGCCAGTATAATCGTTTGCATGCAAACGATAAAAATGCCATATTCTATGTTCATTATCAAGGAGTGCTGTGGTGAATAACGGCACTTTACGTTTGGCGCTAGAGTGATTGACACAATCCGATAAACCATTAGTATGCTAATAGTTGGAAAATATAAGTTAAGGTAAGGAAAGTTCTTGCCAACCGCTTTGCACCTGGCTGTGGCGCATGTTTGGATTCGGCACGATTGTGCTAATTGATGATTGTGCTAATTAGGGGAAACCGATGAGCTCTGACGGAATGAGCGAGCGAGCACTTTGGCATGCAGTCGTATTTATAGTGGGTAGCGTCGTGATTGGGGTAAGGGTAATTGGCCGATAAAAAAACCAGCACTGAAAAGATCAGATGCGATGCATGCCCGGTCATGTGTTATATCGCTGATGGTCGGTCTGGTGCTTGTGACCGCTATGCCAATGAAGGTGGTCAACTTGTGCGTCTTGATCTTCTGACCATTCTTGAGCGTCAACCAGCGCAGCTTGCAGACAACGTTGTACCTTTTCTAAACGAAGATCAGTCGTGGGACGGTAACCCTGTCACTTGCAAAGAACAATTTGTGACCGCGGTGGGTGCCGGCACAACGTACCCTGACTACAAGCCAGCACCGTTTATTGTTGCAAGTACGACTGACGGTATAGATATGGTTACCGTTGTAACTGAAGGTATTTTCAGCTATTGCGGTGCGAAAGTTAAAATTGATACTGATCGCCATATAGGCGCTGAGTGCAGTGTGGTGCGAGCCAAAGGGGAACCTATCGGTCATGTGACTACCGGTGAGTATGGTTCTCAAATGCTATCTATTGGTGGTGTTCATCATTTAACAGGCGGTGGTAAAAAAGAGGGCCGCATAACTTGTTCATCATTAATGGAGCTGTGCAATGGAGAGGCCGTTGAACTCACCATAGATGGTGGTTCTGAATTAATAGTTCAAGCGAATAAGCCGCCGGTAATCAATAGAATTACTGAAGATAGAATGCGAGTGGGGTGCGGCTCTGCCACTGTCGGTATGTTTGCTTCACAATGGAAAGGCCTTGTTGATGAGGTCGTGGTCGTTGACGATCACATCACCGGTGTGATGTCTGAACACCAGGCGGGTAAGGTCATCGGTTGGGAAAAGACTGGCATAAAAGTTAAGGGTAGGCGCTCAACGCCTGGCCGGTATTTTCAGGTGGCAGAGCCCGGCAATGGTTGGGGTGGTACAGACCTTCAAGACCCGCTAACAATTTTAAGTGAGTTTGATACTAAAATTGCGAAGCCCGGGCAGTCAATGCTTATGGTGTCTACCACGGGTGAACATTTTGCCTATTATGAGCTTGACGAGAATCTTGTTCCAATTCAGTTAGACATCCCTGCGCGTTTGCAGCAATCAATTAATAGAATAGAAGAAAACTGCGAGCCGGCTTTGTGTTCGGTGTTATTTATGGGTGGCGCTGGTGGATCTTTAAGATCCGGGGTCACGGAAAACCCGGTAAAGCTGACTCGCTCTGTGCAAAATGCTATCACCCGCGTTACTTGTGGTGGAGCGCCAACTTATCGATGGCCGGGTGGCGGGATTACCGTGATGGCCGATGTCTCACGTATGCCGAATAATTCTTTTGGTTATGTGCCAACACCTGCATTAGTCGCACCGATTGAATTCACGTTAACTTTAGCGGATTACGAAGACCTTGGCGGCCATATGGATCATATTGTGCCGATTAACGATGCGCTAAAGGGAGACATGGGGCCGCAGAATGATCACATTCTGAAGGGCCAGATAAGGGTCGGCTCTCACGCTGAAAACCCCTGGCCGGTTGGAAAATAAGCCATGGCGCTATTTGATTCTCCATTGGTTTTACGTCTTGAAGACGGGCGTCTTCAATTGCGGCATGGGCCGATTGATCTCATTATTGAAGCGTTTGGTCTACCTTTGGAAGTTGCAGCTGCTTATCAGCAAGCGACTGATGCATTTGCAACGGTGCTGACTGATTTAGTCGCTGAGCTTGATAACTTAAGAAAGCAACAAGGTATATGCCCTGATGTGTTTCATGGCAAGATCGCTGGCGAAATGGCAGATGTTGCCAGGTTATTTTCAAGCCAACATTTTGTAACGCCAATGATTGCCGTAGCGGGAGCCGTTGCAGATCATGTTCTTCACGCTATGACACAAGGCCGTGTTTTATCTAAAGCGTATGTTAATAATGGTGGAGATATCGCCCTTCATCTTGGCTGCAATCAAAGCTTTACTATAGGTATTTGTAGCAACCCGGCTGTTGCCAATCTACATAACAGTGCCATAGTTTCTAAGGCATCCGTAACAAGTGATACTGGTGTTGGTGGTATTGCCACCAGCGGTTGGCGTGGTCGAAGTCACTCGCTCGGTATAGCCGATTCCGTCACTGTGCTTGCGCGCACAGCCGCTATTGCCGATGGCGCAGCTACGCTAATAGCCAATGCTATTGATTTACCCGATCATCCGTCGATAGAGCGCCAGGCTGCAGCAATACTGAACCCCGATAGTGATTTAGGTAATATGATGGTCACTGTCGATGTTAAAGAGCTAAGCTCTGAAGAAGTCAGGCGTGCTCTTAATGGCGGGCAGGAACTCGCTCGTTCAATGATAGACGCCGGGCAAATCATAGCGGTGTATGGCAGCCTTAACTCGCAGGTTTTTTCTCTTAACCCGATAAATTTTGATCAAACTCGCCAATCGCCAAGTGTTGATCACCTTAAAAAGGAAATAGCGTGTGCCTGAAATTATTATTAGAAAAAACTTTATAACCATTGAAGAGATATTCCATGAAGGTGGGCCGATAGCCAAGGTGCCTTTGCGTCGCGCTGTTGTAGGGTCTGTTATCAATAACCCGTTTGCAGGCAAGTATGTTGAAGAGATCGAGTCTTTTAGCGACGATCTCAAACCACTGGGAATCAGTATGGCGAAGAAGCTTATCAAAGGGCTTGGCGGTGATGCAAATGTAGTTGAAGGCTATGGTAAAGCAGCAATCGTCGGCTCGGCCGGTGAGATTGAACACGGTGCGTTGTGGCATGTCCCCGGAGGTTATTCTATGCGAGAAAACCTACCAGCTTCTAACGCTATTGTGCCTTCTACAAAAAAAGTTGGCGGCCCCGGCACCTGTATTGATGTGCCTGTTACTCATTGCAATGCATCGTACGTGCGATCACATTTTGACTCAATCGAAGTGCGCTTGAACGATGCACCAAAGGCAGATGAGATGCTGGTTATTCTAGTGATGACCACCGGCCCGAGGGTTCATAACCGTGCTGGCGGACTAAAAGCCAAAGATATAAAAGGTGAGGATGGACTGCGATGAAGATTCGTAAAATTGTAACGACAGTAGATGAAACTCACCTTGAGATGGGTAAGACAATAAGCCCTGCTACACGGCGTGCGGCTTCCACTGCGGTGATAGAAAATCCGTTTGCCGGTCAGTATCAGGAAGATCTTGACGCACTAATGACTATCGGTGAGGAGCTCGGCGCACTGTTGGGTAAAAAATGCGTAGACGCTCTGGGTATAGATCCATCTGCGGCCGAGAGTTACGGCAAGGCGGCTATGGTGGGTGAAAATGGCGAGCTCGAACACGCTGCTGCAATCCTACACCCTAAGCTTGGAAAGCCGTTGCGCGTTGCGGTAGAAAAGGGCGCGGCACTGGTGCCCTCGTCAAAGAAAATGGGTTCCATGGGGCAGCCGCTGGATGTTCCGCTTGGGCATAAAGATGCCGCCTACGTTCGTTCGCACTTTGATGGAATGGAAGTTCGAATCAACGATGCACCGCGAGCCAATGAAATCATGGTATCAATTGTTGTCACAGACTCTGGTCGACCGCTGCCGCGAGTGGGTGGATTAGAATCCGCAGATGCGAAGGGTGAAGACGGCTTGCGTTAAGTTCTCTACAAGCTGCAGAGGAAAGTAAGATGGAATACGTAAAGAATGCCTGGTATGTCGCTGGATGGTCGTCTGAATTTGATGGCGAGCTTCGGCGGGTGACAATTATTGAAGAAAACATTGTCATGTATAGAAACACCAGTGGAGTGGTTATCGGCTTAGAAGACCGTTGCCCTCACCGCATGCTGCCTCTGTCGAAAGGCAAACTCATTGGCGATAATATTCAATGTGGATACCATGGCATGACCTTCAACTGTGAAGGTAAGTGTGTGCGGATTCCAGGTCAAACCAATGTGCCTACATCAGCCCGTGTAATTGCCTACCCAATCCATGAGATCAACAATATCGTTTGGATCTGGATGGGTGATCCGGACAACGCAAACACCGATGATATTTTTAACATGCCGGAGTTTAGCGACTCTGGCTGGCATGCGCATCAGGGTGAGGCTTTGCATCTTAAGGCACATTATTTAAATGTTGCAGAAAACTTAGTAGACCCGGCGCACGTGAGCTTTGTACATCCGACCACCTTAGGTAATGCATCCAGTGAAAATGTCCCCGTTGATGTCAGTACTGCAGGTGAAGTCATCGTTGCCTGGCGTTGGATACGCGATGCGCCACCGATTGGATTTTTTCAAGAGTTCGGTGGCTTTACCGGTAACGTTGATCGATGGCATTACTACTATTTACACATGCCGTGTACCGCAGTCATTGATTTTGGTAGCGCTAATACCTCTGCGGCACTTGCAGAAGACGATCGCAACCAGGGTGTTCGAATATTTGCGCTGCATTTTATTACCCCTGTAGGGCCGGATCATTCAATCGACCGTTGGATGCATCTGCGCAATACAGCAGTGGGTGATGACAAGGTATCCGATAAAATGGATGCCATGTTTAAAGTGGCATTTAACGAAGACAAAGAAATTTTAGAGGCCATACAAATAGAAGAGCAAAAACCTGTACGGCGTCGCCCCATAAGAATTGCCATCGATAAAGGGCCAACGGTTTACCGAAAGCGTATACGCGAACTGGTAGAGGCGGAGAGAGTCCACGATCTGGGTGATCCAGTTAACCCGACGTATGTTCATCATGATTGACCAATCCCGGTCTCAATCCAACAGGAGGAATTTGTGAAGATTCAAAAAATCATAGCATCGGCTTTGACGGTTGCAGCAATTGGCGTAACGTCAATTACCGCAAACGCTGCCGATACCATAAAAATCGGTGAAATAAATCACTACAAACGTATGGCGGCCTTTGCAGGTCCGTACAAAAATGGCATTGAGCTGGCGCTTGGGCAAATAAATGATGCCGGTGGAGTGCTAGGCAAACCACTTGAATTCATCTACCGGGATGACCAGGGCAAGCCTGGAGAAGCCATCAAGATTGCCGGTGAATTAATGACTCGAGATAACACTGTTATGTTAACAGGGACTATTTTATCTCACGTGGGATTGGCGATTTCATCGTATGCTGCTGAGAAGAAATATCTCTATCTCGCATCTGAGCCGTTGGCTGACTCCCTGGTATGGGCAAAAGGCAATGACTATACCTTCAGACTGCGCGCTTCCACTTACATGCAGGCAGCAATGCTTGCGGAAGAAGCTGCAAAGACCGATGCTAAAACCTACGCTACCATTGCCCCCAACTATGCCTACGGCAAAGATGCAGTGGCGGCTTTTAAAGATGCGCTGTTAAAGCTTAAGCCAGAGGTAACGTTTGTTACCGAGCAATGGCCTGCTTTATTTAAGATTGATGCAGGTGCAGAAGCACAGGCGATTGAACGCGCTAAGCCTGATGCAATTTATAACGTTACCTTTGGTGGTGATTTAGCTAAGTTTGTTCGCGAAGGCACTACGCGTGGTTTGTTCGACGGGCGCAACGTATATGGTTTGTTAACCGGTGAGCCAGAGTATCTTGAGCCGTTAAAAGATGAAGCGCCGGAAGGTTGGATAGTCACAGGTTACCCGTGGTATGACTTAACAGATAAATCCAACAAGGAATTCGTTGACGCCTATCAAGCTGAATTCAATGAAGGCCCGAAGATTGGTTCATTGGTGGGCTATATGACTGCGCAATCGATTGCCGCGGCATTGGAAAAAGCAGGTTCAACTGACACCGATGCCTTAGTCGCTGCGTTTAAAGGACTTGCTGTTGATACACCGGTCGGGCAAATCATGTTTCGCGAACAAGACCACCAGTCAACAATGGGTGCGTTTGTAGGTAAGACAGCCCTGAAAGACGGTGCAGGTGTGATGGTTGATTGGGTCTACAAAGATGGCGCTGACTATCTTCCTTCTGACGAAGAAGTGATGAAGCTACGACCAGCTTCACAGTAGCTATTAGTAAACGGTAAAACCTGACTCGGAGCCTCTTTTAGGCTCCGGGTCGTCTCTTTTTACATATCACAAGAAGAATAAATCACCGTGGGATTGTTTGTAGCGCAATTACTTACCGGGCTTGCCAATGCGGCCACTTTGTTTTTAGTGGCATCCGGGTTATCACTCATTTTTGGTGTCACTCGAATCGTCAACTTCGCGCATGGATCTTTCTACATGCTTGGTGCGTTTATTGGCTATAGTCTCATGCAGGTTTTACCCGGCATGTTTGGCTTTTGGGTCTCTGTGTTGCTTGCAGGCCTCGCTGTGGGGGTGATTGGCGTTATTGTAGAAATACTAGTGCTAAGGCCTGTCTATAAAGCACCAGAGCTGTTTCAGTTGGTAGCTACCTTTGGCGTTATATTGGTTATTCAAGATTTAGCTCTATTGACTTGGGGGGCTGACGATGTACTTGGTCCACGTGCCCCGGGTCTTAAAGGTATTGTGAGAGTTCTAGGTGAACCGGTACCTAAATATGATTTAGCGCTTATCGCTATCACGCCGTTTATTCTATTTGGTCTTTGGTATTTAATTGCTAAGACGCGCTTAGGGATTCTGGTTCGGGCAGCGACACAGGACCGTGAAATGGTCGGTGCGCTCGGTGTTAATCAAGCATGGCTGTTCACCGGCGTGTTTTTTCTAGGGGCTACTCTTGCAGGCCTTGGCGGGGCAATACAGTTGCCGAAAGGTGGCGCCGATCTACTCATGGATTTTAATATTCTAGCCGCCATTTTTGTGGTGGTGGTGATCGGTGGCATGGGGTCACTACCAGGGGCCTATGTGGCGGCTGCATTAATTTCAATACTTAACGTGTTTGGCGTTACTTATCTGCCGCAAAGTACCTTGGTGCTTATGTTTGTTGTTATGGCGGTGGTACTAATGATAAAGCCCTATGGTTTGTTTGGTCGCGAAGAAGTCGCGGGTGAACATGGTCAGGTAGGGGAACCGGAACGACCGATAAAGCCTGCAGGCATTGCAGTGCGACTACTAGTTGCGTTTGGTATTTTCTTACTCGCATTGCTGCCCTGGTTTGGATCTGACTTCGCACAGGTACTCACCGCTGATGTGATTATTTTCTGTCTGTTTGCCGCCAGCTTGCACTTCATATTGGGGCTGGGTGGTTTGGTCTCTTTTGGTCATGCCGCATTTTTTGGCGGCGGCGCTTATGTGGCAGCATTGCTTGTGTCTTATTTGCAAACGCCAATGGAAGTTGCATTTCTATTGGCACCTATAGGGGCCGGGTTTGCGGCGTTTATTATCGGTTGGCTCTGTATGAGACTCACCGGTGTTTATTTTGCGATGTTAACGCTGGCCTTTGCGCAATTGATCTGGTCGCTGGTGTACCAGTGGGGTGAGTTTACCGGTGGTGATGACGGTCTGGTTGATATATGGCCTGCTGCCTGGCTCAACGGTACGACTCCCTATTATTATTTCACTTTATTTTTCGGCATTGGCGGGATTCTTATATTACGCCATGTTGCGCACTCACCATTTGGTTATGCGCTGCGTGCTTCACGTGATTCCGCACGACAAGCAGAGGCCACTGGAATAAATACTAAGCGTATTCAGTGGGCAGCGTTTACATTCGCAGGTGCCTTGGCTGGTTTATCCGGCGCGTTGTTTGTGTTTTCTAAGGGAAGCGTATTTCCGACAGAACTTGAGATAGGCCGCTCATTCGATGCCTTGATTGTGATCTTTCTTGGTGGTGTAAAAACCTTGTCAGGGGCAGTTGTGGGCGGTGCGTCTTTAGAGTACGCCAAAGACTTTCTCACGCGCTTTGAATACTGGCGACTGACTTTGGGTTTAATTATTATTTTTGTCGTTATTGTAGCGCCTGAGGGAATTAGTGGGACGATGCGTAAAATGGCTGAACGAGTGGGTATTATTCGTGGTCGGGAAGGTGATTCATGAATCCCATTTTAGAAGTACGTGATCTATCTAAATCTTTTGGTGGTTTAAAAGCAGTTAATGCCGTTAACTTTAAGGTAGCTGAAGGCGAATTACTTGCCCTGATCGGTCCTAACGGTGCGGGCAAGAGCACTTGCTTCAATATGTTAATGGGGCAGTTAAAACCTAGCTCCGGTGAGGTTTATTTTTTAGGTGAAAACCTGGTGGGTAAATTCCCGCGGGATATCTGGCGTAAGGGGATAGGGCGGACATTCCAGATCACTGCAACTTACGCTTCAATGACAGTGATTGAAAACGTGCAAATGGCGTTGATGTCGTTTCATAAGCGTATCTATTCTATGCTGCCCTACGCACACAAAATGTATAAATCAGAGGCGTTGGAGTTTTTACAGATGGTCGGGCTGGCTGATCAGGCAGAGCGGCATTGTGCCATTTTGGCCTACGGTGACTTAAAGCGTTTAGAACTTGCGATAGCACTGTGCCATAACCCCACACTGTTACTGATGGACGAACCTACAGCGGGCATGGCTCCAACCGAGCGCGAGAGCGTGATGCAATTGACAGCGGATATCGTTACGGAAAAAAATATAAGCGTTTTATTTACAGAGCACGATATGGATGTGGTGTTTGGTCATGCTCATAGAATATTAGTGCTTAACAGAGGTGAGCTGATAGCTAACGGTTCAGTTGACGAAATTAGAAACAATCCGATGGTGCAAGAGGTCTATCTTGGTGGTGGAAACCTGTTTGAAAGTGAGGAGGCTGCATCATGATCGAGGTTGATAGCATTAATAGCTTTTACGGCAAAGCGCAAATACTCAATGACCTTAGCTTTTCTATCGCGGCAGGGGAGGTTGTTTCAATCCTTGGGCGCAATGGTGCAGGTAAGACCACTACTTTAAAATCGATTATGCAGTTAGTTCGGCCTCGCACTGGCTCTGTAAAGTTTAACGGTACAGAGGTAGTTGGGTCGCCACCCTACAAAGTCGCGAAAATGGGCCTCGGTTATGTGCCGGAAGAGCGTCGCATATTTACCGATCTTACTATCCTTGAAAACATGGAAGTAGGAAGGCAGCCTGCTCGCGAAGGTGTGCCTGAGTGGTCTGTAGATTTGTTGTTTGAGTTATTTCCTAATCTTTCTGAAAGGCGTAATAATCGTGGCAAGGCGCTTTCAGGTGGCGAGCAACAAATGCTCACCATTGCTCGAACCATGATGGGTAATCCAACTTGTTTGCTACTTGATGAGCCTTCTGAAGGTATAGCGCCGGTTATTGTTGAGCAGATGGCTGAAACTATTATGCAAATAAAAAAGCAGCGATTAACGGTGGTTCTATCTGAACAGAATTTGCATTTTGCCAGATTGGTGGCGGACCGGGCGATCATAATAGAAGGTGGTCAAAAACGATTTGACGGCACGTTTGCAGAGTTAGATGCGCAACCGGAAATTCAAGAAAAATATCTATCCGTATAGATCATTTGCAGGGTGGATAAGCTTGCGCATCCACCGCTTTTAAAACATGGAGTAAAGTATCCGATTTATTCAAGCCCAGTCACCAAGCCAATAAGCACTGCTATTGAATTAGCAGTGCCGTTAGCAAATCAGTATGGTCCTTATGCCTCCGCAATTTCCGGTAAGTTTGTAGCTGGAGGAGTATTGCGGCTTCTATGCGACCGGACCACACCGTCAATAATCGTCATACCTATACCCGGTAAGTTGCCTTGATGAATGCTCTCAAGCATGTCTTTTCCAGGTGAGTGCTGCGCCTGATCAAGAACGATAAGGTCTGCCGCTTTACCCACTTCAATAATGCCGGTATTGAGTTCCCGCATGCGCGCGGTGTTGCCGGTGGCAAAGCAAAAAGCTATTTCAGGTGGGATATCGCCAAGGCTCGATAACATCGCGATCATGCGCAGAATACCCAGTGGCTGCACGCCTGAGCCTGCAGGTGAATCAGTACCCAGTATGACGCGCTCCGCCTGCTTGATTTCGAAGGCCGTTCGCATAGCCAAAAGCCCTGCGCGTTCATTGCCGTTATGGACAATTTCAATGCCTCTGTTGCAGCTTTCACACAGGCAGGTTATTTGATCGTCAGGCAAGGCGGTGTGGCCACCGTTAATATGGCCGATGATATCGGCATCTGCTTCCAGAACGACGTCTTTGTCTATCAGGCCAGAGCCGGGGATCGATGGACCGCCGGTGTGAATGGTCGATTGAATACCGTATTTTCGCGCCCATTTGACCATTTGTGCGGCAGTCTCACCGGCTTTAACTGATCCAAGCCCAACCTCACCTAATAGCTTAACACCTGCATCTGCAAGTTCTTTGAAGTCGTGTTCTTCCATGCCTTCTTCAAGTACGGGTGCGCCTGCCAGCATCTTTACACCGGAAGGGCGAAAGTTTTCATACCAGCGCTGTGAGGCGATAGCCATGGCCTTAAGCCCAACGATATCTTTCGGTCGGCCAGGGGCATGCACTTCGCCTGCGGAAATCATGGTGGTGACGCCGCCATGTAGACAGGAGTCTATCCATCCCAATTGCTGTTGTCTGGGGGTGTAGTCGCCGATCACGGGGTGTACATGGCTGTCTATCAGGCCGGGGCATATCCAGCTGTCGTTGGCCTTAACGGTTGTTGTAGCCTGTGAGGTGTCTAGATCTTTTTCGTAGCCGATAGCGGAAATCAGGCCGTCTTCACAGATCACGCAATCCCCATCGATTAATGGTTCTTCCAGCTTGCCTGAAAGGATTTGTGCTATGTTTGTAATGACTAGCTTTTGCTTGACCGTAGTGGGCATTTTCTTAGTCTCTGAATGTAAGTGTAGTGAAGTTCCAGATGTCGTTAGTATACTAACCAATATGACGCAAGGATCAAGCATTGAATTGCTACGCGCATTACAGATGCCGACAGCAGGGTCGTCCTGTGTAGCGTATTCCTAATTCGCCTCTGGTTCACTCGCTGGCATGGCAAACACTGTCTAAATTAGATTTGATTTTTTGAAGAGTATTAAAGCGCTGAAAACTTATACCTTAGAAACCCAAATTGGCCATGTGCTTCGTAAAGTTAGTCAGCGCCATACCAGTATATTTTCCAATCATATGCCGTCTGATTTAACGCCAACTCGCTTTGCTGCGTTGGCCAAGTTGTTGGAACGTGGCCCCCTGTCGCAAAATGAATTGGGCCGCTTGACCGCAATGGATGTTGCGACAATAAAAGGCGTTGTAGATAGATTGCGCTTGCGCAAAATGGTAGACAGCAAGCAAGACCCAACAGACGCAAGGCGGCAACTTATAAAACTTACTCGCAAGGGCGAGCGTGTTATACAAGATGCGATTCCATATGCTCTAGAGGTGACAGAGCAGACTATTGAGCCGTTGACGAAAGCGGAGTTAAAGCAGCTATTAAAGCTGTTGGAAAAATTGCAGTAATGGTGAAGGAGTTTTCTTCGAAGTGACCTCAAAAGGATTTTCATACAAGCACGAGCGGATTGTCCTGGGTCAGCTCATGATCGATAGGACGTTTTGGAATAAATATTCGGAGGCATTGCAGGCTGTTAATTTTGAATCAGTAGATCACAAAAAGATATACGCGGTAATTGAGAGTCTTTACAAGCACAATAGATCAGCTGATGCGCTATCTGTTTCAGACAAGTCGAAGTACGAAATACACGGCCCGGAACTTAGTTATCTTGTAAGTATAGTGGAAGCGGCACGCAGCCCTGAAGTTGCAAAAGAGGCTCTAGGTAATTTGCTTACGGTGCCAGCTTAGTATAGACCGATGCTGGAAAATGGATAAAAAGCTTCAACGCGACTACTATTCAGATCCTGCAAGACAATTTGCACACGATAGTTAGACCTAAGCTGGATATACAGCGTGCACGGTTCCCGGACAACTTTTAATAATCTTTGATTCTAGAATTAACAATAAAAATGAACTCCAAACCAGATCTAAAAGTAGCCATAGGTGGTATGGGCGCAATAGGGCTCAAGGTCGCAAAATGTCTGGATGCAGGGGAAATACCCGGCGTGGTGTTAAGTGCTGTTGCCGCTAGAGATCACGATAAACTAAAGCGTAACCTTAAAGACTTCAATCAGCAGCCACTGATAGTGCCGGTTGAACATCTGGGTAGGGAAGCCGATATAGTTATTGAGTGTGCGCCTAAGTCTGTGTTTTTGGCGATAGCCAGTTCCGCAATTGATAATGGCTGTACTTTTATGCCGCTCTCCGTTGGTGCATTATTGGACAATATGGATCTAATTGATAATGCCCGGCAGAACAACGCGGTGATATTTGTACCAACGGGCGCACTTTTGGGCTTAGACGCGGTTAAAGCAGTGGCGGAAGGTGAGGTCTACAGTATTACGTTGGTAACGCGTAAGCCACCTACCGGGCTGATAGGTGCACCACACTTGATCGACAATAACATCAATGTAGAGAACTTAACCGATGCGTTACAGGTGTTTAGTGGAACCGCCAGAGCGGCGGCAAAAGCATTCCCTGCTAATGTAAATGTTGCAGCCGCACTTGCACTGGCAGGTATTGGTCCGGATAGAACCGCAGTAGAAGTATGGGCAGACCCGGCAGTCAGTAAAAACATGCACACCATTAAAGTTGACGCGGCGGCATCGTCGTTTTCAATGAGTATTGAAAACGTACCAAGTGAAACCCCGGCCACTGGCAAAATTACTGCACTGAGTGTAATTGCTTCTTTGCGTCGGTTAACAGCGCCTTTAGTTGTTGGGACTTAACATACAATATTAATGAAGTGAACGGTTGCTTAAGGGGGCAGGCGTATTTCATAATGGTTTAAGTTGGTCTATAGTAGCGCCATGCCGAGGCCTTCCAGAATCCAGTATGAACATGCGCTTTACCATGTTATGAACCGTGGCCGTGGTCGGCAGCGGATCTTTCATGGTGTAGGCTACTACGAAGACTTTTTAACAACGCTGGAAGAGTCGCACGCACGATTTGATGCAGTGATCCATGCGTATTGCCTAATGGGTAATCACTATCATTTGTTGATAGAGACGCCACGTGCGAACCTCGATCGTATCATGCGGCATATCAACGGAGTCTATACGCAGAAATATAATCGACGAAGGAAAACGGATGGTTCGTTATTCAGAGATCGATACAAGGCGATACTGATTGATAAAGATGCGTACCTACTCCAACTGGGGCGTTACATTCACCGCAACCCGGCGGAGGTCAAGGGCGCTAGCGAGAAGGTGTTGGAGCAATATCAATGGTCAAGCTATCGCGCCTATATAAACCAAGAATCGGTGCCAAAGTGGTTATATCGAGAGAAGACCTATCAGATGTTGGGCCGTAAAAATCGTTATGCGGGCTACCGAAAGTTCGTGTCAGAAGGCAATGACGAAGAAACAGAGGCGTTTTACAGTAAGGGCAACATCGGCAGCATTTACGGTGATAGAGCTTTTAAGCAGTCGATACAGGAAAACAAAGAAAATCTACAGGTGTCGAGAGAATTATCGAGGGAATTGTCGCAAAGACCAGAAATCCCAACGATAGTAGAAGCAGTTGCTGCAATATTTAAGTGTGATATAAAAACCATAACAGCACGGAGCAAAGGGCGACCGCAATCCAATGTGGCACGTCAAATGGCGATCTATTGTAGCCAGAAACTTGGCGATTATTCGTTGAAGGCAATCGCTGACTATTTTTCATTGACGAATGTCGGGAGTGTTTCATCGTCAATTATGTCGATAAAGGAAAAGCTGGCAGCAGGCGAGCTTGCTCGTGAATACAGCAGATTAGAGAAGCGGTTATATTTAAAAAAATAGTATTGACCACTTATCTTTATCTGGTATGACCCTTTAAGTTGCAATCAGTCTGACAGGCTCCTCGGCTGCGATTAAGCCAGTGAGTGTCTGCAACATATTCACCATTTCCAGATTGTTCATACAGCACAGCAAGATCTTCGACGCTTGTCGATGTACAGGCAGGCCAGCTGGTTTAATCGAGAAACAAATCGTATCCAGCTGGCCGAAGTCGTCATGTCTTAATGCGTTGTATATTATAAACACCAAGGACTGGTGTTAATAAATTGTATTCGCCATTGCGTCAAACGACTTCGCGTAACAGTGCAGCGGGTGATACCGATAAAGAACGCGCCACCCAGATAGCACCAGCTGTTAAGCATAACCCTGCAATTGCAACGGCCACAGTAGCACCGCTAAGCCAGGTAAATACTCCCACTGGTAGTTCGAGCCAAAATACGGCGATCAGGGAGCCTAAAATGCCACCAACTATACTGGCAAACACAGCGACCACAGTACCGAGCAGCAGGTACTCAATACCTAAGGCTTGCATTAAGCTACGGTGGCGGCTACCAATGGCATGCAGAATGGCTGCTTCTTGTAATTGCCGTTGGCGGTTTGCCGCAACCACGCTAGCCAGTACAAGTAAGCTTGCAAGTAAACTGGTTAGCGCAACGAGTGATACAGCCAATGCCGCTGCATTAAGAATACGCTTGGCAGCTAATAAGCCGCGTGAGGTACGAACGGTTACAACTGCAGGGTACTCCGTTGATATGCTGTTCGCCGCAACAATATCAATAGGTGTGTTGGAGGTGTTCTGCGGTACAAAATCAGGTGCTGCAGTATCTTGAAAAGCGATGCCGACATAACGCGTAATGAAATTGTCTAACACGCCTGGGCTAAACAAAGCTTCAAACCAGAATCGGGTTTCAAAATTTCCCTGCGCGTAAATAGCAACAAGCTTTGCTTCTAGATTTTTGCCTAAGATAGAAAACGTCAGCGTGTCACCGACCTGCACACCAATTTGTCCGGCTTCCCGATCTTCCATGGCAACCAGTGGTGGGCCCTGATAGTTGTGCGGCCACAATTCGCCGCTGGTAGCACGAATATTATCGACTCTTTCTGCACGATAACTAAGCTTGTGTTCATCGTTGGCTTCAAGTGCCTCGCTTGCGTTATCTCGCGCTGATAATAGCTCACCGTTAACCTGTGTTAAGCGACCTAGAACTAGCGGGACAGTTTGTACTTCGGTAACCCCTGGTGCATTCGTTACGACTTGTGTGAAATCGTTGACATCTTGTTTTTGAATATCGTAAAAAGCAAGGCTTGGCGCACGCGATGGCACCGTGGAATCAAGGAGCCTTAACATAGCAACGATCACAATGGTGGCTGCCACCAGTAATGTTGTTGCAATGCCTAGCGATAACAACAATGGCCGTAATGGAGAACCTGGTTGATCCATTCCAGCCAATGCACGGCGCGCTGCGAAACGTTTATCGAGCTTGCCTGATTGCACGATTCGCCTTGCGAAGTTCCGTATAAGTACCACCAGCTCCGAAAGTGCTGCATACAGTAGGATAATTGAAAAAACAAAACCGATACCGATGATTTTATCAGGGACTAAAGCTATAAGTGCTAATGCGGCTGCTATTGCAAGCGCTGCGCAGGCCGCTTTTGCGCGTAGCGACAATGGTGATCGACTGTCTGTTTCGGTATCTCCACGCAGTAGTGTGGCAGGTGCCGTGGAAAGACTACGAGCTAAGTTCGGTGCGGCAAATGCTAACGCTGAGAGCGTGCCGAATGCCATTGATACAAGGGTCGGCCAAAACAGTAGTGCGGGTGATGTTGCCACTGGCAGCCCGCCGCTTAAGCTACGCGATACAACATACGCTATTGATGCACCAATAAGTGCTGCTATCAAACTACTGAGTAGCGCTACTAAAAGAATTTCAATAACCATGATAGTGCCACGCCAGTTATCCTTTGCACCAATGGCTGAAAGGGTAGCAAGGTCAGCACGTCGTGATTGCATCCAGGCTGCCACGCCATTAGCTACACCGAGTCCACCAACTAATAAGGTTGCCACTGCTATTAGCAACAGCACGGCAGCCACTTCGTTTAAACGTTCTGATACGCGATCGTTGCGACCTTCAACTGTATTCAATTCCGCAGTATTGTCAGGGAAGGCTGCACGCCAATCATTTCGGAATTGTGTGGTATCGCCATATACGCCGTTTTCAGGTTCAATGTTTGGACCTGTAAGGCGCACACGGTATTCGTATTCAGCCCGGCTGTTCGCACTAATTAAACCCGTTGCATCGAGCGTTTGTTCCGAGACCAACACGGGAGGGCCGCTTATATCTGCGCTGAACGCGCGATCAGGCTGACCTTGCACAACGGCACGCACTGTCACGGTGGTATCGCCAATGGTGACGTTATCGCCTACTTTCAGCCCAAGTTCAAAAGCCAGAGCCGGATCAATAGCGGCCCCTAGATTGTCGGTGGCCTCAGCCAGTGTGATGGCGGGTTCAAAGCTAACGTTGCCATACAACGGATAATGTTTATCGACGCTTTGTAATTCAATTACGGTGAATTCTTCGTTTATGGTGCCGAGCATGGTCCGAAGTTCTATAAGACGTGAAACAGTGCCACGTTTAGTAATCCATGCAAGCGCGTTTGGATCAAGCGGCTCACGTGTATCGAGCTCGACATCGCCACCAAACAGTTGTCGTTCTTCACTAGCAATGCCGTCACGGACAAGTGCCAGTAATCCGGTGCAGGCGGAAATTAACAACACACCGAGGAATAAACTGGTGGCAAGAAGATGCAACGAGCGCGAATTGCGATGACCAATAAGGTCTCTTAGAAGAAAGCGAAGCATTTTAGTAATCTTTCATTAAGCTTGCACCAAATTGAGTTGCCCCTCATGCAGGCGTACCTGACGCTGGCAACGAGCAGCAAGCGCCGGGTCATGGGTAACCAGTATAAGAGTGGCATCGTTTTCCTGGTTAAGTTTAAACAGTAAATCGGCCACGGCATCACCGGTTTGATTATCAAGGTTACCGGTTGGCTCATCAGCCACCATTAGTGCTGGCTGATGTATTAATGCTCGAGCAAGGGCGACGCGTTGTCGTTCACCGCCGGACATCGCATTCGGGTAGTGGTCCTTTCGATGCCCAAGGCCCACACGCTCGAGTAGTTCAGCAGCACGAACGCGTGCGTTGTCGCTACCTGCAATATCTAATGGCAGGGCAACGTTTTCGCACGCGGTGAGACTTGGAATAAGGTGAAAGTTTTGGAAAACAATGCCAATTTTATCGCGCCGAAGATCAGCGCGTGCATCATTAGATTGTGCGTGTAACTCAAGCCCATCGAAAATGACTGAGCCACTGTCCGGTGTTTCTAAACCGGTTAGCACCAGAAGAAGCGATGTTTTTCCTGAACCTGATGGACCGATAATGGCAACACTTTCGCCTTTAGCAACACTTAGAGACGCGCCGGATAGTACAGGGATGGAGCGACCAGCGGCGCTGTAGGCCAGGTGGACGTTTTTAAGTTCAATCATGAGTCTTTTTGAGTGAGTGCAGGGTAGATTTTAGCATTGCTGTTCAAGCCAATTTGAAGTGCAGCATCATACCGCGATCTGCAAACTTTAATGTGAGGCAATGGTACTCCAGCGGTACAGCCTGATCGCGGTTATTAAGAAAAAGTTTTATAGGTTTTTGTTTGTGCACTTCAAATTTTATGAAGCCAGCACTACTCAAAGAACCTGGCAGATAGTGCATGCAGCGATTGTCATCTGCCAGCGCTAATTCAAAAACTACAATATCGTCTTGTGATCCGGTGATTGACGCGATAGTCTGTCATGACGTGACGGGGGTTAAACTATGCGTGAATGTTCTTTTTTGATCGTATTTTTGTTGTTTGCTTCAAACGTGTGGGCCATCGAATGTATAGACAACGACGGTGATGGCTGGGGCTGGGACGGTCAAACGTCCTGCGCTATGCCTTGTGTAGACTCAGATGGCGATGGGTGGGGTTGGAATGGAGCAGAATCGTGCATCGTACCAACAGCTTGTGTTGACACAGATGGTGATGGATGGGGTTGGGACGGTACAGCATCTTGTCTGATTCAAACCAATACAGAATGCGTAGACAGCGACGGTGATGGCTGGGGTTGGGATGGCACAAATTCATGCCGTGTTGATACCATTGACAATACAGAACGACCACCTTGCCCAGGTGTACACTGCGGTGGAAACGTCTCTGTTCAATACCAGGTTGACGACACCCATAGTAATGAGTATGTAAGTCCTCCTGAATTGACACCGAATATACGTACTGATAGTCCAGCGCTAGAGTCAGTGCAAACAATTTCTGTGGAGTTAGGTGAATCATCGGTTGAATTGTTTGGTAATACTGCCGTTGTCGCGGGTTTAGCACATGCAGCGTTAGGATCAAGCCCTGCGGGTTATGCCGAACATATTTTCTTTGAGAAAATGGCAGGCCAGTGGAAAGAACAAACGCGTATTCAACTGCCGATATTTGACGAACTCTTTACTAAGCCTGATGTAGCAATCAATGACCAATACGCATTGATTTCTGATCCCGGTGGCGGGGTAGTTATGGTGTATGAAAAGTCTGCTAACGGTTGGGTTGAAGCAACGCGCTTAACTGATCCGAACAGTGAAATTGAATACAATAACTTTGGACTAAGCGTATCACTTGATGATAATCGCGCTGTAATTGCATCAAATAAGGCACTTCACCTTTATGAAAAACGTAGTGACAACTGGGTTAACGTAAAGCAGATAGATGGTTCAAACCCTCAGGGACGTTTTCCATGGCTGGTATCGGTCGCTATGAAAAATAACACTATCGTTAGCCTTGTTGGCGGTGGTTTATCTGAAAATCTATTGTGGGTAACTCATTCTGATAGTGATCAGTCTCAATTCATTTCTGTTACTGGAATTAGTTATTTTCAAAATGAACGGTGTTTGTCTTTTGATGGTAACCGAATTCTTGTTGGTAACGTGGTGTTTACCAGAGCAGGTGATAGCTGGCAGGAAGAGGCGATTCTTAACGCCAGCCAAGATGCCGTAATTGGATCTTCCTGCGTTCCATCGTCAATAGATGGCAACAGAGCAGTATTTAATGTTCAAAATACCATCTATGTTTTTGTTTACGAGAATGGTCAATGGAATGAATCGGCTCATATTTCGAAAGACGTGGGAGGTGTTAGCACTGATGGAAATCAGCTGATGTCGTGGAGTCGTGGTTACAATAGCGGTTCAACGTTATCTTTTTACAATCTTAATGATCGGTTAAGCTCGCCTCGCGGTTGTTTAAGCGATTCTGCAGCAGGTACAGAGTTTTGCCGACCACAATCCGCTGCAGCTATTTTTTACCAAACTCAAAAAATACCAGGCAGCGCAGACACCCTGCGAGGCAATCTAAAAGGCACTGAGCATTTTTCTGTTAGTGGCAATCGAATGCTGCTAACAAATACTAAAGAGCAGCCTGTTGTAGATGCATACCAGTTTGCTGATGGCAAATGGCAGCTAGAACAGAAATTAACACCGGGCAATGAGTTCGCACCACATTTTGGTTATGCGGTCACTATAGATGGTGATACGGCACTTATAACAGCCCTTGGAGCTGCAAGCAGTCCGGATGAAGGAGAAAGCCTAATACATCGTTTTGAGCATGATGGATCGCGATGGGTTAGATCTGTACCACTTAATAATAATTTAACCTTCGAATATTTCCACTACCGTGGACAGAGTCTTTCACTCAGCGGCGACACAATAGTAGTAGGATCTAGGCACATATGGTCTGGTGGAACGTCAGGTATTTCTGAAATATTTGGGCTTGATCAAGAACGTTGGTCGTTAGACGCTATAACGCGCAACCCAAGGCAAGATACAAACTACAATTCCGGTGCGTTTGGTGGTTCAGTATCTACTAATGGGTATGAAGTGTTGGTTAGCAATTCAATGCGCTCACACTTATATGAAAAAATTAACAACAAGTGGTCATTGACTGCTCAGTTTGAATTAAAAGCCCCATCTGACTATTTGGGTCACCGCGGCCCTGTAGAGCTTGGCAATAACATCGCAGCGATTGCAGATTATAGAGAAAACCAAAACACAGGCTCTGTGCATGTATTTGAAAAAATTGATAGAGACTGGCAATTTACAACTACATTAACCGCAAGTGATGGCGCTATTGATGACTTCTTTGGAAGCTCCATCGCGCTTGCATCCGAAAAAATTGTGGTGGGTGCTCGTGGGGATAATGACCTTGGCAACGATTCTGGTTCTGCTTATGTATTTGAAAGAAGTGGAGGTGTTTGGCAAGAAGTAGCAAAACTGTTAGCCGATGATGGTGAAAGTGGCCGATTATTTGGTTATCAGGTTGCCGCAACCGATAGCCATATTTTAGTGGGTGCTGCGGGTGAAAACAGCGAGGTGTCGCTCTATTACTTCCCAGTGGACTTGCGCTTCAACACGCCAGCGTGTATTGATATAAACGGTGATGGCGTTGGATGGAATGGATCAGGCATTTGCGTAAGTCAGTAGAGACGATTTTTTAACGATTATATGCCCGTTACGTTTTGAACAATCTTTGTATCTAAAAATAGGGCCATCTATTCTGTTTGTCTTTGCCAATCTAGCTCGCTTCTGATGGTACAGGCCCGATTGTATTATTAATAATGGTTGGATGGATAAAGCGATATTCTAGCTCTCTGTGTGTGTAGCGGAGTGTTATCCGGCGCACAATCCTTGAAGCCCTAAATACGACTATCGAACTTTTAGTCTAGTTTTGTAGTCTACCTACAGGTCCTCGCTACTGAGAGGCGCAACTTACTGTTCTCCAACTTCGAGGGGTTATCAATGCAAGAATCTGATCAATGGTTTCGACGAGCGATGCTATTTGCATTGGTATTGTTGGTGGGGTTGGCTGGCAGAACGACACTTGCACAGGAATCGCAGTTACCTGTGTTGTCTAAGTACGTCATTGAGCAGTTCGGTGACAGGCCATCCGTGCCAACCGGAGAGTTGTCCGAAGAGCTTCAGCAGGCCGTAGCGGATACTTTTCTGGTGCCAGCCGCAACGGGCAGTTGGGGTAGAGATCAGGAAATAGCGTTGAATATTATCGCTAATTCTGGTGATCCAAGATTGGGTTGGCTGATCAGTGATCTAATGCGCTTCTCAGGTGGTGGTGCACTGTTAAGCTCACTGGCAGATGCTGCTAGTCAGTTACTCGGTTTTGAACATGAAACCACTAATGTTTGGGGTTCAACAACCGATCATCTGATTGCATGGAAAATTCCCGCACCGCCCGGTTATCTATCAGTAAAGAAGGCATTGTTTACTTCTATAGAGCCTGCCTGGGAGAACATTTTTGTTGAAGGTGACATCGATTGGACATTGGTATCGTGGGGTGGGGTGCTTATTGATAGCAGGCCATATGACACCACAGATGATCCGTGTAATTGTATTCCAGCGGTAGATAATCCAAAGGTAATTGCGGCCGCTGAAGCAAAGTGGCTTGATGACGAAGATATTATATTTGGTGTTGAGATAAACGGTGAATACCGCGCGTACCCGAGACAAATAATGGAGGTACGCGAGATGGTCAACGATACGCTGGGTGGTCGAGATATCGGTATGCCATACTGTACCTTGTGTGGTGCAGCACAGGCCTACTTTACTGATGAAATACCCGAAGGTGTAGAGCGCCCGATACTGCGTACATCCGGGTTATTGAGTCGTTCAAATAAAGTAATGTATGACCTCGGCACCTGGTCGGTATTTGATACGTTCACGGGTGCCGCATTAACAGGTCCATTGGCGGATAAAGGTATTAAGCTCAAGCAGGCAAGCGTTGTTACAGCTGCCTGGGGTGAATGGAAAAAAGCGCATCCGAATACGACTGTGTTAGAAGAGCGTCACGCCTTAGGGCGTGATCCGGACTTTCGCAATAATCGTGATGCGAACGGTCCTATTTTTCCCGTCGGTGATGTTGATCCCAGATTGTCGGTACACGAAGATATCATTGGCGTTATCTCCAAGTCGGGCAAGCCCTATGCGTTTCAACGCAGCAGAGCTTTTATTGAATTAAAGCGAAACAAAAAAGTCGGATTTGAAAATGTCCAGCTTGTGCTTGATGGTGGCGGTATTCGTGCTGTTGATATTGATGGCAGCGATCTTGGTAGCCATCAGGCGTTCTGGTTTGCATGGTCACAGTTTCACCCGGAGACTGGTTTGTGGCCTGAGAATTAAGCGTTTGGATGTCTGTAATCGCCGTTGTTTTATGAGTCAAGAATTGTCGGGATAGAGCGTCCCACGCTT
>CALGKA010000126.1 GCA_937927895.1 uncultured Granulosicoccaceae bacterium | reverse complement strand
TGTTCTGTATCTGCAGCTCGACTTTATGCTGTAGGATCGCAGATTCAAAATCTATTAAGTAGTTGCAGGTGTAAATATGGAGCCAGAGGTACTAGGTGCTAAGTACGACAAAATTGCTCAGTGGTGGCATGACCGGCATGTTGATTCTGCTTATGGTATGAGTCAGCTTAAAAGAGCTCTTGCTTTTGCGCCTGATGGTGGCAAGGCATTAGATGTGGGTTGTGGTGCTGGTGGCAGGTTTATCCGTGCGTTAGAACGTAAGGGTTTTGCAGTGACAGGGCTTGATGTGTCTCAAGAGATGGTTGCGTTGGCCAGTAAGAATCATCCGGGGCATCGGTTTCTTCATCAAGATATTTGTACCTGGGAGTCAGATGAAAAATATGACTTCCTGGTGGCGTGGGATAGCATTTTTCATCTACCGATTGAAATGCAAAATCCTGTGCTTGCTAAATTGTGTAGTCTTTTAACTGTGAATGGCGTATTGATCTATAGCTTTGGCAATGCGATTGGGGAGCATACGGATCAATGGCACGACGATACTTTTTATTATAGTAGTATTGGAATAGATAAGAATGTTCAGTTGTTATTAGATAACGGATTATCGGTTGTGCATCTGGAGCTAGATCAGTACCCACAAACGCATGTTTATACCATTGCTATTAATAAAGAGGCTGTTTGATTTGGCAGTTGCCTGTGATCGTTTGGTGTTGTTGCGATTCGAATTTATTGATAGCATTTGCTTCAGTTCTTCACAAGGAAGATGAATGAGTAACATAATAAAAGAGCGAGTGACCGCAAATATTGACGGTGATTTTGTGGTGTTTCTCATAGGCTTTCGCGTTAATACGTTTTGGAAGATTCATCAGTGGTGGCCTGTCGCATCAGCAATGCCTAAAATGCTAAAAGAGCTTTACCAAAACCCTGAGTTGGGTTTTATTAGTCATGAAGGTTCGATAGGACGTACGTCTATTATGATCCAGTATTGGCGTTCTTATGATCAGTTAGAGGCTTATGCTAAAAGCAAAACCGCCGTGCACTTACCTGCCTGGGCACGTTTTAATAAGCGTGTTGGGAGTAATGGCGATGTAGGAATTTGGCATGAGACCTATATTATAAAGAACGGTCAGCATGAATCTATTTACAATAATATGCCGAAATTTGGATTAGGTAAGGTGGGTGATCTAGTTTCTGTAACAGGTAAAAACAACAGTGCAAGAGATAGATTAAAGAATGGTGTTTTGTAATTGCCTGCTTTATTTAATGGCAGGTTTTCCCTGTCAGTTAGCTTGCGTTAGTGGTTAGCTGAAACACGCGCTGTATCGTGCGATAGTTCTTCGTTGATAATAGCGGTTATGGTGCCCATATCTTTTTCATTGAACGTCAGTGGCAGGCGCATATCAAATGTGCGGTTTAGTATTTTTAAAGTGTTCGGTAGGGTTGGAGCTTCACCCAGGTAGCGCCAGCTATCGTACCGGCTAGTGAAACCTAGCGGTTCTTTATTGCCGAACCATTTGAGTTCTACGCCCCGTTTGGCGCAACGGTCTATAAAGCCTGAAACATCGTTTAGGTTGTCTGCGCGGAACTGAATTGAGCTTCCAACATAAGTTTCTTGCCTGGGGCGCTCCGATAGGGTGATGGAGTTAATTTTTCTTAAGCCTTTTTCGGCGGCTTGGTATAAACGATTCCAGCGTTTGCAGTTTTCACTTAAAGTTTGCAGTTGTACTCGAAGTATGGAGGCGCGTAGGTTATCCATTCTGCCGCTGTAGTTTGGGGTGTCTAGCTTGATGTCTTTAAACACTTCTTTGTCAGGGGCGGTGCCATGGCGTTCAAATAACATGTATGAGCCAGAGTGCATAATGGCGCGTGCCATTACTTCTTTGTTGTTGGTGGTAAGGAATCCGCCCTCACCACTATTAATGTGTTTATACGTTTGCGTGCTGAAGCAGGCCGCCTTGCCAAAGCTTCCAGAGGCTTTACCGTTCCAAAATGCACCCATGGTGTGGGCGCAGTCTTCGATCAATGTAACGTTATATTGCTTACACAATTTAACGACGGCATCCATATCGGCTAGGTGGCCACGCATGTGTGAAATTAAAAAGAACTTACTGCTGGTTAATTTCATGGTCGCTTCAAGGTGGTTGAGGTCAACGCAGTAGTTTTGATCTATTTCAACTAATGCGACTTTGCCACCAGCGTTATCGATAGCACCTGGTACGGGGGCGAGCGTAAAGGCGTTGGTCATAACGGTGTCGCCGCGTTGAAGGCCGCAAGCTTTAAGCGCAATATGGATAGCGTATCCGCCCGATGCACAGGCAAGGCAAAACTTTACTCCGAGCGAATCTGCGAATTCTTTTTCGAGCATTTCTGCTTCTGAGGTTTCACCCGGTGCGGTATTGTAGCGGTGTAATTTACCGGTGCGCATGACCTCTACGGCTTTGGTGATCGCCTCTTCTGAGATAGGTTCTTGCTGGGTAAAGGGCTTATCGAATGAGATTGGCATAAAGCGATGGAATGGTGAGTCAGGGGATATAATCAGTATGGCACAATTTCTTGCAATTCTTGCGTTGTGAGTGCTCCTGCGTCACCATATATAAGGGTATCGCTATTCTAGCGAGCATTTTTTCTTTGAGGGTATTTAAATGAGTTTAGTGGGAACATTAGCGAAAGTCGCTGTGGGTGCAATGGTTGCTAAAGGCGTCAGCGGTGCGATGCGTGGCGGTGGTGCTGGCGGTGGACTTGGTGGTCTGCTTGGCGGTCTGACCGGTGGTGCAGGTGGTGCTGGCGGCGGATTAGCGGGTGGTCTTGGTGGCTTACTTGGCGGTCAACAGCAAGGGCAGCAGGGTGGACAGGCTGGTGGGTTGGGCGGTCTGCTTGAGCAGCTTGGTGGTGGCGGTGCCGGGGCACAAGGTCAGGCGCAACAACCACAGCAAGGTGGTTTTGGTGATCTATTCAATACGGCTCTGACAGGTCAAGAGCCACAGCCTGATCCGGCTGCTGAGAAGCAGGCTGAAATTCTACTTCGTGCTACTTTGATGGCTGCGCGTGCAGATGGTCAGATTGATGAAGCAGAGCAACAGAAGATAGTCGGTAACCTAGGCGAAATGTCTGACGAGGAAGCTAACTTCATTCGTGAAGAAATGGCTAGCCCTACAAGCCTTGAAGCATTCATTCCTACGATTCCTGCAGGCATGGAGCAGCAGGTTTATCTGATGTCTTTAATGGCTATTGATCTTGATACGCAGGAAGAAGCTGTGTACTTGGATAAGCTTGCTAAGGGCTTGAACATTGATAATGCTACTAGCAATGCCATTCATGCGAAGCTTGGTGTTCCGGCGCTTTATGGGTAGCTGTTGCGCTGATCTTCGATCGTTTTGATCTTTGATCTTTGATCTTTGATCGTTAGGTTGTTGGTTGCGGGGCTCGCTATTTTTTAGTGGGCCCTTTTTTGTGGTTTTTCCGGGTGGTTTTTTTTGCCTTGTCATCTGTTTTTTTTAGGAAGCCCTTAAGCGTAAGCGAGGGATTTTATGCCCCGATAATTAACTACTATGTGGTTACTTAAAAAATGATGCAGTGACTTCAGTACTATTTTTAAAGCTAGTGAATACCGAAGCACCAACTTCTTTAAACCCTCGCTCACGCTGGCGGGCTTCCCTTTACGGATCGGGTTTTAAACCGACTACTAACCTTCTTAGCAGAGCACGCTTGTAATATTTCTTTTTAGGAAGCCCTTAAGCGTAAGCGAGGGATTTAATGCCCCGACAATTAACTACTATGTGGTTACTTAAGAAATGATGCAGTGACTTCTAGTACTATTTTTAAAGCTAGCGAATACCGAAGCACCAACTTCTTTAAACCCTCGCTCACGCTGGCGGGCTTCCCTTTATGGACCGGGTTTTAAATGTTCCAGCTCAAAAAGAAATACCAATCTTCATTAATATAGAACACTACTTCGTTGTTTAAACTATCGCTCGCCCATACTAAAGGTTATTGAGCGTTAGCTAGTGCCCATCCCTAAGCGAACGCTACTGCGGTCGCCCCAGGTACGCAATCTTTTACCGACTTCATGTAGTTATTTAGAATGACTAAACGCCTACATGTAGTAGGCAAAATCTCACGCACCTGGAACAACCTCGCGAAGCATTGTTTATGGACGGGCCACTAGCTAGGTGCTTTGCTGTGGTGAGCTTCTTTATTCACTTGCGCTCACAATCTAGACCGTTGTTGTTAACGCGTTATTTGCATTCCATGTTTGCTCTTTTTTCTTAGTCTTGCGATAGGCCTACTAGCTTGCGAATGGTTTCATCCCTTAGCGAGACTTCTTTGCCTGCGTATTCTTTTGCGCCGCCGTTACATAGCCAGGCTATGGTTTTGGCGGGCCATTCTGCGTCTATGTGGTCTTTTGTATCTAGTTGGCTTACCGGGTTTATTCCAGAGGCCTTGATGAGGACTTGCATCTCTGTGGCTACGGTGCCGGGGCTTAGGCCTACTACGTTGACGCCTGTGTTTGCGGCTTCTTTGTGGGCGCATTGGGTTAGCATGTGGGCGCCGGCTTTAGCGCTGCAGTAATGGCTCCAGCCTTCCAGTGGGCTATGGGCTGCGCCTGAACTGATATTTACGATGGTGCCGTGTTGTTGCGCCATCATGATGGGCAGTGCCGCCCGAAGGCCGTGATAGACGCCTTTGAAATTTATGTCTGTCGCATGACCCCATGTGGCTGGATCTGATGTGGCTAGGTGGCCGATGGGTTCTATTACGCCGGCGTTGTTTATTAGTCCGTCTAGTCTGCCGAAGGTTGATTCGCAGTGTGAGATCAGGGCTTGTACATCTTTGTATTTGCTGACATCGCAGCTTACGGCTTCGGCGGCACCGCCTTGGTTTCTTATTTGTTGGGCGTTATGTTTGATTTCTGAATCAGTGCGTGCGGCTAGAATGACGCTGGCACCTGATTGGGCTAGCTCAAATGCAGTAGCTGCACCAATACCACGGCTGGCGCCGGTCACTATGATCGCTTTTCCGCTCAGGTCAGGCATAATAATTCTCAAGCTTGTGGATGTGGTCTTTAGTGTATCACTTAAGGATTGGCTTTCTGTAATGGCGGGCAGGGGCTTTGCCTGCAAACTGCTGCTGCCTGTGGCTGTTATAATGTTGCCAATACTTAGCGATTGCGATGCAATGGATTCTTCTTTTTTACGGCTTCTTATCCAGCCACGCCACTGGTTGGCAGGGATCAGCTTAGGGTGCTTGTACCTGATTAATCTATTGCCTTACCCGATAAAAATTCGTATCGGTATTGGTATTGGCAGGCTCACTTATCGATTGATACGTCGTCGTAAGCACATTGCAGCGGTCAATATAAAAATCTGTTTCCCGCACCTGGATGATGCTGCACGCCTGCAGATGCTAAAGCGTACCTTTGATAACTTTGGTGCGGGCCTTATAGAAACTGCCATGGGGTGGTGGAGCGATGAAAACGAGATCCACAAGCTTGCAGTGTATGAAGGGCTAGAGCAGTTGCAGCAGGCAGAGGCGAAAGGTAAAGGGGTGCTGTTGGTGGGTGCGCACTTTTCAAGTTTGGATCTGGCCTCAAAGCTCTTGAGCAAACACTATCGCACGCATGCGGTTTATAAGTTGCAGAAAAACAAGCTGGTTAACTATGTGTTGGAAAACGGGCGGTCTTCATCGTTGCGCTCGTTGATTGATAACCGCGATAGCCGCAAAATTATACGCACCATACGCGCTGGTGAGATTGTATGGTTTGCCCCTGATCATGATATGGGTGAGCGGTTGTCAGTGTTTGCGCCATTTTTTGAGCAGACGGCGGCGACTGTGACCATTACTGGTCGATACGCAAAAATGACTGGCGCACCAGCGGTGTTTTTTTCGCATCATAGAAACGCCACTAATGATGGTTACAAAATTCGTTTTAAAGCGTTGCCGGAAGATTTCTCACAGATGGATGATATGGCCGCTGCGACTCTGGTTAATCAGACTATAGCAGAGCACATTCTGATTGATCCGGCCCAGTATTACTGGTTTCACCGTCGATTTAAAACTCAGCCAAGCTTACCGCAGGCATCGTTCTATTGATGTATTTATGTGGTCCATGCGTGGCGGTTGATGCGCTGTCAATATTTTCCCGCCTGCAATGCAAACTTTCACACCTTAACGGTTGTGCCAGATTGCGGAATCAGTGCAAAATGTCGGCCCGCTTTGTGCGGGCTATCTGACCATTCCACTTTTTGTTTAATTTTAGAGAGTAAATCCTGTGAATATTGCTGCGATCCCTGTCGGTAAAAATCCGCCAGAGGATATCAATGTCATTATCGAAGTGCCGATCGGTGGTGAGCCCATTAAGTATGAGCTTGATAAAGACTCCGGTGCGCTGTTTGTTGATAGGTTTCTCTACACGCCAATGCGCTATCCAGGCAACTATGGCTTTGTACCTCATACCTTGTCTGATGATGGTGATCCGATCGATGTATTGATCTGTAATACGCGCCCCCTCATGCCGGGTGCTGTCATGAATTGCCGTCCCGTTGGTGTGTTGGTAATGGAAGATGATGGCGGCCAAGATGAAAAGATTGTCGCGGTACCTGCTGATAGTATTTCGCAGCGTTATGTGTCGGTGAGAAACTTTACTGACTTGCCTGAAATAACCGTAAGGCAGGTTCAGCACTTTTTTGAACACTACAAAGACCTTGAAGACGGCAAGTGGGTGAAAATTGACGGATGGCGTGATAGTACGACTGCTAGACGTATGATTCAGGAGGCGGTTGCTCGGGCTGCTTAGCGGGATTTATGCCTTGCGGGCGGCTTTGTTGTGCGTGGCTGCCCTGCGGGCGGCTTGTGAGTGTGGCTTGTGCCCTGCGGGCGTCTGACGAGCGTTGCTTGCCCTTGCCGGCGGCCTTACTTTTTTAAAAAGACTAAAAAATAAGAGGCTGGGCAAGAACTTAACCCCCACAAATATTCGCTGATCTGTGGTTCGCGACGCTCAGGTGGGGTGGTGGTTGCTGATGGTTTTCGCGCTCGTGTCTTTATGTTGTTACCGTTTTTTAGGAAGCCCTTAAGCGTAAGCGAGGGATTTTATGCCCCGATAATTAACTACTATGTGGTTACTTAAAAAATGATGCAGTGACTTCAGTACTAATTTTAAAGCTAGCGAATACCGAAGCACCAACTTCTTTAAACCCTCGCTCACGCTGGCGGGCTTCCCTTGACGGACCGCGTTTTAAACCGACTACTAACCTTCATAGCAGAGCACGCTTGTAATCTTTTCATTTTAGGAAGCCCTTAAGCGTAAGCGAGGGATTTAATGCCCCGATAGTTAACTTCTATGTGGTTACTTAAGAAATGATGCAGTGACTTCAGTGCTATTTTTAAGCTAGCGAATACTGAAGCACCAACTTCTTTAAACCCTCGCTCACGCTGGCGGGCTTCCTTTGACGGACCGCGTTTTAAACCGACTACTAACCTTCATAGCAGAGCACGCTTGTAATCTTTTCATTTCACGTCAACCGACTTATTCGTGAGTGTCGGCACTCTATGTGGGGTTTGGGTCTGGTAATTTTGGATGCTGGCTCGGCGCTCTGCCTGATGATGGTATCCACTGCCGCACTAGTTGTATCAATATTGCTACAGTCAGTGCCTCTAAATGAACAATACTATTGTCTCATTTGATCTTTTTCTTCAGCTGATAATTGCCTCACGTTAAACTTCTTCCCAACGTGCATACTTGTGGCAGTAGCCTTGTGATAGGAAGAAAAAAGTCTTGGTAAAACAGTTGAGCTTGGTGGTTTTGTGCGCATTATTTAGCGCAATATCTCAGGCAGATGGATTAAAAAAGAAACCTGTGGTCTACCTGACTTTTGATGATGGCCCTTCCAGCGATCTTGTTACGGAAATGGTGCTGAATGTGTTGGCGAAGCATGACGCTAAAGCTACCTTCTTTGTGACCGGTGCGCGTGCGCGCGCTAACCCTGAAAAGATTCGAAAGATTGTTGATGCGGGCCATGCGGTGGGCAACCATACTTATAGCCATAGTCATCTCACTTCGCTGTTTGACCATGAAGTTGCTAAGGAGCTTAACGAAACCAGTCGTTATGTGTATGCCGCTGGTGGCCCGACCATGACTTGCTTTCGCGCCCCGTTTGGTAATACCAATCAGCGTGTGAACGATATTGCAATGCGCATGGGCATGCATAAGGTAGGGTGGTCAATTGATACTCGAGATTGGGATGTATTCGTCGACCCGGAGCAAATCGCTATACAGCTTGAAGATAGCCAGAACGGTTCAATAGTGTTGATGCATGATGGGCCACAATCTCGATGGCGTACACTTGAGGTCTTTACACGTTGGATTGAAGATACGGCTGGAACGTATAGTTTTGAAGTGCTGCCGGAGTGTGCTCATCGAGCAGAAACGTATGCGTCTGTTGACCTTCCTATTGCTACCGGCATTAGCGCCGATGTTGGCTTCGTGGCCGATGCCTATATTAGTGAGGCGTATGTGTCAGAGCCTATGGCGCAAAACGTTGTAGCCGATTTATTACCAGAAGTGGCTAAGCGGCCTCTGGCTGTGGTGACTGCACATGATGATCTCACCCTGCCAAAGTTGTTAGAAAAATTACGAAGCTATGAAATATCGTTGTTGCCAGAGGTGGTGGCGCAAAATGGTGTAAAAAAACCAGCGCAGTTTTAGTCAATACTGTTTTGTTGGTTGATCTCTTTGATGGTTTGTAGATCTTCTTCAGAAAGCGCTTTGTAACCGCGTAAGTAGCCCCAGCCATAACCCCATCGAAAAGAGGTGGGTAAGTAGGGCGTTCCACCGACTCTAACACCTGCAAGCATCAGTTCGGCAATTTCTGGTTGGCCTGTTTTCGCCACACATGATCGAAGTTCGTGGTCTGATTGTAGGCGTTCTTCTTTGCTGCCACCTTGCCAGTAGGCTTTATCATGGGCTGTGCAGCAGTCTAACCAGAGTGTGTTAAATTCCAGCGTGCCGTCTGGGAAGGCACTGCATCCATCACTAGTGAAGGGTTTTAACTCTTGTGAGCAACCGCTGGTAACAGCGATGCAAGCGGCCAGGGTCAAGTTTTGTATAAGCTTGGGTTTGATGCCTTGGTTCAATCTTGATTCTTCCTGCGGTTTGAATGCACTGCCAATCTGCTTAACGTGATAAGGCCCAACGCTGCAACGCAGAAAATTGAAAACAAAAATGCGTACCAGCCACTGTGATTGTATATCCATAACGGTAACAACGAACCCAGAGCGCCCGCAGCATAGTATATAGAAATATATAAGCCGTTGATTAAGCTTGCTTGCGCGGGCATTAAGCTTGTTAAAAATCCGGAAAGTGTTGAATGAATAAGAAACATGCCGGCAGCTGTAATAAAGCTAACCGCAACCAGCCACAAAAAGTTCCCGGGGAATAATAAGATAATACCTGCTAGTAATAACGCAAGCGCGATAGTCATTGCCATTACTCTTCCGCCTGCGAGCTGGCACAGCTTCTGGTTGTTGGTGGCGATGATAAAACCCAGTACATAGCCAAGGTATACCAATGATATTTTCGCAGCCGTAATGTCGGGCTGGATTTCTACCAATCTAAACGGCAGTGCAGTGAGCGTTGCTGAAAACGCAAAGAACGTAGTGAATACAAAAATATAGCCAGACAAGATTGTGCGATCTTTTAAGATGTTGCGCATCATTTTGGTGTTTGTGGTGGTGCTGCTGGTTATTTTATCGGCGCTTATATAATGCAGCGCAATAGCGCAGAGTAAAAGAGCCGCCGCTGTAAGCATGAATATGGTTGGCCAGCCGAATGCCGATGTTACAAATCCGCTGAGTATGCGCCCCAACAGTCCACCGAATATAGTGCTTGCTATGTACAAAGATACACGGTGTTCAATTTTGTTGGCGAGCCCGGCTTTACTGCAGTAAGTGACTGATGCGGTAAATATTGCGGGGTAAAGAATGGCTTGTACGACTCTTGAAATAATCAGCCAGTGAAATTCATTGGCAAATGCAAAGATAAGTTGCGTGCCGCTAAGCAGTAATACAGACACTATCAGTACTTTGCGAGCACTGACACTGCTAAGCATTGCGCCAAAAACAATCGGTGAAAAACATAGGAAAATAAATGGAATGCTTAGTAGCCACGCGGAGGTGGTGGCAGAAACGCCAAATTCGTTACTGATAAATGGCAGCAAAGGTTGTGGTGCATAGAGTGCTATGAACACCACAATAATGTTGATCAGCACCACTGCAAAGCTTTTGTTAGTATCTAGGCGCTTTTTGTCTGCTATTCGATTGTTAATTTGTCTGTTGCCAACTTTCCTACGGTTGGTGTTGTCTTTTATTGAAATCATAGGGGATGTGTGACATAGCTTGCCAATAATAAAGATCGGGCGTAACAGTATCTGGGGTGTCTCATGAGCGGTTAAGGGGTGTTTTTGGGTTTATTGTTGTGATTTTCTTTCTCTGTTTTCGGGAGCTATGGTTTGTTGTGTAGTTATAGTTTCTCGCAATCGCATGGCGGTTAGAACCTGGTGTCTTCCGAGTGTCCATTTTCTGTGCATAAACCATCGGTGTTGCCAGCCGGCAGGCACTAGAAACCTCCACACGGTAGTGAATAAGTGAGTGATGCCCGCTTTATTCAGGGTGGCGAGAAGTAGGCGCTTAACCCATTCAAGAATAGGCTGAGGGATTATCAGTAGTGCAATCAACACATATGAACTACTTGCTGTGGCGAATAATAACGCAAGTGCAATACCTGTGCGCAACCAAAGCGGTGATACCATGTAAGACTGAAGTACCTGTAAAAGCATTTTTGATAATGTGGTCTTTGCCGAGCGCATTTTGTGTCGCCACGGCTTTTGTGACAAAACCACGAAGCGGGTAGAGCTTCGTATCAGGAATTGCTTTAATTTTAGAAAGAGGGAGTTTTTGAAAAATAGTACTGCAAACTTGGGCGTGAGCAGTTTTAGCAGGCTTTTTAGCCAGGTAGTCATGCCGACAAACAAGGGCAGTAGGTAGGTGTGCTGAAAGTAGACAATCACTAAAACAACCATAACAAACAGAATGCCTAATATGGTAATTCTTAAGCGACTAATAGGTGGTGTATTGCTCAGCTAACGTCAACCTTGCTTAATCGGTGTGTTTAAATAGCCGAGTGCTTTACTAATATAGCTTAAAGCACTTGGTGCTTTTGCAGTGTTGTGACTATTGTGGGCGGAAGAGTGTTTACCCGCTATAATTTAGGTGACTACAAAAATAACTGACTTATAAAATATGGGGCCTAAGGATCACATTTTCAATGTTAGCGGCGCTGCAACGGAGTTGTTTTCAGTTGATCAAGAAGCATCGCAGCAGTTGTGTGCGCAGGCGCGTGAAGCGGTGGCAAACGATGATATTGCCAAAGCAATAATGTTGCTATTGCAGGCGCTTTGTTTCTGGCCAAGTGGCATGCTTGCTTTTCATCAGCTGGCGGAACTGTTCAAAGCGAATGGCAGTCGTGACGAAGCTGCGTTATGTCGCAAAGGCATTTTGCCGGAGCATTTGTTAGATCAATTACCCGGTAAAAAGGCTATTGCAGATACCGCTCTGTTGGCATTACCAGCGCCTGCCATAGCGCGACAAGTGCTATACAAAGAGCGACGTTCAGATTTGCCGGAAGCAGGTGTGCTGCCACTCACAACGGACCAGCCAGCGCCACCCAAGCCCGCCTTCTTTGCTAAAACCCATATCGATTCGGCAGCGTGTTTTGTGGATCAATTACCTGCAGGCACGTTGTGGCACGATTCGCAGCACACGCTTGTTTTTGATCAGCACGCTAATGAGGTACTCGAACATGCAATGGCGGATCGTGCATTGCTCGTGCACCTTATGCAAAGTCATGCGCCAGCGCATCTTAAAGGTCGGGCATTTCTAATTGGTGCAAGAGGGGCGCATAACTTCTATCACTGGTTAGCAGATATTACTCCAAAGCTTGCAGTGTTGAAAAAATCTGGTTTTGTTTTTAATGCTAATGATCGCTTTATTGTGCCGTATGCGAATGCTGAATTTTGTCGGCAAATGGTTAGGCAGTTTGGTATTGAGCCTGATCAATTGTATGAAACCGAAAGGCTGCATACCTATTTAACAGCCGATGAATTAATAGTGCCGTTTTTAGACAATAAAATGGGGCTTAAAATGGGTCCATGGCTACCTCAGCTTATGAAAGAGCAGTTTCATGTTGGTGGTTCTGGTGCAGATTTAAACCAGCCTCTTGATAGTCGGCGCTTATTTATTATGCGTGAAGCAAAGAGTTCTGATGGTAGACAAATTGACAATCAAGATGAGCTAACAGCCTATTTACAGAGGTATGGTTTTGAGTGTTTACAGCCCGAGAAATATTCAGTGGCAGAGCAGGCGCAAATATTTTCTGAAGCCAGTGTGGTAGTGGGGGCCCATGGTGCTGCCTTAAGTAACATTATGTTTAGTCGCACTGGTACTGTAGTGATTGAATTTTATGGGGCTCACTTAGCGCCTTGTTTTTGGGCGATTAGTGCTTTGTGTGATTTGCGCTATTTCCATCACTACTGTGGCAATAAAGATAATGCCGCTCACGGAACAGCTGTCGCGCGCTCCGGCAATTTAACTGTGCCACTTTCGGAGGTTGAGTCATTGTTGGTGGCAGCAGGTATAATATAAAAGTGTTGTGGCTTTGATAGAAGTAATCATTGAAGTCACGGTTACCGTTATCTTTTAAGGATAGAGAGAGTCTTAATGTTCAGAATGTTTAGTGCCTCTGTTTTTTCGCTGATTTTTATTGGGCTAACAGGGTGCTCGACACTTAAGCCACCTTCGTTACCTATACCCTTTGATGGTAACTATGCACCCGTTACTGAGTATGTGTCCCGGTTGATTGAAAATGAAATGCAGGCCCATAAGCTGATGGGTTTGAGTGTTGCTGTCATTGATCGTGGGGAGGTCATCTGGAAGCAAGGATTTGGCTTGGCAAATGTTGCAGCAGATACAAAGGCTGATACTAAAACCCTTTATAGGGCGGGTTCAGTCTCTAAATTGTTTAACGCTGTTGCTGTGCTGCAATTGGCCGAGCAGGGTCGCTTTGATCTAGATGCACCCATTGTACAGTACGTGCCCGAATTTAAAATTCAAAGTCGTTTTGGGGCAACAGACAATATTACGTTGCGTATGTTGTTGTCGCATCACGCAGGTTTGCCTCGCGATCTGTTGTTTGGCATGTTCAGCAAAGAGCCACAACCGTTTGATAGTCTGCTTGATCAGTTTCCGTCTATGTCTGTGGCGCATGAGGCTGGTACAGTTTTTAGTTACTCCAATATTGGGGTTTCCTTGAGTGGTTTGGCGGTTCAAAAAAGCACCGCATTGCCTTATGAAGATCACTTAAAGGAACAGGTTCTTGATCGATTAAACATGAGTGCTTCTGATTTTACCGGAAGGTTGACAGGCGAGCGCGCCGCTGCGGCATATATTAACGGTTCACTTGTGGATGAATTGCCTATACGTGACATTCCTGCTGGCGGATTAAATACTAATGTTGAAGAGCTCAGTCAGTTTGTGCAAGCGATGTTGGCAGGCGGTAGTTACCAAAATAAAAAATTACTTAACAAGGCCTCTGTCGCTACGATGTTGCAAGTACAAAATGAAGGCAACACGCTAGACATGGGTCAGCGTATTGGTCTGGGGTGGGTCTACAGTGATGAAAAGCTTGCCGGGCTTTACGATGTGGTGTGGCATACTGGCCGAACGGTAGCGCATTCAGCTTCTGTCACTATGGTGCCGGAACTTGATATGGGGGTGGTAATGTTAACCAACAGTGCGGACCATACCAATGCTTTGAGCCGCATTTCAAACGCTGTGCTTAAGCAGTTGCTAGTGGCGCGTGATATACCAAGTGTTGAGCCATCGCCCAATTCGGTTCTTGCTAAATTGCAGCCGTTAAGTGATATAGAGGGCGACTATGTTGGAGCATACGGGCTGGTTAGGGTTAAAGCTCATGAAGGTAGGCTCACGGCTCAAGCGTTGGGAATGAATCTGGTGTTAAAGGAGCACGACAACTACTGGTATTCTCCGAAGGTTAAATTAGGTTTTATAACAATTCAGCCACGGGTTATAAAAGGCCTTCGAGCTTCCAAGGTTGAGTTGCAAGGAAAGCAGCTATTAGTAGGTGTTGAGCAAGGAAGGCCATTGTTGATAGGTGAAAAAGTGGAGTCTCAAGCCAGGCTTAGTATTTGGGATCAGCGCTTGGGGGACTATAAAGTTAATAATGCTTCAGATGTTATAGCTTCGTTTATCGAAAGCGTTAGTTTTCAATATGAAGACGGATATTATCTTATGGAGTATGTAGGTACTGGCGGTAGAAAGACCAAAGCCTATGTTGAGCCCATTAGTGATTCCACGCTTGTGATTTTGGGCGTTGATAAAGGCGAGACGTTTTCTTATAGCGACAATGATAAAGCATTTATTTTTTCAGGCCTGGTCTTTGAGAAGTTATGAGTTCGGCTGCCAATGCAGGCACTAATGGAGCTAATAAGTATTATGCAGGTGCAAATTGTAAAGTGTGCGCTGCCAAAAAGTAATAAAGCCGCTCATCATAAGCGGCTTTATACGAGTGAATACTATTAGCTACCGGTCCAGTTAGGCGCCCGTTTTTCTGCAAAAGCGGTAGCGCCTTCTTTGCCATCTGCACTGTTGAAAACGGTATCAAGCTGAGCTTTTTGATACGCCCAGAATTCTTCTTCAGTGCGGCCTTGCATCTCACGAATGAGTGCTTTGGAGGCGTTTAACCCGAGTGGTGCGTTTTTAGCTATGCGTTGTGCCAAGTCTATTGCCTTTTCAAGTGCTTCGCCTTTTTCAGTTAGCTCTGCAACCATACCGAGTTCATACGCTTCTTCGGCTTTAATAGGCTCACCTGTTAACGCCATTTTCATTGCGCGACCATAAGGCAATACGCGTGGCAATCTTAGTAGTGCGCCTGCTGCTGCAAATAGCCCAACAGAAACTTCTGGTATGCCAAACTTAACACCTTTGGCTGCGACTATTAAATCAGTTGCTAAGGCGAGTTCAAGGCCGCCGGCTAGTGCAAAACCTTCTACTGCACTGATTAATGGCTTTTTTGCTGCGCGCTCGGTTATGCCACCAAAACCTCGATCACCGACCATAGGCATGCCTTTGCTGACAAATTCTTTTAGGTCCATGCCTGCACAAAAGCCACGGCCAGCACCGGTTATGACACCTACGCTGATATCGTTGTTTGAATCTAGTGCGTCTAGTGCTTGCGCTAATTGATCTGCAAGATCCTGGTTGATAGCGTTCATGGCATCTGGGCGATTTAAAGTGATTACCATGACCTGGTCATGGATTTCTGTGGTAACAGCGTTAGTCATTCTATATTCCTCTATATTTATCTTTAGCGATCTTGCTGTGGGCCGTAAGTTTTTATGAGCTTTTACTTATTAAAAGCTTGCGGCGTGAGTGGCCATTAAATCGTAGTGCGGTTGGCATTCGTCTGCAATGCGTTGTTGGTTTTTATCGAGTGTTATTTTTTGATCAATAGCGGCTGCGAAGCCTGTAGATTTTTCGACACTGTCGTACCAGTAGGGGGCCCACACACCGTCTGAATCACGTTTGCCGGCGGGCCAATTCAGCATGTTTTCATCGAACGCAATATTGCAGTGTTCGCAGAGCAATATCATGGCGCCTTTAGGGTCGTTTAATAGGTCTACCGATGATATTACCAGTGGGTTTTGTTCCAGGTTGTTTTGTACGTGCTTAAATAAGCGTGCTTGTTGTTCGAAGCCCAGGTCGGCTGCGTTTAGGTCTGCTCTTGATTTAGCGTAAGAGGCAACAACATACTTTGGCTCGCGAATCAAAAAGACATTGCTTAGCGCCGCAAGCCATTCAAGTTCAATATGTGGCAGCATGTGGTGAGTCATGTGCTTTTGGTAGTGCACAGTGCAGTTGTCTTTTTTACTGTTAACGCAGTCGTATACGACTTGTGTCCAGTCTGTAGGTTGGCTTTGCAGGATCTCTTCAACGCCTGGGTGTAATAAACGAGTATGTGCTAGATAGTGTGCATAGAAGGGTTCATCAGTCACAAACGTATCTGCGCGGTTTTCCCATGCACGCATCAGTGCAGTTGAAATATTGCGTGGACCCGACCACATGGCTATGCGAAGTGGTGTTTTTTTCATAGCGTTGTTCCACTGATAACTAACAACGTTATGTCAGCTTGCCAAATGCAATAGCAGCGGCAGCCACGGTGGCGTTAATATCTTCATCGGTGTGGGCTGTCGATATAAAGCCTGCCTCAAACGCTGAAGGCGCTAAGTAAATACCTTGTGACAACATATGGTGAAAAAATTGTTTAAAGCGTTCTGCATCGCATGCCATTACGTGATCAAAGCAAGTTACTGTTTTACGCTCTGTAAAAAACAAACCGAACATGCCGCCGACCTTGTTGTGGGTAAACGCGATACCTGCATTCTTTGCAGCGGTCTGTAGCCCCTCAATAAGTTGATCTGCATTTTGTGTAAGTTTTGGGTAGAAGTTATCTTCGCTAATAACGTCAAGTGTTGCCAGGCCTGCGGCCATAGCCACCGGGTTACCTGAGAGTGTTCCTGCCTGATATACCGGGCCAAGTGGTGCCAGGTGGTGCATGATGTCTTCGCGTCCGCCAAAAGCACCTACTGGCATGCCGCCGCCAATTATTTTACCGAGCGTAGTAAGGTCCGGGGTTACGTTATAAAGTGCTTGTGCACCACCTTTGGCTACTCTGAAGCCTGTCATTACTTCATCAAAGATAAGTACGGCATTATTTTCTGTGCAGCATTCTCGCAGGATTTGTAAAAACTCTGGCTCTGGTGGAATGCAGTTCATGTTGCCGGCTACCGGTTCAACAATGATGCAAGCGATTTGATCTTTATAGTTGTTGAACATATCACGCACGGATTGTGGGTCATTGAACGTGGCAGTGAGTGTGTGCTCGGCGAATGAGGCGGGAACACCCGGGGAGCTAGGCACGCCAAGTGTGAGTGCACCGGAACCGGCATTCACCAGTAAGCTATCTGAGTGACCGTGATAGCAGCCTTCAAATTTTAATATTTTATCGCGGCCGGTAAATCCGCGTGCTAAGCGTATTGCGCTCATGGTGGCTTCGGTACCAGAGCTACACATACGTACCATATCCATTGAAGGCACTAGTTCGCACACGCGTTTAGCCATGGTGGTTTCTATTTCAGTGGGGGCGCCGTAGCTTAGGCCCGATTGCACCGCGTTTAATACCGCTGTAATTATTTTGGGATGCGAGTGGCCTGCGACCATTGGGCCCCAGGAGCCAACGTAGTCGATCAGTTGTCGGTCGTCGCTGTCATATAGATAGGCGCCTTTTGCACGCTTAATAAAAAGCGGCGTGCCACCGACACTTTTAAAAGCGCGAACGGGCGAGTTAACGCCCCCGGGGATGTGTTTTTTTGCTTCTTCGAACAACGATTCAGAAAGGGCCAATGGGTGCTCCTAGGCGATAGATCATAATTGCGTCTTACTAATTTGATTCGACGCTGTCAGCGCCCATAATACCGTGGCCGAGGGGCATTTGATATCGGACGTTTTGCAGTGATTCACGGTCTATCCAGGTAGCATTAAAATGGCATTTAAAAAGTATATGTGTGTGGTATGCGGCTGGATTTACGACGAAGAGCAGGGTGCACCAAATGACAATCTGGCCCCGGGTACACGCTGGGTAGATGTGCCAGATGAGTGGGTATGCCCTGACTGTGGTGCCGGGCGAGAAGATTTTGACATGATAGAGATCGATTGATCTGGTTTTTGTGTCTTGAATAGTGATGCGGTCCACATGCGGGCTATTTCACTGGAATGTTTCTTGTTGTGTCTTTCCAGTTAGCTGGCCCTTGGCCGATACACAGCTGCCGATTTGTATCGGCTGATTCGTAGGTAGTAAGACTTCAGCCAATACATGCAGATATTCAATTCTCAGCTCTGCCGCTCTAATTCAAGGTAACCCATGTCTCAATATACGTCGTTTTATAAGTTTATCTCTGAAGAGCAGCGCGAACATCCATTCTCTGGAGGCAAGCTCACAGGGCTACTGCTTGAAGTGTTATCTGCCTGTAAAAAGATTTCAGTATTAACCGGCCAGGGGCAGCTTGCGAGTCAGGCGATGGGTGCCGCTGGTAGCGAGAATGTGCAGGGCGAACAGCAAAAGAAGCTGGATATTTTATCGAATGAGTTATTTATAGAGTCGACTCAGTGGTGTGGGTACCTTGCAGGCATGGCCTCCGAAGAGATGGATCATTCCCTGCCAGTGCCAAGCATTTACCCACGCGGTAACTACCTTATTACTTTTGATCCACTAGACGGTAGCTCTAACATTGATATCAATGTGTCAGTGGGTACTATTTTTTCAATTCTTGAATATACAGAAGGCACGGGTGAGCCGGGCGATAAAGACTATTTACAGCCAGGTGTAAAGCAGGTTTGTGCGGGTTATTGCTTATACGGCACTTCAACCATGTTGGTTTTAACGACTGGGCGTGGTGTTAATGGTTTTACGCTAGATCCAGCCACGGGGGATTTTTACCTGACAATGCCTGATATCAGAATTCCTGACGAGACTGATGAGTTTGCAATTAATGCTTCGTATAGTCGTCATTGGGAGCCGCCTGTGCAGCGCTATATAGATGAGTGTTTGGCGGGTGAAGATGGCCCGTTAAAGAAAAACTACAATATGCGCTGGGTAGCGTCGATGGTGGCCGATGTGCACCGTCTGTTGTGTCGTGGTGGTATCTTTTTGTACCCGATGGATGCGCGAATGGCATCGAAGGGTGTGGAAGGTAAGTTGCGCTTACTTTATGAGGCCAATCCAATGAGCTTTATTGTTGAACAGGCAGGCGGCATGGCCAGTACCGGGCGTGAACGTATAATGGAAATTAAACCTGGTTCGCTGCACCAAAGGGTGCCTGTGATTATGGGTTCTAAAACTGAAGTTGAGCGAGTGGTTGGGTACCATGAAATGGGGCAGCAAAAAGCAGGTTAACCATTCAGTGAGCCAAACTATCGGTGAGCCAAACTAGTTGAGGGAATAGTTGAATAATTCAGCGCCATTTTGGGAGACAAAATCACTAGAAGAGATGTCCCACGAAGAATGGGAGTCTTTATGTGACGGTTGTGGTCGCTGTTGCTTGCATAAAATACAAGCTGAACATGAACATTTGGTTAGGTATACGCGCGTGGCGTGCCGTTTGCTTGACGTTAATACGTGTCAGTGTACGAATTATTGGCGCCGTAAAGCGTTGGTTCCCGAATGTGTCACGCTTAATGCTAATAATTTGAAGGATTTCACTTGGTTACCTTCAAGCTGTGCTTATCGTCGTGTCGCAGAGAAGCGCGGACTCGCAGACTGGCACCCTTTAGTTTCCGGTGATTCTGATTCTGTGCATGAGGCAGGGATATCGGTCAGTGGTGTCGCGATTAGTGAAGACAACGTACACCCTGACGATTTTCCGTCACTTGTTATAGAGATTATTGCCGTATAAAAATTGTGTAACGCTATTGCTACACATCGGTTCCCATGTAAACTAATCAGCACATAACAATTAGAAAGTTAAACAGCCGAACAGATTGTTTGTTAAGCGACAAACAAATAAATCTTTCGGGAAGACCTTTGAATCCCTTTTTGGAGTAATAAGATGGCTGCAGCACCAGAAGCGCAGGAACGCAGACGCGACCTAGGCGAAACAATAGACGCTCTTAAGGAGCAACGACAAAACACATTGAGCACCTATTGCAGCATGACGGGCGTTAGTAACCCAGGGCAAGTGTCTGGTGAATTAGGTGACATCTCACCTGCGGCTCTAGGAGAATTCCTGAACAATATGGTGGACTATCTAGCCACTGGGCACTTCACTGTTTATCAGCGCATCGTTGATGGAAAAGAGCGCCGTGGCGCTGTGAACGACGCTTCACAACGTGTTTATCCAGGTATTGGTGAAACCACAGACTTTATGGTTGAGTTCAACGACAAGTACGAAGGCTTTGATGGCTCAGAAAGCGATCAAGAAGCATTGAAACAGGATCTTTCAAAACTTGGAGAGATGCTAGCGATTCGTGGTGAACTTGAAGACGTATTGCTTGAAGCATTGGTCGGCTAATCAGATTTTGTCTGATTGAGCGGCAACAATACGGCGATCATTGGTCGCCGCTATAGTTTAATAATCCGTAGCACAGACGACGATGAATAGCTTGCACTCCACTGCACAACGTTATCTGTTAGAACACAATGTTATATGCCTTGCGACCTGCGTTGAAAATATTCCGTGGGTAGCACCGGTGTTCTATGCTGTTTATTCTGGCAAGCTGATTTTCCTTTCAGCGGCCCACACCAGGCACTGTAAAAACATTGCGGTTAATCCCGTTGTCAGTGCATCAATCCAGGAAGACTATTGCGACTGGGAAGCGATAAAAGGTTTTCAAATTCAAGGCGAGGTAAAGGTCGTACCTGCAGTTGAAGTGCCCGCCCATATAAGTGCTTATTCAGAAAAATTTCCTATCACAGGTGCCGATGCTCCGACGGAGATTGCCAGCGCTTTGGATCGCATAAGTTGGTTTGCGTTATCCATTAGCACCATGCATTTCATAGATAACTCTAAAGGCCTGGGCCACCGTGTAGCGTTAGACCCAATCGAGATTTTAACGATTTAGCACGCTGTACGTTGAACTGTAGGTAACTGTAGTTGTCTAGATAAAAGTTGAAAGATTATTAAGGATTCACCTTGTTTAAACGTATTTTTACAGCTTTTCTTTTAGGCGCAGCAGCTGCGGCAATTGCCACCGAGCAACGCGTAGACATAAGCAATTTCTCCAGTGGCAGCCTGGAAGGGTGGGAAGATAAATCCTTCGAAGGCGAGACGAGCTACACCTTCATCAACGATCAAGGTCGCCAAGTATTAAGTGCCACCAGTGAATCCAGCGCCTCAGGTAAAGGTCGAAAAATAAAAATAGATCTAACCAAAACCCCGTATGTAAATTGGAGTTGGAAAGTAGACAAAGGACTACCCGCCCTGGATGAAACCAGTAAAGCCGGTGACGACTACGCAGCCCGTCTATACGTAGTGAAATCGGGTGGTGCATTAATCTGGAATACCAAAGCCCTAAACTACGTATGGTCAGCAAGCCAAACACGCGAGGCTACATGGCCCAACGCGTTTAAGCCTAAAAACGCTATGATGCTAGCAGCAAGAGGCACAGACGATTCAATTGGTGAATGGGTGACAGAAAAGCGTAATGTGAGAGAGGATTTTAAAAAGCTATTCGGTGTTGATATAAAAGTTATAGATGCTATCGCAATTATGACTGACACCGATAATTCAAAGTTAAGTGCGTCTGCTGTTTATGGTGATATTTATTTTACTGCTGAATAGTTAATAGTGAGTTGAATTGGTGTCTATTTCTTAGTGTGTAGAGTATGCGTGTTTCACGGTTTTTAAGTCCCTCGCTGACGCTGGCGGGCTTCCTTAAAAGATGACGAGCGTTGCTTTGGTTGTGTCAGTGTTTTTTTATTGGAGTTAGATAATTATAAAGTTTCACGGGCTTTAAATCCCTCGCTGACGCTTAAGGGCTTCCTTAAAAGATCAACGAGCACGCCCTATAGAAATTTAAAAACGCATAATCCGGAAAAAGCAAATTAGTCGGACAACACATTCGAAATAGAAAAAGACACGAGCACCAAAAACTTTCAGTTACCACCATCCAATCTGAGCGTGGCAGGGCATGCCCCGCACGTAGCCGTCCGCAGGACAAGTCAAAGCGATAAGGCCGCGCCCGCAGGCATGCCCCGCACGTCAGCCGCTAGCAGGCCATGCCAAAACGTAAGCCGTCCGCAGGGCGTGCAAACACAAGTCAGCCGTCCGCAGGACAAGTCAAAACGACTGGGCTAGCAGCACATCAGCCGCCTGCAAGGCAACCCCATAGGCCTACAAGAATAAGTCCTCCCCCCATCGCTTAACCCCACCACAATCAACATCAAAAAGATCCAGCGTCCGTGCAACAGTCTGAGTGACCATCTCATCAATATCAGCTGGCTGTGCATAAAACGCTGGAACCGGTGGCGCTACTACAGCTCCCATCTCGGTAACCGCCAGTGCATTTTTTAAATGCCCTGCATGCAGTGGTGATTCGCGAAGCATTAATACTAAGCGTCGGCGTTCTTTTAAAACCACGTCTGCAGCCCGGCTTAATAAGTTCGATGTGACACCGCTGCTTATCTCACCCATAGTTTTAATTGAGCAGGGGGCGATCAGCATACCGCGGGTTTTAAACGAACCAGACGAGATCGCAGCGCTAATATCGGCGGCTTGATAGACGTGGTCAGCAAGTGCTTTGGCTTCTTCAACGCTAAACGTAGTCTCGCTGCTAATGGTGAGTGCCGCGGCCTTTGAGATCACAAGGTGAGATTCGATTGGGGTTGATTGTAACAACTGTAATGCTCGAATACCGTAGATCGCACCTGAGGCGCCACTGATACCTATAATTAGTCTGTCTGGTGTAGATGCCACACATGTACTCCTATTGATTCTATCTTGATGTTACCTGCGTCCCTTCGGGCAGGCCAGAACGTTTTCACATTTACATGATCAGCGTGTAGTCTTGTCATTGAAGAAATATAGAGCACCATGCTGACAGACTTGCTTGGGTGTGAGCGATAGACTATGAAAGAAAAATCAGTGAATTCGTCCGTGGTTGTTGTGCTTGCAGAAGATATTGTCTTTAATGATTTTAATGTGCTTCATGAATTATTGATTTCTACCTTTGCGTATATGGACGATCGTATTGATCCGCCTTCATCAATGCATCGACTGAGCGTAGAGGGCTTGCGTGAGAAAGCACGCGCTGAAACCCTAATACTTGCTTTGAGTGGTGCAGAGTTAGTCGGGTGTGCGTATGTGTGCCCGAAAGTAGGTTTGTGTTATGTAGGTAAAGTGGCTGTGCGGGAAGATCACCGTGGCCTAGGGTTAGGGGATAGGCTAATTCAAAAGGCCGGGCAAGTAGCATTAAGGCATGATTGCAATGTGCTGGAGCTTGAAACGCGTGTCGAGTTGCTTGAAAATCACCGCTACTTTGAGCGGCTTGGGTTTCTGAAGTGTGGTGAGAACGCACATGAAGGTTATAATAGACCGACAAGTTTTTTGTACAGAAAGCTCCTTGGTTAGGGAGATGGAGATCCACTGGCAGTGATGCGGCTATTGAGTAGGCATTGAAAGTACACGGAGTGATCTGTTAGCCCGTGATTTGGGTGATATGTATAAAGCCAATAAGGCCGCTATTTTTCACTTTTACTTGGACCCAATCACCTTCTCTGCCCAGTACGGTTAATTCATTGTTATGTTCAATGGGGGTTTCTGTTGCAGTAGTACTTGAAGGGTGTGAGAACATTCGCGCTCGGTAGGTTTGTACGCGATAGAGCATGCCATCAGTTATACCCACCGCTGGAGTGGTTACTGATTGGCTTATAGCGGGCTTTTGCGATGCGGATATCTCGACCTCTGTGAGCGCCGGTGTAGCAAGTTCTTGAATGCGCTCTGAAGTTGCCACTATAGCCTCTGAGGGCTCGGCTATAGGTTCTAATGTTATTTCAATTACCTCTGAGGCCTCTGGTATTATTTCAGCAGTTTCCACTGTGGGCTCAGAAACCTCGGCGATGGTTTGAGTCTCAACTGTATCGAGTTTTATTGCGTCGCTGGTATCTGCTGTTGTCGCGATCACCGGTTGGGTGGTTGAGCCAATAACTTGATCTATTTTTTCCTTATAGGGTGCCAGATAACCAAATCTATTGGGAATTGCGGCTGCAAAATATAAAGCTGCAGCAAGTGCGCCGATTATAAATAGGCCCTTTAACAGCGTTAAGAACCCATTGGGGGTCGCTGTTGCAGATGAAACCCTTTGGCTGTTGCTAACGCCATTGCGTGGGTCTTTGGAGCGGCTTGCGTTACGGCGCGTTTCTGCTTCGAAACGCTCACGTAAAGTGGCGGGTGCCGAGGCTTGCGATTGAGCTCTTACTTTTAATTTGGATGTTTGAGGCTGTTGCATGGTGGCCTGTCCAGAGACTTAATAAGTAAGCATTAATGATACTAAATGCCAGTAAGTTATAGCTTGCCGTTGTGGCATTAAACAAACTTTTAACGTTATATTGCGCTTATTTAATCATTTAGTCGGCAATTGTGTCCGCTAGTTTGCACTTAACGCGGCGACCTTGAGTTAGGCCGCTTTGTATAGGTCTTTGTGGAGCAGTGACGACATAGGTGTCGGTTTGCCAATGTGGTAACCCTGTGCGTAATCGACATTGATATCGTTTAAGGCATGCATGATATCGGCACTCTCAACAAACTCAGCGATAGTTTTAATGCCTAGTGCCTGGCCTACGTTGGTCATTGCTCGAACCATTTCAAAATCGACTTTGTTAGAGGTCATTTCTTTCACGAATTGGCCGTCAATTTTCAAGTAATCAACTTGCAGGTTTTTAAGGTATCCAAAAGAGCTCGCGCCAGCGCCGAAATCGTCTAGCGCTATTGTGCAGCCCTGGTCGCGAAGAAAGGCGATTAACTTTTGCGCTTGATTGAAGTTGCTGATAACGGCGGTTTCAGTCAGCTCGAAACAAACGTTTGATGTGTTTACCTTGTATTCATTTAGCATGCTGCCTATGTAGTCTGGCATAGTGGAGTCTATAGCGCTTTGTCCAGAAAGATTGATGCTAAATATAGTATCTTTAAGCTGCGTGTTGTTAAGTTCGGCTATTTGCTGCAACGCGTTTTTGATCACCCATTTGTCAATGTCTCTAATTAAGTCATAGCGTTCGGCGGCCACAATAAATTTGTAAGGTGTTATGACTTCACCGTTTTCACCGATCAATCGCAGAAGGCATTCGTAGTGGTGGCAATCGAACGTGTCTTGATTTGTGGTGGCGACGATAGGTTGGGTGTAGAGCTCAAACTGATCATTTTTTATTGCCGATTGAAGAATTGGCAAATAGAGCATTTCACCTTCTCTATTTTTGGTGTCTTGATTTTCTGCATCATAAATATTTAAGCTATTTCTACCTGCATCCTTGGCGCTGTAGCACGCAATGTCTACCTCACTGAGTACATCGTTAATAGTATGATGGTGTGGCTTGATGGTAGTCAGGCCAATGCTTGCGCGAATAGTAAACATGTTTTTGTCAGTCTGATAAAAATACGACTGGAAAAAATCATGGAACTGCTTTGCTATATTGACGGTGTATTCAAGTGTCGGATGAGAGCACACCACGCCAAACTCATCGCCGCCTAGTCTGGCTATTTCGACATGCTCTGGAGCAAAAGCCACCAAATCTTTAGCGAGCTTTTTAAGTAGTTCATCACCTGCAACATGCCCGGCAGTATCATTTACCAGTTTGAATTGATCAAGATCAATATAAGAGACGGAGTGATATCCGTTCGCTCTAAGTTCTCTGTTGTTTAGCAGGCCGTTGACAATTGTTTCAAACTTGCGTCGATTAGGTAGGCCGGTAAGTGCATCATGAGTGGCTAAGTAGCTGAGTTCGGTAGTCAGTGCGTGCTCTTTGCTGATGTCTCTCAGGGTCCAGACAGAGCCGATTTTTTCATTGTCGTTAGTGATTGCGGATGTTTTGCAGTTGAATACTGTTTCTTCTGAGTTGTTTAATTTTTTAGTTGTGCTGTTAATCGTTGAGCTGTCGGGCTCTTCACCAGGTTTATCTGCAGCGTCATTAAAGTGGTTTGCCATTACCTCCTGTATTGGTTTACCAACGAGTTCGCCTTTCTCTGTTTTCAGTGCAAGTAAAGCCGCTGGGTTCAGGTAATCAATCTTGTCATCTGAGTCGGTTGTGATCACTGAATCTTGTAGTGAGTTAAGAGTCACAAGGGCACGCTCTCGCTCTCTAACCAGTGCTACCTCTTTGGCTTGAATTTTTAACCGCGAAGTACGCTGGATGAGTAGGATGGTCATTAAAATAGAAAATATAAAAAGTGCCGCTAATCCATAACTGACGGCTGATACTATTTGCGAGTTTGTGACTCCTGCAGGTAATGTGTACTGGATCGCTGCAGAGCCGTTACCAATAGAAAGGTTGTGATTAATCTTCTGTGATTGGAATAGGCCGGATAGTGAGCGCTCTTGTTCGAGCCTTGGTGCCTGGCTCACTACTTGAGTTTCATGGTTTTTGGAGTGCAGGGCTATTCCAACACCTGGTGCAAAATCGGCTTCAGTGCTCTGATTGACAATCTCGATCAAATTCAAAGTAATGAAGTAGCCACCGTCGGTTTGCAGTAGGCGCTCTTCTATGTTTTCGGGAACATAGCGTCCGAAGTAGGAGGGCGTAAATACATTGATTTGTCCTTCTGCAAACCACATTGAGGGCAAGGTAACTGCCACGGGTGATGCGCTTCGAACGCTTCTTTGAATGGCACTTTGGGTTTCTACTATTTCGCTAAAATCAAGCCCAATGAATTTTGCCTTTATAGGGTCTTCAGGGAAGAAGCTTATCAGGGGGCTGTATTGTAGTTTTATTTGCTGCGGAACAAGATTGTCACTACCGGAAATGGTCAGCGGCTTAAAAGTAAGTAAGCCATGTTGCTGAAGCTCTGATGTGAATTTTTCCAGCTCAAGGTGTTGAAGGATTTCATATCGACCAGTTGCTGTGATTGCCGGTTGATTGTTGACTACGGTATCGGCAAACATAGCGAAGCGGCTGTGATCATAGCCACTGAAGGAGGCTTGATGTGTCGCGCTCATTGAATGCAACGTGCCTATTGCACGAGTAACTTTTTCGTTTATCTGTTGGCTTGTTCGTAGGGTTTCTCTTTCATAGGTGCGCGTTTCTGTAACCAGTGAAAACCATAGCGCTGTGAAAGCCGCGATAGAAAAAATCACAACTGCACATGCAGCAGCGACTATCTTCGCGTTGCGATCTAAAATACCACTTGTTGTATTAGGGGTCATTGGACTCCTGAACTAACGCCGTGTCTGATGTGGAATTCAAAGCCTGTGAGTGTCGAGCACAGGGGTAATCGCTTATGGGATATAGATCAATGGTTTTATAGCCGTAAGGCATGGTTATGGGCACGGCTTACGATAGACCCATTCCGTTAAGTCTTGACTATCAGCTAGTTATATCGCCATTTGAGGGTTTATTCTTTAGAGAAAAGACAGCTTATTGTTGTAATTATTTTGTTGAGAGCCTTTTCGCAATATGATTAAAAATCGCTAAAGTCTTGCGTGCAAGCGTTTTGCTTTTCTGAGTAAGTTCCGTGGTGGATCTATATCGAGTTGTTGCAGGTTGAGCTCATTGACCCATAGATCCCATTTTTTATTTGAAGCGATAGGGATATCAGCAGGGGAGATGCCGTTGAGAATATTAATGGCCACGTTTGCAGCCCACTCACCTTGTTCGCTTGCAAGCTTTGTGAAGGCGAGAGTGCTGTAAGGCAGCATTGACTTGTGATTGGTAACACTGACTTTTTGGCTACGTGTTAGTGCCGCCATCAGGGCCTCTGAATCAGACCAGCCTTCAATACCGGCATTACTGCCGAGAACCATGAAGTCGTATTCAGATGATTTTTCGAGTGCGGCTTTCCAATGTTCTATGTGTGGTGTATGGATCGCATCGATCTCTATATTAAGCAGTGCTGCCTCGCTCTTAATTCTTGCGAAATTCTTCCGTTCAGAGAGTGTGCTGGCACCTATATATAAAGCCTTTCGCCCCGTGTTGGATAGCACGAGTGCGGCTTCAAGCATGTTTTTTACCGGTGCGACTTCAACTATGCCTGTGACATTGCTGAACGGGAAGCCGTATTCGTCAACGGTCCAGTTAACGCCGCAGAATACGAATGGTGTTTTGTCGTCTTTATAGTGCGGTGCAATGAGATGTTTGGCGGCGTTATCGTCTGAGGTGATAACAATATCGGGTTGCCAGTCTTCAATAGTTTTGATGATCTTATTGGTGGCACTAAAGATCTGCTCCGGATTCTTGTTGCGTTTGGTATCCATATAAATTTCACGCAACTCACAGGTACCGTTGAGTGATTCTCGAATACTGTACTCAATTGAATCAGACCACGAATGCCCCTGGTGATATGAGGATACATACAGGCATTTTTTCACTGCCTCTGGCGTTGTCGAGGCAAGTGATGATGAAAGCGGTAAGACGAGTGCGAGCAGAAAAAGCGCTGTTCGGGCACGGCTCGATGAAATATTGAGCATTGGGTGGGCTCTGGGTGTCGTCTGTTAAAGACGTTATCGCCAAATTGCCCGCGCATCTTGAGGTTTAATGTCCCCAATCAGTGAGTTTGGTAGTTGTGTCTATAGTGTTGCAGAAACCCAAAACAACGACATTAGCCTAAGTTGACATGTGTCCGTAAGGAGGTCTTGGGGCTTCAGTGTGCTGATTAGCAGTTAGCAGCTATCGCAGTTTCTTCTATGTCATCTTGCTGCTGGGCCGCAATTCGGTTGTAGATCTCTTCCCGATGCACAGCCACATTTTTCGGTGCGTTAATACCGATTCTAACCTGGTTTCCTTTAACGCCGAGAACCGTGACGGTGACTTCATCACCAATAGTCAGTGTCTCACCGTTTTTTCTTGAAAGTATTAGCATGACGAAAATCCCTCTTATCTTCACTATGGAACACTACAATATATCTTTTCGCATCAAATAGGTTGTTTTGAAACGTACACTTTACAAAGCCTGACATTTTGCACTGCCATTAAATAGCGTTGGAGGTGGTTTGTGCCTGCCAGCATAAGCGAATGTTATGAAAATTTGCTGGAAATATGATCGAAAATGCGGTTAAGCCACTGACAACAACGTAGGCGAATACCTACCGTGCAGATACTTATGTAACGCGCTATAACATATCGGCCTCACCTGGAAGGCCTTTCTAAACTTTGTGTTGGCACCAAGGTTGGAATCTGCGAAGAGTATCGCGCCAGCTTAGTTGGTGGTTAGGTAATATTTCGTCTGGCAGATTTGCAGTCTTAATGTTTACCACCTAAGTTTAATTATAGCGCACCCTCAATGAAAGTTAATCGTCGACTCTTTTTGCAGTCTCCAAGCGAATCGCTGTAGTGGGTTGTTCATCGGCCAAGGTGCCAGAAGGTACTAACCCTGTTTCGGTTGAGACGCTGGTGGTTGAACGTTGAGCTTTCCTAAGCCCCTTAGGTGGAGTTGTTAACAACTGCTGAGTGTTTACCTCTGCTCAACAGTTGAACGGTGCATGTAGCCGATAGTCTGCTCAGCGTTGTCGACAAACACTTCGTACCAGCTATCGCGTTGGCTCAGCATGGTAACGCGTGCACCAATCGCAAGTGATGTAAGAATTTCACTGTCGGCGTTTGGTTGGCTCCTTACGTTGCTCCATTGTTGTGTTACTCGCAGATCTTGTGCGGTTTGTTGTGCGTCGTATGTATTGTTAATGGATTCGTAGCTATCAGAGGCACCTGTGAACATACTGGTGGCGGTAGGTATCTCTGTTATCTCGATATATTGACTTGAGTTGCTTACTGGTACGGTTTGCGCGATTGGAAGTTCATCTGTAGGCAGTGCAGCTTGTGAAGTCGCCGTAGCGGGGGTGGCTGCGGCGGTGGTGATAGTGTTCGATTTTGAATCAGCACAACCATTGGCATCAGCGCAGTCTCTTAAGCTTGCAAGATTAAAAGGCGTTTTAATTGGTTGTTCACCCTCGTAGCCTTGCATGGCAATAATTTCTTCCGGGCTAAGATCGGGCACACTTGAGATCGCTAAAAAACCAATCAGCCCCAACATGGCGGCAGCACCTGCAAAGCCTGTGATTGTGGTGCGCATGTTACTAAAATGTGGTTTGGCTACATCGCGCAAGTCAGCATCGTTGTAGCTGATTCGGTTTTGTGATTCCTTTATCCAGACTTCTTCTGTGTGCATATTTTCGTTGGGATAGACTTTCGAATAATCTCGTAAGTCCTGGTCGGACCAAGAGGGTTTTATAGGGTGTTCTGCATGAGCATTGTCTGAATGCTCATAGTAGTGATCTGAGTAGCGATCTGAGTATTGATCTGCCGGGTGATGATCTGAGTGCTGTTCAGGGTAGCGATCAGTGTGCTGATCAAGGTAGTGATCTGGATGAAGTTCCGGGTAGTGTTTGGGCTCTTGCGGATAGTCGGTATATCGGTCTTGCATGGGGGCATGAGCAAAGTAGTGGTCATTTGCAGGATGGTGGGTGTGATAATCATGCGCAAACTGCTGGTCAGTTGCTCTGCTATCGTTAAGCCTAATTTCGCGCTTACTCATTGTTGGTACTATCCTGCGGTGGTATCTCGACACCGATGTTGTTAGTTGAATTGTTCGCTAATTCTATGTTCTGGTGAAAAAAGAATCGCAGATTTACATTCTGTTGTTGGAACGGGCGAGGGTGATGTGTGTTAACAGCATTTTTCGGACCTTTTCAGTGGCAGCTTTTCAGTGGCAGTAGATCGTTTTTAGATAATTTGAGTTGCGTTAGCTAACGCGGATAAATGTGAGTACTGGTTTAAACAAATTATCATTTCAAAGGCATACATACTTACTGTGAGGGATGTGAAATGGCTTCGGAGTGGTCAAGCGATTGACAGTTGCTGTGTTAGTTCAAAGCATGGCAAAGCATTTGGAATTTTGCATCTGCAACAATGTAAATTATGGGAAATTCTGGTTGAGTCGGGCGCGATACTGCTGCCTTAAAGATGTTACCAGCTGATACAAGTGGTTAAATTCCCAGCTGCTATTATTGGCGTAGTTCCTTTGAGTGAGTCGACGTTATTAATCCTACTGATCTTTCTGACACGCTTGCCAAAGCCGCAAAGATAACCAACGGCCGGATTATCGATAACGTCACTATCGACAATCTATTGCAGCCTTCACGTCCATTGGCAGGCAGTAGCGTAAGTCGTATGTATCCTTGGCGGGATATATGGTTTCAGCCTAAGAAAACGGCTGCCTGGGTTAAGAGCTCGCAGCCCCTCTATGGGGTGGTGTTGATCATAGTGTTGTATCTGCTTGTATCGATCATTACACGGCTTGTTGGGCCTGGTATTGGATTAAGTGCTGAAGGCCTGGTGGAGGATTCTGCGACTGTGTCTTCTGGTGTGCAGAAGGTGGCGTTATTGATCGATACTTGGATAATGCCGGTGATAATGCTTTTTTTGTTGTATCTGGTGGGCAGATACTTGAGTGGGCAGGCCAGTGTTAAAAATGTTTTGTGGGTAATGGTTTGGAGCCAGCTGCCAATAATTTTATTATCGGTCATCGCGCTTGCCCTGCAGTTCGCAGGTATTGACACTACCGCGCCGCTTTTAAACAACAAAATTCCATCAGATATAAATGAGTGGCTTATTAATCCACCTGAGCCCGATATTAACAAGCACGGGTTATTGTATTTTACAGTCAGTAGTGTGCTTGCGTTGTGGTCTTTCCAAATTCTCTTGTCTGGAACGGCTGCGGTACAGGGAATGACAGTTCACCGTGCGATCTGGGTGGTGACTTTTGCAATGCTTATTTTGATGCTGTTAAGAATTCCCATTACTATTGTGCTGGGCGATATAGGCATTGTTGATCTATTAGGATTGCAGGGAATAATTGATCTAGAGTAGCACTGCTCATGCAGTGCCACCTGATTGGTAGTGCCTGACTCAAGGAGTCAGGCAGAGGCAGGCTACGCTTATTATGTGAGTGTAATAACGCCTCGTTCCCGTAGAATTCTAATAATTTGCTCAGCACATTGTTCTGCTGACATATTAGAGGTGTCTACCAGAATTTCCGGAGACTTAGGTTGTTCATAAGGCGAATCAATACCGGTGAAGTTTTTAAGGTCACCTTGGCGTGCCTTTTTGTACAAGCCTTTTGGATCACGCTGCTCGGCAATCTCAAGTGGGGTTTCGACAAACACTTCAAGGAACTCATTTTCCTCTAGAAGGCTCCTTGCCATTTGCCGTTCAGCTCTAAACGGTGAGATGAAAGCGGTTAGTACAATCAAGCCGCTGTCCACCATTAGGCGAGCCACCTCACCTATACGGCGAATATTCTCAACGCGATCAGCATCGGTGAAGCCTAAATCTTTATTTAGACCGTGACGAACGTTATCGCCGTCCAGTAGATAGGTGTGTCTGCCTTCTTGCGCAAGCTTTTTCTCTACAAGGTTTGCGATAGTTGATTTACCTGAGCCTGAAAGGCCTGTGAACCAAAGCACGCAAGATTTTTGTTCCTTCATATCGGAGCGCAGTTGTTTATCGACATCAACCGCCTGCATATGAATATTTTGCGAACGACGCAATGCAAAGTTAAGTGTACCTGCGCCAACTGTTTCATTGGTGATGCGGTCAATTAAAATAAAGCTGCCAGTAGAGCGGTTGTCTTCGTAGTTATCGAAAGCGATTTGTCTATCAAGGTTGATATTGCAAATGCCTATGTTGTTCATCTCGAGGTTTTTAGCTGCAATTTGTTCAAGTGTATTAACGTTGATCTCATGCTTGATATCGGTGATGGTGGCAGTCGAGGTGTTAGTGCCTGATTTAAGTAAGTACTGCCGTCCGGGGAGCAATGGGTCTTCTGTCATCCAGACAATGGTGCTTTCAAACTGATTAGCGGTGCTTGCCGGTGTCTCTGTGGTAGAGATGATGTCACCACGTGAGATATCGATTTGATCTTTCAGTGTTATCGTCACTGCTTGCCCTGCAACGGCTACATCAAGGTCACCGTCTTGAGTAACAATGCGGTCAATAGAGCTTGTTTTACCTGATGGTTGAACGCGTATTGCGTCCCCCGGTTTTACCATGCCGCTTGCTATAGTACCGGCAAAACCACGGAAATCTAAGTTCGGTCGATTCACCCATTGTACCGGGAACCTGAATGGCTTGTTTAGTGCGATATCTTCATTGACCTTTACTGTTTCAAGGTATGAAAGCAATGTGGTGCCGTGATACCAAGGCATGTTGGTGCTAGGTGTGGTGATGTTGTCAGCCATCAAAGCAGACATTGGAATCGCCGTGATGTTATCAATGTCTATTTGGGTAGCGAATTCATTGAAGTTCTCAACAATGCTGTTGAAAGTGCTTTCAGCATAGTTAACCAGGTCCATTTTATTGATCGCAAGAACAATGCTGCGAATACCCGTAAGTGATGCAAGGTATGCGTGTCTTTTGGTTTGCTCAAGTATGCCTTTGCGTGCATCAACTAACACAATGGCGACATCGGCTGTTGAAGCCCCTGTGACCATGTTGCGGGTGTACTGTGCGTGCCCTGGTGTGTCTGCAACAATAAACTTGCGTACGTCTGTGCTGAAGTAGCGGTAAGCGACATCAATGGTAATGCCTTGCTCACGCTCTGCTGCTAAGCCATCTACTAGCAATGCGTAGTCTATGTCGTTGCCTTGGGTGCCGTGTTTTTTAGAGTCAGATGTAGCGGTAGCTAGTTGATCTTCGTAGAGAGAACTAGAATCAGCCAGTAGTCTGCCGATCAGGGTGCTTTTGCCATCATCTACGCTTCCGCAAGTAATGAACTTAAGCATGTCTTTAGTTTCATGGAGATCAAGATACTGTTGTATGTCTTTTTCAATCATTTCTTTTGTTACGGCCATTAGAAGTAGCCCTCTTGTTTTTTCTTTTCCATTGACGCGGCGCTGTCGTGATCGATCATGCGGCCTTGTCGTTCGGATTGAGTGGATAACAACATTTCTGATATTACGTCAGGTACTGTACTGGCGTTTGATTCAACGGCACCGGTCAGTGGGTAGCAACCCAGTGTTCTAAAGCGCACGCGCTTCATAATCGGTACCTCGCCTTCGTTCATTGGCATCCGGTCGTCGTCTACCATGATCCAGGTGCCGTCACGTAGTACAACAGGGCGCTCTGCTGCGAAATACAGCGGTACTAGCGGAATATTTTGTTGGTGTATGTACTGCCAAACATCAAGCTCGGTCCAGTTAGACAAAGGGAAGGCTCGAATGGATTCGCCTTTCTTTAGTTTGGTGTTGTATAAGTTCCAGAGTTCGGGCCGTTGGTTTTTTGGATCCCATCGGTGTTGCTCTGTCCGAAAAGAAAGCACTCTTTCTTTCGCACGTGATGCTTCTTCGTCGCGTCGAGCGCCACCAAAAGCGACATCAAAGCCGTGCATGTCGAGCGCTTGTCGCAAGCCGTGGGTTTTCATGATGTCTGTATGTAGAGATGAGCCGTGAGTGAAAGGGTTAACGCCTCTTTCAATGCCCTCTGGATTGGTATGAGTGATAAGCTGGACGCCAAGGTCTTTAACCAGCTTATCTCTGTGTTCATACATTGCTTGAAACTTCCAGCCAGTATCAACGTGTAAGAGTGGAAAAGGAAGTCTGGCTGGGTAGAAGGCTTTTTGAGCTAAGTGCAACATAACGGCACTGTCTTTTCCAATTGAATAAAGCATGACTGGTTTGTCTGCTTCTGCAATGACTTCACGCATTATGTGAATGCTTTCTGCTTCCAGCCTTTGTAGGTGGGTGAGTGACATGGGGTTTAATTTCCGTGTTGATTTGTGTGACTTCGAGGAGTCTAACGATTTATGTATTGATTCTTTAACTGCCGGCACTGTTGTGCCCGCTGTTGGCTTGTTGTTATCAGTAGCGCCGGTTTGTTCCGTGTTAGCGGGCTTTAATGATTCAGTGTCACGCGCAATCGTTGCCGAATGATCCGGGTGCTGGAAAAACTCAATGTGTGGTGATTGCATCAACCAGTCACTCAGCTGTGGGTTTTTGAGTGGATCTATGCCTTGCCAAATAATCGTAAGGTTTGATTGTGCAAATTTCGTAGCAGAATGGTTGTCTGGGGTTGTAGCCAGGCGATCAAAGAAATCTATGATTCTTTCTACGTCGGTTGAGTATTCGCCCGCTAGCCAGTGATACTTGCCCCGGGTAGTGTGTGCATAAACGTATTTTTGTGCCTTGCTGGTTGTATTAAGGGCGGCCCAGTAGATTGACGCGTTGCGTTTTTTTGCATCGCTACTGATCTCTCTATAAATAGTATTGAGCCAATCAATGTGTCGGCCCTCTGTTTTGCACAGTTTGTATAAATTGGCCCCGGCTAAGCTCCAATCATCTACCATTTTGCCTGCGGTGCGAATGCTCGCCTTGGTGCCTTGCTCGGCGGCCTTTTCTGCGAGTAGAGATAGGTTCCACGGTGCCGGTTCAGCTGGAATTTGTCGGGCTAGAAGTTGCAGGTTTTCGGTGACGGTCTTGGGGGTGGCGCGGTCACCCGTTGGCCTGCCGGGCGGCTTTACATCGACTGCTTCCCAGCCACCTGTTAGAAATTTCTTGTGAGCGGTTATGATGGTTGGCGATGACAGTTCAACTAAATCAGAGATTTCTTTTAATTTTCGTCCTTCCAGCCGCAATTTGACCGCCAATCGGCGGCGTTCGTTTAATGCAGTTGTACTGGAAGGTGTAGTGCTCATAAGGGATGTAGCGGTCAATATATTAAACAATTAAGTTAAATGTAAATAGTTAAATAATTAAATGCAAGAACTATGCTCGGAACTGATGGAAGCCATAGGAATGAGTCTGTAAGGAAACGGAATCGAGTTGTAGCGGATATGATTCAGTGCATTGTTAAGTGCGGTAAATATTTAGTAAAAGAGGTCAAATAGTGTTGGCATGAGTGGGGTGTCTCGTCTTAATCTAGGGGTCTTTCGCACCGTTTTGGTGCCACACAGCAAATTAGCTGTCCTGAGGGTTTTAGAGATGAGTTTTGTGTTGAGTTTTCCTGATAATACTATCCGTGCCTCGGCACTCGCGCTGGCCATCAGCATGGCTTTGTCGGGCCCGGTTTTCGCGGTTGACATCGATACCGATGGCGACGGTCTAACCGATGCACAAGAAGCGCTTTACGGTTCGGATGCCAAAAACCCCGATACCGATTCCGATGGCTTAAACGACGGTGAAGAAGTAAACATGTACGGCACTGACCCGACGTGGCCCGATACCGATAATGATGGTTTACAAGACGGTCGAGAAGTCACTGACACGCTAACCGATCCGACTCGCGAAGACACCGACAAAGACGGTTTGTTAGATGGCGAAGAGGTTGATCGCTACAGCACTGACCCATTGTTGCCCGACACTGATGGTGATGGAATCAACGATGGTCAAGAGATTGCTGGTGGCGAAGACCCAACTGATGGCGATTCGGATGGCGATGGCTTAAACGACGCTGATGAAATAACAATAGGTACAGACATCAGCAATCCAGACACGGATAGCGACGGATTATCTGATGGTCGTGAAGTCGAGCTCGGTTCTGATCCGTTAGTAGCCGATGGCGACAATGACGGTATTCTAGATGGCGGTGAAACAGTAAACGTTAATGGAAGTGGTGAAATAACCGATTCTGATTCAGATGGTGTTGCAAACCTTGCTGACCTTGATAGCGATAACGACGGGTTGCTCGATAGCCTTGAAGGCTTTTTAGATTCCGATGGTGATGGATTAGGCGATGCCTATGACCTTGATAGCGATAACGATGGCATTGCCGATCTTGTTGAGGCTGGTGGGGTCGATACAGACAACGATGGTCAGGTAGATAATTTCACCGACACCAATGGTGATGGCTTAGCAGATGATATTGCTGCGGCCCCTTTAACACCTGCAGATACAGATGCAGATGGCACAGCAGATTATCTTGATCTTGATTCTGACAACGACGGTATTCCTGATCTGGTAGAGGTGGGCGGTGTTGATACCAACGGTGATGGTCGTATCGATAACTTTTCAGATGGCAACTCTGATGGATTAGCTGATTCATTGGGTGGAGTGCCACTCGCGGATCTGGACACTGATGATGATTCACTGCCAAATCGAATTGATCTTGATTCAGATAATGATGGCATCTCTGATCTATTGGAGTCGGGTGGTGTAGATACCGACAATGATCAAATCGTTGATGAGTTTGTTGATGCTAATGGCGATGGATTTGACGATGCGTTAACGGGAACACCGTTGTTATTGCTTGATAGCGACGAAGATGGGATCAGCGATCTGCTTGATAACGATGGTGTTGTTGTGACGCCAACGGCAGTTGATGTTGATGGCGTTTTTACCGGGCTTGATGGTAATGGGTTTGGTTGTACTGTTGGGTCCGGGGCTCGGATTGATCCTTCGCTTCCGTTGGTTATGTTTTTGTCTTTGTGTGGGGTAGTGGTTGGGGGCCGTAAGCGGCGGGCTAAGGTGTAGGGTTTTTTGCTTGCGGGCGGGTTGTCGTTTTGACTTGCCTGCTGGCGGCTACGTGAGTGGCATGCCCTGCGGGTAGGCTTGTTGTTTTGACTTGCTCCTGCGGACGGCTGACGAACGTTGCATGCCCTGCCGGCGGCCTTACTTTTTAAAAAGACTAAAAAGTAAGCAAAAAGTCTTCTTGCTACTTTATTGCCCTTGGGTGGCTGCGCTATTTTTTGAAATCATCTGGAGTAGGGTCGCGCGGTATGCACATCCATGTGCACCGCGCTCAAAGCGCCGTCCCTGGCGCTTTGACCCCACTCCAGAGGATTTAAAAAACAACAAAAAGCGCGTTTAACTGCATTCACTTCGTGAGTGATGGCACTTTACGTCGGCTTTTTGGGATCTCGGAAGATTGTTGGGCTGAGGTTCGCGACGCTCTGTTGGGTTTGAGTGAACTGAAAATTTACTTGCTCGCGTTTTCTTTTATTCCTGATGCTTCATCCGACTAATAAATTTGCTACTGGGCGTGTTCAGTAATTTCATCTATTGGAGGCCTACGAGCGTTTACGTAGTCGTACTGGTGATTGGTTGTAATTTTTGGTTTTTGTTAACCCTCTGTTTTGGTTTGGTGCGATAAAAGAATAATTCTGCACGGTAACTGAGGGGGATTGTTAACTTGCAGTAACATTGGTGGGCTGGAAGTTAGCTTTGTTGGCTCATGTTTGGCGTCAAAATCTTGTGAATGAACCATCGAATAGTCCGTTGCCGGGGCGGGAGCCTTTTTCCTTACAGGTTCGTGTGTTTTATGAAGATACTGATCTTGGTGGCATCGTTTATTATGCTAACTATCTGAA
>CALGKA010000125.1 GCA_937927895.1 uncultured Granulosicoccaceae bacterium | reverse complement strand
TAGTTGGGTGCTGTCGCCGTTCCATACTACGTTGCCTTTTTCTACTACGTAGTGTTTGTCGGCTATTCGCATGATGTCTTTTAGGTTTTTATCGACTAATAAAATGGATAGGCCTTGTTGTTTTAGTTCGCTTATTGAGTGCCAGATTTCTTGGCGTATTAGGGGGGCCAGGCCTTCGGTGGCGTCGTCTAGAATGAGTAGGTCCGGGTTGGTCATTAGGGCGCGGCCTATGGCTAGCATTTGTTGTTCGCCGCCTGAGAGTAGGTTGCCCATGGCGGTTAGTCGTAGCGCAAGTGGTGGGAATAGATCTAGTACGCGCTGTTCGGTCCAGAGGTGTTTGTGTTTTTGACGGTTGGCAGCAGTGGCGATTAGGTTTTCGCGTACGGTTAGGTTGGGGAATATTTGTCTGCCTTCTGGTACCAGGGCTAGACCTAGTCGGGCAATTTTGTATGAATCCTGGTGGCTTATGGTCTTTTGTTTGTATTTAATTTTGCCGCTGGTGACCTTGCCGCCTAGTGAAGGCATGATGCCCATGATTGAGTGCAGTGTGGTGGTTTTGCCCATGCCGTTGCGGCCTAATAGGGTGACTACTTCACCTTCCTGTAGATGCAGTGACATTCCGAACAATGCTTGGCTGCTGCCATAGTGTGCAGTTAGATTACTAATGTTAAGCATCGCTTGTATCACCCAGGTAGGCGGCAGCTACGGCGGGGTCGGATTGAATTTGCTCTTTGTTGCCGGTGGCTATTATGCGGCCGTAGACTAATACTGAGATTCGATTGGCTAAGGTAAATACGGCGTCCATATCGTGTTCGATTAGCAGTATGGTTTTTTCGCCGCTTAGTTTTTGTAGTATCTCTATCATTAAATTGCTTTCATCAGCACCCATACCTGCCATGGGTTCATCAAGTAATAATAGCGATGGATTGGTTGCCAATGCCATGGCTACTTCAAGCTGACGGCGTTCACCGTGTGAAACTGCCGAGGCTATGCTGTCTGCGTGCTTTGCAAGTCCTACGGTTTGTAAGTAGTGGTAAGCGGGTTCTAGTAGGCGTTTGTCTGTAGTGGCATTGCGCCAGAAGTGAAACGAATGCCCGGTGTGTGCTTGCACGGCAAGGGCTACGTTTTGCAGTAGCGTCATGTCGGCGAACAATGAGGTGATTTGAAACGAACGCGCAAGCCCGGCACTTGCAAAGCGGTGGGCGGGTTTACCGGTTACGTTTTTACCTTTAAATATTATACTGCCGGTGTCGGGTTTAAGTAGGCCTGAAAGCTGTGAAATTAATGTTGTTTTTCCAGCGCCATTAGGGCCTATTAAGGCATGTACTTCGCCGCTGGCTACATCAAGGTTAACGTGGTCTGTGGCTAATACGCCGCCGAAGCTTTTGCATAAGTTAGTGGTTTGAAGAATAGTTTTGTGGCTGGCAGCTGCACTCATGAGTTGCTACCTTTTGAGCGCACTTTATCGATAACGCCGGAAAGACCGCCACGAAAAAATAACACCGATAATATTAACAGTATGCCAAACGGTAGATGCCAGTGAATAGTAAAGCCTCGCAGCAGTTGCTCTAATAATATAAAGGCTGCGGCCCCAAAGATAGGCCCACACAAGAATGAAGCGCCACCTAGTATGACCATAAACATAAGCTCACCGGAGCGCGTCCAGTCCATCATCTCTGGTGAAATAAAAGTATCCAGGTTACCAAGTAAAAAGCCTGCATAGCCACAAAGCGCGCCGGAGATTACAAAGGCGACTAATTGATAGCGATAGCAGTCTACACCTAGCGAGCGCATGCGCTCTTCGTTTGAGCGTGCCCCCTGTAGTGCCAGACCAAAGCGTGAGCGGGTGATCTTATAGACTATCGCGAGAGTGAGTAATAAAGAAATAAAGCTTATCGCGTAGAGTGTTAGGGGGTTGTCTAAGCTTATCAGTGGGAATTCAGAGCGTACATCTATGGTAAGGCCGTCGTCACCGCCGTAATTTTCCAATGCCACAAATGCATAGAAAATCATTTGACTGAACGCCATGGTGATCATTATAAAGTTAACGCCACGAGTTCTTAATGAAATAGCACCGGTAAGTAGGGCGAATAACGCGCTTACTGATACTGCTATTGTCACGTGTAGAAAGCCGTTGTAAGAAGCGATTGCCTCCCATCCGCCATACAGTGCATGGTAGGTAGGAATGCCGACTGCATAAGCCCCTAAGCCCAAATATGCTGCGTGACCAAAAGAGACCAGCCCGCCATAACCGAGTATTAGATTTAACGCGGTGGCGGCAAGTGCGAGAATCACAAGTCGAGTGAAAATATCTAACCAATAGGGTTGCCCTGTGATAAACAACACTGGCGGTACGATAGCCAATAGCAGCAGAAGTAGTGCGTTGATCCAAAATGATGCGCGATGGATTAAGCGCTTAGGGTTAACGGCTGGGTTCATGGCGTTAGCGACTACTCGCAGGGAACAGGCCTTGTGGTCTGACGGCCAGTATGAGTGCCATCATTAAGTAGATAAGCATGGCAGAAATAGCAGGCGCTGCGGTTTCAGCGGCATCGTTTGACATCATTAATTTAAAAAGATCGTCAAGGTATGATCTGCCAAGCGTATCTATAAGGCCTATAAGAAGTGCAGCTATAAAAGCGCCTTTCATTGAACCTATGCCACCGATCACAATCACGACAAAAGTGGTAATAATAATTTCATTGCCCATGCCAATTGATGCTTCAGCAATCGGGGCTACCAAAAGGCCAGCAAGGCCTGCCAGTGCCGCACCCATGGCAAACACACCGCTGAACAACGTTTTTATATCAACACCCAGTGTGCTTACCATAGTGCGATTAGAAGCACCTGCGCGTATCAGCATGCCGAGTCTTGTGTGGTTTACTACAAGGTATAAGCCAGCTGCTGCCAGCAAGCCTATCGCAATAACTAATAACCTGAATATCGGTACCACCACACCCGGGAAAATTTCGAGTTGACCGTTAAGTAGCTCTGGTAGAGCGATAGCAATGCCGGCCGGGCCCCATATTATTTCCGCTAATGTATCAAGGCAGAGAATAAGCCCAAAGGTTGCGAGCACATGATCAAGATGGTTGCGTGCATACAGTTGCCTGATGACCACTAGCTCAATCAGTAAGCCACACAGAGCGGTCAGTGGTAAGGCAAGTAGGGCTGCTATTACAAAAGAGCCGGTGAGTTGTGTTAGTGATGCACATATAAAAGCACCTAACATATAGAGCGATCCGTGGGCGAGATTCACGAAGTCCATGATGCCGAAAGTCAGTGTGAGTCCGGCGGATAGCAGAAACAGCAAGATGCCGAGTTGCAAGCCATTGAGTAACTGAATAAAGAGTAGTGAAGCTTCCATAGCTAAGTGTGTTGTGCAGAAGCCGCTAGTTTACAGTATTGCGGGCAGCTGGTGCTTGCGCCGATGTGGCAATTGCTTAGTTACAATTGTTGTGCTGCGATTAGTGGTTGTGTTTGATGACAATTCTTGTGAAGTAGGGAGCCTGGCTGCTCCCTACCATTTGGGTTTGCTTACAGGCTACACTCTGCAGCGTATACGTCCTGATGATCTTCTAACACGACTTTATCGATGCGGGTAGTCCAGTTGCCATCGGCATCTTCAACCACTGTGCGGCTGTAGAAATCCTGGATCGGCATATTATTGTTGCCGTAGGTGAACTCACCACGTACCGAGTCAAAGCTGGCTTTTTTCATAGCGGCTCGTATGCCGTCTTTATCGCTTAAATCTCCGTTGACCGCATCAACCCCCGATTTTATCAACATGATTGAGTCATAGGCTTGTGCTGCATAAAACGAAGGATACGAACCGTATTCTTCTCTGAAGTCTGCAACAAACCTTTTATTGGTTTCGTTATCAAGGTCAGGGCCCCAGTGTTGCGTGCTGACGGAACCCAGTACGCCTTCCATGCCACCCGCTTGTAGTTTTGGAAGTGATAGGGAATCAACTGTGAATACGGTGTAGAGCGGTAGTACGTCTCGCAAGCCCGCTTGTTGGTACTGCTTGATAAATGCCGGGCCCGCTTTACCAGGGTAGAAGACAAAAATGCCTTCAGCGCCAGAAGCTTTGGCTTTAGCCAGTTCCGCTGAGAAATCCAGTTGTGCATCTTTGCCCCACTTGGTCATGTCTTTGCCGACGATCTCGCCGTTAAAGGTACGTTCAACGCCTGCGACCATATCTTTACCGGCAGCGTAGTTCGGGGCCATAACGTATAAAGATTTAACGCCTTGTTGGTTGAGGGTTTCACCCATTGCCATGGGGGTTTGGTCGTTTTGCCAAGATGTTGAGAAAAAGTTCTTATGGCATAACTTGCCGGCTACCGGTGAAGGTCCAGCGTTGGCGGTAATTAGAAATTTGTCGGCGTCGAGCACAGACTTGCGTGAAGCCAGCAGTACGTGTGACCAGATATACCCCGCTACAAAATCGACGTTGTCTTGCTTAACCAGTTTGTCGGTGGCTTGCTTGCCGACTTCAGGTTTAAAGCCATCATCTGCCATGATGAGCTTAACTTGTTTGCCACCCATGGTGCTTTCGATGTGTTTAAGCGCCAGGTTAACGGCCTTTTCCTGGTCTTGGCCAATAGAAGCCCCACCAGTGGTCAGGGTGGTTACGAATCCGATTTTTACTTCATCGGCGGAAAAAAGTGAGGGTGAAAATATTGCCGCACTGATTAGCGCGCCCGATAATAGTTTTTTCATTCGGTATTCTCCAAAAGACAGCAAGTCGGAAGCTTCCGACACAGGCCTGTATCTTATCATTTGCTGCCTGAAGGGTAATTGAATGGAGTAAAAAAATTGTTCACTTTAGCGATGGTGGTCGAGTTGTTATTCTTTTGCTTGTGAGGTGCCGTTTTCAGGACCGGAAACGCCTTTACACAATGGGTTTTTAGGTAAAGCCTGTGCCTCGTGAGTCTGCTACGGTAGTTTTAGGGCCTTCTGACAGGCGCTGAAAATAAGATTCATGGGCCGCAGTGCCCGCAGGCCAAAGCGCAAGGAACCAATCCAGGAAGGCCTTTTGGTCGTAACGCAGTGGTAACGCTTCAACATAAACCGAGTCTAGTTTTGTGCCGTAGAGGGTTTCGTGAGGGCTGGGTGTGATACCGATACGAGTGATCAGGCCGAATGGTTCATGGGAAAAGTTCGGCATACCAGCCGCGCCATTGTTGATCACTGCAATATCCTGCGTGGCACCGGTGATAGCGCTGCTCAGGGTAGTCGCGATCGGTTCGCACGTGTGGGTGCAGGCAATAATGTCTGCGTTGCAGGCGCTTATGTCGGCAATAGTATTGGTTTGTGGATCTATCAGGTTTTCTCGCGCAAGCGACCAACCGGCCAAGGACTGGCAATCACCGTGTACTACTTGCACCTTTGCGTTACCGACTTGGTATCTTTTTGTTATAGGCAATGCTTCTAAGCGAGCTTGAAGTTGTGGGTGTTCGCTTGCGCTGGCATTAAGGGTGGCAATAATAAGGTTTGACCAATTGACCACGCTATCGGCAACGGTGTCCGGGTAACCACAACCGCAGCCGCCAGCAAAAGGGCGTCTGGCTAGTTCGGTTTCTACATTGCCACGTAAGCAGTCATGTTGCAGCGCGTATTCATTTATCGATAAAAAATATTGATCGGTATGGTTGAACCAGTTGAAGTCGCCATTAAAAATGCAGCGCGGGTTTTCCGTGAGCTCTGTTGTAAGTAGTTGATCGAGTGCCTTAAGCGCAAGCGGATTGCCATATAAGCCTCCCACTATATATAAAGTATCTGTTGTGTCTATGGAAGCTGCTGCAAGATCTTGTGGTTTGTAGCGATAATCCAGCGGGCAGGTACGACCACTATTGTTGTCTGAAGAAATACTGTTCATTGGCCTTAGTTTCCCGGGGCACTCAAGTGAGAGCGGGAGGTGCTTCGGTAAGATTGGTTACCACGTGCGTGTTAGGCGTAGAGAGCGAGATGCCATGTTCAACAGAGGTATCCAAAATTGATTCCATTAAGCGTTGGCGTACAGCAATAATCTCCTGGACATCTTTTATATAATAAAATATTCCCCATTCCACTGCATGATCGCCCGTTTCAAGTACTCTTATCTCTAGCGGATGACTGTTATCGATTTTTTTGTCGCCTTCATTGATCACTTCCTCGAAGGCTTCGATAAACATGGCTTTGACTTTGTCAGAGTCGGTATCGTATCCGATCTTGAAAGAGAGCTTTTCGCGTAGGCCACGCGCTGATGCAAATTTTGACAAACTATGAATAGTTTGGCCTCTGAGTTTGGAATTGCTGACCATAATGCGATGGTTGTTTACTACATCAATTAGCACGGTGTGGAAGATTTTGGTTTTGAATACGCGGGTAAGAACGACCGGTTCGCCCAGCTCGATTAGATCGCCTTCGCTTACCATGTCACTGTTAAGAAGTACCAGGCCGCTGATAATATCCGGCGCCCATGCTTGTTGTGTCAGGGCTAAAAAAACGCCAATAAAGCCGATCACACCCCCGGCTTCTAATAAGCTGCTGAAGCCTGCGATTCTAATAACAGTAATAAGTGCAACAATACCGATAAAGGTGCTGACCACCAGCGTCAGTATACGAGAGTGGTAAGTATCGGAGATCTGATTGCCATCGGCGTTCTTGGTTGATTTGCCGTAGCGTTTGCGCATAACGTAACTAGCGACATTGGCTGCCAGATAGGCCAGATACATCACTACTAAGATAGAAATTAACCTGATCGCGAAGCCCTGGCCCTCTTGCCCGTCTGTGGGGCCAGAGTAAATGGCGTTGTAGCAGACCGCTGTGAGGATCGCCAAATTCAGCACGCGCAGCAAATTGACACCAAAATCAATTTGGCGCTCGGTTTTCTTGCCGCTCGTTTTAAGGATGATCGGCTTGGCCATCACCATTAGTAACAGATTAATAACGATAACAAGGTAATGGATGGCGCTTAAGCGGGATAGCGCTTCGGTAATTGCGTTTATCATAGAGAAAGGATAATGCATTCCACGGGTTTTTGCTTTTACTTGATTGTTAAGCAGCATGTATTCACAGAGAGTACTGCAAAAGTCTCTAGCAGTTGCTGTAAAAATGAATCTGAACAATGAGCCAACTAAAGGGCAGTGTCAGGCTGCCTGGGGAATAATATGAACTCCAACACCCGGCCGGTAATTCCGTCACTTGATGAGTACCCCTATCGACAGATCATCACTACGCGCTGGCGAGACAATGATGTCTACGGCCATGTGAATAACGTGGTGTATTACTCGTGGTTCGACACTGCCGTTAACGGTTTCTTGATTGATCGAGGCGTACTCGATTTTAGCAAAGGTCACACGGTTGGGTTGGTGGTAGAAACCCACTGTAATTATTTTCGGCCAGTAGCATTTCCGGATCAGATTACGGCTGCGGTGGCTGTTGAGAGAATAGGTAATAGTAGTGTGCGGTATAAGGTTGGTATTTTTAAAAACGATGAAACACAGGCATCGGCGAGTGGACATTTTATTCATGTGTATGTTGATGCGGATACGCACAGGCCTGTGCAGCTTCCGGATAACATACGCCTGGTGTTAAAACAAATAATGGTGTAGTAGGTCGGGTATGTGATCGGGTTATGCGATTGGTAGCACTAATTCCTTTTTGTTGTCTAAGCAGCAGTTGGCAGTATTTTTGTGAGTGTTAAAACCAGGATACTGTCAATAATAGTTTTACAGAGGTTGTTAGTAATGAGTAAGTCTGCGGGTACAGTGAAGTGGTTTGATACAGCGAAAGGCTATGGTTTCATTATTAATGAAGATCACGAAGATGTGTTGGTTCACTATCGTTCCATCTTAATGGAGGGCTTTAAAAATCTGAGAGAGGGGCAATCTGTGCTCTACACTCAAGTGAAAAGTGAAAAGGGTTTGCAGGCGGTTGAAGTAGAGCTTGTGTCAGTATCGCAACTAAGAAATACTGCTTAGTTAACAGTGGTAGTTGGGAAAATGTTAACTTAGGCTATAATCGCTGCCGTTATACCCATTGCATAACAGCAGCGTTATTCATAACTTGGTTTCCAAGCTTGTTTTTCCATAGCTTGTTTTTACTAAGCTACATTCTGTCGGGCTAGTCACTGCCTGCTAGCGGTCGGTCAGCGTTAAGTAGCTTTTGCACTTCATTGATTGCAAGCGATAACATAGCGTAGTCGATCTGACTGCTGGCCATAATCTCTTTTAATCGTTGCCGGTAGATTGATAGTCTTTCATCTGAATCAGCAGCCCATGACTTAACAATCGCATCCGGTGTTTTAAGCTTTTTGATATCACTGGTTTCTAATATTTCAGCGCATAAATGACGTTGTCTGTAGTGAATATCTGATCGTAGTGCAGACTTGGCTAGGATGTGCCAGTGGCTTTCAACATCAAGTAACCCGATCTGATCACGCAGCCATTGCAGTTTTAGAAAATCGCCTAAGTGAAAATACAAGCTGGTGATAAGCGTTAGGTCAGAGCTAGAGGTTTTAGCGATATCAATGATATCGAAGGTTGATGAAAGCGGTACTACTGCGGCAACTTTTTCAGCAAGCTCTTCATTGGCGCCTGACTTTCGAAAATATTTGCAGCGGGCGTTGTAGCTGGTTTGATTCGGTTTTGCCAGTGATTCTGGAATAAGTGCCTTAAGATCATTAATGCCTTCACCGAAGTGGTCAATGATATCTTGCACACCGTTCTGATAGCGCCGATTCTTGACAAGCCAGTGAACGCTGCGCTCAACCCAGCCACGTACCATCAATAGCATTTCAGTTTGTGCCGCGTTAGTAAGTTGATTGTCCAGGCTTTCTATTTCGCTCCATAGGTCGCGTAAGTTAAACATATGCCTTACCGCAACAAATGCGGTCAATATTTCACTTGTTTGTGCGCCTAGCTCGTCTCGTAGGCGGCGCAAATATGTGGGGCCAAGTCGGTTAACAAAACTGTTGGTCACTTGTGTAGCTATAATTTCATCACGTAGTTGATGTGACAAAATAGCGTCTGGGTATTTTTCTGAAAGCTGTGGTGGAAAATAGGCCAGCAGTTCATGGTTGTGGTAACTATCGGTCGCGAATGGTGAATCCAGTAGGCGCTCATAAATATCCATTTTACTATAGGCCACCAGTACTGCGATTTCAGGTGCAGTTAAGCCCAGGCCCTTTTGAGCGCGTTCGTTTATCTCTTCTTTGTTGGGAAGAAATTCGATCTCGCGGTTGAGCTTGTCTTCGGCTTCAAGCGCACTCATGAAACGGCCGTGTTCCCCTAGAGATTTTGGCGCCTCGGCTAGCATTAAGCTTATGCATTGCGTTTGTTGGTAGTTATCGCGAAGCACTAGCTCTGATACATTGTCTGTCATACTGGCAAGTAGGGCCGAGCGTTTCTTGGCCGGTAGTTTTTTGCTATTGACTAAGCTGTCTACCAATATTTTTATGTTGACCTCGTGGTCAGAGCAATCAACGCCTGCGGAGTTATCAATTGCATCGGTATAAATTTTACCGCCATTAGCGGCAAATTCTATTCTGCCAAGTTGTGTACAACCGAGGTTACCACCTTCACCTACTGCACGGCAGCGTAGCGCGCCGGCATCAACTCTGAGTGGATCGTTGGTTTTATCTTGTGCGTCTGCATGGGTTTCACTTGATGCTTTAATGTAGGTGCCAATGCCTCCGTTCCATAGTAGATCTACCTTCGCTTTAAGCAAGGCATGGATTAGATCATTGGGCGCCATTGTTTTAGTCTTGCTTGAAATCAGTGCCTGTACTTCAGGGGTCAAGGTAATAGACTTTGATGAACGTGAAAAAATACCACCGCCTTCGGAAATAAGTGATGCATTGTAGTCTTCCCAGGTAGAGCGTTCCATATTAAACAAACGTTCTCGTTCGGCAAAGCTTTTGGCCGCGTCAGGGGTTGGGTCAAGAAATATATGCATGTGGTTAAAAGCTGCCAGCAGTTTGATCTTGTCTGACAACAACATTCCGTTACCAAATACATCGCCGCCCATGTCGCCGATCCCGATCACGGTAAATTCTTCTTGTTGGGTGTCGTGGTCATACTCACGGAAGTGTCGTTTAACTGATTCCCAGGCGCCCTTGGCGGTAATACCCATGCCTTTGTGGTCGTAACCTACGGAGCCACCAGAGGCGAATGCATCACCGAGCCAAAAGCCGTACTCTTCTGATATTCCGTTGGCTATATCTGAGAATGTGGCAGTGCCTTTATCAGCGGCAACCACCAGGTATGGATCTTGTTCGTCGTGGCACTTTACATCAGTGGGTCTAACGACTTCACCATCAATATAGTTGTCCGTTATATCAAGTAGGCCACGCAAGAAGTTTTGGTAACAAGCGATCACTTCTGCCATTAGCTCATCGCGACTGCCGCCTAACGGAGGTTGTTTAACGACAAAGCCACCTTTTGAACCTACTGGTACAATCACTGAGTTCTTGACCATTTGTGCTTTCATTAGGCCCAATACTTCGGTGCGAAAGTCTTCACGACGGTCTGACCAGCGCAAGCCACCACGAGCGACCTTGCCACCTCTTAAGTGGGTTGCCTCAAAGCGCGGTGAGCAAACGAATATTTCGAATGCCGGGCAGGGCAGTGGCATGCCTTCAATTTTTGCGGGTAGCAGTTTTAATGAAAGGTAAGTACGCGACTGGCCGTGCTCATCTGTTTTGTAGTAGTTGGTGCGGATAGTCGCGTTGATAGCGTTTTGATACGTTCTTAGGATGCGATCCTCATCCAGGCTAACCACTGCATCAAGCAGGCTGGAAAACTCATTGCGTAGTGATTTGGTTTTATTGTTTTTAAGAGCCGGGTTGAACTTGGTTTCAAATTGCGTCGCGATATTTTTAGTCAGTTCTGCATTGTTTATTAAGCAGTTAATAATGTATTCAAAAGAGTAAGGTACTTTTATCTGTAATAAGTACTTGGCGTAGCTGCGCATAATAGTCGTTTGACGCCAATCTAGCCCTGCGGCCATGACCAATTGGTTCATGCCATCGTCTTCTATTTCGCCGTTCCAAACCTTTAAGAATGCATTGCGAAAATCTTCAGCGATGTGATCAACCGGAATAGCTTTGCCGTCAGCTCTTTTTAGGCTGAACTCTCTTATGTGAAGTTGGCTTGAGTCGGTATTTAGCGTGAAAGGGTCTTCACTGTCGACTTGCAAGCCCATGTTTTCAAGAATATGTATAGTCTTTGAAAGTGGGACTTCAGTGTCTGTATGATAAATATTAAAGCACACCTCATTTTCAGGCTGCCCGTCTGCGCGATACAGCAATACTTCTAGTTCATCTGTTTGACACTTCTGCAGTAACGTTAAGTCACGTGTGGCAGTGGCTGGGTCGTGATTGTCTTTATAGCCGCTTGGTATACTGCGCAATAGGTTGATGGCAATTTCACTGCCTTGTTCTTCACCTAACGTATTAAAGAGCGATTCTCTAAGGTTTTCGTCCCAGTTTTGCGCTACATCTACAATCAGTTGCTCAATGGCTGCAAAGTCTGCATCAGATTTTGAAGGGTTGGAGGTCCTTAAAAAGAAATGCATTCTAGCGAGTGCATTTTCAGATGAGAAAGACGCGTCAAACTCTATGTCATCGGCATCAAGCTGCCCTTGTAGAATTTCTTGAATACGGACGCGCAGTTCACGTGAGTATAGGTCTCTTGGTACATAGACAAAGCAAGTAGTAAAGCGTTTGAATCTTCCTTGCAGGCCAAATATTTTTACCTTCGGATGGTGTTCAAGATTTATAATGCCACGACACATATCGTGGATTGAATCATCGTCTGCTTGTAGAAGAACATCTTTTGGCAAGCTTTCAAGAGTGCTTAGTAGTAGCTTGCCGTCGTGCGCACCGGGGTTGATATTCGCTTTGCTAATAACGTTTAGCGATTTATGGCGTAACAGTGGGATGCTATCAAGGTCTGCAGCGGCTGCACGTGAAGTAAAAAATCCTGCTATAACGCAGCGCCCGCACTCTTTGCCTTTACTGTCTACTTTCATGAACGTGATCATGTCCATTGGCACAGATCGCATGAGCGGTGCTTTAGTAGCTGACTTTGTGATGGTGAGTACTTCACCTTTGGTGCTTTGTAGTTCTGCTTTGGGAATGTATGTCTCTAACTTTTCTAGCGGTGAATTTACTCTGAAGACTCCGTAGGAGTCTGTAGCACTCATTTTTTTGCCACTGGTTTTTACTTCGCAGTAGCCTGTGAACGTAAAGTAGTATCGTTGTAACCACTCAATAAAGTCTGTAGATTCTGCGATCTCAAAACTATTAGTGTCAATGGCTTTTAAGTTGGCTGCGGCTTTAGCGCAGGCGTCTTTCATTGGCTCCCAGTCATCGCAAACCAGGTTAACGTTTTCGATGGTATCGGTTATGGCTTGCTTAAGCTGCTCAAACGAGCTTTCATCAAAGTGGCGGTCGATATGCAATTGCATAAATGATTCAGTGATTGCGCCTTTATGAGTATCACTGACTAAACCTTCGAGTTTGCCATTTTTCTTTCGGTTTACTGAGAATATCGGGTGAATGAATTCATTAATGCCAAAACCAAGTGTGGTAATAACCAATGATACAGAGCGCACCAAAAATGGTTTGTCGGTCGTGGTTATTTCTATAACAGTGTTACTAGACTCCCAACCATGTTTCTTGATGGTGGGGTTGTAAATGCGAATCAAGCATTCGTCTTCTTGACGTTTGCCAGCCATATTCCAGTGTGACATCGCTGCCGCTTTTAATTCAGCTAAGCTGCGGTTGGCGATATCTTCATACGGTACGCGCGCATAGTAACTTCGCACGAGCTCTGACTGCTTGGCCAGATAGTTCGTGGTCAACTGTGATTGCTCGTCGTTGGGCATTTCAAGGTGCTCTGAGTGGGAGCTATTGGCTGCCATACATCATACTCCAGCAATTGCTGTGACTGGCGGCGAACGGCGGGCGATCAAGATCAGACATTAGTCTGGGTATCTTCGAAGTATAGAGTCGAATCGCTGTGCGCTGCCAAAAAAAGAGTTAGGTCTACATGCCGGTAACGGCTGATCTTAGTGGGGGTTTACGAGTTAGTGCGAACTGTGTCAAGGCTTTGGCTTTGTAGTCTATTGTTTCTTACTTTGCAGGCGCTGGTGGTTTGGCTTGTCCTGCGGACGGCTGGTGTGCTTGGTATGCCTGCCGGCGGCTGTGGTATTGGCTTGTCCTGCGGGACGGCTGACGAGCGTTGCATGCTTGGCGCTCGTAGGAAGCCCGCTAGCGTTAGCGAGGGACTTTGGAACCGTGAAGTTTAATTTTCATCGTGTTTTAAAAAGATAGCGCCACTAACATTAGGCCTGCGCGATATCTTTTGGGGGAGCTTGCAATGGGGCGTCGGTGGTGCCGGACGGCACCACCGGATACAGCGAGGGTTTTTATGCTTACTTGCTGCCTAGCCAAGTAGGGCGCGGGTTTGCTCTGCTGGGAGCCTTGGGCCGAAGTGGGTGACTATTTTTGATGCGGCGTTGCTTGCTAGCTGTGCGGATTCCGCAAAGCTCATGTTGTGCGTTAGGCCGTATAGGAATGCACCTGCGTACATGTCACCGGCGCCGTTGGTGTCGATTACGTCTACCGTTGGTGCTGGAATTCTGTGCATCTTTTCACCGTCGTAGATAAGCGAGCCATCAGCGCCCACAGTAATCGCAAATTGTCTGGCGATTTTTTTCAGGGCTTCTGCGGCTTGCTCTACGTTGTCGGTTTTGGTCATCATCGCGGCTTCTGCGTCGTTGCAGAACAGCAAATCCAGATTGTCGCCGGCCATTTCCATTAATCCATCACCGAAGAATTCGACCATATTGGGGTCAGATAGGGTCAATACGGTGGGTACATTTGCCTGCTGGGCAATGCTGGCGGCTTTGATGGCTGCCGCTTTACCGGTAGGAGATGCCACCAGGTAACCTTCCATGTAGACATATTTTGAGTTAGTGATGGCGTCGGCTGATACGGCGTCTTCATCTATGCCTACGGTCACACCCAGGTAGGTATTCATGGTTCGATCGGCATCCGGGGTGACCATCACAATGCACTTGCCGGTCACGCCGTCGACTCTGGATTGACCATCCAGATTGGTGTCAACGCCACAGTCTGCCATGTCTTTTAGGTAGAAATCGCCAAAATCATCGCTGGATACCTTGCAACTGTAGTAGCTTTTTCCACCCAGCTGGGCAAGGGCGATAACGGTGTTGGCTGCTGATCCACCAGAGGCTTTTTTGTGGTCATGGTCGCTCAGTTGCTCGACTAGCTCGTGGTGTCGATCTTCTTCTATAAGGGTCATGAGTCCTTTGTCGACACCCAATTCGGCCAGTTTCTTGTCTGAAAGCTGGTATTCCATATCGACAAGGGCGTTGCCGATTCCGTACAAATCGTATTTCATGGGGTCTCCGGTGAATAATATTTTGGATAGGCTAAGCTTAGACTATCTATGCCGGTGCGGATGTTAACCCAGCTGATTTTATAGAGTTGTTGCAATCAGGATTGGGGCGGCTGTGGGCAGCACGGGTCAAAGTTATCCGGATTAAAGTAAAAACGCTTATGCAACGAATCGAATTTAAGCGATAATACAAGGCTGTGCGAAATTAACGCCTCGCACCATCGAACATTTATTCAAACTAACTCTTAACTCTGGAATCCAGTTAATGCGATCTCACTACTGCGGCGTCGTCGATGCCGGGTTTATCGATCAGGAAGTTACTCTTTGCGGCTGGGTACATCGCCGTCGTGATCACGGGGGTGTGATCTTCATTGATTTGCGTGATCGTGAAGGCTTGATTCAAGTCGTTATTGACCCTGATACGGCAGAAATATTCTCGATTGCTGAGCAAGTGCGAAACGAGTTCGTACTTAAAATTACCGGCCGTGTGCGAGCGCGCCCGGCAGGTACTGTCAACGATGATATGCCGACAGGCCAAATCGAAGTATTGGCCAAAGATCTCGTGGTGTTGAACGCTGCTGAAACACCACCGTTTCAGTTGGACGACTCCGATGTACAAGAAGAGACCCGTATGCGCTACCGCTACATTGATTTGCGCCGACCGCAAATGCAAGAGCGCATGCGCCTGCGTTCGGCGGTGACTGCAAATCTGCGAAGCTTTTTAGATGCCGAAGGTTTTCTTGATGTAGAAACCCCCATTTTGACCCGTGCGACTCCTGAAGGTGCGCGTGACTACCTGGTGCCCAGTCGTACGCATCAGGGTGAATTTTTTGCACTGCCGCAATCGCCGCAGTTGTTTAAGCAAATTTTGATGATGAGCGGTATTGATCGCTACTATCAATTTGCGCGGTGTTTCCGTGATGAAGATCTGCGTGCAGATCGTCAGCCGGAATTCTCACAGCTAGATATTGAAATGAGCTTTGTCGAAGAGAAAGACGTCATGGGCACCATGGAGCGCATGATAAGAGAGTTATTCAAAAGTGTATTGAATGTAGAGCTTGACGATACCTTTCCAACCATGACCTATGCAGACGCCATGATGCGTTATGGTTCTGATAAGCCAGATCTTCGGATAGATCTTGAGCTAATAGAGCTTTCAGATTTATTGAAAAACGTAGATTTCAAAGTGTTTTCGGGGCCAGCCTCTGATCCACAAGGGCGTGTTGCTGCCATCTGCGTTAAAGACGGTTGTAAGCTTACCCGTAAGGTTATTGATCAATACGACGAGTATGTTCGTCGTTATGGCGCTAAAGGTTTGGCCTACATTAAGTGTAACGATATTGCTGCTGGCCGTGATGGATTGCAGTCACCGATTGTTAAAAACATAGACGATGAATCTCTAGCGGCAATCATTAAAGCCACTGGTGCTGAAACCGGAGATCTTATTTTCTTTGGTGCTGGTAAGGCATCTGTGGTGAATGACTCACTTGGTGCGTTGCGCATAAAGATTGGTCACGATCAAAACCTGGTAGCGGAAGGTTGGCGTCCGCTGTGGGTGGTTGACTTCCCTATGTTTGAATGGGATGAGCGTGAGAAACGTTGGTCGGCATTGCATCACCCGTTTACAGCGCCTTCAAGTAATGATCCAGAGCAACTGCGTTCGGAGCCTGGCTCGGCGCTTTCACGTGCCTACGACATGGTATTAAATGGTAGCGAAGTAGGCGGTGGTTCTATTCGTATTCACGATAACAGCATGCAGCAGGCAGTGCTTGAGCTGTTGGGTATAGGCCCGGAGGAAGCTGAAGATAAATTCGGATTCCTGCTTAACGCATTGCGTTACGGTGCACCACCACATGGCGGTCTTGCTTTCGGTATTGATCGTGTTGTGATGCTTATGGCAGGTGCTGATTCTATTCGTGATGTTATGGCATTCCCTAAAACGCAAAGTGCTAGTTGTCCGTTAACTAACGCGCCGGGCAAAGTGTCTGAGCGGCAAATGCGAGAGTTGAATTTGCGTGCCCGTAAGGTGGCTGAGAAGCCTGCCGAGGGAAGCAATAAGGCGGAAAGTAATAAAGCCGAAAGCTAAAAATCAAAACGATGTTGCGCAGACCAGAATCAGTGTTGGTGGTGATCTACACACCAACGGAAGTATTGCTGCTAAAACGCAACGCAGATTTTGAATTTTGGCAATCTGTCACCGGCTCATTAGAGGCCGGTGAAGTCCCCACGGATGCCGCCTACCGTGAGCTCTTAGAAGAGACCGGTATCAGCGGGATAGAGCTGCATGATTGTGATCATCACGTCAATTTTGATATTGCCCCCCAATGGCAAAGTCGCTTCGCGCCCGGTGTGACCCGCAATAAAGAATATGTGTTCCTTTGTCCGTTGCCCGCGCGCACCGAGGTGCAACTGTGCGCAGAAGAACACACAGAATACGTTTGGCTGAGTTATTCTGATGCCTTAGCGCGCGTAACATCAACCACCAATAGAGCAGCGATCGAACAGTTTGTACTGAACGGTCAATTCTAGGTGATGGGTAATGGTTGGCCGCCTTTATAAAAGTGCGTGCGCCCGTTAAAATAAGAAAAAGCATAGTTGAGGTCGCTGCGCGACCGAGAGAGAAAGGCAAATGGCGGGACACAGTAAGTGGGCGAATATTCAGCATCGCAAAAAGGCCCAGGACAATAAGCGAGGCAAGCTCTTTACCCGGTTGATCAGGGAAATCACGGTTGCCTCAAGAATGGGCGGTTCTGATACCGATGCTAATCCACGATTACGGTTGGCCATCGATAAAGCACTGGGCGGCAATATGCCCAAAGACACCATTGAACGCGCAGTCAAAAAGGGTGCGGGCGAACTAGACGATGTCCGCTACGATGAGATCACCTATGAAGGTTACGGCACAGGTGGTGTTGCGATTATGGTTGAGACCATGACGGATAATCGTAACCGTACTGTTGCTGAAGTGCGCCACGCATTCACTAAATACGGTGGCAACATGGGCGCTGATGGTTCGGTCGCCTACATGTTTAAGAAACTCGGTATACTGTCTTACAGCGCCGAAGTTGACGAGGACAAGCTCATGGAAGCCGCCCTTGAGGCAGGCGCTGAGGATGTTGCTACCAGTGATGACGGCTCAACTGAAGTGTTTACCACCGAAGAGACGTTTGTTGATGTAAAAGAAGCGATGATCGCAGCGGGCTTTGAACCTGAAATGGCTGAAGTCACCATGCGCGCTGATAACGAAATCACCCTAGACGCAGAACAGGGCGGCAAGCTCCTCAAGCTGCTTGATGTAATCGAGGAACTTGACGATGTACAAAATGTTTATAACAACGGTGACATACCGCCTGAAGCGTACGAGCAAGGCTGATCCAACTTTCTCTGATCAGCATGTGTATCTCACTACTTTGGTTGCAATAGATTAAGTGAGACGAATCCTTGGCATAGATCCGGGCTCAGTGGTAACGGGCTACGGTGTAATAGATTCTGATGGCGTGCGTGATTTTCATGTAGCTAATGGCAGTATTAAAGTGCTGGGTGATAATCTGCCTGAAAAACTTGGCTACATTCTTAAATCAATTACTGATGTTATAGAACAATGGCAGCCGACAGAGGTGGCTATTGAATCTGTGTTTGTCAGTAAAAATGTAATGTCGGCCCTTAAGCTTGGGCAGGCGCGCGGTGCTGCAATTTGTGCTGCTGTGCAACGTGATCTGCCGGTGGCGGAATATGCACCAAAGGCAATCAAGCAAGCCGCAGTGGGTTATGGGTCGGCTGATAAAAGCCAAATGCAAGAAATGATACGTTTGCTTTTAAGTCTTGAAAAATTACCTAAGCCAGATGCTGCAGACGGATTAGCAATAGCGATTTGCCATGCCCATACCTCAGGCTTGGCTGCACAATTGAGTGGTGCCGCAGGTGGCGCTGCATCGACCCGTACTACAGGCGGCAAGCGCCGCGCTAAACGTTGGATGAGTATTCCATGATTGGTCGTATCGCAGGTAACTTAATTTATAGTCAGCCACCGCATATGATGGTTGATTGCAACGGTGTTGGTTATGAGATCGAAGCGCCGTTAACGGTGTTCTACGATCTTCCACCACCCGGTAAACCCGTAGTGGTATTTACCCATCTGGTTGTTCGTGACGATGCCCACTTATTGTTTGGGTTTTCATCCATAGCACAGCGTGCAATGTTTCGAGAACTGATTAAAGTAAGTGGAGTGGGTGCGAAAATGGCCATCACTATTCTTTCAGGTATAAGCGCTGATGAATTTAGCGTGATCATTTCAGATGGTGATGTCGCAGCCCTGACACGCTTGCCGGGTATTGGTAAAAAGACCGCTGAAAGATTAATCGTTGAAATGAAAGACCGGGTCGCTAAATTACCTGGCGATACAGGCTCATCGTCGGGTACGGGATCCTCTGGTGCGCCAACCAGTAGCAGCAAGGGGCAAGCTATTGAGGCACTAGAGTCTCTTGGGTTTAAAAATAGTGATGCACAAAAGATGGTTAAGTCTGCAAGTGGTGAGACCGTTGAGGAAATCATCCGTGAAGCACTTAAGGCAATAGCGCCGTGACAGACGATCGCATACTCACTGGTGACCCGCAAATTGACGATGCGCAAGAACGTGCCATGCGTCCGCAGACGCTTGCTGATTATCGTGGCCAGCCTGCTGTTACTGAGCAAATGGAAATTTTTATCGGTGCCGCCCGTGCGCGTTCCGAAGCCTTAGATCATCTTTTGGTCTTTGGGCCACCGGGGTTAGGTAAAACTACACTTGCTAATATTGTTGCCAATGAGCTTGATGTCAATATTCGCCATACTTCTGGCCCTGTTATAGAGCGCGCAGGTGATCTTGCAGCGTTGCTTACGAGCCTTGAAAAAAACGACGTGTTGTTTATTGATGAGATACACCGGCTCAGTTCAGTGGTTGAAGAAGTGCTGTATCCCGCGCTAGAAGATTTTCAGCTTGATATTATGATCGGTGAAGGGCCCGCTGCTAGATCTATAAAGCTAGATCTAAAGCCTTTTACATTAATTGGTGCGACGACTCGTGCAGGTTTACTGACATCACCCTTGCGAGATCGCTTTGGTATTGTGCAGCGACTAGAGTTTTATAAGGCTGATGATCTTGCGCGAATAGTGTCGCGATCTGCAGGTTTACTTGGTGTAGAAATAGATGCGGAAGGTGCAATGGAAATAGCACGGCGCGCACGCGGTACGCCGCGTATAGCGAACCGATTGCTTCGTCGGGTGCGAGACTACGCAGAAATTAAAGCTAACGGCCGAATTAATAGTGAAGTGGCCGATGCAGCGTTGAATATGTTGAATGTTGATCGATTAGGTTTAGACAACATGGACAGGCGCTTAATGTTTGCCATTATTGAAAAGTTTGATGGTGGGCCTGTGGGGGTTGATAACTTAGGGGCTGCTATTGGGGAGGAGACCGGCACTATAGAGGAGGTTATTGAGCCTTACTTGATACAACAGGGTTTTTTGATGCGGACGCCGCGGGGAAGGGTTGTTACTAAGGCTGCTTGTGAGCATTTGGGGTTGCCGGTTGTTGTGCCTGGTCCTGGGCTGTTTTAGTCTTTTTGGTTTTTTCTTGCCTTGCAGGCGGCTGTCGCTTTGGCTTGTCCTGCGGGCGGGTGACGTGCTGTGCATGCCTGCCGGCGGCCTTCATTTGGACAGGCCCAAACAGAAGCAAAGGCCTTCTTGCTACTTTGTAGCCCTTCGGGTGGCTGGCGCCATTTTTTGAAATCATCTTCCATGGGGTCGCGCGGTATGCACATCCATGTGCACCGCGCTCAAAGCGCCGTCCCTGGCGCTTTGACCCCACTCCAGAGGATTTCAAAAAACAACAAAAAGCGCGTTAACAGACTCACTTCGTGAGTGTTGGCACTCTACGTCAGTTTTTTGGGATCTTGGCAATTGAGGGGGTGGTGGTTCGCGACGCTCAGGTTGGGTTGGGGTCATTGATGTTTTGCGTGCTCGTTGCTTTTGATATTCCTGTTGCTTTAGTTGGCTGCCATGGCTTGGTTGTGAATTCGCTTGTTCTTTTAACAGGGGTTAGTTTTAGCGCCGCTCGTAGGAAGCCCATAAGCGTAAGCGAGGGACTAAAAAACCGTGAAGTTTAGGTGTTTTCTTAGTCTTAAATGTACGCCGGCTTTCGTAGGTCGTGTTTTGCAGGTTTTTTTGGGGAGGGTGGAGTCGTCCCTTAACAAGTTGCGGGCTTAGGTCTGCGATTTTGACTGAGAGACCAAATTCTTGCCCTTGGTTTTGCTTTGAAATCTCCATTATTCCTTTACTTGGCTGTTTTGCTGGTTCCTATGAGTAATTTGATACCTATAAGCAGTCCATTTTTAACACTTTGGAAGGAAATAACCTTATCAAGTCGTTTGGCGATTATTTTCTGTGCCATTCTTATTTTATGGTCTATAAGTACCCCCTAACTCGCGCTAATGGTGGGAAGTTTTGGGTGAATGATAGATTTTAGTCGATGATTGGCTTCAACTTGTTGACACTAGCCTGCATGCCTATCATAATTCCGCTCTTGTGCGGAGGGATTCCCGAGCGGTCAAAGGGGGCAGACTGTAAATCTGCTGCGTAAGCTTCGGAGGTTCGAATCCTCCTCCCTCCACCAAATGCGCAAAGTATGCTGTAAACGGAGCTTAACTGACACGGTTGTCTAGCAAGGTATTGAACGGTAACTTGTTGAAAGAAAAGTTTATTTAAGCAAGGTCCAATGATTTTGTGTTGTAACTTGGTAGGTCAGGGTTTTCAGAGCGGGTGTCGTACAGTGGTAGTACTCCAGCCTTCCAAGCTGATAACGTGGGTTCGATTCCCATCACCCGCTCCACTCTACATCAGCAGTTGTCTGTGCAGGAATGGGAGAATTTTGGCTCCTTGAGTTGAAAGTGAGTTTAAGGCCCATGTAGCTCAGGGGTAGAGCACTCCCTTGGTAAGGGAGAGGTCAGCGGTTCAATTCCGCTCATGGGCTCCAGAGTATCGGTGCAGCTGTGGTGGTAGAAAGTTGTAAGTAATTTGTGTTGGTCGTGAAGGCGGCCATTTGTTTTAACTAGTGTTATAAAAAATTTTATAAGACCAAAAACTAACTATTCAGGGTCACAAAGTAATGGCGAAGGAAAAATTTGAACGTACGAAACCGCATGTAAACGTAGGCACAATAGGCCACGTTGATCACGGTAAAACGACGTTGACAGCGGCGCTCACGAAAGTGCAAGCAGAAGCGATGGGCGGTGATTTTAGTGATTACG
>CALGKA010000124.1 GCA_937927895.1 uncultured Granulosicoccaceae bacterium | reverse complement strand
CGCTGGCAAGGCATGCCCCGCGCACGTCAGCCGCCGGCAGGGCATGCCGCACACGTCAGCCGCCGGCAGGCATGCCACGTACGTCAGCCGCCGGCAGGCATGCCACGCACCTCAGCCGCCGGCAGTGCATGCCGTGCAAGTCAGCCGCCGGCAGGGCATGCCACGCACGTCAGCCGCTGGCAAGGCATGCCCCGCGCACGTCAGCCGCCGGCAGGGCATGCCGCACACGTCAGCCGCCGGCAGGCATGCCGCGCACGTCAGCCGCGGCAGGGCATGCCGCGCACGTCAGCCGCCGGCAGGGCATGCCGCGCACGTCAGCCGCCGGCAAGGCATGCCGCGCACCCCAGCCGCCGGCAGGGCGCGCATCGTACGTAAGCGGTCCGCAGGGCAAGCCAAACACGTAGCAGTCCCCGCAGGACATGCCAAAAAAAACGCCCCTGCTATCCTTAGCAGAGGCGCCCAATCCACATCCCTGTGCAATAGCTCATAGAGCCATTGGTCTAGTCGACGAGCATGGAGGCCGCCGAGCCAGGTACAACACAGGTAGCGTTATTTTCCCAACCCCAGCCATCACCGTCGGGATCGCTGTTTGTTTCGATACATGCAGGGCATATTGTTCGTGTTTGATCGAATGCTGAGCCTTGTACCAGGCATGAAGCATTGTTCTCCCAGCCCCAACCGTCGCCATCTATGTCAGTGGCTGAGCCCGTGCTGCAATACTGTGGTCCGGGCATTCCCATCGGTGCAACTACACACGATTGATTGTTTTCATAACCCCAACCATCACCGTCGGTATCACTTGCTGCTGAAGCACAGTAAATAGTGGTGCCTGGGCCGTTTGTGGGTGTTGTTGGATCATTCGCAATTGGCAGCGGATCAGGCATTGGGGTTGGCGTCGGCGTAGGTGTTGGATCTGGAGTTGGAGTTGGAGTTGGTGTTGGTGTTGGTGTTGGCGTAACAGGGGTGGAACCATCGAGTGCACTGAAGGTTAAGTCTGCAATAACATTTGTGCCGTCTTGCGCGATGACAGTGGCTTCTAATGTGTTTGCACCATTGGCAAGCGCTGATGCTGCAATTGTGCTCGTCCAGTTACCCAGGTTATCAACTGAAGCATCGTTCGCGGCGCCACCATTAAGTGAGACAGTGACACGTTCAATACCGGTAGGCGGAACCCCGCCCGTGTTAGAGATAACAGCAGATAGCGTGTTGACATCTTGAACGTCTGTACAGGTACCACCGGTTATTTGTGCAATTTCACCCAGTGTTGAGCCTGCACACGTGGCCGCACCGTTGCCGACAGAAAATGTTTCTATGCGAATATTCGCATCTCTCGCGGCGGTCGCAGTTGTTGTAATGTTGCTAGAGTTTTGACCGTCTGTAAGAAAATAGACAACGCGTTGTTCGCTTGCAGGTCGTGTATTCATTAAGCGAGTAACTTCAGTTAAAGCATCATTGAAATCTGTACTGAAACCGACGCTGACGACACCGCCGCCTTGATCGGTTTGTACAAGGGTATCTTCAATGTCCGGTATGCCATTGCCACTTGCATCGTTATTTGGCGGTGTGATGAAATCCTGGGCAGTTGCAGCGCTACTGCCAAATAATACCACCGCAGCAGCAATTGATCCGTTCGAACCAAGGCTATCGTTGAGTGCCATAACCGCACCGATTTCACAGTCTAATATTGTTCCTTCATTCGAATCTGCTGGGGTGAAGTTGTCACCGCCGTCTACACGGCCATCGTTGTTGCAATCATTATCGGTGGTATCGTCAGTGCTGCCTGATACATCAATAACATAGGCAACATTAGAGCGGCCAGATGAAGGTACTGCACCAATATTTACGCGGCCCTCGACTGACAGTGCGCTGGTAAGGTCAACGCTGGCATTGGCTGTGGGTGAGATAATCTCTATATTGAGCGTTTGTGAAGTGGACGTTTGCCCGCTGTTCGGATTAACAGCGTAGGCATTGCTCGACAGCACTATGGCTGCGGCACTGATGGTGGTGGCGATTCTAGACATGGAAATCCTCCTGGATATATATAGTTACAAAGCACTACTTCGCGGCGGGATAATTATCCCATCGATTTAAACAGGATTATTCTCCGCGCTGTGTTCTAAGTCAAGAGAAAAGTTATTAAGTCGCCATGTGCGAGAAAAACACCAGTCATTCGGTGCTTGTTATCACGTTTCAGCAACACATTGTTGCTCAGGCTGTACAGCTGTTGTCAGAACACAGCGTCCAACCGACTGAAACAGTGGCTGCGGCAATGGCGTAAGGAATAGCCTAGGCCTTATTGTTGCTCAAAGTCTATTTTTTCATCTACCGGTAAGCCAAGCATGCGTCTACGCAGGCAATCCAGCGCAAGTTCTGCAGCGCCTAATCGAGTCCAGCCAGGTCGGCCATGTAGAATGGCGCGTCGTTGGCAACTGCCAGATGGGTCTGCAATACCAATGAAAACTTCTAAGCATGGTCGTTTATCTTCAGTGCTTTCAGCAGTAAGCACTACTAGTGCATGTGATGATCCGGTGCTGGTTTTTACGGTGTCTGCGAGTGTGGCTGCACAATCTGCGCTAACGTCTATTGTTTCTGATGTTTCAGCTAATTGATCTACATGATGACTAACGCGACATTGCTTTAATACAGATACACTTGTTTCATGTTTCATTAGACGTGTTGCTATGGCACCACCGGTAGCCATCTCTATGCACGATAACGTATGGTTTGATTCTTTAAGCTTATTAAGTATTAGGGTTTCCAGTGTTTCGTCGTCCTCACATAAGATAAAGTTTCCTAGCTTTTCACGTAGCGCAGCTTCTGCGGGTTTTAGCAGGCTATCTATAGCGTTTTCATCATCTGCCAGTACGCTAAGCTTGGTCTCAAGTTGAGGGAAGTGTGTTTGAAAACCGAGCTTTATTACTCCGTTACTCTGAGAGTTGGATTGAATGATATCTGCCAATAGTCGGTCTGCGCGCGATTCACCGATTCCAAAAGTATGAAACGTTTTTAGGCGGCTAACGACTTCAGAACCACGCATGGACAATAGGCGTGGTAATACTTGTTCATTAATCATGCGTTTCATTTCTCTTGGCACGCCAGGTGTGAAGAAAAATCGACTTTTGTTAATGTCTACTGCAAAGCCGCAAGCGGTGCCAATAGGGTTATCAATGAATTCAGCGCCAGCGGGTAGCATTGCTTGTTTGATGTTGTTTTCAGGCATCACTCTGCCACGTTCTTCGTAGTAGGCTTTAAGTTTGATTTTCCATTCTTGATTGAGCTCAAGTTCTACACCTGCGGCGGCTGCGGCGACTTCCTGTGATAAGTCGTCAACTGTTGGGCCAAGACCGCCGTTGACAATAACTGCATCAGCACGCTCTGAGGCCTGTTTAAAGGCGGCGGATAGGCTTTCGCGATCATCACCTACTGTGGTGCTCCAATAGACCGTGAGTGCATGCTCCGTGAAGCGTTGTGCTATGTAGCTGTGGTTGGTGTTGACGGTTTTGCCCGTGAGTATTTCGTCACCGGTGCAGAGTATTTCGATTTTCACTTAGATGCGTACCTTTACTTGGCGGTATATGGGGCAGGTGCTCGTCATAATAGCTGATCTGGTGTGAATGAATTGTCGTAAAGTTTGAGCGAGATTCGGGCCTCATTGTTTTTCTGTACCAAATCCCGTTGTCAGATTACTATCGGTAGCAGTTGTCCTAAAAGAGCTAGCGTCTGACCATGAAAAATTCTTCAAGTGTTTTTCCGCGTCACTGCCACAGTGATCTTCCAGTATTGGCAGGCGGTGATGGTTGCTACTTGTTCGATTCTGCAGGTAAAAAATACCTGGATGGATCAGGTGGTGCGGCAGTCTCGTGTTTAGGGCACGGGGATACCGAGATCATAGCGGCGGTAAAAAAACAACTGGATCAGGCAGCGTTTGCACACAATAGTTTCTTCACCAGTGAGCCTGCTGAAGCATTAGCGCGATTGCTAACAGACCATGCGCCAGGGGATTTGCAGCGAGTCTATTTTGTATCAGGTGGATCTGAAGCGGTCGAAGCGAGTTTAAAATTAGCGCGACAATACTTTGTAGAGAAAGGCGAGACAAAACGCCACCGTGTGATTGCACGTAAACAGAGTTACCATGGCAATACGATTGGTGCTTTAGCAACTGGTGGTAACGAATGGCGTCGCGCTACCTTTGGCCCCATGTTACCTGATACATCGCATATCTCGCCTTGTTACGCGTATCGTTACAAGCAACCTGTCGAAACAGATTCACAGTACGGCTTGCGTGTCGCTAACGAACTAGAGCAAGAGATATTAAGGATAGGTGCTGAACAAGTAATGGCGTTTGTCGCTGAGCCTGTAGTGGGTGCCACGCTTGGTGCGGTGCCCGCAGTGGAGGGTTACTTTACAAGAATAAGAGAAATTTGTGACCACTACGGCGTGTTACTGATTTTCGATGAAGTCATGTGCGGCATGGGCCGCACCGGCAAGCTTTTCGCGTGTGACCACGATGCTGTAGCACCTGATATTATCACTATTGCTAAGGGCCTTGGCGCGGGCTACCAACCCTTAGGTGCAATGATGTGTAGCGATAAAATCTATCAAACCATAAGTGATGGTAGTGGTTTTTTCCAACATGGCCATACTTATCTAGCACATCCAACCGCTTGTGCCGCTGGATTGGCTGTTGTGCAGGCCTTACTTGATCGAAGGTTAGTCGAGCGATGTGAAATACAAGGTCAAAAATTGCATGAAGCATTAGAGCAAAAGTTTTCTGGTCATGAATTTATTGGTGATATCCGCGGGGTGGGGCTGTTTCGTGGAATAGAGCTGGTGCAAGATCGGTTAACCAAACAAGCATTTGAATCTACTTTGGGTCTACACAAAAAAATCAAAAAATCTGCTTTTGAGGCGGGGCTTATTTGTTACCCCATGGGTGGAACCATTGATGGTAAAACCGGTGATCATATTCTGTTAGCACCGCCATTTATTATTGAGGACCATCAAATAGAGGAGTTGGTAGACAAGCTTGGTATAGCCGTTGAAGCTTCACTTGCTGATGTACTCAAATCTTAAATTATAGTGGGAGAAAACATGTGGCGAACAAACAAAAAATAGTGGTAGTCACAGGGGTTAGTCGAGGGCTTGGGCGGGCACTTACAAACGGGCTGGTTAAAGCGGGGCATACTGTGTTGGGTACTGCACGCACGCAGTCTGCAATCAAAGAGCTCGTTACACGTTATCCGTCACCGCATAGGTTTGATGTTGTCGATCAAACAAAGCCTGATCAAATTGCAGACTGGGTTCAATCTGTTATCGGTAGTCATGGAGCGCCAGATTTACTGGTTAATAACGCCGCGATGATTAACCCTAACGCGCCGCTTTGGCAAGTTCCAGATAATCAATTTTCAGAGCTAATTGACACCAATATCAAAGGTGTTTTCCATGTTTGCAAGCAGTTCCTACCGGCCATGATAGAACGCGGTACCGGCGTGACGGTAAATCTTAGTAGTGGTTGGGGTAGGTCGGTAGCGGCAGAGGTGGCACCGTACTGTGCCACTAAGTGGGCTATAGAAGGCTTAACACTGTCATTGGCAGAAGAACTACCGAGCGGGCTTGCGGCTGCTACGTTGAACCCGGGTGTTATCAATACCGATATGCTGCAGAGCTGTTTTGGCCCTGGAGCGTCAAGTTATCGAAGTCCTGAAGAATGGGCTGAAACTGCTGTTCCATTTTTAACCAAGCTTGATGCATCGTGTAACGGTAAGGCGTTAACGGCGCCGTAGTTTTTTATTATTGATATTTTATTACTAAACTGAATAATTAAGCAGTAGCAAGTTGCTGAGTACTTTCCCATACAGAGGAGGCGATAGTGACTTCAGTGACGACCTTGCGGTGCGAGCCAGGGAGTCTTGCTCCGGGTTGTTCATCAATAGCGTTTTTAAGGGTATCGAGTCGATCCCAGAACTGATCACCGGAATAAACTTCAGGGTCAAGTAGGAAATAGAACTGGCCAAGATTATGCGGTTTGCCTTCAGGTGCTTTAAGTGCACCAGAGTCAACGGAGTTAACACCGCCAGTCATGGCGGCGGCCAACACTTCAGCCATTAATCCAAAGCCGTAACCCTTATAACCACCGGTTGAAACAAGCGACCCTTTGAGTGCTTCATTCGGATCAGTAGTGGGATTGCCTTCGCTATCAATTGCCCAGCCCAGTGGAATGCTTTCACCGGCGGCTGCGGCCATAGTGATTTTACCCAGTGCGATAGCGCTGGTGCTTTGATCAAATTGAAAATGGACACCGCCATCTTTGGCAGGTATTGCCATCGCTATAGGGTTAGTGCCCAGTACCTTTTTAGTGCCACCAGGTGGTGATACTACAGCTGATGCGTTTGTTAAGCCTATGCCTATATAGCCCGCTTGTGCTATTTGCTCGGTAAAGTAACCTAGTGATGTACAAGTGTGGCTGTGACAAATAGCCAGTGAGCACGTACCAGCTGAGGCTGCGACTGTAACGGCTTTGGGGAGCCCTCTGGCAAAGGCAGGTTGAGCAAATCCAAACTTTGCATCTACCTTAACGCTGGCGCTTTTGGGCAGGCTGATCTCCGGTTCAACAGTGCCATCCACGCGGCCAGTTTTTAGCTGTTGGCAATAGCTCTCCAGATAGTACAGTCCGCAGATCAGATTGCCATTAGCCTCGGCTTTTTGAACGGCATCTGCGACTTCCATCGCGATCCATTCAGATGCACCGTGCGCCTTTAGTGCTTGGCAGGTCGTTTGTTTAATTTCATCTAGAGATACGGTTACGGTCGACATCGCGGAGACTCTGTAAAGTAAGTTAGGAAAAAGGTAAGTCTGACACAAGAGACTGAGCGTCGCTAATGCGTCCGCGTCTTTTACATTGGTTTAGCGACGAAAACGGGTGGCCTGGTTTGGGCTCGCTGTTATGTGCAGTTTTGGCCTTTGAGCTGCATGGAATTATCTGCCCCGTACACGCCGGTTAGTGTAACGGTGTTATCGGGCTGCTCTGAGTTCGCAAAAGTGACCGTAAGTGTCGCACCATTGAGTTCGCCACCTGTGACTCTAATCTGCCCGAGAGAAGAGTTGGTTAGTGTGTCGTCAACGTCAATTGAAAATCTAAAGGACTGTTGGCTTTTGAACTCTGAAAACTCCAGCTTCATTTTATCAGCGCCGTCTGCAGGTGGGGTGACGTTTGCGATAGTCGCGTCGCCAGATTCTTGTTTGTATAGTTGAAAGACTTCAACACCGGTGCCACCTGCTTCGGTGTCAAAGATCAATTGTCCTGCTGAATCCGCCAGATCTATGTCAATAATTTTTACTTGCCATCGTTCATTAGAAAGGTTGATGAAAGTAAAGTTGTCTCTTGGTGCGCCTTCGATGAAGTTCGCTTCAAGTGATTGGGCGCAGTTTGTGTTTGCAATACTTGGCTGTATTGTCATAGCGCACATTGTTAATGAGGATGCTGCAATTAAAAACGTTTTCATGGCGGGTGTTTCCTAGCGCTCAACGGCTGTAATAATAACGTGCTTATTGCTAAATGCTCACTGATTAGAGCATGTCGTGTTCTTCCAAAACCTTACGCGCCACTCTAAAGCATTCAAGAGATTGAGGCACGCCACAGTAAATGCCTATCACATGAATAATGGCTCTTATTTCTTCATTGCTTACGCCATTGTTAATTGCACCGCGACAGTGTATTTCCCATTCGTGCATTTTTCCCAGCGCACCTATCATTGACAGGTTCATCATGGAGCGGGTTTTAGCGTCAATGGCATCGTCTGCCCAGCCAAAGCCCCAGCACCACGAGGTCATGGCTTCTTGAAAAGGGCGTGTGAAATCGTCAGCTGCGGCGAGGTTATTTTCGACATATTCAGCGCCCAATGTGGCTTTGCGTTGTACTAAGCCTGCTTCGAAGAGATCTTTGTTCATTTTTTCTTAATTCCATATTTATAATGTTCGGAGGTATTGTACTTAGGATTTATTGAAATGTATTTTCGACTAAAAACTTGATGTTATTCCGGTGGAACTTAATCTGTCAGTGTAGGATAAAAGCTAATATGAACTCATAGGTGAACTTAAGTGGGAGTTTACTCCCTTTGGGTGTAACTGTTATATCTGGCTTATAGCTAAAACCCATAGCTAGCTAGTGCCCTTCTATAAACAGCGCGTAGCGAGGTTTTTCCAGGTGCGCGAGATTTTGCCTACTGCATTTAGGCGTTTAGTCATTCTAAATAACTACATGTAGTCAGTAATAGATTGAGTACCTGGGGCGACCGCAGTAGCGTTCGTTTGTGGATGGGCACTAGCCAGTACTTTATCTTTGAAATTACTGGCAGTTAGCGATTCCATTCAGTATGATCAAATCGTAAAAATCAATAATGTATAAGCAGTGCATTTAAGCAAATGAGTTGCAATCGTCTAGACGAAAAATCATGGATTCGATTACCAAGGAACAAATAAAGATTCTGGCGGCGCATCGCTTAGCGATCGCGGTGGGTGCGGTGTCTACTGGTGTTCTAATAGTTGCCGTACTTCAGAAGCACCACGACATCAGTAAGTTGTTAGTGTGGTTTGTATTACTGATGTCAATAGCCGGGTTGCGTTGGTGGTTGTTTGTTTATATTTCAAAGCATGGCACTGAGGCGAAAATCAGTGGCAATAAGCTTGTTTATTGTCTTATAGCTGGGGCATTTGCGAATGGAATAGTCTGGGGTTATGTGCACGTAGGGTTTTTCCCCGGTGACCCATTAACTCTTGCACTGGTGGTGGGAGGGCACGCGGCTTACGTTTCGGCGGCTTCCTCTTCAACTTCTATTTATTTGCCAGTCTTCTTTGGTTTCGTAGTCACTTCATCGATGATGCTTGCGATCGGGTTTTTATTGGCAGATGCATCGTTATATTGGCCGTTCGTTGTATTAACTATAATTTATCTGTTGGTTTCAATTCAGCTGGGCGTAAAGAATAATACGGCGTTTACTGAAGAAATCAGACTGCGTTTTGAGAATATCGCACTACTAAGTGAAGTGCGTGATCAACGTGACCGAGCAGAATCTGCAATGGAGTCTAAAAACAGTTTTTTAGCAGCGGCAAGTCACGATCTACGCCAACCTGTTCATGCGTTGGGTTTGTTTGTTGATTCTCTGGAGAGTTACCAGCAGGGGGAGGCGGCGCACAGGATACTCGAAAAGATAAGGCAAACAATCGATTCCCTTGGGAGCTTATTCCATGGTTTGTTAGATCTCTCTAAGCTTGATGCCGGCGTTATAGAGAACAACCCGCGGCATTTTGAAATTGATAACCTTTTGGTGGGTATCTATTCAGAGTTTCAAGGGCTTGCTTATGAGAAGGGGATAGACCTTAAGTTCCCAATGGTGAGCGATATTGTTGTTCATGCTGATCCAAATCTCCTCGAGCGAATACTCCGCAACTTGATCAGCAACGCTATAAAATATACCGCTAAGGGTGAGGTGTCGCTGCGTATTATTTCAGTGCCTGGCGACGAGTTAAGAATTGATGTTGTCGACACGGGTTCCGGTATTCCAGAAGCTGAGCTAGAAAATATATTTTCTGAATATCATCAACTGGAAAAACCAGAAAGAGATCGACAAAGAGGCATGGGACTTGGGCTTGCCATCGTACAGCGGCTCTGTGACATGACAAACATACCGATCATGGTGCAATCGGAGCTGGATCGTGGGTCTACCTTTTCGCTAATTGTGCCGAGGGGCGATATTCATAAAATAACGACAACCTTGCCGCGCGTGCACGCGGATACTGATCTGGCGGGGCGTCGCGTGGTGGTAATTGACGATGAATTGTCGATACTCGACGGCATGAATGCCATACTAACGAGTTGGGGTTGCGATGTAATGACAGCAGATTCACCGGAAGTTGCAATGCTCAAACTGAATGTTTTCGGTGTTCCAGATGTAGTGATCGCAGACTTCCGCTTGCGCGATAATGCCAACGGATTAGATACAATTAGGCTTATTCGCGATCGGTTCAGGAATGAAATTCCAGCGATTTTGGTCACTGGCGATACCGCCATCGAGAAATTACAGCAGACGCTGGTGGCCTCTGTAAGAGTGCTGCATAAGCCCGTTTCACCAGATAAACTGCGTGACGCGATCTTGGATCAAATTATTAGCTAGTGCCCATCTCTAAACAGCGCGTAGCGAGGTTGTTCCAGGTGCGTGAGATTTTGCCTACTACATGTAGGCGTTTAGTCATTCTAAATAACGACATGTAGTCGGTAAAAGATTGCGTACCTGGGGCGACCGCAGTAGCGTTCGTGTATGGATGGGCACTAGCTAGATTTTGATAGCTAGGAATTATGAGTCAAATGGTGGCTGTGGTGCGCCGATACCTATCGCAGCGGACAGACCTTATTGCTGACTTTGCGTTATACTTTGCGCAACTTTTAATTGTCCCTTCTTGGCGTTTCGAAATCCCTAATGACTGCTTACCAATCAGACTTCCTGAAAATATTGTCCGATCGTGGTTTTATCTACCAAACCTCTGATGACGACGCGCTAGACAAACTCTTTAAGAGCGAGACAGTCACAGGCTATATAGGTTTTGATGCTACAGCCTCTAGTCTACACGCCGGCTCGTTGATCCAGATTATGATGCTGCATTGGATGCAGCAAACAGGGCATCGCCCGATCACTTTAATGGGCGGCGGCACCTCAATGATCGGCGATCCCTCTTTTCGCGATGAAGGGCGTAAGCTGCTGACCCCCACCGATATCGAATCTAATTTGGTTGGAATAAGAAAATCATTTTCAAGCTACCTCAATTTTGAAGAGCAGGGTGGCAATGCACTGATGGTCAATAATGCGGATTGGTTAATGGGCCTTAACTATGTGAATTTTCTGCGTGATGTAGGCCAGCACTTTTCTGTCAATCGAATGTTGTCGTTTGATTCAGTTAAGCTAAGGTTGGATCGCGAACAGTCTCTCTCGTTTCTTGAGTTCAACTACATGATCTTGCAAGCGTACGACTTTGTAGAATTGAATAAGCGCTTCGATTGTGTGTTGCAAATGGGTGGTTCTGATCAATGGGGCAACATTGTTAATGGTATTGATCTTGGTCGCAGAATGAACAATGCCTCGTTGTACGCGGTGACTTCACCGTTACTGACAACATCGTCTGGTGGCAAAATGGGTAAGTCTGCTGGTGGTGCTGTATGGCTTAATTCAGACATGCTAAGCGTGTACGATTTTTGGCAATACTGGCGCAACACCGAAGACGCAGATGTTGAAAGATTCTTAAAGCTCTATACAACAATGCCACTGAACGAAATTGCCAGGCTTGCAGCCCTTCAAGGTGCTGAATTAAACGAAGCAAAGAAAATATTAGCAACCGAGGTAACGGCATTGTTACACGGCAGGGAAGAGGCAGAAAAAGCCGCAGAAACAGCACGGGTAACGTTTGCTGAAGGGCAAACCGCTACCGATCTACCTTCTATTACAGTGCCTGCGGCAGAACTTGATGCAGGCATTGGCTTGTTAACCTTAATGGTGCAAGCTGAACTTGCAAAGAGCAATGGTGAGGCCAGGCGCAGTATTAAAGGCGGCGCTGTTAAGCTCAACGATGAAAAAGTCTCAGATGAAGCATTAGTGGTGGATTCAAGTGCACTGGTAAGTAATGGAGCGTTAAAGCTATCATTCGGTAAAAAGCGCCATGTGCTGGTGCGCAAGGCTTAGCTTGGCTAGTGTCCATCCATAAACGAACGCTACTGCGGTCGCCCCAGGTACGCAATCTTTTACCGACTACATGTCGTTATTTAGAATGACTAAACGCCTACATGTAGTAGGCAAAATCTCACGCACCTGGAACAACCTCGCTACGCGCTGCTTATGGATGGGCACTAGCCATAAACTTATTTATCAAATTGACGAAGTTTACTACTTTCTCCACAGGCTGGCGAATCCGGGCTTTCGGTGATCGTCTTAACACCTGATTCCAGAAACTCAGAAGAATGTTGGTGCCAGTCAATTGATTGGTAGTCAAAATCTTCCTGTAGTTCCGGCTTTACGATCTGAAAGTATGGCGAGATATCAAAGTCTCGTGGCGCAAACAGGCTGTGATGCCTTATGTGCATTATTTCTTTGAACACGTTGCCCGCAAGCTCTGTGCAAACACGATCAGGCAAAATCGGATATCGAATTTCCTGAAAAGCCTGTGCAATCAGTGTAGAGCAAATAGCTCTGGTCGGATCACCGCTGCCGAGTGCCAACATTCGCCGACGCCAACGCCTCGGCACAGGAGGGTTGGGCAATAAGTAGCGCATAAGGTCGGTAATATTCTTAAGGTCGTATTCCATGCCGAGGCTTGCTGCCATGAACTCGCAGAGTCTGGTTCGGTCTTGACTAGTCAGATTCAGGGGGCGGCAGATGCGGATATTGTGTTTACTGTATTTCGAAAGCGGTACTGCAATCACGCCATTTTCAAGATCTGCCTCAATCAACAGATGCTGGCCTTCATAGCCCTCAATGCCCTGTGGCATTTGGTCAATATAAAACGCCGCGTGTGACCAGGTTGACTGCGTAAGGTATTTGATCGCAGAACTAACACGCTGATCACCCTCTACAAGCAGAATATCACCCGGCTGCATCACAGCAGCCAGTTCATTGCTGCGATGGACCGAGAAAGGACGATAACTATTGACCGTTTTAGTAAGATACTTCGCCAGCAGCTTGCTGGTAAAGTGCAACATAGGATTGATTTGCATATCTTATCCGATCAAGGAATTTCAACTAAGTTCATTGAGACTACCGCATCCCAAAACGAATTACTCCCTCTGTAAACGTACTAATGGCGAAACGCACAGGAAAGTAGAGTACGTTACTCGCCCCACCCTCCTCAAACCCAACGTCTCTGTGATTTTTTTCATCTTCCAAAATTGCCTCCACTGTTTCTAACGCTTCTTTGTCTTGTTTTTGGCTTAAGTATGCAATTTGATTATCCAGGTGATTAACCACAACGCTTTCAACCGCCCACGTACAGGCCATGATCCCACGCCTGCCTAATAGCGCTGATATAAACCCCATAACATAGCCACCCAAACCGCACAGCCAGTAGCTTTTGCACTTAATGCCATTTCTTCTTTGAATTTCTTTCCAGAATATATCCAAATGCCGTTTCTCATCAGATAGGAACTCTTCTATCTGCGGCACCATATCTTTTAAAAATAGCCTGGCTACAAACAACTGAGACTTGTAAATATTCACCGCACCAAACTCACCGGCATGATTGACCTTAAGAATATTCTTTGGTGTATCGAGGCCAGATGTACTGTCGGAATATTTCATCTATTTTCACTTAATCGCTGTGTCAAACCACACGTAGCACGGCTATTGATATGTGGTAAAGCATACCAGTTGAAATAAAATCACGAGAACCAATTGATACTAGTGCTGATAT
>CALGKA010000123.1 GCA_937927895.1 uncultured Granulosicoccaceae bacterium | reverse complement strand
GGCTAGAACCCCATCCTTACCCGTAATAGCCTGCCCTGACTCAAGGGCCTTTAATGCTTCTTCAAAGTTAAATTTGTCTGACATTGTTCAATCCTATTTTCTATATAATAAAGGATTGACACAGAATTTCTAACACTCCCTGATCGGCTTGTCTGTTAAGTCCGAAATATGCAGCAAGCGCTTTAATCGACTGTGCTGATTCTGCTATGCCTTTGAATTATTTTTCAAATTTATTGCTTAGTTCTATCCAGTGTTTGGTAGACAGATCGAGTCTTTGAAGAATGGTTGGGGCTGATAGCTGTAAGGTTTCTATTGTTCATCGCTCTAAGCGGTACGCCACTTCTGTACATTCTGTTACACAATGCGTGAGCTCAATTTAATAGCATTCTTATCGTAGATCTCGAACTGCATGCGGCTGTTCGAGCAGACTGATAGGGAATTGAATGCTATGCGGGTCATTAGTGCGACGTTGTTGATAGGGATATCACTTACGCTAGTTGGTTGTGGTAGTTCGGGGTCTACTGCTGCGGACGATGGGAGCGGTTCTGAATTGCCCGATTCTACGGTGTCCGCAGATGCTACGTTTGTAACGTTTGAGTCCGGGCAGGTTAGGCCGCTGGCTATTTCAGCTGATGGCAATCGTTTGTTTGCGACCAATACGCCTAACGGCACGCTCGACATATTCACTATTGCTGATGATGGATTGCAGCTAGAGCAGTCTGTGCCAGTGGGTATGGAGCCTGTGGCAGTGGCATTGTATGGCAATACACAGGCTTGGGTGGTTAATCATCTGTCAGATAGTATTAGTGTGGTTGATCTGGTTGCTCAGCCATCGCGAGTGATTGATACGTTATTGGTGGGTGATGAGCCGCGTGACATTGTGTTTGCGGGTGAGAATCAATCACTGGCGTTTATCACCACGGCTCACCGTGGGCAAAATGGTCCGAATGATCAACCTATTGATGCAGAGCTGTTTACGCCTTCGGTGGGGCGTGCTGATGTTTGGGTGTTCGATGCCGATGAATCCGGTGCAACACTTGGCGGTGATCCGCTTACGGTACTTTCTATGTTTGGCGATACGCCCAGGGCGTTAACGGTAAGTCCCGATGGCCTTACGGTGTATGCGGCGGTAATGCATTCGGGTAATCAAACAACACTGGTTGGGGCAAATAATATTGCCAAGACGGGGCCGGTGCAAAGTAGTGATGGGGTGGAGCAACCCGATACTGCTCTTCTTGTGAAGTTCGATGGTACACACTGGCGAGATGATACGGGACGATTAGCGGATCTTAACGATACCACCTACGATAGCCTGGTTAAATTTTCACTGCCCGATCAAGATGTATTCGCTATTAGTGCCACCGACTCACCCACTGTGGTGCAGCAGTATTCGGGTGTGGGTACAACGTTGTTTAATATGGCAACCAACCCGGTGACTGGTGCCTTGTATGTAAGTAACACAGATGCCAATAACCTTGTTCGCTTTGAAGGTGATGGTAATAGTGGTACCACGGTAAAGGGCAATATTGCCCAGAGCAGAATCACTGTTATTGAAAGCGGTTCTGTAAAGCCGGTTAATTTAAATAAGCATCTTGATCATATGCAGGAAAGCGCCAGTGAAGGACAGCGTGCGCTGTCTTTGGCTCAACCGATGGGTATGGCAGTTTCTGCAGACGGCAGTACTTTGTATGTAGCGGGCTTTGCTTCGGAAAAAGTGGCTGTCTATAACACCGCTGAGCTTGCTAATAATAGCTTTGAAGTCTCTGACGCTAAACAAATTTCATTGGAGGCAGGTGGGCCAACAGGCTTGGTGCTTGATGAGTCGCGCGATCGTCTTTATGCAATGACGCGCTTTAACAACAGCATTGCCATTGTTGATACCCGCTCAAATACAAAAATAGCCAGTACAGCATTGTTTAACCCGGAGCCTGCTGTGGTTACAGACGGGCGTCCGTTTCTATATAACGCTTCTGATCTTTCTAGTCATGGTGATGCATCGTGTGGTTTGTGCCATGTGTTTGCTGATACTGATGCGATGGCGTGGGATTTAGGTAACCCCGATGAAGAGGTGGAAATAAACCCCAATCAGTTTGTGAATATTTTGTTAACACCTTTAGGCACGGCTAGTTTTCATCCGATGAAAGGGCCCATGACGACACAAAGCCTGCGAGGGATGGCTAAGCAAGGGCCAATGCATTGGCGTGGTGATCGCACTGGCGCAACTTCAGCACCTGGTGAGAGCATTGAACGTGCGGCTTTTCGTGAATTTAACGTTGCGTTCCCGCAGTTATTGGGAAGTGACTCGCAGCTGAGTGATGATGACATGGCAGCTTTTGCAGACTTTGCGTTAGAAATTCAATACCCGCCTAACCCGATACGTGCGTTAGATAATTCGCTAACGCCATCTCAATTGAAGGGTCAGCAAATATATATGCAAGACATTACCACGGGTGAAGAATTGACTTGCAACGATTGTCATAGCCTTGATCCTAAAAAGGGGCAGTTTGGTACTGATGGTAAAAGTTCAATAGAGGGTGATGATATTTCTCAAGACTTCAAGGTTCCGCACTTGCGAAACATGTATCAGAAGGTGGGTAAGTTTGGTAACACCGGTGTGTTTGCTGGCAGTGAAACGGAGTTTGGTGAGCAAATCAAGGGCTTTGGTTTTATGCACGATGGCAACATGGATACGCTAGACAATTTTCTCAAAGGCGATGTATTTAGCTTTGACCAGAACGCCGATACCAACGCGCTTAAGCGCCGACAGGTGGTTGAGTTTGTGATGGCAATTGACTCCGACTTAGCCCCCATAGTCGGGCAGCAAATTACTCTTAGTGCCAATAGTGGCAGTGACACAGAAGCGCGGCTTGAATTGCTATTGGAGCGAGCAGCAGTTGTAAGCCCGCGCGCTGAATGCGATCTGATAGCCCATGGCGTTGTGCAAGATGTGGCGCGTGGCTTCTTGTTAAAAAATTTAACCACCTTTCAAAGTGATAGAGCAGGCGAGACCTACAGCGTGGCGCAGATGACAGAGCTGGCCAATCAAAATGCCATCACTTTTACTTGCGTGCCACCGGGTTCTGGCAGGCGTATGGGTATTGATCGGAATAGCGATGGAATAAGTAACGGCGATACTGCCAATAAAATGGGAAATAAATAATGAACTATTCGGTACGTAGTATTTTGCCTGTGGCCTGCATGACAGCGGTTATGATGTCATTTGGCTGTTCAAGCAGTAGTGACAATGATAATGAAGCTATTCCAGACGCATCTGGCCTGATACCACTAAATGACGCCGCACTAGCGGAGCTGGAAGGCATTTGGGATCAGCGAGGTTATGGCAACGTTTATGAGTACGACGGTAGCCGTACCACTTGGTATGCAGTTACTGAAAACGCTTGTCTTGAAGTGTCTACCGATCCAGGCCTGGCTGGAATAACTTCTGATGAAGTGGCAGAGGCTAGTTACCGTTTGCAAGGTGATCAGTTGGCTCTAGCTTTACCGGGTGAGGCTTTTGCGTTGCGTCTTGAGCGACTGTCGGCATTGCCGACACGCTGTGGTGATGCAGTAGCAAGAGATGCCCAGGGTGTGTTTGACTACCTGTGGCAAACCTTCGATGAGTACTATGCGTTCTTTGAATTGCGAAACGTTGATTGGGCAGCGGAATATGCAAACAAGTTACCCACGGTGGCAGAGGCCACAGACGATAATGCGCTGTTTGGTGTACTTGCAGACTTGCTCTCACCAATCGATGACGGTCATGTTTTTTTAGTCAGTGACAATGATGATTTTTCACCCGCTATTGAACGCGGACTTAATCTGGAGATAGGGCTTGCCTTTGCAGCGCAAAGTGAGGCTGACGATGTTGACGTTTGGGCCGATGACTTATTCGATCAGTTTGAACAGGTGCTGGTGTCCCGATTGGATGAAGGTTCGGTTACAGAACAAGGTCCACTGATTTGGGCTACGGCCAATGGCGGTAGTATTGGCTATATGATGATCTTATCAATGGAAGGGTATGTTCTAGATGCCGACGATGAAGCCGTTGATGTTAGTTCGGCTGAAGATCTAGCGGCGGCAAGTGCTGCGATGGATCTTGCTATGGAAGATCTTGCCAATACATCGCGCATGATCGTAGATGTTCGTCTGAATGGTGGCGGCAATGATGCAATTAGTTTTAACTTTGCACAGCGGTTTGTCAGTGAGCGCCAACTGGCGTTTAGTAAAACGGCGCGTAGCCGTGATTATCAGTCTGTACCTGTTGAAGCGTGGCTTGAGCCACCGGCCGCAGGTGCTTACCTTAACCCGGTTACGCTGATCGTAGGTGCTGATACCGCCAGCGCTGCTGAAATCTTTGCCATTCCCTTAAGCCGCTTACCGCAGGTAGAAGTTATAGGTGAAAGAACTGCTGGTATTTTGTCTGATGTTCTCGTTAAGCCTTTACCTAATGGTTGGTTTTTCGGGCTTTCGAATGAGGTATATCTTGATGTGCAGGGCGAGAGCTTCGAAGGCATTGGTCTTACACCTGATATAGAAGTTCCTGTATTTCAGGTTGAAAATATTCAGAACGGTGTAGATCCGGCATTGGATCGTGCTTTGGGTATGTGATTGATGTTTGAGTACTAGCCTATTTTTATGGTTTAAAACGATGAGCCGGCGCTAGCAATAGCGCCGGCTTTCTTAGTTTTTACTCTACGAAGCAAAATGCACAGGGGGAGATAAGGACTAGCAAAGTAGAAAGGGAGGTTAATAAATTAACGTCGTGTTGTTGAGCGTGAAGCAATTGCAGTCGAATTGTCTTTGAGCGCCTCGCGGCCTGAAACAATTTCGCAATTCCTGTATTAGGACACATAGCGGCCTCGATGAATGGCGAAATACAATAAATATGTACACTAGAGAGCGAATATGAAGGGTTTAAAGCAGGCAGTGTTTCTAAATCCAAATAACACTGGCGATCTTTTTGATTGATCAAGATGGTTTTTCGGAGCGGCTGTAGATTATATAGCTCCGAAGAAATAATGTAGCAAGCCATATTCTAGTTGATATCTGCAGTGTTCATAGACCGGCAGGAGACTGAATATTTATCGCTCAAGTACTCACGTTCGTAGCATCGTGAAACGCTGTTATAGAAGAGTGTTGCTTTAAAAAAATCTGAAGCTCGCGAGGCTGTGGTACGTGGAGTTGTTTCTACAGCTGACTATAGCTGACTACAGTTGTACGTTATTACTGGACTAAGTGAAGAACATTTTCAAATTGATTAAATGCAGTGCTTTACGACATTTCTAAAAAAGTATGATCGAACTGGGTCGAGTTAATTAACCCATTTATTGAGTAGTCATGGTGTATACATAAAGTATGAAAAATTCAAAAAATAGTAATTTGTTAATCAGTTGTGTGTTAGCCAGCACTGTGATGGTTGCTAATAGCGCGGCCGCCGGCTATGTACAGTTCAATGCAGTTCCTTCATGGCAACAAATCGTACGACCGGGAGTCGGGTTCCAGGATCCCGTTAGGTTCTTACCAACACAAAATCAATTGAACAGGTGCATTTCTGACAAAGGAAATCTCGAACCTAACGATGGATTTACGCAATTTGAAAGTAACCGCAAGGAGCTGAATAATGCCGGTCTTCAAACAGGTGCGATGTATGTCCGATTGAATTGGCAGCAGTTCGAGCCAAACGATAATGATTGGCAATTTCAACGCATAGACGATCTTTTAGAGTGCGCTCGCTTAAGGGGGCAGGCGGTTGACCTGAGGGTTATGCTTACCGACCCGTTTGGCCAGGCTGAAAAAGGCTTACCAAGCTGGCTGAATGATGGAAGAAGGGTAAATGGTAGTTTGCATTATCCATTCAGATCAAATATTGGTAGCAACACTGGTTGGTATGACGTTCCAAACTTTACTAACCCTGTATTGAAAAAAGAACATGGAGACTTTATTCGGGCCTTAGGTGCAAGGTTTGATGGCCACAAAGATCTTAATTCAATTGATATTGGATCGATAGGCTGGTGGGGGGAATGGCACTATAAAGCGATAGCAGGTACTTATGAACTGAACGATGATTTTATGCCTGCAGCGAATGTTCGACAAGAAATCATACAACTGTACATTGATAGTTTTCCCAACACGCCTAAGGTTGCACTAGAGGGTGCTTATGTTGACGTTCTGTCCACCGAAACTGCATACGATAATCGTGTTGCAGACTTTCTGCGAAACAACAGAGATATTGGTTGGCGAGCCGATAGTTGGGGTAAACAATATTTTAACGATCGATATGATGATCTAGTGTATCGCGAGGGAGTATTCGATACCTGGAAAACAGGCATGGTCTCTCTCGAGATAAATGGCAATGCCATGACTTATTGGCCAGGTGATTCAACCTTTCACGATATTGTCACGGCCACCAACCGGGCAACGAATTGGAACGTATCAACAATAAACTCAAAGCTAGGTGGATTTCCGGTTCAGTTTCAAAGCGAGATCCGGCAATTATCTGCAGAAATGGGATACCGAATCACGCTCAAGGACGCTACCTTTAATTCAACTGTAGCAGCCGGGGCTGGCCTGGGTATGTCGATGAATTGGCTGAACTCTGGAATAGCGCCAATGTACAGGAATTTTGTCATTTCGATCCGTTTGAAAGATAGTGCTGGCAATGTCGTGTATCGAGCAAAAAGTGGCCAGTCGCTCAAAGGTCTATTAGATGAAAACGGTGTCGTTGTACGTAGGCCAAATTTCAACATTCCAGCTTGGTTGAGCTCCGGTACTTATACACTGGAAACCGGCTTGGTATTCGATGGAACTAATAATGGTAGCAGTTACGCAAATGACTACACCACGTTAGTGCCCATTTCAGTCACCACAGGCAGAAGTGATAGGTGGCTTGAACTGGGATCGGTATCTGTAACAAACGGCTCGTCCTCTCAAGTCTCTTTTTCTAATATCATTGCAGGTGGTGGTGATAGAGGCAGCGATCCCACAATCTGGCGTTTGACGGATGGTCAGATTAACTACAGCAACGCATATGGTCATTGGAGTAATGACGGTAACCCGGATCGTGCCTATGTAAACTTACACTTCAATGCTTGGAAAAAAGTAACCTCCGTTGAATTTAGCGATAGGTGGCCACGGCGTGTTAACGTGGGTGTCTTCAATGCTTCCGGTGTTGCAGTCTGGACTGGGGTGTTCAATACAACTCAACAACAAACATCTATACCGATTCCTAATCAGTGGGGTACCCGGGTGTCTGTTTGGGCCGACACATCATACAGTTCCTGGTTTACACCACATGAAATCAGAGTGCTGGCTGCGGACTGATCGAGTAATGATACGACGGTATCGATTTCTGGCGCGATAGTGTTGTAAACAGAAACTTGTTCAGGAGCAATTGTTGGTGGAAAACATGGATGATCGAAATGTTCTTAAGTTAGTGCGCAAAGCGCGTATAGAGCCGTCGGATTCCTGTTCAATAGTGTTGTTCGCTGTGCTTCATGTGGCCACTCTGAATGCTGATCCACCAGTGTGCCGTTAGTAGATTGTGGAATTCGAAATCTGTAATTACGGGTGCTCACACACAAAACAAGAGTTCGGTCGCCATTTGCCTTAGAATTGCAGTACATTGTCTCAATTTTGGATGAGAACTATTTTGTTGCAAGGGAATACATACAGATTTTTCGTGATTCTAGTGGCGTTGACTTTTTCAATGGGCTGTTCTGACGATGATTCATCTGAGGCATTCGCTACACCGGGGACTGCTGTTGAACTTCAGGCAATGACGAATGGCATTGATACTGATGCATTTCCTAACAATCTTCACCTCGTCACAGACGTTATTCTCACCGCCGGACAATCTAATGCTCTAGCGGACGGTACGCGGTTTGAGCCTGACATCTATCCGGAGCAAGATCGGATTGATGCCCGAATTCTTGTCTGGACACAATACAACGGTTGGAAAGTCGCCAATCCGCTAAACCAGGTTTGGGAGAATGACCGTTTTCCTGCGCGTTTGTGGGACCCGGTAAACGCCAACAACCCGCCTGGGTTTCAGATCGCACGGGCCATTGTTGATGCAGATCCTTCCAGAGTGGTTGCGTTTATACCGACATCAACACCGAGTCAGTCTATTCGTTACTGGCGTTTTGGTGAAACACCGTACAACACTATAAAACAACGGGTCGAACGCGCTTTAAATGATCTTCCATCTAAGTCTAATGTTGATCTTATATGGTGGATGCAGGGCGAGTCAGATGCCAACGCTGATGATTTTTATCGGCGTGAATTAGCCGCTCTAATAAGTGGCTGGCGCACAGAGCCCTGGTACAGCAAAGACCACTACTTTATTGCCAATGAAACGGTGGGCTTTGCGGTCAACCAGATCTTTCATGAGTTGCGTACCGATGATGATCCTTACACTAATTATAGTGAGGCAACCGATCTACCTACCAGACACATCGGTGGTGACCATTTTAATTCGGAGGCATACCGGACAATTGGTAATCGTGTGCAGCAGGTTTATTTTGATATGCGCACCGCTACCGGTAATGATTAGTTAGTGTTCATCCATAAACAACGCGTAGTGAGGTTGTTCCAGGTGCGTGAGATTGCCTACTACATGTAGTCGGTAAAAGATTGCGTACCCGGGGCGACCGCAGTAGCGTTCGTTTATGGATGGGCACTAGTCAGTCTTAGCGATACGCCAGTGTTTCTCCAAGGCTTAAGTTAATCGCACCTCGTTGGTGCATAAGAAATAACACCGCCACCCATATAAAACATCGCTATAAATAGCAAAAGACCAAACCCCAAGGCGCCGCCACCAGAACGTTGCGATGAGGTGTTTGCAGGGGGTGATGACTCTTCTGGCTGTGGTGTTAATTCGGTTTCAGAACTTTCTGTTTGATTTATCGGTGTAGTGTTTTCAGGGGTGGTTGCGTCATTTGTATTTTCTGGATTATTGTCTGGAGTTGTTTGATCTGGATCGGTCTGAGTATTATCTGAGCCACTTTGTTGGTCTGACGTTCCAATCAATTCATACGCGCCAATATCGCATTCATTGCCTTGTGGTCGTGGTGTGCCGCGTTGATCTTTGGCTGTAGCCCCATCACCACAATTGCCTGCGTCGATCGCATCGCTTCCGGTCTGTAGTTCATGTGTTTGACCTAAACCCCCATTGTCGGCCAGGGCTAATAAACCCGGGTTGCCGAAGGGTATGTCAGTTTGTTGTGGATCGCCGCAAGTACCGTCTGTATGCAGGTTGTAGCCGAGTGACTGAACGGGTGTTATGCCTGCGCAATCTAAGCCGCCTTCAACGCCACTGATAATGGTATTTGATAGAGTGAGTTCACCGGAGTTTCCAATTTGACGATCACCGGCGGCCCGGTGTGTGTTGTTTGCAATGGTGGTTGTGGTTATTTTCATCAAGCCGGTGTTACTGATGGCACCGGCGTAGTTTTCATTGTTTATAGAAAAGCCTGCACTGTTGCCACTGATGGTGCTGTTTATAAGTTCTGCGGAACCTTCGTTGGTAATGATGGCACCTGAGACGTCGTTGTTGGTGATCCCGGTGCCTCCGACTTTAAGTACACCACTGTTTTCAATCACACCTTGATCACCGTCGTTATCGTTTATTGATGAATCGAAAATCTCCAGTGTTCCTTTGTTGGAGAACGGGCTGCTGCTTCGGCTTAATGCACAATCGAAAAGTTTAATGGTTGAATTCGGGTTGTTGTTAATAGACCAGACATTGTTTGTGCCGAACCCGCTGAGCTGGCAACGGTGTAGTTCTAATCTGCCATCGTTTGTTATTACCGGTCCACCGGTTGATGTATGGCTTTCAATGGTTACATCAGTGCCGGTTATTGCCCCTGTATTTTTAAGTACTGAGTCATAGAGTATCAAGTTTCGGTATTGACGAACGTTTGTAAGATTCAGTATTCCACGATTTAGTATAGTGGCGGTGTTGCCTTTATGTCCTGTGATCTCGGCGTTCTCGATGGTGGTAGTGCCGATGTTCAGTAGGGCAATGCCATCTGTGAAATCACCGTTGCTAATATCTATTCCACTAACATTAAGAGACACACCGGGCAATACTCTGAAGATTCGATTAAACCCTATGGCTTCAAGTGCAACTTCAGCGCTTGATGTAATCTTTACGTCTTTAGTGATAGTTAGTTCGGGCACCGCTAAAGTGCCGGTACAATCAATAAGGATTTCACGTGCATTTGCTAGTGCATACGATAGCGTTTGCGTAGTTTGGTCATCGCCATAGTTAGTGCAGTCAGTTACGACCATACTGTTTTGACGGTTGTCCGAGTTGTCTACTCGCGCTAGTTTAATTTCACCCAGATCAAGTTTCTGGTTATCCTGAACGCTGATCGTACCAGGCCACACGGCGTCGAGATAAATAGTGCCTTCATCGGGATGCGGATCTTCATCGAGGTAGGTAATGAAGTTTTCGTCTTTAAATTCCAGTTGATAGGTGCCACTGGCAACAGGCGAGAATTCGAATCTGCCGTAAGCATCTGTTTGTTTTGTTAGTGTTTCAGCTGACTGATCACTGCTGAACACAACAGTGATATGTGCAAGGGCATTGCCAGATAGGTTGCTGACGTTGCCAGAGATCAGGCTGGCGGCTTGTTCAGACGTCTGAGCGCTGATGGTACAGCTGGCAAAGGTAAGCAATATCAGGGTAAGCAATCGAAATATAGGCATGAGTGCAACTTCCTTTATGCGATCCGTGACATTACAATTATTGTCATGACGCATAGGGCTTGTCAAACAGCTGTAATACCAGTGCGGCTTTGACGCTGTATATTCTTTTTAGTTGACACCACTGAGCGTGCGTGGCTTCGCTATGGGAAGTTACATCTACAGCAAACTGCAGAGCCAGGGCTACAATAATAGCTGCATAACTGAGTGCACTATGCATCCGTTCTATTTGCCTGCGTCTGGCAATCTGGGTATTCAAAAAAACAGAGCAGTGAGATTTGTCGATAGGGCGTTAGCGCTCAAGCCCGGTCACCCGAATTGGCACTGACTGGTCAGGAAAAGACTGCCGATGATTTCCTATACAATGGCGAATATTATCTGTGAGAATTTAGTAAATACGAGTCATTAAGCCAATTTGGGCAGACAGTGCTAAAGGAATTAGATGTAGCGGTTGTGCCGGTATAGGCACGAAGCCATACATTCGGTTTGGCGATTAGGGCATAAAAAGCTTAGCTGGACCTAATCGCTACTGTTAATTGTTTGTCCACAGGTGATAAGTGTGATCACCTTCGCATTTTGAAAGGAGCTTGCACAGCACAATATTACGCTCACAATTTTCGCTATTTGCGCTTGTCCAAAGAGTCAGTATGAAAACAGTTACCCTTACTACGCTAGCATTATCCGTCCTTGCCTTATCGGCCATTGGCTGCACAACAGTGCCGAAAGCGACAACTAAAGTCGCAGGTACAGCAAGTACCGGTGGTGTACCTGTTGATCTGGGTGAAATAAAGCTATCGGCCGCCACAACAGCTGAAGCACAAGCGAAAGCTAATGCTAAGAAAAGGGCTATCGCTGAAGCAAAGGCTCAAGCCGAAGCTAAAGCACAGGCTATGGCGGAAGCCGAAGCTAAAGCACATGCTATGGCGGAAGGCGATGCAAAAGCCAATGCACTTGCCATGGCACAATCTGAAGCAAAAAAGTCGGCACCAAATTCCAATGTCGTGACGACAACATCAGGGCAAGCAATCAAGTTCCAGGAAAGTGCTGCTGGTGGCGGAGCAGAGAAGGCAGCTGGTAGTTCTCCATTCAAAGCTATTGCCAGTGCGATGAAGCCTAAAGATGCGGTGCCATCTTTAATGGGTAAGCGTTTCAGTTTGTATTTGAGTGAGAAAGTCGCATTCGCGCAATACGATACGGAGTCTACGAAACTCAAACTTGAAAATAGTCGTGTTCATTTGGGCGCACTTTACAGTGAGCAACGCGACTCAGTATTTCAAGGTGGGATGTCTGTAGATGCAGAGTATTTTGATGCACTGCGGCTATCTTTTGGTGCTCGAGCTTATGTTGCTTTGTTGAGCACAGAAAACGAAGATGCTTTTGCAGCTGCGTTTGGCTTAGAAGCAGCTTATAACCTTCCGTTTGAATCCTTACCTCTCGAGTTTTCGGCAAGTATGTACTATGCGCCAGATATTCTAAATTTTGGTGCAAGTGATCGGGTAGTTGATACTCAATTCGATTTTGCTTTTCCAATACGAGATCATGTATCGCTTTTCGCTGGTGGGCGTTTTCTCCAGTTTGATACCCGCCCTGAAGATCGCGAAGTTGACAATCGTGCACATGTAGGAGCTCGTTGGAGCTTTAAGTAAGCCCAGTGATTTAATAGGGGCAGGGCACAAATCGTAGAAGGAACTGTGTCTGTACCCTATCTACCTTAAGGACTGAGAATAAAATAGACCGTGCACTCTGTACGGCTTTCTCGTCAATAGCGCTTTGTGATTGGGTTAGTCCGGTATTAGATCGCAAGCATAGCTAGTGCCCATCCATAAACGAACGCTACTGCGGTCGCCCCAGGTACGCAATCTTTTACCGACTACATGTAGTTATTTAGAATGACTAAACGCCTACATGTAGTAGGCAAAATCTCACGCACCTGGAACAACCTCGCTA
>CALGKA010000122.1 GCA_937927895.1 uncultured Granulosicoccaceae bacterium | reverse complement strand
CTAGTGATGTATCGAGACCCCCATGACCTCAAACGGCCGCTGGATAACTGATGAAGTAAGTTTCATTCCAGCCGCTAATAGATAGTGTGATTTAACCTGAAAGTGATGATGGTCAGGCTCCTATGCGACCGGGGTCTGACCGCTACTTTGTCACGATGGCATACCAATAGAGGCACCCTGACTCAATTAATACTGATAGTTACTATGTGAAATTTCAGCATCAATACGTTGGCATACAAAATGTAATTACCGAAACGCGAGCCACTAAAGTAGAAGACAAAAAATCGCGATCTATTACCAAATATTATTAAAATCAACAAACCCAATAACTTATTCGTATCACTAGACGTATATTGCATGTCAGATAAACGCTTTTGTCTGCAGCGCAGTAAACGGGTAAAGGATCGGTGTCGGGGTTAGTTACCCGGTGATTCGTCACCAAGAGCTCGGCAGAGATGAATTCAGACTATGTACATCTTCAGAATAATCGCGAGTGCCTCACAGTGAAATTGACACTGCTAATTCAAAAAGCCCGGTGAATTATGCTCCAGCAGTCTGATTCAGTACTCATGCAAATTGATACAATATTGGAAGCCCTGTGTAAGGCCTTAACGCCAGAACAGCTGTATCAATCTGTGGTGAACCTGCTGCCAGAGGCTTTTAATGCTGATACTGCCAGCATTTCTCTTTGTCTAGACGATCACCAACCACTCCAATTAAGAGTCATTGATACCGCGGCTGACGTTAGCTGTAATGCAGACATTAGCACCCGAGTAGAGACTGATTTATCTTACCAATCGTATTGTGCTGCTGTTGACTCGGGTGCCATATGGCATCCACAAGACGTCAAATCATCTGGCGAAATTAGCAAAACACTCGCATCGGTATCAGAGTTGGAAGAAGCCACCGTCATGCTGGCGCCAGTTTTTAAGCACGGTAAAATTATCGGCACCATAAATCTGGCGTCAAAGTCTATTGCCTATTGTGAAAAGGACCTGGAAAAGCTCATACAAATTTCCCGTTTTACCAGTATTGCATTAAAGCGAATGCAACAGACCGATATCCTCGGCTCAGCTAAACAGCGACGTCATCGCTTGTATGCAGAACACCTGGAACTGTTAAATACACTCGGCGAAAAGTTATCGCTTGTATCCACGATCGACGATGCATTAGCTGATATATCAGCATGCGCCAAACAGTTGGTTAATGCACTGCGGGTGAGCTATTGCGTTTTAGAGCCAGATGGCAAACATGCTCGAATAACAGCACTGGTTGGTAGAACCGAAGATACGGCGGGGCAGATCATTCCACTTGATGCCGTAAGACTGGCAGAAACCCTTATCCACAACAAACAGATATATGCTACTGATTTGTGCAAATCTAAACTTCCGTTTCACCAAAAACTAGGACAAAGTGGCATTAATCACATATGGTCGTTTCCCATTGTCTGCAATGGCATCACTAAAGGTGCATTAAATATTGGTGCATGTGAAATCAACCTTGATGCTAAAGATGCAACGTCGGTACTTGAAACTCTATCGAGGTTTTTGAGCTCCACACTTCAACGGGTTGAAGCGCAGCTGGAAACGCTTAAAGCCATGCGTGAAATTGAACAACAAGCTAAAACGGATATGCTGACTGAGCTGCCGAATAGAACTGAGTTTCACCGGCGGCTAAGAGAATCTTTACAGAATACGAATTCTAAAGAAGCACCTATTGGTGTGATATTTCTGGATCTTGATCTATTTAAAAACATCAATGACACCCTGGGACACGATGTAGGGGATGAACTGCTCTGTCATATATCCAGAAGACTAGAGAGCTTGCTAAAACCAGGTGATACGGCTGCCCGAATTGGAGGTGACGAATTTCTCTTGCTTCTGCCCTCAATGGACTCACGAGATGCACTACTTGATGTTGGCAGGGACATAATAAAAACTATACGGCAACCGTTACAGATTGCCGGAAGAACACTGGAAGTAGGGGTGAGTGTCGGGGCAGCATGTTACCCCACAGACGGCGATAACGCCGAAGCACTGATTAAAAACGCTGACATCGCTATGTACCAGGCAAAAACGTCGGGTCGTAATCAGTGCCAGATTTTTAATGACACACTTGCGGCAACAGTTAACAGACGTGTGCGCCTGGAATCATATCTTCGTGATGCCGTCAGCAATGATGAGCTGTCACTGGTATTTCAACCACAATATGATTTTTCTACCGGTCGTGCTGTCGCCGTTGAAGCGCTTCTACGATGGGATCACCCGAAAGAAGGTCGCATACCGCCGGATGAATTTATCGGTATAGCTGAGCAATGTGGTGTTATTAACCAAATCACTGATTGGGTAATAATACAAAGCCTGCAAGCCGTAAAAGAATTTCGCCAGTTTGAACCAAACCTTAGAATTGCATTAAATGTTAGTGCATGCGAATTTTCAAGTCACAGCAATCTATTTGAGCGAGTCACCAATGCATTAACGGAATCGGGACTGCCACCTGACTCACTGGAACTTGAAATAACAGAAACAGCGCTGCTGATCAACCCGGACTACGCTAAAACACTAATCGAACGTTTTAGCGCAAAAGGTATTTACCTGGCAATCGATGATTTTGGCACAGGCTACGCATCAATGAGCTACCTCATTCAGCTACCTATAAACACAATAAAAATTGATAAATCCTTTGTCGATGGAGTGGAGTCAGATGTGAGAAAACAGTCTGTGGTCGGCGGCATTATTGCAATCGCCACAGGCATGAATTTATACATCATAGGGGAAGGAGTGGAAACAATCGAGCAGTTTGATTGGCTCTATAACCGCGGTTGCCAATCCGCTCAGGGGTACTTTTTAAGCAAGCCGGCAATCGCAGAAGAAATACCTGGAAAGTTACAGCGCCTCACTCAACAAAAGTTTGCAGCATAAACCAAGCTATCTAACCGATTAAAATCTAACAACCCTATTTTTGTAGGTTTTCGCATCAGTCTTGTTATGCAGACAAGCATAGCAATGGCAACTGAGATAAGTTTCTCGGTGTAGTGTATCCACTTGCGGCGATCCTATTACTGCTTTCAATTGAAAACTCGCGGCTATCTACTCCAAATCAAATGCAATTACAACTACATCACGCCATCGAAATCACTTGCAGCCGAATTTAACGGCTTGCGATTAATCGTGTGCACCACCTTAAGAAGGCGAGAGACAGCGTTCCTATAGTCTCGCTTGTCGGTCTCAGTGTAGTGGTGAGAAATCTGCGCGTTTCGATGATCCACCTGAACATCAGTGACTTGCGGAAACTTCTGCGGCGACTTTTCAAGTTGTCGTGCAAAAAGAGTTCCGCTCATGATCTGAAAACGGTTCATTTTGACTCGCTCAATCTCTGTTTCATGATCTTGCAGAAACTTTGTTGTTAAGTTCACATCGTCAGCTGTTTCTCCCGGGTAGCCTGTCATCATCGTTGTTTGAACACTGAGATCAGCCTCCTTCGCATCACGAAGAAACTGACTCGTGATTTCAAGGTCGGTCCCCTTTGCCATCTTATCGAGAACAGCCTGGCTTCCTACCTCGAGCCCTGTTGTGACACGCACCATCCCCGCTGCACGCGCGCGTTTGAGGTCTTCAAGTGATAGTCCATCATCGCCCCTCGCACCAACGTGGAC
>CALGKA010000121.1 GCA_937927895.1 uncultured Granulosicoccaceae bacterium | reverse complement strand
CCCTCGCTTACGCTAGCGGGCTTCCTAAAAGATAACGAACGCTTCTTTTACAAGCGCTTTATTTAAAAGCATCCAGGCACAGTAGTCGATATTAATATTCGGAGTATCAACAAACGCGAGCGAGAAAAACATCAACATCACCTAACCGCGAACCACCAGCCGCCTGCAAGGCAAAAGCCCCGCAGAGCCTAAGGCGAATGAACAACAGGCGCCGTGCGCCGCCGTGGATAACAACTAACACAGATCTCACAAACCAGCCCATCACACCCACGAGCAGTACAAAACTCACGACCATAAAAAATAATCTGCAGATGCAATTTGTTCCAGCTGTCTTTAGGAAAAAGCTGCTTTAAATCCTTTTCCGTCTGCACCACATTCTTACCGTTGGTTAACCCCCAGCGCTGCGCCAACCGATGTATATGTGTGTCGACAGGAAAAGCTGGCACACCAAAAGCCTGACTCATTACAACAGAGGCTGTCTTATGCCCTACTCCTGGCAGGGCTTCCAAAGCCTCAAAAGATTGCGGCACCACGCCGTTGTGTTCATCCACTAAAATTTGTGAAAGCTCTACAATGGCGCGTGACTTACGCGGTGATAAGCCACATGGCTTAATAATTTTTTCAACTGTGAGCGGTTTCTTTTTGGCCATATCAAACGGATTATCCGCAAGCTTAAACAAAGCAGGTGTTACTTCATTTACCCGTTTGTCTGTGCATTGTGCGGATAACAGCACTGCCACTAACAATGTGTACTCATCAGTGTGATCTAACGGAATAGGCGTTGTTGGGTAAAGCTCGTCTAATCTTTTACGCACTAAATCTGCACGTTCTTGCTTAAGCATTATGGTGCCCGCCCCTAACTTCTCTTTGACGTTCAACAGAGATTACGTTGCGCAACTGGCGCAGTTTATCCATGACGCCAACTAGCTGTTCTATGCTGTTCACGTTGACCGTGATTTTCATATGTGCGGTAAGATCAGTATCGTCGGTTGTGGTGTTCAACGCAGATACGGTTACCCCCTGGTTGGTGATCGCAGATGTTATATCACGCAATAAGCCTTGCCTGTCATAGGCGATTAATTCAAGAGCTGCCTGATACTCACCGACTGACTCACCACCCCAATCTACCTCTATTAAGCGCATTTGCTCTTGTGAGCGCAAATTCAAAATATTGTTGCAGTCACGTCGGTGCACTGTGACACCTTTACCACGCGTGATAAAGCCAACGATCGGATCATACGGTACCGGACTACAACAGGCTGCCATTTGTGTAAGTAAACTGCCAACACCTGCAACCTGTATGGTATCGCCACTTGCGCGCCGTGGCTCACGCGTACGCTGTAGTGGCTTTAACTGGTGCTCCGGGGTCAGTAGCGTATTAACGACAGTGGCGATTTTCGCATGGCTGATATCACCCCGCCCAACCGCAATATAAAGGCTCTCTGCTTTATCATAATTAAGCTTCGCCGCGAGAGTATCAAGATCAAGTTCACGAGCATTCAAACGCTTTAACTCACGGTCAACTATTGCTCTGCCATCGTCTAAATGAGTCTCTTGATCACGTACGTTAAACCACGAGCGAACTTTGCCGCGGGCCCTGGTGGTCTGTAAAAACCCAAGTGACTTGTTCATCCAATCGCGACTCGGATTGGCCAGTTTACCTGTCAGTATTTCTACTTGATCACCGTTAGCAAGCCGTTGCCCCAGCTGTACTATTCTACCGTTCACTTTGGCACCGCGGCAGCGATGGCCAATTTCAGTGTGTACGTGATAAGCAAAGTCCAGCGGTGTTGAATTAGCGGGTAGGTCAATCACCTCACCGCCCGGTGTAAACACATAAACACGATCGGCAAATACATCCGTCTCAAACGCCTCAATGAGGTGTTCATCATTGACTTCTTTGTTATCTAATAGCGAACGTAGTGAGTTAATACTTTTTTGTAAGCGAGAATCTTGGCCACCACCCTCTTTATAGCGCCAATGCGCTGCAATCCCAAGCTCCGCTTCTGCGTCCATATCACGGGTACGAATTTGAATCTCTACTGCTTTGCCTTCGGGCCCCACAATAGCGGTATGCAATGATTGATAACCATTTTCTTTGGTATTGGCGATGTAGTCATCAAATTCACCGGGTAAGTGCTGCCAACTACTGTGGACTACCCCCAGTACCGCGTAGCATTCTTGTAGCGTATCTACCAATACCCTAACCGCACGCACATCAAATAGATCTGATACCTCTACTCGTTTGCGTTGAATTTTTCGCCAAATAGAATAGAGATGCTTCGGGCGCCCTAAAACATCAGCATTTTCATGACCACTATCATTGAGCTTCTGCTCTAACGTAGCAACAAAATCACCAATGAATTTTTCACGATCTTCACGGCGCTCTTCTAATGATTTAGCAATGCGCTTATAAGTGGTGGGGTCTAACAATCGAAAAGAGAGATCTTCAAGCTGCCACTTTAAGTGAGCAACACCCAATCGATTAGCTAGCGGTGCATACACATCAAGCGTTTCACGGGCAACATTCTGGGCACGGGTGCTATTGGGGTTAGGCTCACTAAGCAACTTGTGTAGCCTGCAGACCCGAAACGCAAGTTTTATTAGTATGGCGCGAATATCTTCTACCATCACCAGAATAAGCTGTCGTATACGTTCCGCCTGACCCTCTTTGTAAACAGCAACACCTGCAACCGACTCTTTACCGACTTGAACGTTGTCACCCACGGTAAAGCTATTCAGCCATCGAACATTTTTAATTAGCAGCAATTGTGGCAGACTAAAATCAGCTTGTAGTTTATCAAAGCTTATAGAAGCCCTAGCGGTGTGCCCGCCGAGCACCGCAGCGACCACGCTATCGAAGTCAGTGCCAAGCTCTTTTAGTAATGCCGCCGCTTCCAGGCGCACGCTCAATGCATCAGGCGAGTTTATATTCGCCACCAAATTGACAGCCTTAGCCAATACTGCGGCTTGATCCTCCGCTAGGCCGTCAGCCAAGTAATCCACTGCACTTTGCGTCGTGTTAAGCCTGGTTAGGTCTGGTTCGTAGGAGTGTCGCATGCTGTCGGCAGGATCAATGGATTATTCTAGACGATCATTATACTTGGCTTTGCAACACCGCAATAGGTAATTGATTCAATACTGGCTTGGTAGCAAGCTTACCGGCTACTAAGACACCCACAACACCAGCACCGATGCCAATCAACCATAACCACGGGTTAAACTCATACGGTAGACCCATTACCCGCTCTACGACAAGCCACGCAATAATAGCCGCCACTGAAGAGGCAACCAAGCCCGATAAAAAACCGATTAACGCAAACTCTCGCGTTGCACTACTAGCCAGATAGCTTCGTGAAGCCCCCAGCGTTCGTAGGATGGCCGCTTCTCTGAAACGCTCACGACGACTGGCAAGCACCGATGCCCACAATACCAACACACCCGCTAACAAGGTAAATAGAAAAACGTACTGTACGGCCAATGCCGCGCGATCAATAATACCGGTTACACGCTCCAGCAACGTACCGATTTCCAGCACGGTCACACCTCCAAACTCTGATACCAGTTCACGCACAAAAGAGCCTTGATCACTCGGCACGTATACACTGCTAACAAAACTTGCAGGCTTATCAACCAATCCGAAGGGTGTGCCAACCACAAAAAAGTTAACCGCAAAAGATTCCCACTCTACTTTACGTAGGTTTTTTACCTCTCCCTTAACGACTTTATCTGCGACTCGAAACTGTAGTTGGTCGCCGATGGCTAAATTAAGATCTGAGGCAAAATCTTCTTCAATGGAAAAGTAGGTTTCATTTGTTTCTGTTTGCCACCACTCTCCCTTGGTGATCTCATTATCAGCCCTGGGCGCTGCCAGATAAGATAGATTGTGATCACGCTGCGCAAAGCGCTCACTATGGCTGTTACTAAACTCTATTTCACCCACCGGGGTACTATTGATGGATTCTAAGCGCGCTCGAATCATCGGATACAACGAGTTGCCGGTGACCCCGCGCGCTGTTAAAAACGTTTGCATGCTGTCTACTTCATGCGGCTGAATATTCACTAAGAAAAAGTTAGGTGCGTCATCCGGCACCTGCTGTTGCCATGCGCTAAGCACGTCATTTCGAACAATAGTTAACAACAGAATTGCCAACAGCCCGACGCTAAAAGCTGCTATTTGCAAACTGACGCTGTCAGGTCGGCGGCGCAGGCTTTCCAAACCACGGCGTAAGTAACTTGATTTAACACGTACCGAAAGTGCCACCAGAACGCGAGATACAACCGTTAGCACCAGCATCACTAACAACATACCGAATAGCAGCAACAGACCCAGCCTCCAATCATGGGTTAACCAAATGAGTAATATGCCTAGTGCTGCTAAGGCTGACGATATGGCCAATACCATGGAGGGCTTTGCCATCGGTAAATCACGCCGAAGCACCTGCAACACGGGTGTATCGACCGCTCTTACGACTGATGGCAAACAAAAACCCACTAGCGCTAAAACAGCACAACTAAACCCACCAATCAATGGAGTAAGGGTTGCAGCCGGTAATTCAGTAGCAAACCAACGGCCTAATAATGCCGACAAACCAAACTGTGCAAGATAGCCGATAAGGCTCCCTATAAAGGTTGCCGCCAGCGCTATGATACTTAAACGTATGATAACTACACGTACTACCGTATGAGCACTGGCACCAAAAGTTCGCATCAATGAACCGGTATTCATATCACGCTCTGCAATTTGCCTTGCGGCAAGTGCTACCGCCGCCGCAGACAACAATACAGCAACAGCCGCCGCTAATCCTAAAAATCGATTGGCGTTAACCAGTGCCGATTGCACTCGCGGTTGACCCTCCTCCACCGTTTGCAAACGCAAATTAGGGTCATTGGATTCTTTAATCCATGAAGTAAACGAATTTACTTGATCATTCGAGCCGGCTACTAGTAACTGATACCGTGCGCGGCTGCCATCACCCAGCAAGCCACTGCTGGACAGATCTTTAATGTTCATCATTAACCGCGGTGCCATCTGAAAAACAGATGCAGATGCATCTGGTTCAAACGCTAACAACGCTGCGACTTCTACTTCTGAATCACCGAGCGATAAAGAGTCTCCTACCGCTACTTGTAAGGAGCCTGCCAAGCGAGGGTCTATCCATACAGTGCCACTTAACGGGGCTTCACTGGCTACTCGCTCTTGTCCGTAAAGCTCGGATGCAAGTTTTAGCTCACCACGCAGCGGGTACTTAGCAGCCACCGCCTTAACCGATACCAATGAAGTATCGCCCTCTGCTGTTAACACTACACTCGGAAATTCAACTATGTCTGCGGTATCTAAATTCACAGCATTAGCCTGTTCAAGTACGGCTTCACTGACTGGCATGGGAGAACTGACAATTGCATCTGCGGCTAATAAAGTAGCGGCTTGTGACGCCATTGCACCTTCGACTCTATTGGCAAAAAAACCAACAGAGGTAACAGCCGCTACCGACAGTACCAGTGCGAAAATTAACACCAGGTATTCAGATAAGCGAAACTCTCTCCGCAGCTGCCGAAAAGCGAGCCCGAAGTCACGGCGTAGTGAAGTAACGCCAGCCATTACCACATGGCCTGCGGTTGAATGCACCGTTGGTTTTTACTCACGATAAGCGCCCCTCAGCCATAGACAACACGCGATCACAGCGACCGGCCAAACTTTGATCATGAGTAACCAGCACCAATGCAGTATCGTGTTCAGCTCGCAGTCGAAACATTAGGTCTACAATTTTGTCTCCGGTGGCCCGATCCAGGTTACCTGTTGGCTCATCGGCGAACAGCACCTTGGGAATACTGACAAAAGCACGCGCCACAGCGACTCGTTGCTGCTCCCCGCCAGAGAGCTGGGATGGCAAGTGATTCAGTCGGTTTTCAAGCCCCACCTCTGCCAGTTGTTTCTGCGCACGCGCCTTAGCAGAGGGTAAATTAGCCAACTCAAGCGGCAACATGACATTCTCAAGTGCACTCAAGCCAGGCAACAACTGAAATGACTGAAACACAAATCCGACCGCCCCGGCCCGCACGGCTGCACGTCCATCTTCATCGAGATCATGCAGCGGTTGATCCAGCAAATGAACAGCGCCTTCTGTGGCAGAATCAAGCCCTGCTAACACTCCAAGCAAGGTGGACTTGCCAGAACCCGACGGTCCAACTATCGCCAACGCCTCACTGGCTGCTAGTTGCAGATCAACTTTGTCCAGAATGGTTAGCTCACGCTCACCGGAAGGCACTCGCTTGCACACTGAACTAGCATCAATAATCAACATCGAACATACCTATTGAAGATAACCATATTGAACACATCATTAGTCAAACGGATAAACATAATGGCTGGAATGACAAATACAAGAGACAAAAGACTACGCTTTGCGTGGCTCATCATAGCACCCGTACTGCTATTGCTAGTGATGAACCCTCTACGCGCTGATGACACCCCCACAAGAAACATTGTGGTACTAGGTGACAGCATTAGTTCCGCCTACGGCCTAGCCACAACGGAAGGTTGGGTAGCCCTATTGCAAGAAAAGCTCAAAGAAGAGAGTTTTAATATAGAAGTGATCAATGCCAGTGTTACCGGAGACACCACAGCCGGTGGACTAACCCGGTTACCAAAGCTACTAAAAGAATACCAACCGGCACTGGTAATCATCGAGCTAGGCGGTAACGACGGCTTACGCGGCCTTTCAATAAAAAAGCTCAAAGCAAACCTTAATGAAATGGCCACTCTCTCACAAGCCAACGGCGCCGACGTAGTAATAGTATCGGTACAACTACCAGACAACTACGGCGCCGCCTACAACAAACTATTCAAAAATGCCTTCACTTCCACCGCAGACGCCACCAAGTCATACCTGGTACCCTTCCTATTCGAAGGCCTGGACTCCTCCAGTAAATGGTTTCAAACAGACGGCATCCACCCAAGCGCCCAAGCCCAACCAGTAATGCTTGAAAACATATGGCAAATCGCCAAAGAACCACTTGAAAAGTTAGTCACGCAATAGCATGTAGTAGACAAACAAACACAGCTGCCGGTAAATGATCAAGCACCTACCCAACGCAATAAGCGCGATCAGAATATTGGCAGCCCCAATATTAATAGCACTAGCATGGCTACAATATGAAAAGGGTTATTTATACCTGTTAATTTTTGCCATGTTATCCGATGCAGTAGACGGATACCTGGCCCGCAAACTAGCAGCCCAAACAGAACTAGGTGCCAAACTAGACAGCCTGGGCGACATGGCAATATACCTAACAGTGCCCTTTGGCGCACTGTGGCTAGTCCCCGAAATAGTGCAAGAAATCCTGCCATATGTAGTAACAGTAGTAGCCGCCTACCTAACACCAATAGTTGCATCCCTAGCCAAGTTCAAAAAAATAGCCAGCCTACACACATGGTTAGCAAAAGCATCAGGCGTCGTAATCAGCATCGCAACAGTACTGATTTTCGCCAACGGCAATACGATGTTATTTAAAGTTGCCGCTGTTATTCAAGCCGTTGTGGCCATTGAGTATCTAGCGATATTGTGGCGGTTACCTAAGCTTAAAAGCAACGTGAAATCTGTTTTTCATGTTTATAAAAAGTAGTTTAGACGGATATTGAGTGTTAATGATGTTGCGGTTTATTATCAAGATCATTTAAAGATGAGACTTCACAGTTTTAAAATCCCACGCTAACGCTTGTGGGTTTCCTTAAAAGATAACGAGCAGTTTGTTGGCTTAAGGTATGGTTCTATTAAAGATGTGATAACAATTAAACTTCACAGCTTCAAAGCCCCTCGCTTACGCTGGCGGGCTTCCAAAAAAGAAAAGATGACGAGCGGTTTATTGATATAGAACAGTGTTCTTTTGGGGCCTAGATAAGAATTAAGCTTCACAGTCTCAAAGTCCCTCGCTTACGCTGGCGGGCTTCCTAAAAGAAGACAAGCGTGCTCATGCAGAGTAAATTAGTCGGAAAGAAGTAATAGGAATATCAAAAAACACGAGCGCGCATTCATAAAGTTACCCCAAGCCCAAGTGAGCGTCGCGAACCACTAAACCCACACCTACCCAGATACAAAAAACTTACTTAGAGTGCCGACACTCACGAAGTGAGTCGGTTGCAGTTAACCGCGCTTTTTGTTGTTTTTTGAAATCCTGCGGAGTGGGGTCAAAGCGCCATGGAAGGCGCTTTGAGCGCGGTGCACATGGATGTGCCCATAGTTGACAATAATGGCGCGACCCCACGGAGCAGGATTTCAAAAAATGGCGAAGCCACCCGAAGGGCAACAAAGTAGCAAAGGAGACCTTTGCTTCTGTTTGGGTCTTTCCAAATGAAGGCCGCCGGCAGGCATGCAACGTACGTCAGCCGCCCGCAGGGCAAGTCAAAACGACGCCGCCGGCAGGCAAGTAACGAACGTCAGCCGCTGGCAAGGCAAGTCAAAACGATAGCCGCCGGCAGGCATACCAAGCTCGTCAGCCGTCCGCAGGACAAGTCAAAACGACAGCCGCCGGCAGGCAAACAACACACAACAGCCGCCTGCCAAGGCAAACAAAAAAAACCAGCCTCCCCGCCAGGGGAAAAAGCCCTGCAGGGCCCTAGCTAGTGTCCGTCCATAAACACCGCGTAGCGAGGTTGTTCCAGGTGCGTGAGATTTTGCCTACTACATGTAGGCGTTTAGTCATTCTAAATAACTACATGTAGTCGGTAAAAGATTGCGTACCTGGGCGACCGCAGTAGCGTTCGTTTATGGATGGGCTCTAGCTAATTTCGCTACTACTACGAACAACCTGACTAACAAGCCCATAAGCAATGGCCTCTTCAGTGTCCATCCACTTATCTCTTTCGATATCTACTCTAACACGTTCAATATCAGTACCTGTGCGAGTACTAATAACCTGTGCGAGTCGCTCTCGCATTTTAATTATCTGCTCTGCTTGAATCGCAATATCAGATGCACTTCCACCCGCACCACCTGAAGGCTGGTGAATTAAAAATCGAGTGTTGGGAAGACAGAAGCGATTTTCTTTTTCCGCCGCTAGAAAAATGTGTGTACCTGCACTGGCTACGTAGCCGGTACCGATCACCTTAACCACAGGCTCGATGAAAGTGATGATATCGTGAATACTATCGCCTGCTTCAACATGGCCACCTTGGCTGTTGACGAATAAGTGGATAGGATCCGACGATGCTTCAGCCAAAGCAAGCACTTCAGCCATTACTCGCTTTGCCATCTTTTGATTAATTTCCTCACAAATGATCACTTTGCGAGCCGTAAATAGTTTTTCAGCGACTGAAGCGCCCGGTTTCTCGTCTTTCTCTTTTGCCGCTGCCATCTTGTTCTCCGAAAGTAGGCGATTTTTTATTAATTGAATTTAAGCCGATAGTTTAGCTTGTGTCAGATAACTTGCACGTTAAATGCCTGATGCTAACCGACCAGTCACAAGCGGCTTAGAAAGGTCGTGCCTGAGATTTACATTTGATACCCCTCATGGTGTTTGAATTGACCAAAGTTCAACCATTGCATCAATAAGCACATAGAAATATAAGAGAAAGAAGAGCCTAATTTCTGGCATGATTCTTTCGCGTTTCTATAAATATTACCTATTTCAGATTATCACTTGCTAATCGCCCATTTGTGGTATACTCGGGACAAGTTTAAGAAGGTTTGCAATCGATTCGCCGCTACAAAAAGCAACACCAAAGGTGCTAACAACCACCACCGGACCCAGCGAACGATGCAAAAAAAGCATAATCAATATTTATCCCCTCCCCCAAACAAGTGCCAACCCGAATTCTCGGGCGGCTTGTACATTTGTGCCTACAACACAAATATTCGCTCCACCTCAATATGAACACAGGAATATCCAGCAATGAGTAAAGGTACAGTTAAGTGGTTTAACGCCGACAAAGGCTACGGCTTCATTACACCTGAAGACGGCGGCAAAGATCTTTTTGTACACCACACAGAAATTCAGGCAGGCGGCGGCTACGCCACTTTGAACGACGGTCAAGCTGTTGAATTTGAAGTCGGCCAAGGCGAGAAAGGCCCTTGTGCAACGAAGGTAGTACCTTCTTAAGACCGCAGTAATCTTTGCAGTAATCCTTTAAGGGGTTTTTATTTCACCCTTGCGGGTAAGTTTTACCAGTAGTTCCAGGGCATTGTCCCTGGCAGCCATACGGACAGTTGCCGTGTTTGCAGCTGATACTTGTTATGCGCCACCACATCTTAGCTCACCCTTTCATAATCGCTTTATTAGTGGCATTGGCAGCGGCTTTATCCCTGCAACAAGCAGCTACGATTAATAATACCTAACTGCCCATGACAACCTTAAGCCTCTTGAACAACGGTAATCAGCTTGCTTACGTACATCATAAAAGTACGCTGCCTGATGCCCTTGGTATACTTTTTTGCGGTGGTTTTAAATCGAGTATGCAAGGCCAAAAAGCGTTAGCACTCGAAGCGTTTTGCACAACACACAACCTAAGCTACACACGCTTTGACTACAGTGGCCATGGGGTGTCTTCAGGTAACTTTACCAATGGAGATATTGGTGCCTGGTTAAGCGACGCACTTTGTGTTTTTGATACAGTCACGTCATCGAACAATAAAACCATTGTAGTGGGATCAAGCATGGGTGCATGGATCGCCACACTATTAACACAACAGCGTGCGAATAAAATTGCAGGCTTAGTCACGTTGGCTGCAGCGCCAGACTTTACTGAAAAATTATTGCTTCCTGCACTCAGTGAACAACAATGTAGCACACTGGCCGCTGGTAAAAACATACACCTGGCATCGGATTACGATGATGGCTCACCCTACCCTATAAGCAATAACTTAATAGAACAAAGCCGTAAACACTGTGTGCTAGATAAAAAAATCAATCTCAACCTACCGGTCAGATTACTGCACGGCACTAACGATCAAGATGTGCCTTATGAGTTTTCAGTGCAACTAATGGAAACCATTCAGTCAAACGACATAACGCTTACGCTTATTAAAAATGCCGACCACAGGCTATCAAGCGCTGCTGATTCAAAATCAATCACTAACACCTTGCAGTCTTTGATCGAGGCACGCCAGCAAGGATAAAGCTTGCGAGTAACTACAGTCTTTTTCAACCTGTCAAGCAAGCGCGACTAGCTCGTTTAAATTTACAATATTAATATCTGCCGCTGGAACACCCTCAGGGTAGATCATTTGATCGCGATTAATCCATGCCGTTTTACACCCTGCGTTCTTTGCTGCTAGCACGTCATTCTCTGGATGATCGCCCACATGTAACACACGCTCAGCCGACACCCCTAATGCTGCAAAAGCCTTTTCAAACATAGCTGGATCTGGTTTCGCGGGTAGCGTCATGGTTGACGCTAGCTCTACATCGAACAAATGCCCGATGCCTATACTTTGAAGATCTGCGTTGCCATTGGTAATAGACCCTAAGCGATAAGAAAAAGTCAGCTGTTGCAAAGCAGATTCTACTTCATCGTATAGTGACACCAACTGACGGGCCTCAATGCACACTCGCATTACCTCATTGATCTCTGCGTCGCCTGCGCCTTGTGGCTGTAGTAGATCTACTGTCGCACGGCGCCGAAGTTCGGTCACATCATTCATCAGCTCTGGTTCGTCTGCAAGAAGTTGCCGGCGCATGGTCGTCATGTCATGAAGATCATACCTCTGAGCGACCTTAGGATAATGTTTTTCAATCCACTCATAGTAGACCCGCTCCGCAGCTGCGATCACCGGTGCGCATGGCCAGAGTGTGTCGTCCAGATCAAACGTAATGGCGGTAATTCCCAATTCACTTAACTGGCTTATTTTCTCAGCAGGCATCTGGCGTAAACTCATTATCGGGTTGTTGATTTTGTAATCATACTCGAAGAATGGTCTTAGACTATAAGAATCAAACTCCTGTATCTTAGGCGTTCATCTTCCCAGTGAATCCGGAGAATAACCAAGTGGGTTTTGCATCAGGATTTGTGCTTGCACTCGCGGTGCTTGCATTGATATTCATAGGCACTGCAGTAAAAGTCGTTCGCCAAGGTTCCGAGTGGACTGTCGAGCGGTTCGGTAAATACACTAGAACGCTGAGCCCGGGGCTGCATCTGATAATTCCGTTTTTTGATCGCATCGGTCATAAGATGAATATGATGGAGCAGGTTCAGCCTGTACCCTCTCAAGATATCATCACCAAAGATAATGCCGTGGTACAGGTTGATGGTGTCGTTTTCTATCAACTGCTCGATGCTGTTAAGGCCGCATACGAAGTCAGTAAATTAGAAATGGCGGTCATTAACCTGGTTATGACGAACATTCGTACCGTCATGGGCTCAATGGCGCTTGATGAATTGTTATCACACCGAGACCAGATTAACGCCAAGCTGATGGCCGTGGTCGACGATGCCACCTCACCCTGGGGCGTGAAAATAACACGCATCGAAATAAAAGATATCGCCCCTCCCAGAGACCTGGTCGATTCAATGGCCAAGCAAATGAAAGCGGAACGTGAAAAGCGTGCTGCAGTGCTTAACGCCACTGGTGAAAGTGAAGCCGCCATACTGATCGCTGAAGGTAACAAGCAAGCAACCATTTTAGAAGCTGAAGGCGCGCGCGAGGCTGCTTTTAGAAAAGCCGAAGGCCGCGAACGAGAAGCGGAAGCGGAAGCCAAGGCCACGGCCCTAATGTCACAAGCGATCGCCAGCGGTGATGCAAAAGCACTCAATTACTTTATCGCACAAAAGTACGTTGAATCTCTACGTGATATGGCACTATCACCCAATCAAAAGACTATTTACATGCCACTCGAAGCATCCGGGCTTATCAGTAGTATTGGCGGCATTGCCGAACTAGCCAAAGATGCACTGGAAGAAAAACCAAAGTACTAGTTTTAGTTTACTCATGCGAATTTAGACATTAACTTATTGCACAGATAAATGCCGAAAAAGCAGTAGAGATACCCAAGGATAACAAGCATGGAATTCGTAACAGCTGAACTGACGCCATGGCACTGGCTGACCATTGGAGTCTTGTTTTTTGCAATAGTGCTGTTTGCACCGACTACATTTTTATTATGGCCGGCTATCGCTGCAATCGTTACTGGCCTGATCGCCTGGTTACTTCCAGTACTTGGCTGGCAATGGCAAATAGCTTTATTTGCCGTGCTCTCTATCGTCACTATATTAGTCGGCCGCCACTACTTCAAGTACCTCACACCCAAACACTCGCGCTACCAAAATCTAAACCGCCGCGCCGAGGCGTTGGTTGGGCGTGTCATCACTACAACCGAACCGATTGTTAACGGTGTTGGAAGTGCCACTATCGACAACACTCACTGGCGCATAGTCGGGCCAGATACAGACGCTGGAAGTAAATTGCTAGTCACGGGTACGGATGGCTCATCACTCACCGTTAAGGTAATCGATACCCACATTCAGAGCACGCAAAGCAGCGAATCTAGAGATGACCTCTAGTCACTCCACTGTCTTTAGGCTGTAACAACGGCGGAGGTACATTTTCCATTCGACGCTCGTGTTGACGGATCGAACTCTACTACTATGCAGTTGCCATTGCCGACGTGACTCATCGATTCACATAAGCTACTAACAATTAGCAGCCCCCTTCCATAGAACTGTACTTCAGACAACGGATCTTTTATCGGTTGATTTACTTGGTAGTCAAAGCCACTACCTGAATCCTGAACAGCTATCTGTATATTGCCACCATTCATTTTTTCAACAGCCAGTGTTACCCAGCCTTTTTTAAGGGCTGTAATTCGGCGACTGCGTTCAGACAAGTATGCATCAAATCCATTAGCGCTATCTTTAACAGTTGAACTTAACGCCAGCACACCGTGATCGATCGCATTGGTGATAACCTCACTCAATACAATTTCTAATAAGGGATTGGGGTAACAAAGATCACACTCTACACAGATAGAGCGGACTAGCTTTTGAATCAGACTAAGATCCGCCAGCTCTTGGTTTTCATAACGCCAATAAAGCGTATCTATCGCTAAATTTAACAAGCGTATAAATCAGGAACGAATTGAAAAGAGCTTGTCGAAGTTTGCAATGGTCAGTACTCGCATTACGTCAGGCGTGGGGTTAACCAACAATACGGTAGCAGCACGACCTACATGCTCACGCAACATCAACAGCATTCCAAGAGCACTACTATCCATATACTCAGTTTTACTTAGATCAACATTAACAGTAACGCTCTCATTTTCAATATCACTAAACGAGGCTTTAAAACTGTCATAGATGCGGTAGTCAAACCTTCCCGCTACCGCTACAGTGACTTCGTCACCGTTATTTGATTGCTCGGATATTACGCTCACGTTGCATTACTCTTGTGACCGATCTCACACTTGTTATGTGTGCACCGGATACCTAATAAATCTTACCTTGAGACAAACTAACGTCACTTACATCGGTAATCTTTATCAATCTGAATGCAATGTGTGATACTGGGACTACATTAACCCCTTCGCTGGCGAAAAAACTCCTTTATAAGGTTCCGGCAATCATCTTCCAATACGCCACCTATTACTTTAAGCTTATGTACATGAGCCATTTCCGTGAAGTAGTTCACCCGTCCTGATGCAGCTCCCGCACGCGGTTCCGGTGCACCGTACACCACACAGTCGACTCGCGCATGGAGCATAGCGCCTGCACACATTAGGCACGGTTCTACCGTGCTGTAGATAGTACAGCCCGGCAGCCTATAGTTATCTAAGGCAGATGCGGCGAGCCTAAGCGCATTAATCTCTGCGTGCGCAGTGGGATCACAATTGCCGATTTGAGCATTCGAAGCTTCTGCAATCACCACACCTTTATGCACCACGATAGCACCGACCGGAACTTCTTGTAGTCGCGATGCATCTTTTGCCAGTAGCAATGCTTGATGCATAAAAGATTCGTGCGATTGGTCAGTCATAACACAGAGCCTAAATTCTAAGCAATTGGTTCAATAGTAAACTGCAGACAAAAAAATGGGCCGATCAACGGCCCACTTTACTATACAGCTTGAGACTCAATGCTCTAGCTAGTGCCTATCCAGAAACAGGCGCGTAGCGAGAATCACTGAGTTGCGTGAGATTTCACCAACTACATGTGGTAGCCGAAATCTCACGCACTTGTGACAACCTCGCTACGCATTGTTTATGGACGGACACTAGCTAGGAGCTGTCTCTGTTGGCTGCTCATCTTCAGCAACTGCTTTCATGCTGAGTCTGATGCGGCCTTGCTTGTCTACTTCTAGCACCTTAACTTTTACCGTCTGCCCTTCACTTAGCTCATCAGCAACGTTTTGCACGCGCTCTTCAGAGATCTGTGAAATATGAACCAGGCCGTCTTTACCAGGAAGAATATTTA
>CALGKA010000120.1 GCA_937927895.1 uncultured Granulosicoccaceae bacterium | reverse complement strand
GGATAATGCATCCGAAATATCAATAAAACGAGTGGTCAAAGTCAAGTCGGGCCCGAGTTTAACTGAGCGTCGCGAACCAAGAGCTGTCAATACATCTCGATGCAAAGAAAACTTACGTAGAGTGCCGACACTCACGAAGTGAGTCGGTTAAACGCGCTTTTTGTTGTTTTTTGAAATCCTCTTCCGTGGGGTCATGGATGTGCCCATAGTTGACAATAATGGGCGCGACCCCTCGGAAGATGATTTCAAAAAATGGCGCAGCCACCCCTTCCCAGTTAAAAAAAAGGGGCAATAAAGTAGCAAGAAGACTTTTTGCTTACTTTTTGGTCTTTTTAAAAAGTAAAGCCGCCGGCAGGGCAAGTAAAAACGATCAGCCGCCGGCAGGGCAAGTCAAAACGACCGCCAGCGTTAGCGAGGAACTTAAGAACTTAGCAGCTTAATTTTTATCTTACCTACAAAAAGACAACCAACACACAACCCAAACACCCGCTCGTCATCTTTCAGTAATCCCACAGCGCAGAACTTAAAAGCCGTGATACTTTTTTGTTAAGCCCACTTAAAAAAAGAACACTACACAACGCCAAACAACGTTCGTCATCTGTTAAGGAAACCCACAAGCGTTAGCGTGGGATTTTAGAACCATGATCTTTACTTAGCTTCCCATCTATAAACAGACACCACGCAACCCAACAACCCCAACTCATCTATAAAACTATAATTCGTCACACTTCAAAACTACCCACGCTCTACAACGCCCGCACCAAGCAGCAAACTCTCGATAGCCTCATACGGTTGCGCACCAACTATTCCATTTTGACCCACAACATACGTAGGCACACCCGTCACACCATAACTTCTACTTTTATTCCAATCTTCATCAACAGCATCTTTAAAAACCCCATCGGCTAGCGCTTTTTCAGCAGCCGTTACATCAAGCCCTATCGATTCACAAACACTCATCAACACATCCGTTTCTGCTACGTTTTTACAGTCTACAAAATAGGCCTTAAACAATGCGTTATGGATCTTGTCGCCGTTGGGCCGGGTCTCTGCCCACTTGGCTAATTCTTGAGCATTTCGGCTGTTGTAGGTATGCGTGCGCTCTCCATACGGTAGACCTTCTGCTTTCATTAGCGCTTTCATTTGTTCGTTTTTTTGCGCTATTTCGTCTGGGCCGCAGTTAAACAGGGCTTCCAGCGTTCGGCCGTCTGCCGGTGTTTCCGGGTGCAGGGGAAATTGCACGAATTTCAGGACTACGTTGTATTTCGACTGTATTCGCTCGATGCGCACGGCACTGAGATAACACCACGGTCAAACGTAATCGCTGAATATCTCTAAAATGGGGCTGTCAGACATCTGCGTTTCAATCTCTTTACAATTTCAGGAAACCCAAGCATACATTCAGTTTTCGTTTATTAATAGCCATACATACTGTCGCTGGTATTCAATTACTGCGTATTTTCAATGTCACAAAGTGTCTCAAACCCTCTGAGCCGCAGTTAAAACACGTAGTATGATCAAGGAACAGCACAGGAGAACACTTGATGATAGATACAAAAAAACGCACAACCCTTAAAGTTCTAGGCGGATCTGCGATTATTGCTACCGCCCCATCCCTCGCTTTGGCGGGCGGCTGTAAGCATGGCATTCCAGGTGAGGCACATGCAGAACTTGAAAATATTGTAGTACCCGTTTCAAGTGGTGCGGAGCTTACGATCTCACTTGCGATTGATCCAGAGCCCACCATTCGACTGACTAATCACAGCAATAAACTCATTATCGTAAAGCACGTGCACCCGGGAATCGTGCATGCCGGTGAGCTGACGTTTGACATTAATTCAATCTTTCAGAACAGTGCCTACGCGATCGGTGCTGGTACCAGCCGTAACGTTTTGATCAAACCAACCTATGCCACTCAAGCGGAAACAGACTTCCCACTGCATCTCTACAGAAAGCAGCCACAGAGAATCGTGGCCGTTACCGGACGGGATAAACAAGGTCGACTGGGCAATTCAACCAGAAGCTATTTCGCATAACTATCAGCGCCCCGGCAACCGCCGGGGCGCCCTGGCTCTTACGTTACAGTTTCGTCTTTACCTAACAAAACACTGTCATGTATCACCTGACAGACATCCAATTCAGTTTGCAACCTGTCCAATACCTGATGCGCCGCCCAATGCCTTTTTAGAACCACTTGCTTTGAAGTGCATTCTATAGACACCACTTCTGACTGAAGTAAAAACTGTCTGATCTTTTGAGTGATAAGCGGCACTATGATATTTTCCTGTTCAGTCACCACATGGTAACGGGTGGCAATTTGAGCATCTTCGGCAATATCTATATTCCTGCCATCCGTGATATACACAATGGCTTCAGGCACAACCGTCGGCAGAATAGTACAAACGGCTATCGGTTCAACAGCATCGATCACAGTAATCGACCATGCAGTTTGATTACGTTTACGAGCGGCTTTGCTGAGGGTGAATTTACGACGGTTAATAGACCAGGCCTGAAATTGCCTTATAGCTATTCCGTTTTCCACCTTTTGATATACGTGATTAGCATACATTTCCAGAACCAGGTTCGAGTCAGTAACTTCTTCAAGTGATGCCTTGCCCTTATCAGTAAACGACTTTCCCTGGTAGAAGCGTCGCACGATATAAGGCGTTCTTATCATGTCAACGATCCCAAATATCGCCAGTAGAACAACAAATGCAGGGATTGCGTACTCTGTGACTGTCATAGTTTATGTGCCATCTTGATCTTTGTGCTCCCCACTGGAATACGCACCCAACCTCTCAACACTTACCGCCCCTACCCGGCGATCTTTAACGCTTAATACATTTAACTTGTATTTATCTTCTGTTATCTCATCGCCTACTTCTGGCATACGTGCGAGACGCTCCATAAATAAGCCAGAGACCGAATTGGCATCTAGCTCCGCTGGCACAGAGAGCCCTACTACTTTTTGCAGATCACCCAATGACACCATGCCATCGACACGCCAGTTGTTATCATCAATACGTGTGATATCACCCAGCGTATCGGTAGTGTCTGTTTCATCTTCGATTTCACCTACTATTTCCTCTAGTAGATCTTCCATGGTTACTGCACCAACAAAAGTCCCGTATTCATCAACAATCAAAGCCATATGCACGCTTTTATTTCGCATTAACTCAAACACAGCTGGTACTTTTTGCGACTCAGGCACCACCAACGGTTCACGGCAGTAATTTCTAATGTCTTTCCATGGTTCTTCCACACCATTGAGTAGCGCTCTGTGAATATCTTTTACCAACAATATGCCGATAATCTTTTCGTTATCGTCGCTATCAATCACAGGAAACCGTGAAAACTCACTGTCTTTGATGGCAGCCAGGTTTTTATCAGGGTTTCCGTTCACTTCAAGACATAAAAGCGAGTTGTGTGGAATCATCACGCGCCCAACCTGCCTTTCATCAAATTCAAACAGATTGCGAAGCATCACTGCCTGATCAGATTTGATCTCTCCGTGATCACTGGAGGTTGCGACCAGACCTTTGAGTTCAGCACCGGAGAAGACATCATCATGACCTGCCGGAGCCACACCTAACCAACGTAATATGGTATTGCTTGCCTTGTTTAGCGCCCAGTTCAACGGCCACACCGCAATGTAGGCAATATGCAGCGGATACGCAGACCACATTGAAACAGGCTCAGGCTTACGAATAGCTAGCGTTTTCGGGACTTGCTCACCAATGACAATATGCAACGATGAAAAGATTAAGAAACCAATTAGAAAGGATGCGGTATGAACCACCGTCTCAGAAGCCCCTAACCTTGTAAATAGTGGCTCCAACAAATGCGCTACTGCAGGCTCCCCTACCCACCCCAAACCAAGTGAGGCCATAGTAATACCTAACTGACAGGCAGCCAGATACTCCTCGAGGTTGCTCATGATACGAACGGTGAGTTTGGCAGTAGCACTGCCATTGTTGGCGAGATTCTCTATGCGGAACCCTTTGGCTTTGACAAGCGCAAATTCCGCGGCTACAAAAAAGGCATTGGCTGCCAGAAGTAGGA
>CALGKA010000119.1 GCA_937927895.1 uncultured Granulosicoccaceae bacterium | reverse complement strand
TGCTTTAATAGATTGTGCAGTGCCTGCGATACCTTTGAATCGTGCCTCGAACTTAGTCGTCAGCTCGATCCAATGTTTTGTGGGTATGTCGAGTCTTTGAAGCGAGTCATTGAAATATGGGTGGAGCGTCCCTATAGGTCCTGCCAAGTGCAAGTCGAATGGTAAGTTGATCCCGTGGCCTCGACAAGATTGGCTCAATATCGTAGCATTCCAAGTGGGAAGAGAATGCATGGACTGAAGAATGGAGTTACTTCAAAGAGCGTTAATTGCTGTTTGTCTGTTGTTAGTCGCATCTTGTGGTGGTGGCAACACAGACAATCAACCACAGTCAAACAGCAGCGGAAATGGTGGATCATCTGTTGTGAGCAGCGATGCATTCCCTGCCACTTCAATATCAGCGCACAACGCTTCACAAGTGCCGTCAGCTGTACCCCTGTCATCCAATTTAGTAAGTAACGGCAGCTTTGAGTCCAGCACTGATGCATGGGATCTTTGTGGGACAGGCCAGATCCTTAACACTCCCAATGATGCCGGAGCCGGTGAGCGGTTTTTGCAGCTTGACACCTCGGCGCTATGCGATCGTTTTGGGCAATCTATTCTTGAGAACTCACATGGGTGGGCGTATCGCCCTATAAATTTAACCTCCGTCCCTGACGTATTACACCTCTCACTGCTTGCGCGCTCGTCTACACCGATTGAGCTATTTGAAAACGCGTTTGCAGTGCGCCTGATGGCATCAGATGACAGAAGCGATCTTTTTGCACGTCGTGAAGCTACGTTCCTTAATTCGGTTGATCGGGCAATAGATAGTAGCTGGACCCGCGTAAAACTCTCTATTACGCGCGAGGATATTGAAGAGCAAATTGGTGATCTTATACCGCAATGGCTGATTGTCGAAGCGATTGGGCCTGGTAACGATACCGTTGTAGGTATTGACGATATTCGGCTTACCACACAAGCGGAGCCTGTACAGCCTAGTCCGATACCGGACTCACTTATACGGAGTGCAGCCGCTAACCGTTTGGTTGCCTACGACCTGGATAACAATCGTCTGGTTACTATGCTGGGAGACGGATCATCACTGCACCGCTACAACCTATCAACAGAGTTTCTAGTGAGTTTTCCAACGTTTGCAGGGGCGAATTCAATTTTATTTTCCGATCGGCGTTTTGATCCGCTTTCTACGAGTAATGCATTTGTCATATCCGGTGCAGGCAGCAATATAGTGCGATCTGACTTGCCATCAAATCAAATGATTATTAGCGAGCAGCCAGGAACGCCTGGGTATTACGAATTTGCCGGCAGTGTGAATAACAGAGATGCTATCGATATTACAGTGCGTTCCATAGCGTGGGACAATGCAAATGATCGTGGAATAAATGGTGTATGTGCGCAAAACAGAAGCTTGGGTGGAGTATCTGATAGTGTTTGTTTGTTGCAGCTAATCGATAGTAACGGTAACACCACACTTACTGACATTGACGCGACCACTGCTGCATTTTCACCGGATGGGTCGAAAGTTGCCTATGTCGCGTCGGACGGTAAAAGTGTATTTACCGGCACTCTTAACGGGCAAGCAATAAGTGCGCAGCTAAGCTACGAGTCACGAGCCGATTTAAATGACTATGTCAGCTTTAGCCCTGACGGTCGATCGCTTCTTCTTAGTTCAAACAGCGCAGCGAAGATTTATATTTCTGAAGATAAAACGCTGTATCCCTCAGTGCTTAAGCAACTTGATCTATCCAGCCTCGAAATAAAATCATTGTTGTTAGCCGATCATGGTGAACTCTTTAACAACTATACCTATTCAGCCAACGGAGAATTTGTGTATTACAGCATCGAACTCGCGAATGGCAAAATACAGGTTTGGTGGTTAGAACTTGCCAGCGGAAAAACTGGTCCGTTAGTTAACACCTTTCAATCGATGGGAGTTGCCAGGCGTTAAGCGGGTAAGCAACAATATAATTGGCTACCTATTGGGCCCTGTACAAGAATTACAGGCGGTCAAATATAGAGGATCAAGTCCCCGCAATGATGAGTTGTTAAGGTGGACTCTATCGACGAATACAACACAGTGCTGATTGTAAGCCTGGGCCGACGCGGGCGACTGAATAACCCAGGCTAGTGTGCGCACATTCTTAAATAACCACATGTAGTCGGTGAAGACCACGCGCATGAGGCGACTGCAGTAGTGTTCGTTTACGGATGGGCACTGTTAGTAACTTGCAGATAATTCTATCGCCTTGTCGAAGATTTCGTTGTCTGTTCCAAAAAGAGTGACGTTTTCTATTCAAGTTTATTCTGGATCGTTCCTTGAAAGCAGCAGAGTTAGGACAGGCTAGTCGAGCAAAGCAGAAAGGCGATGTCTAATTTAAACGTCAGCGATGTTCGCAAGAATGGCCAGGGATAGGATGATTACCAAATAAGTATGCGCGTCTGACGCAGCTTGAAACACAATGATAGTAAAGCGTTACTTCTAGAGAGATCTGAAGCGTACGATGCTTTGGCTTAGGAAGCTACCTCTACAGCTGACAACAGAAGTAAGGTACTTAACTATGGCAACATTACGTTGAGATATCTGCCTCAGTTTTCTTTTCCAGTGCTTGCCCGGGTTTCGGGTTCAGGTCTCATATTTTCTACGTAATAAACCCAAGTTGTGTTTCTTGCTAGTTCATATGAACGCTTAGTTTAATGCCCACTCATCACGTTGGCCTTGGCAGATGGGTAGGTGTGTGCGGGTAGTGATTTAAATCCAATATCCAATAATAGTTTATCTTTCTGGTAGTTTTTGATTAGTTGGGTAAAGTTGCTGGCTTTTGGGCATTTATCGAGCCAGTCTTTAGGGACAGAGCTTATTCCCTTATGTTTGCAAACCTCTCGACAGGCTTTGTACCATTGTGCTGTAAGTGTTTGCTTAGTGACGATAAATGTTTTTACCGCTCGGCCATCATGCGTGATGTCGCTGGCCACGCCCATCACGATCACACACCGATAGTAGAGCTGGCCGGCACGTCCGCGACATTTCTTTATGTTGATTCTTAGA
>CALGKA010000118.1 GCA_937927895.1 uncultured Granulosicoccaceae bacterium | reverse complement strand
TCTTGAATGGCAACTGCAAAATCGTACCAGCTGGCAACACCTGCATCTGTCCAGTGATAAATACCGGTGAGCTTCTTATCGAAAAGCCCCCAACACGCAGACGCTAAACCATGCACATAGGTAGGACTACCAATCTGGTCTGCCACCACCCCTAGTGAATCTTTCTCTTTCATTAACCTAAGCATGGTGGTCACAAAATTACCGCCGGTTGAATCGTATACCCATGCAGTTCTAACCACAGCAGCATCTAAACCGTCTACTCCCAATACTGCTTGCTCACCGTCTCTTTTAGTTACACCGTAAACACTTAAGGGATCAGTAGCATCAGTAGTTTTGTAAGGTGCACCTGATTTCCCGTTAAACACAAAATCTGTCGATACTTGAATTAATGGAATACCCAAATCACTCGCGGCCAGCGCCAGGTTTTGTGGGCCAATAGCATTAGCAGCGGCGGCGATCTCCGGTTCACCTTCCGCTTTGTCGACCGCGGTATATGCTGCCGCATTAATAATGCCTGACGGTGAATGCTCTTTGCACCAGCGCATTACACTATCACGGTCAGTAATATCAATAACGCTCCGATCTGCGCCAACAGCCTGTAGCTCTGACGGTACCGAAGCGATCAACGCACTGCCTAATTGGCCACCTGCACCAGTGATCAGTATTTTATTCATTAGCAAATTGAGTGAAGGATTAATTAAAGTGGAAAGCCAAACTTAAAAAGTTGGCGCGTCTGCAAATGACAATCCGTTTGCATCTTTTTCTGAAAGCGTCGGCGCTTTACCATCAACCAAAGGCCACTCTACACCCACGGTAGAGTCGTTCCATGCCAGTGATTGCTCATGCGCTGGTGAGTACTGATCGGTGCACTTATAGATAAAATCTGCATACTCACTTAACACGTAAAAACCATGTGCAAACTGCGGTGGCACCCAAAGCATACGGTAATTCGACTCACTTAATTCAACCCCGACCCACTTACCAAACGTTGGAGATGTTTTTCGCATATCAACCGCCACATCAAACACAGCACCTGCTGCAACCCGCACAAGCTTGCCTTGGGTATTCTCGGTTTGATAGTGCAAACCCCTCAATATACCCTGGCTAGATCGACTGTGATTATCTTGAACAAATTCGGTTGGCAATGAATGCTCTGAGAACAGTTTTTTATTCCATGTTTCCATGAAAAACCCACGTTCATCACCATAGACCGCTGGCTCTATGATTTTTACATCAGCAATATCGGTATCAACAATTTTCAATGAAAGGCATTCCTATTTATTTGACGATAATATCAGGCAGCTTTCAATTGTGCCGACTCTCTAAGTGGCTCCCACCACTGTGGGTTTTCAAGGTACCAGCTAATTGTTTTTGCTATACCTGTTTCGAAAGTCTCAAGTGGCTGATAGTTAAGCTCGGAATTGGCTTTGTCAGGGTTTATTGCATAGCGTCTGTCATGGCCACGGCGATCTTCCACGTACTTAATCAGTTCAATGCTTTGCTTACCATTTGATACTGGCGCATCCGCAAACCGCTGCTGCAACTCTTCGCTTTGCTCAAGCCTTTTATCTACCTCTGCACACAGTAAATTAACTATATCAATATTAGCCCACTCATTTATACCGCCGATATTGTAAGTCTCACCTACTTTGCCACTTTTAATTACTTTGTCGATACCGCGAGCGTGATCATCAACATACAACCAATCTCGAATCTGCTGGCCATCTCCATAAATAGGCAAAGGCTGGCCATTTAAAATATTAGTGATAATTAACGGAATCAATTTTTCCGGAAAATGATACGGCCCATAGTTGTTAGAACAGTTGCTGGTAGTCACTTGCAGACCAAACGTATGCATATACGCGCGAACTAAGTGATCGGAGGCCGCCTTACTCGCTGAGTAAGGTGAATTAGGCGCGTACTGAGTAGTTTCGCTAAAGGCTGGATCGCTCGGTCCAAGATCACCGTAAACTTCATCTGTTGAAACATGATGGAAACGATGCTTGGGCGCCATACCCTCATCAATCCACACTTGGCGCGCCGCCTTGAGCAAATTGTGAGTACCAATAATATTGGTCTCAATAAAAATATCCGGCCCACTGATAGATCGGTCTACATGACTCTCGGCGGCAAAATGCACAATGGTGTCAATTTCGTTATCGCGAAGCAGTTGCTCTACCAAAGGCTGGTCAGCAATATCACCCTGTACAAATTGAAAATCTGAATTTGAGCTCAAACCGTCAATGCTGGCAAGATTACCTGCATACGTCAGAGCATCTAGCACCAAAACCGTGTCGCCAGGGTAAGTGCGTAGCCAATAATGGACGAAATTAGCCCCAATAAACCCAGCACCACCCGTTACCAGAAGTTTGCTCATTTTTTGTAATCTTACTGTCTTGCCTTGAATTAACCGATATGGTGCAAGATGTGATCCAGTCAGCACAAAATTTAACGTTCCTCCCAGCCCATTAAATGCGGCTATGCTCACAGATGTGAGCATTTACAAGGGGCATAATCGCGATTATGCGTTGATACACTAAGACCTCACTGCTACAATTTGTCCTGACAAATTAATGTAATTAGTCTACTATATTCAACTAATTCAACTCACCGTGCCAGAATTATAATAAGACACATTTCGAGGTAGCCACTTCAATGGAAGGAAACTTGATTCAAACCGCTACAGGGTTCACTGCAGCCCTGACCGGCTTGAGTGCTTTCTTGGCCTGCATGATTGGTTTTCCGGTCACTATTCGGTTATCACGAGCATTCGGCCTCGTAGATCTACCGTCTGGGCGGAAAAACCACCATGCACCCACGCCACTTGTGGGTGGTATTACCTTTTACCTAGCCTTTCTGGTCGTTTCAGCACTATTTGCGAAAGAGTGGTTGAATGTGTCAATGATTCTGTGGATCGGCATTGTGCTGGCGATCGGCATCTACGATGATTACCGCAATATTTCAGCACTCAGTAGAATCGCGGCACACAGCCTGGTAATCATCGGTATTTTCTACACTGACGGACTCCTCGTAAACAATATCGGTGATCTATTGGGCAATGGACCCGTTATGTTCATTACACCCGTAGCGATCGGTATTACCATTGTTTCCGTGATCGGTGCAATCAACTCGGTCAATATGGTTGATGGCGTCGATGGCTTGCTTGGCAGCTTAGCGGTAGTGTCGCTCTTCACCCTCTTGATGATTGCTATCGCCGATCCGATCACCGCTGGCAACTACAAAAGCTTCGCGACTGCAGATGTCTGCACAATGCTCGGGGCTCTGTGCGCCTTCCTTATTTACAACTCGCGCTTTTTCAAGAGAAAGCAAGCAGCTGTTTTTATGGGCGATGCCGGTAGTACCGCGATCGGATTTTGCCTTGTTTACCTTTTGATTGACTATTCTCAGGGAAATAACCAGCTAATTAGCCCGGTAACTGCAGGTTGGATTCTTGGCCTCCCACTCCTGGACGCGAGTGCCGTTATCGGTAAAAGAATTCTTTCAGGCAAATCACCTCTGAAACCAGGCCGAGATCACCTGCACCATCTACTTATTGATTCAGGAATGTCCGTTAATCAAGCCGTTGGTAGATTAGTGTTCTTACACTGTATAATGGTATTGGTTGGGGTAAGTACAAAATTTTTCATTGAATCACATGCCGATCTGGTACTGTTCTGGGCTTTCGTGGGCTTGGTTCTTTTAAGAATTATATTTACAGACAACGTTGCCACCATGGCGCAATCAACAAATCAATAACTGCAGTAGTAAGAATAATGGTTTAGATCCAATGCGTGTGTGCATGTGTGCATGTGTGCATGTGTGCATGTGTGCATGTGTGCATGTGTGCATGTGTGCATGTGTGCACATCTTTTCACCAACAGCCGTTGTCTACAAAAGTTATAACGCATTAATAGCAAATTCTGCTGCCGACTCTCCACTAACGAATGATTCGTCTGTCCAAATATAAGCCCATTCTCCGTACCTTCCACACACCTGTATATCTATATCTTCTAGATAATCACGCACAATCTTAACTGCCGCTTCACGATCTAAGTCAAAGATGATATTCGCATAAGGTAGCAATTTAGCATCACTCAGCGAAATTTTGTCATCTTCAGCTAGAAGCCCAATCCTTTTAAGATCCGCTATCACTCTCGGAATATAAGAATCAATAGGTTGTGTTAGAGGCTTATATTTATCTGAAAAATATAGCTCCGCCTGAATACTACTTGTGTTTTTGGGTGCGTTATTAGGAGAAAACCTATACGGATAACTTAAACGAGTAAAGCATATGTCTTCGTCATAAATATATGTCCAGTCGGCGTCTGCAACGTCAGGCCTTTCTATGCCTAAATTAACAACCACACACTTAGTACAAGATAATTTTTGAACCGCATGCATCACATCATCTGGTACATTTTTAATAATCGGTAAAAGTTCCGTTAACGGTAAAGAAGACACCAACTTTTTAAAGATTTTCACCTTGCCATTTGCGAAGTCAATCTGACGAGTTATCGGATCGATAGCAATAGCTTTATGACTAAGCTCAATATTTGCAAAATCCCCCATGCGATTAAGGTAGGTTTTAAATCCACCCGCCGTTGGGTATCGGAAATTACTTATATAATGAACATCTTCTGTCTCAGGAGATAACGCCCCTTTTATCACCTCTTGCAGATTTGGCTTGTATAGTCGAGGCCCCAACCAGTCCGTACTCATATTTTTAGCTTCGGTCGTGTGATATCGCAGGCCATAACGCATAGGGAACCTGGTGGCAAAAGTTTCACCAAAGCTGGCTATGAGCCACTGCTCGTAGTTCTTGATTTCTGACATATCGATATCACCAAGCAAAGCAAACTCAGTGATAATTTGGGTTATTAGTTCAGGTGGCAAACCATATAAGTTGCACTGAGCAGGGTGCTTTACCCAGTGACCTTCGAAATAGTTGTTGGCCTTAGCTTGCAAATTTTCATACTGCTCATCAACAAACTCTGCGAGTATCCCTTGCATCCTTTCATCTTTAGTAAATGATATGTGAGGGCCTTCATCAAATACGAACCCCTGATCATACTCATAACTATGCGTATGCCCGCCAAAGTAGGTATTTTTTTCAAAAATTGTCGGCCGCAACCCTGCCTGTGTTAAATAGTGCGCTGCGCCATAACCAGCCATGCCAGCACCAAGTATTACGATATCGCTCATGATAGAAAAACCCGGAATGATAGAAAACCGACAGTAAAAAGTTGCATTAACCCACCTACCGGATGTTAAATATTAAGTAGAAAATCGACTTTTCTTCCACCAGTCAATTGTATGATTTATTCCCTCAGCCAAAGCGAACTTTGGCGAGAAACCCACTTCGCTCGTCAAACGCGTCACATCGGCAACAGAGAACGGCTTACTGGCATCAGTGCTCGGTATATCTCCAAGACCAATATTCGAACTTGCATCAAGTGCACCACCAATCATTAGGACAATATCGGCCACAGTGATCGGTATTCCAGAAGCGATATTAACAGGCCCGTTAATCGATCGCGCCTCAAGAAGCATCACTAATGCTTCTGCCACATCGTAAACATGCATATAGTCACGATACTGAACACCCGATGAGCACGAAGCACGCTCGCCGTTGAGAAGCGAAAGTATTACAGAAGGCACCAGGCGCTGCGGTGCTTCACCTGGACCATACACATTAAAAATTCTACCCCAGGCGCCGCTTAACTGGTTCGCATTCAAATACGCTTCAAACAGCAACCGTGCTGCATTCTTGCACTTTCCATAATAGGAATCTGGATTTATTGGAGACTCAGACTCTATGCAATACCCGCAACTCGGGTCATACTCAAAACCAGATCCAGCAACCACCATTCGCCCTTGTGCACCCATAAGGCCATAGTAGCGTTTCATCAGTTCAACCGTGGACAGCACCCATTCTAGATTCTCTACCCCGTCGTAAGCACCAGGAGTTACCTGCCAAGCAAGATGAACAAGATAATCCGGCTTGACCTGCGACAACAATGGCGCGATTTTCGTAATATCACGCAAATCTACAGTGTGCCAACAATCTACCTCTGCATCGGTTGTGGCTTCTTTGCTGGTGACACCATGTACGTAGAATCCCTTGTCGTGAAGCACGCTCACTACGTTTTTGCCTATAAAGCCAGTGGCTCCAGTCACTAGGACAGTTGAGCGTGACTTGCTTTCCAAATCATTATCCACCGCGTTTGGTATCGGTAGCATATGGCCAGCTGCGATCTTTCTCAGACACCTCTATGTCTTTTATCGGCCAGTCAATTTGAAAGAATGGATCATCCCACCTAAAGCCACTTTCATCCTCTGGGCTATAGTTGGCAGAAGTTGCATAGATCACTTCCGATGAAGGCTCCAGCGCTTGAAATCCATGAGCAACCCCACTCGGTACCACGAGCATTTCACGGTTCTCTGCTGAAAGCACAGCACCGAACCATTTTCCATATGTTGGTGAATCAACTCGATTATCTGCAATTACATCAAAAATGCTACCCGCCACACAGCGAACTATCTTTTGCTCTTTGCTTTTGTCACCTTGAAAGTGGAGCCCCCTAATGACACCCGGAAAGTAGGTTAATGAACTATTGATCTGCGCTACTTCGAAATCGCACCCATAAGCCATCAGGGTCTCCCGACAAAACACTCGAGAGAACCTCCCCCTATCATCCGACATAACTTTCGGGTTTAAAATATAAGCACCAGAAATCGCAAGATCTTGAGGGGAAATCAAACAATTCGAGCCTCTGGAATAGGCACTAAAAACTTACCTCCCCATTCTTCAATGAAATCAAGCTGATCCATTATTTCTGCCGATAAGTTCCACGGGAGGATCAGTACGATATCTGGCTTAGTCTCTTTTATCTTGTCTGGGTGAAGTATTGGTAGGTGTACCCCTGGGATATATTTTTGCTGCTTCTCTGGATTGATATCAACAAGGTAATCAAGAAAATCTGACCTCACACCACAATAATTTAGCATTGTGCAGCCTTTACCAGGTGCTCCATATCCAACGATCGACTTTCCAGCTTGCTTAAGTTCAATTAACGTTGATAACAGTTTGTGCTTAGTATCAACCGCCTGCTGAGAGAATTTCTTATACCTACCCAAATCTTCCAGGCCTGCATCACGCTCGCGCTTTAGCAGCCCCTCAACATTTTTCTGCAGTTCCCGAGAACCACCACTATGCTGAGCGTAAACACGAATGGAACCACCATGCGTTGGAACTTCTAGTACGTCGAAAATTTCTAGATCATATTTAGCGAAAATCCGCTGCACAGTCACTAAAGAAAGGTAAGAAAAGTGCTCATGGAAGATTTGATCAAACTGGTTCTCTTCGATAGTTTTTAATAAGTGAGGAAATTCAACACTTATTGCCCCATCTGGGTTCAATAAGCTCTGTAACCCATAAACAAAATCATTTAAGTCAGGGACGTGTGCCAACACATTGTTACCAATAATTAAATCAGCTTTTCCAAATTCGGCAGCTACTTCTTCGGCGGTTTTTTTACCAAAAAATTTGCAAACCGTATCAATACCTTTGCCGTTTGCGACTTTTGCAATATTTGCAGCAGGCTCAACTCCAAGAATTGGAATTCCTTTCTCCTTAAAATACTGCAGCAAGTACCCATCGTTACTTGCGATTTCAATCACCTTGGACTCCGCAGTTAGCTGAAACTTTTCAGCAGTGGTGTCGGCATACCTCCTGGCGTGTTCGAGCCAACTACGCGACATAGAGGAAAAATACGGATAATCACCGAATATTTCTGCTGGCGTCTGCGCCTGCGGCAGCTGAACTAAATAGCACTTCTCACAAACATAGGTATGCAGTGGGAAAAACGGCTCCATATCAGTCAATCGATCATCTACTAGATACGCGCTGACCATTGGGGCCATACCCAAATCAACAAAGGTACGCTTCAGTGGTTCCGCACAAAACGCGCATTCAAGAGTGGTCATCGGCTAACTCCATTAACATTCTCGCTAGGTTGCTTTAACTAGTGCAAACTTAACATATTGATAGAATATAGATTATATATAAGCTAGCTAAATGCTTCACAATTTTGTTCTTTTAATGTGTACACCAAAAAATTTAAGGCCACCCTCAATTGCATGGAATGGCCAGACTGCATTCACAGGTATATATTCTAAAGATGGACATTGTTCACATTATCACGTCACTTGAAAGTGGCGGCGCTCAGGGAGCTTTGTTTCGCTTAGTAAAACAAACAAGCCACAAAGTGACACATCAAGTAATTTGCCTCCGAGGCGATGAAAAATATAGCACGCCACTGCGTGACTTAGGGATTCAAGTTCATACCCTGGACATGCCTAAAGGCAAAATTACACTGAGCGGTCTGACTAAACTCTTCAAACTATTGAGAAAGAGCGACCGTAAGTCGACAGTCATTCAAACATGGCTCTACCATGCCGACCTTGTCGGGGGCGTAGCGGCACGCATGCTGAGACATCGCAATATTATCTGGGGAATAAGAAACACAAAGATTGATAAGGACGCACGCACCACCTTTTTAGTCGCAAAGTTGTGTGCTGTGTTGTCGTCAGTTGTTCCTCGCGCAACAATATCCTGCTCATCCACCGCTGCGGCCTATCACAAACACCTCGGCTATCGAGGAACTATGCATATCATCCCCAATGGTTATCAAACTAACGACCTTATAATATCTGATTCTATGAGGCAAAAAATCAGATCTGAGCTCGGTATCAAGGACAATTTTGTACTTGGCTTTGTTGCACGATGGGATCCACTGAAAGACCACGAAAATTTGCTAAGAGCCGTAAATATTCTGAGCCAAAAGAAAAATAGCATTCGGTTATTGCTAGTTGGCACCGGATGCGACAAAAACAACGATCAGTTAGCTACACTTATCCACGAAACAAACCTGATAGATCAGGTGCTCCTTCTGGGAGAAAGGTCTGACATCGCAGCAATAATGAATGCTCTGGATTTACATGTTTTGTCGTCGAAAACTGAAGCTTTTCCTAACGTTTTAGCAGAAGCAATGGCATGCGGCACCCCTTGTGTGACAACAAATGTTGGGGATGCTGCAGACATTGTCTCTGATATAGGCTGGATCGTCGAACCTGAATCGCCTGAAAGGCTAGCTGCAGGAATTCAAAAAGCCGTGTCAATCCTGCAGAACCCCACAATAAAAAAAGCGAAGTCGAACCAAGGTAGAAAATGGATTCAAGATAACTATTCGATGGAAAAAATGGCCGATACTTTCATAGACGTTTGGACGGAGGTGCAGCGATTAACGGTCTAGTATTTTGTCTATATAAAGCTACGAAGATTGCTGAGACTAATCTAGGCATTCTGAGCCATCCATGACTGGAACATCAATACGCTCCACAATTGATCTGCCCAATTCCTTCTTCCTGATAGATGCTCATTCACTTTTCTAGTCACCATTTTTGCATCCAGTATACCTTGCTGCTCTATCTCTCTTTCATTTAATAAATCTAACATCCATACTTTCAAAGGGCCTCGTAACCAATTATCAATTGGCACACTAAAACCCATTTTTGGCCTTTCAAAAAGCGATTTTTCTACGTACTTGTGTAGCACCTCTCTAAGTATCCACTTTGATTTACCGTCTCTAATTTTAACAGACTGCGGAAGCGACCAGGCGAACTCAACCACCTTATGATCAAGGAACGGTACGCGCGTCTCTAAACTAACACTCATCGCTGCACGATCAACTTTGACCAAAATATCATCAGGCAAGTATTGCAAGAAATCTTTGAGCATCATGGCACTTAGATCTGCAAGTTGAGCTGTATGAGACTTAGAAATCGACAAAATGCTATCCCGTTCTACGGCCCCCTTAACCAACGATTCAGGATGCTTCCAGTGCGATATAAGATTGAGATAGAGCTCATCAATAGAACCACTATGCAGCGACTCAGCGCTTTTATGAAGCTTATCGCCAAGCATCGGGTAACGTCCCATTAGAGGAAGCTGTGCGGCACTGTTTAGCAAACTCGGTGGCACGCTAGTCAAGCCTTTAGCCATCATTGACCTTAAAGGCTTCGGTAAAACCTGAATTTTTCCCCACAAGCTTTCGGCGTACAAATAGCGGTTATAACCACAGAACAATTCATCACCACCGTCGCCTGAAAGTGCAACAGTGATGTTCTGACGAGCCATTTCCGAAACCAGATAGGTTGGTATTTGTGAAGCGTCAGCAAACGGTTCATCATAAATAAACGGCAGTTTTGGGATCACATCTCTAGCTGCGTCAGAGGTCACATACAACTCTGTATGATTGGTCCCTAAGTGTTCCGCTACTTGCTTGGCGTACACTGCCTCATTGTATTTGTCTTCACTAAAGCCGATTGAGAACGTATTTATCGGACCACTGGAGTTCTTTTGCGCAAGAGCAGATATTATTGAAGAGTCAATCCCACCAGATAAAAAAGTACCAATCGGCACATCACTCATTAGCTGCTGCTGTACTGATTCATTTAGCAATTGATCTAATTGAAGGATGGCTTCAGCATCAGTGCCTTTGTAAACATTACCACTCTGCTCTTTGTAGCGCTCAACAGCGGACCAGTACGATTTTACAATAGGCTCTTTACTACCAAGTTTGAATCGCGCAAAAGTGCCTGGTTGAAGTTTGTAAATACCTTTATAAATTGAATGCGGTGCAGGTATGTATTTAAATCTAAAATATGCCGCAACTGCGTCTCGGTCAATCTCCAGATTAAGACCAATGTCTGCACGAAAGGCATGCAACTCAGATGAAAATATATGCTTCCCATCACACCACCCGTAGTAAAGAGGCTTTTCTCCAACTCGATCACGGGCTAAACATAGCTCTTTTTTTTCTTTGTCCCACAAAGCGAATGCAAACATACCAACAGCTTTCGCAAGAGCGGCCTCCACGCCCCAAAAACTGATAGACGCAAGCAACGTTTCTGTATCAGAGTGACCTCGCCAAGCAACAGCACAACCCTCTAATTCTAGTTCCGCCCGTATTTTCTTGTGGTTATATATTTCACCATTGAAAGCAATCACATATCGACCATTCGCCTCACGCATTGGTTGTTGCCCGGCTTCAGACAAATCCACCACAGCAAGACGTGCATGCCCCAAACCAATTTCCGATTGAGAATCTAGCCAAATACCATTGTCATCTGGACCGCGGTGCGAAATGGCATCAATCATCCTCGCTAACTTACTCTTTGCGTTTTCAAATTCTCCAAATATTCCAACAAACCCACACATTATCGTTCAACGCCTTGTTTGGTAGCTTTATAAATCTCAAGATCCATTGCGTTTTCAAAGCCACAAGCTTGAGACATTTCTATCGCGTTAATCATACCGCATCACCATGCGATTATTCGCCGCACGATTCACTTATTCCACGAAGCCCCTCCCTTTGCTTATCGATCATACAAAATGGCATAAAAAGCGTAATAGATACCCTTTAGATGTGAATCAAATGCGCCAGCTCAAATCCGGGCCACCCTCCTCAACAAACGTTAAAACTTATAAAATACTCGGCCTACGTGACTTTGTGGCTATTAAAGCATCATTGTATGGGGGGCGGGGACTTACCTCGAACCTAGACAGGCGAGGAGGATTGCCCAAACGAGCAAACCAAACACTTCACATTCAGATAAAACTGCTGCCATTTCCACACCTAGACCGGTATCCTCGATTATAATTGGTAATTGGCACATCCGGCTTGATTTAGCAAGGGATTTTCTTGGGAGTCTTCCATAGATTGCACCGAACCACACTATCTAAAACCTCGCGACGAAATGCTTTCGGCACTTTATTATTATGGCTTAACGTTCCGGAACTTTTAAAACCTGTACGGGTATAAGATAATCGTCTCTCAAGCCACTAGTAACTTTTAACAACAAAACCAAATATCTGACCGACAAACTATCGAGAATAATTTTAGTACCGCTGAACCCTAATTATCCGACCCTCTTAGCAACACCCAAGGCTTACCATAATGGAAACCAATGTCTATCACTGATGGAAAAAAACTGCTATTTGTGGTTAATGATGAGTGGTTTTTCACATCACACAGATTGCCAATTGCAGTCGGCGCCTTGCAAAATAAATTCGATGTCTCTCTGGCTGCGCGCCTTGATGAAACTAATGACATAGTGAAAGAACACAATATAAGCGTGCACGATTGGCAGCTAGCACCTAAGTCGCGCTCTATATTTTCTGACCTCTCAGCAATAAGCTCTCTTTACTCAATTGTACAAAGAGTAAATCCCGATATAGTCCACCTAGTTACCATTAAATCCATTTTGTATGGTGGAATCATAGCTCGCTTGCGCAAGACACCGTGTCTTGTCATAGCGGTTTCTGGCATGGGTGACGTATTCACTAACCCTTCCACAGTGAATAAAATACTGCGCGTATGTGTTTTAAACATCTATAAATTCATCCTCAAACACCCTAACTCTCATGTTATCGTGCAGAACGAGTTTGATAAAAAATATTTCTTAGGCCTTCTACATAACAACCCATCGAGAATAACGAAAGTACCGGGCTCCGGCGTGAATTTGCAAGAATTTCACCCAACAAATCTACACTTATCAAACCCGGTAATTATGTTTGCCTCTCGGCTATTATTTGATAAAGGGGTATTGGATTTTATTCAGACTGCCAAAAAACTAGAACAAGAATTTCCTAAAGCGAAATTTGTGTTAGTAGGATCAGTTGATCCAGAAAATAAGCGCAGCATTCAAGAACCAGAGTTAAAAAAATTAATCGCTGATTCCAACATTGAATGGTGGGGTCACAAAAAAAATATGGCTTCCATCATTGCCCAAGCAACTGCCATAGTGTTGCCGACCAAGTACGGTGAAGGTGTTCCTAAGGTTCTAATAGAGGCGTGCGCAGCTGGCAAGCCAGTCGTATCCAGCAAAAACCCGGGGTGCCTAGAAATAATTGAAGACGGGATAAATGGATACACTGTAGATCTCGCAAAAGAAAACGGCGACGATCTGACAGCAAAAGTTAGATATCTACTAGAAAACCCAGATGTGTGTACAAAGCTAGGTGAGAATACCCGTAAGATCGCAGAGAAAAAATGGTCTGTTGATGCAGTGGTTAGTGCCACCATCAAGATATACCAAGAACTAATTGATACAACTAAAAATTAGATCACAACTTAAACTTCGACTCACTGAATCCAACATTTCTTCTGCAGTTAGAAACTCAAGAACCGAGCTTCGACGCAACAATTTTCGCCAAAACGGTATACCCCAGTTCATTTAGATGCTGCCAGTCTGACGGTCCATGAATGAAATTTTTGTTAGCTACGGCTCTAAGCTCAGGACGAGCATCAACGTAATCTATCCCTATTCGCCTCGCAATCTCCTTAATTTGCACTTCGATATAGTCGGATCGCTCGTACACCATAGATGCTGGAAACGTATCAATTTCACCATGATATGTTGCTATGCTAACGGGGCTGCCTTGAAGGCTATATGAAGATAATACAGAAGGTATGAACACCAGTAAAATTTCCGACTGTTTGAATTCCTCTAGAAGCCTATTCAGAGACCTTTCTACGACATATAGCGACTTAGCGATTTGCTTTTGATCCAACTCTAATGAAGGTGACTGTAAATTTGCGGGAATGAACTCAATTACATCATCCAATAGAACCCGATTAGTAGTAGTTTGCTTGTGAATTTGACCCTTTTCTAAGCTCTTGCCATTATTCTTTTCTGCCTTAAAACTGACAAACCTATCTCTTACACTCCGCAGCACCAACCGACTCAAATAGAGCTTATCGAAAAACTTCGGGTCGTTGACTTTTCGCGCTAATTCATCGGTTTCCTGCACTACACCTGCTAGATACGATTCATCAAAATATTTAGTATCAAACAGAAGATCAATGTCGCTAGTGCTTTCATATCTAAGCTTAAGATCATGAATATTGTTGTCAAGATCATTACCTTCATAGAAAAATGCTACAACTTGCTTAGGTTCGTTTACCTGAAAGCGATTGACAGAATTTAACGCTCGGTACCGCATGATAGGCTCGGCAACATAACTACGTACACTTCCGGAACCACTTGATCCAAATGAAATGACATCTGTGCCTGTTAGCTCACGCAGAACATGCGCACTATGAAAAGCAGGCCGATGTTCATGCTGAACCTCAAAATACCAATCACCCATACCCTCAGCATAGGAATCTCCGACCAAGGCTATGTAATCTTTGGGAATTAAACCACCTTTCGATGATTGCGCAAGCACACGAACCTCTTCATCCAAAGTCCAATGCGCCCTCGTTGGCAAGAGAGTGAGAATATAACCAAACAACAGCAATTCTATAGCGAGTAAGGTAAAACCTGTTGTGACTAAGAATATTATGCCACTGTAGAACCAACCGACAACCTTATTACCTTTAGTATCCATCTTAGACTCATATTTCTCCTTTTTCGTACAGCTTGATTTCAAGGTACAAAATCATCCCTGAGAATAACTTCCCACCCATATACCGCAGCCCGCTGCAGCAGATCAATCTACAAAATTATCGTATTGGAACTAATCTGTATGACTTAAACGCATAGATAGAGTGTTCCGAGCTTAAAAAAATACGCTTAATCCAGCTCATACTTGTCTTGATAGTCCTCTGCAAGAGATTGATCCTGCTCCTCCTTGTACAAAATTGCATTGCCTACCACAAGAACATCCAACTCTGTCCCCATGAAGCAGCGAAAAGCGTCTTCTGGAGTGCACACAATGGGCTCACCCCGCACATTAAACGAGGTATTTATCAAAACAGGGCAACCGGTTATCTCTTTAAACTTCCGGAGCAATTTATAGTAACGCGGATTGGTTTGCTCATGCACAGTTTGAACTCGCGCAGAATAATCCACATGCGTAACAGCAGGAATTTCTGATCGCGGCACATTTAGTTTATCGATGCCGAACAGGCTGTCATCGCTATCGCTTAGATTCAATCTTTTCTTGTCAGCAACGCTCGCAACCAAGAGCATGTATGGGCTATCATTTTCAAGTTCAAACCACTCTGCGACGTCTTCATATAAGATACTGGGCGCAAACGGCCGAAAAGACTCACGATACTTCACTTTCAAGTTCAATTGTTTCTGCATCTTGGGAGATCTCGGGTCAGCAATAATACTTCTACCTCCCAGGGCTCTCGGCCCAAATTCCATTCGGCCGTTCATCCAGCCAACAGCTTTACCATTAGAAAGTGCTTGTGCCGTATGCTCTATCAAATCGTCATCTTTATACACCGTAAACACAGCTTGTAAATTCTTCAAAGAGGCAGATATCTCGTTTGCTGAAAAATCAGGCCCAAGATAAGAACCTCTCATTGTATCCGAGTTACTTTCTGGCACACGAGGTTGATCCAACATCACGTGCCACGTCGCCAGGGCAGCACCTAAAGCTCCACCTGCGTCACCTGCCGCCGGCTGTATCCAAATGTCATCAAAAATGTTTTCACGCAGCAGCACGCCATTGGCCACACAATTCAGTGCAACACCACCAGCTAGACAAAGGTTACGCTGCCCTGTTTCTTTGCGCACCCCATTGGCGAGTTTGATTACTATCTCCTCTGTCACCTTTTGCACAGACGCAGCGATGTCCATTTCGCGTTGAGTTAGATCAGATTCGGGGCACCTTGGCGGTGCACCAAATAACTCATCAAAACGAGTGTTTGTCATTGTCAAGCCAGTGCAATAATCGAAATAGGACATATCAAGTTGAAATGAGCCGTCTTCGCTTATGTGAACAAGATTATCTTTTATAAGATCTGTGTATCGAGGTTCTCCATAGGGTGCAAGGCCCATAACTTTGTATTCGCCAGAATTAACCTTGAATCCGGCATAGTAAGTAAATGCAGAATATAAAAGACCAAGAGAATGAGGAAAGTGTATCTCGCTGTCTATATCGAGCTTGTTACCGTTGCCAATCGCCAACGAAGTTGTAGCCCATTCACCTACACCATCCATCGTTAGCACTGCGGATTGTTCAAATGGTGACGGAAAAAAGGCACTCGCCGCATGACTATAGTGATGCTCTGTAAAAAGCAACCGTTCAATCCAATCTACGTCGGCTGAAATACAATCAGACAACACTTTTCTAATCACCGATTTCTGAAAAAGTTTGTCTTTCAACCAGATAGGAATGGAAGTAATAAAACTTTTAAATCCTCTTGGTGCAAACGCCAGATAGGTTTCCAACAGCCTTTCAAACTTTAGAAAAGGCTTGTCATAAAACACAACATAGTCAATTTGCGATGCTTCAATTTGCGCTTCTTTTATGCAATATAAAATTGCCTGAACGGGAAATGCCGCATCATGCTTGATACGAGTAAAACGCTCCTCCTGGGCCGCCGCGACGATCGCACCATCTCGCAGCAAGCAGGCAGCGGAGTCATGATAAAACGCCGAGACACCTACAATTATCATGCGTTAGAACAACGTATAAATAAAGGGAGCAACAACCGAACCTTGCGCTAAAACAAGCAATCCACCTAATAGAACCATTATTAATATAATGGGACCTAGCCAAAGCTTTTTTCGGGACCTAAGAAACATCCACATTTCTTTTATAAAATGCATAAACGACCTATCAATACTGGTTTATAAAAGAATCAGGCAAAATTTCAGATTGTTCTCTTACTCTCCAATGAGATTTAGTTTTGTCGACTTTTAATCTCAATTCATCTCTGCCTTTCAACTTCAAGAATAAGGCAGTCGGGGTAATGATCACAAAGAAAATAGCACCAAGAACAATTGGACTCACAATTTTTCCAAGTAACATTCCAAATTTTGCCCATAAAACATTTAAAGGCTGAAGTATTACCGGACGTAAGAACCCAAGCACAAAGAAACTTAAAGATAGCAACGCAACTAATAATAGAAATGAAGCAGAACTAGAGTTCGTGCGAAAGAAATATAAATAAACGAACAAGGCAGCAAAAATGAAGCCGAAGAATATTCCAAATTTCCTGTTTGAAGGAAGTTCCATTTCACTCATCACTTTAAGCTCGCATCCCTTGTAGCGTTTACACATGAACCGTTAACAATAACTGAAATGTTATTTCCTAGCAATTAACCTAAAATTTTAGTCGTAGACGAAGGCTCAAGAGAGGCATCTATACTAGGAATAGACTCTCTCTTTCGTACAGCAAAAAAGAAAATGCCAATCAAAGCGACTATTGGCGGAACAAACCATTTCCCCACGTCTACTAGTTTTTGCAACCAGTATACGTCAGCACGATAAGACGGCGGCCTGTCATACCCAGCTTCCTTTAGAGTTGTACTAAAAACCTCCAGGTAATAACTAATCCTATCTGGTCGATGGCTATAATAAGGCATAATTAAATCTGGTTGCTTTGAAACTTCAGCCAAACTATGAGGAATTATAGTTTCTAAATTAGCATCAACAATGTACTTATCGCCATCAATATCGACTTCAGCAATATCATGCCCTATGAAAGAGCCGAACTGAGCTCTGCCACCCATTGCCCGGTAAATCTCAATGAAAGTAACAGCCGCACCACCACAAGGAGCGTAAGCAGCATGTCGCAGATTCATTTCAGCTAAGAACATCCCATCCAATGGTTTAGATGGCAATAATTTTTCTCCCAACCACAAATAGGGATTCGTTAAAAAAGTGTGATGGGGATACATAAAATGCATGTAGCGCTTTCGAGTAAAATCGTACACTGCGTTCATTATTTCAAACTGCGAACCAAGCGGGTAACGCTCTTGAATAAATTCAATGGCCGTAGCAACGCTATTTACTTCTTCATAGTGCTCTATAGAAAAGGTATCTGTGGGGGCTCGAGTAAACGTATAATCACTGACCCCATCGTTCCAGCTTGCTGACTGAATTTCGAAAGGGTATCTGTGCCAATGACCGACCCACGTATGAACCCCTAGCAGCATACTTGCAACAATTAATACCAAACCTATTTTATGGCGCATTTTTCCATCCGTCTTCCATTTCACTTAATTGAACAGCAGTTCCAACTATCGCGTGTGCTGCACTAGTATACAGAGTGAGCGCGCCCTGCAACCTGTGCTAACAAAAAAATAAATGATACCCGCTTCACATCCGTTAAAAAAATAGATAGAAATCTCGGTCTGCTGCTACCCGTTGCTGGCAGAACAACGTATCAGCCTGCATTCTAATCGCATATACTGATCATTAGAGAAATTTTATCAATAAAATCATATCGATAGAGACAAATTCGATTGTAAACAGATGCAACAACTACTTAAGCCTTTACCATACCTGCCGACCTTATTCCTTAATAATTGAATAGCCATTTTTAAATCGAGATTGTGGATTGCATCTACGGATAAGTGTCCTTTATATTTACTATATATTGGTGTACTGGAATTTTGTGATGACCGTGATCCACAATCTGTTTAGCTGGAATAACATGTCAACTTTACTATGCACACATCAAGCATCGCGGTTTCTACTTCTTGCGATCGCCATATCCTCAATGAGCGTGTCTGTTGGACACACTCAAGAATTAACTCCTCCTGGACGTCCTTCCATAGTTTTAATACCAGAAGGATCTCTTTCTGGCTCAACACCTGGTTCGTCTATTGAGGAACAAACAGCACGAGCGATAGAAGAGCCGTCTACAAACGAGCAAACAGTAGAAGAACAAACTAACGCACAGCCAATTGACTCGTCTTCCGCACAACCTTTAACCTCACAGGCAACCACAACAGAGGCCGGCGGCAATAGTGACAACTTGCTAGATAGAATATTTGGTTACGCTGCAGAGGCCAGAGTGACTGGTGGCACAAAAGAGGTCTATGTGACCACAAAGGAACAATTAAAGTCAGCATTAGCGGCTGGTGGGAATTACGTAAAAATAGATCCAAGCTTGGCCGGATCTTTCATCACCCTTAATACTGGTGATGATCTATCCTTTGGTGAAAACACAACACTCGATGGATCAGAAGCGCCTGGATTCAAGATTGTACTGAGTCCAGACAGTGACTCTTCCTCTGACAAGATACACGGGATCCTGCTCAATAGAGGCAATGGAATTGTCCACAGTATCCATTTACAGGGCCCCTACCAAGCTGGCACCCCAAGGGGCAACTCCGCGTCTGGCATATTCAGCCGAACTGGAGTGGGATATTGGATAGATCATGTAACTATTAGCGGCATGGACGATGACAGTATTGCAATTGGTGATGCAGAACGTTCAAATACTTCAAGAATGGTCACAGTTTCTTACGCTCACATATACGACTCCATTAAGGCCATTATGTTTGTTCACAACGGAGCAAATCCACAGGGAAACCCAACAGGTTATACAGGTGCTTACAATCATATTGAAGGATATATAGCCGACAGAAACCCTTTAGTTGATGGCACTCAAGATGTGCATTGGTACAACAATTACGTCAATGGAACAAACAGGTCCGCTGATGTTGGTAAATACTATTCTGGTGGGAATACCACCATTGCTCTTTTCGAAAATAATTTCTATGAAAACCAGATAACTAATAGTCGCGCATTTCACAACCCTACATCTAGCGGTTCATGGTCAGGCATTGCATGGCTTTATCTTAACGGTGGTAATGAAACCAACGGACAATCGGTAACGGGGCCAAACATTGTTAACGCCAACAGTGGGCAGGGGCCTGGTGCACCTCAGATTCCATATACTTACGAACTGCTACCCGCTTCAGAGGTGCCGAGGTATGTTCGAGCAAATGCTGGAGCATTCACGGGGCCATAAGTGCTCCAAAGTTAGTTGCTTGACTATCCTCCCTAAGTTTCGATATCTCTCAATTTGCCTGTACCTGTCATCGAGTCGTTCTGCTAGGCGGAAACAGAGAAATCTAGAAGAACTACTTGCACAGAATAACTGAACAGAAGAAAACCGATGAAAAGCGGCAGAGTAAAAGGAGGCCACTAGCAAATAGTGGCCTTCGATATATGAACTTGCGTTCCCTGGCGATGCGGACTACAAAGTCTAACTGATGACCTCACCCCTTAGATAGTGATATGTTAGGCATAAACAACGGCTCAGTATCATTTCGCGACGAATAGCGTCACGTCAATCTTACCGATGCACTGTGTCAGGATTGGCCTATTAATTTACCTTTTCCGCACTCAACTCCTAGTAAAATGGATTTTATTAGCATCCGTTTACAACGAACTCTACACTTCGCGGACTATGCACCCCACACCACCCATCAAAGCGAATAACGCACAATGTCTCGCCTAATCATCATTATCATTCCATTCATAATGGCCTCAAACTTACATGGCTACGTGGGTACTATGGGATTGGGTTTATACCAGTTGCACTTCTACATGGCAGCCATCGCGCTATGTATGTTTGCAATACCCCGAGAAATAAGGCGACTACACGAACAACAAGCCACATTCGTTTTTTACGGAATCTGGGGATTAACATTCAATGCCGCTTGTGCCTTATCACTCGCCGTTGTCAACTCGGAAGGTTACGCTATCGAGCAATATATCTCATATTCTTGGGTATTTGTCGTAAGCTTGATCTATGCCCTATATTGTCAAGGCAACCCTAAAAGCATTTATCTTGGCAGGCTTGGCTTCCTGCTCGCAACAATAGTTCTGTGTGCAATCACTTTTATCGAATTTGCAAACCCTGAATTCCGAGCTGTTGCGATAGTCTCTGAAAATACGGAAGACCAACTCGTCAGTGGCTTTGCCACTCGAATTGGGGGCTTGTGGATAAATCCAAATCAGAATGGTCACGCACTAGTATTTGGCATGTTTGCATCCGTTGCTGTCGTACCAAGGTTTTTAAAACTGCCTTATGTAATGGCAATAGGCCTTGCCGTGCTGGCTACAGTTAGCCGATCATCAATTTCCATGTGGGTTTTATCACTCGTCATTTTGTATCTACTGGGGGATTTTGGTAAAAAATCGTTGGGACGCATGATATCGATATTTTTACTGGTATTTCTGAGTATTTTCGCGATCACATCTGGGGAGATCCCTAGACTAATGGATGACATCGGCCTAGACGGATTTCTAAACGAAAACATGAGTGATCGCCTGTCTGAAAATTTCTTTAAACAAGAAGATAATTCGACAGACGTCCGCAAAGATGTAGCTGCACTTGCCCTTGAAGGATTCACTAATCGCCCAATTATGGGTTACGGGCTTGGCACTAGCCGCGGCACAGATTTAGAATACGGGTCAGACGTTGGCACCCATAATTTATTTCTTCAAATCGCCTTAGAACAGGGCATTGTTGGATTGTTCACGTTCGTCGTAGGATTATTGGCTCTGATCTTGGTTAACCGGACTGCACGTGGCTTTGGGTTATTTATTATATTTAGCTTCGCTAATTTATTTAGTCACACGCTCATGAATCAGGTATACATAGGTCTGCTTTTCGTTTTATTGATTGCACTACAATCAACATCATTGGAACGACGTAATCGCCTCAAAACCTCGGAAATTCGAGATTTAATACCGACGGTGACATACACCAAGCCCAGAAAACGCAAACGCAAACGGCGATCAAGCTAAAACATCACAGACTTGCCGTTCAGCGTTCAGCGCGATGAAACAACACCACAGCTGCGGAATATCGCAAGCTTCGCCAAAAACAAGAGTTGATTTTGAAGCATACCAACACACCTCATACGAGGGCGTTGAAATACTTTTAAGTTACATTGTTCGTCACACTGAGCCTATTGAATCAGAATTAGCGCCACGCAAGCGTATAGCCAAACTCCCTATTAATGTAGCGAGCTGCCGATATGGCTTTCCACAGTATGGCTATCATTGATGCAATTGCCGCTCCTTCTACCCCATAGGTTGGAATAAGAAGAAGATTCAGTACGATGTTGAGAGCCGCGGTAGTTAAAGATATTCGCATAAATACGTGAGCTCTATCTGCCATATTTAAGAAATAACCTACAGAACCAAACCAAGCGCTTAGAACATAACCAATTAGCAAAATGTATAGTGCATAAGGTGTTGCTGTAAATTCCTCTCCGAAAATCGCTAATATCTGATTACTAAATGCTATTAAAACCAAGCTAGGTAGTAATACAGCAATAAATGTTATTAGAGTGGCTTGCTTAGCAAACGTCCTTAGTTCGTCATGTTTTTTGCTTGAATATAATTTTGATAGAGTTGGTCCTAACATAGCATTTGCACTCGAGCTTGCGATAATCACTACCGACACCAACCGCACATAAATTGAGTAAATACCAACCTCGCTGGTAGGCTCAAAGTAGCTGAGTATTATGATATCCGCGGTAGTAAATACGACATAACCAAATGCCGTACCCATCATAGGAAATCCCGCCCATGCAAGTTTTTTTATCGACTCGAAACTACCCTGTAGCTGTGATCGGAATGGCTTGTCCTGTTCCATAGGGCTTGGCAACGTCAAACTTTGCATCTTATTGCGCAAAGCTAGCGTGGAGTACAAGGCCATAAATGCATAAGGCAAAAAGTAGCAGACGACAAGCAAGTTAGTATTTGCATTGCTTATAATTGCAACCTGGCTGGCGATGAGTAAAAGCATCGCTTGAATTGCGCCGAGCAAAGAATAGCGCACAATATCTCCCGCAGCGCGAAGAGCACCACTATTCACACGATGTAAAACTAGCGCAAAGGCCAAAAAGGCGAGGAGTATCGTGTAGCGATCAAGCGCATCAATTGGTGTTATGAAATTAGAATAGTTAAGAAGAGCCAGACAAATCATAACAACCGTTACACCTATCAAGCTAATAAGACGCAAATGTCTAACAATACGTTTGAAACTAGCCTGATCTTTTTGTCTGGCCGCTTCTCGCAGCACCAAAACATCCGTACCACATCCGCCAGCTATAGCCAGTATAGCAACCATGCTGGAAATTGACGCTAACAGACCCGTTGTCGAAGCGCCAAAATGTCTGGCAATAGTAACCGACACTAAAAATCCAAGGCCGGCTGATACAAGATTGGAAACTGACAATAAAGCAGCGCCAGCTGTAAACCGTTTTATTGCTGACGAGAGGTTTACAGAACCTGCCAACGATCTAAGAGTTTTCATAGTGTCCAGTTAGATAGTTGCATTGGAATGTTGGTGATTACTCGTACGTTTGTGAACAGTGGTAAATGTATAGACTCTGCAGATCTAAGAAGCAATGGCAAAGATGACCGAATAGATCACTGTCATTAGAACTAGCACCTAATATAAAAATACTTTCTATAGTAAAACCATCACTCACACGGATAAGCAACTAGTATCATTTCTAAAGCAACAAATCCTAAAAATATAGCTAGCGCAAGGCCTGTTCAAATTTTGTTAACTGTAATCTCGATGAAGGCAACGCATCACGTCACTACTTGAGAATCGAGCATGCATAATACAATGCGATTAACTCACAAGACGCCCAATAAATCGACGTCGTATCATAACTGAATAGGACATACCAAACACCTGCACTTGTTAACAATGTGGCGTTATCGAGCTAACAATCCGATACAACACTCACAAGATCGGCTACTTTATCAATCCGATGTTGCACGCGTATTTATCCGATCATCTACATTCAAGTCCTACTCCTATTTGTTGATGGCAGCTTTCATTCGCGCTGTCCGAATTAGCACGCGAGATCAACCAGCGCGTCACTTTTAAATCAACCTAAGAGGGGCTTTGCGCTCTTGCCAGGAACTAGATACTGAGCGGGCGCAATCCAATTAACATAGGATTCTGCTCAATCACATTTCGGGGTTGAATTTGAATCTAACGACCGTTTCTTGAATCAAACCACATCCTATTGCAAAATATATTTTGAATAGGCTATTGATTTTTGATTGGCATCGTCAATACTTGTTGTATTCTCTGGTTTCAAACTTGTGAAAATCCGAATATGAAACAGCATATTAAGGCTTTTCAATGACCGAAAATAAATTCTAAAGGAATTAGAATGCTTAGAAGTAATATTGAAACATGTAAGTTACTTGTTTGTTTGGCTGTCGCTAGCGGTCTTTTTTTCGTCGATAAATCGTTTGCAGATACCGTTGAAGTATCAATCGCTAGCAGCAATGACGACGCTGAAGAGCAGCCCGACCAATCCATGTACCTTGACAGCACCGACATCGAACTCACCGATGACCGGGGCCAGGAACAAATCATCGGATTGCGCTTTACCGGCGTGGCTGTACCATCCGGTGCCACCATTGAACGGGCCTATGTGCAATTTCAAGTCGATGAAACTGGCTCAACT
>CALGKA010000117.1 GCA_937927895.1 uncultured Granulosicoccaceae bacterium | reverse complement strand
GATGAGTGTCTTCGAATCATAACTTCGTTGGCAAGAATCGTAACTTAATAAATCGGATGAAGCTGCACGAATAACCAAAACAACGAGCACGTGATTTGTCAGTTACCCCACCCCAACTGAGCGTCGCGAACCACAAGCGGTCAAAACATCTCCCTACCAAGAAAGCTCACGTAGAGTGCTGACACTCACGAAGTGAATCTGTTAACGCGGTTACCGCGGTACCCGAGCTTTTTGTTGTTTTTTGAAATTCTCTTCCGTGGGGTCAAAGCGCCAGGGACGGCGCTTTGAGCGCGGTGCACATGGATGTGCCCATAGTTGACAATAATGGGCGCGACCCCTCGGAAGATGATTTTTCAAAAAATGGCGCAGCCACCCCTTCCCAGTTAAGAAAAAGGGGCAACAAAGTAGCAAGAAGACTTTTTGCTTATTTTTTGGTCTTTTTAAAAAGTAAGGCCGCCGGCAGGGCAAGCCAAAACGACAGCCGCCAGCAAGGCAAGTAAAAACGACAGCCGCCGGCAGGGCAAGCCAAAGCGACAGCCGCCAGCGTGGCAAGTAAAAACAACAGCCGCCGGCAGGCAAAAAAACCCAGCGCCTGCAAGGCAAAAGCAAATCCCCCCAGAACAATATAGAATAAACCAAAAAAAGGAAAACCAAAATGAAGCAGAACAAGCTAAAGCAAAAGTGGGCCAGCAACCAACCCACCCTCAACGCATGGCTCGCCATAGGCAACGCTTTCTCAGCTGAACTAGTGGCCTCACAAGCTTTCGATAGTATCGTGATAGATGGCCAGCACGGTGTGCTGGCTTACAACGATATGCTTTCTATGTTGCAGTCTACTGCCGCGTATGACGTAACGCCTCTGGTGCGAGTGCCGTGGCTTGAGCCTGGTGCCATTATGCGAGCAATGGATGCGGGTGCGTATGGCATTATTTGCCCTATGGTGAATACCCGCGCTCAAGCTGAAGAGTTGGTTTCCTACATGCGTTATGCGCCACTTGGTGGGCGTAGTTTTGGGCCTTTTAGAGCGGGTGTGTCTGCTGGGCCTGGTTATGCTGATGAGGCTAATGAACAAATACTATGTATAGCGATGGTTGAAACCGCCGAAGCTATGGACAACCTTGATGACATAGTTAGCACACCGGGATTAGACGCCATATACGTTGGCCCTTCGGATCTTTCACTGAGTCTCACTAATGGTAGGCTGGGTGCAGGCTCTGATAGACAAGAACCTGAAATGATTGAAGCGATCAAAAAAGTGCTTAGTGCTTGTAAGTCTGCAAACATTGCAGCCTGTTTGCATTGCGATAGTCCTGAATATTCGGCGTTAGCTTTTGAATGGGGTTTTAATCTATGTACGATCGGTAGTGATGTGGGCTACCTGGCTAAAGCTGCGGGTGCTAGCGCCGGTAAAACGCGTGAGTTACTTGGGCAGGCCAGTGCTGAAGGTACTGGCAGCGCGTATTAGTTGAAGTAGTGTCTGAGCCTGCTGTTAATTTTAGCCGTTTCATACAGTGGCGGCTATTAGCTGATCGATTTCATTTGTAATCGCGTCTTTGTGTAGCAACTGCTTATACAGATCTGTTGGTGCACTACCGGCTATTAAACCCATCACACTGCCAAGCACCGCACCGCGATGTGCGTTTTCACCGCCAGCATTGGTGTTTGCTATTAGTGCCACCTCGGTAGTGGGTTGGTACTTCGCTGCAAGATAGAGCATTGAAGGCCATGAGTCTGTGATGTAGCAGGCGCTAGAGAAGTGGCGACCAATAACATGTAAGTCACCCGGGTCGCGTTTTAGTAGGGCGTCTAGTTTGGTGTTGGCTATGCACTTGCTGGCTTTTAGTAATAACGGTTCGGCGTTTTCGGTTTCTGATCTGTTTAATAAATTATCTATAAGTTCTACTAGTGCATTGCATACGCGGGCAAGTGATTCATCTGGATGTGTCAGGTATAAGTGTCGTTGGCATAGCGCTTGTACCTCGGCGAGTGGTTCGTTGCGTAGCAAGCTGAATAAGGCTAACGGTACTATAGTGACCAGGCCGCCGATTGATGGGGTGTCGTGGGTAATTGCGCCACATTTATCAATGGGCTTGCCTGATTCCAGATTAGCAAAGAAACCTCGATGATACGATTCTGCATAGGTGTCGGGGTGTTGTGGTGGGTCTGCTTGCATGAACGCAATGTAGTCTTGCAAGAATTGCTCTGCATTGTAATTTTGTCGATCACTAACGCCCCGAATCAATAACCGTGCGCAATAAGCGTTTAGTGTGTTTTCACCGGCGGGTAAGCCTTGATGATAATGTTGATTGGCTATTCCCCAATATTGTCGTTTGCCTTTTAAGATGATATCGCCAACGATCTCTCTAGCGGAAGGTTCTTGTTTGCCTCTGCCGCCTTTGCTGGTTGAGTGCAGCGACATTATCGATGATGGGTGAAATGTTGGAGCTGCATGCATTTCTTTAACGCCACCCGGAAAAGCGCGTTGGATATCGATTGGGTTGTAATACCAGTGCACCGGCATTGAGAGCGCGTCTCCTACAAAAAATGTTTGCAGTGCAGCGCGGGCTCTTTGATGGCGCATATTTGTGGGCATACGGTGTTGCTCGAAGGAAACGGTAATGGCTAAAGAACAGGTTGTTGCTTGTGTAGGTAATTGGAGTAGGTTGTGGTAGGCCTATTTATAGTACAAAGGATATTGTGAATGAAATGTGAGTATTGGCGAGGGCAGTTGTGCGAGAGTGCCTGGTTAGTGAGAAAGAATCTTTCTGGATACCCATTTACGGCACTATTAATTAAGACGAATTGCCGTTTCAGCGAATAGGGCTGTTAGTCATTGAATTAATTTCGAATTAAGGGGTCAATGTCTTGTCGATAACCACTTTGTACAATTGTTTTAAGTGGAATCCCGTTTATAGTGTTTAATTAATGATCGGTTGATGCGTATAACGCGCTTTTTAAAAGCGCCCTCAGGGTTGGTTAAATGAAACAAAAAAATAGATTTGCACCTGCGACTATGGGTTTGATGTTCGCTTTCCTGGTGGGGGCTGGCTGTGATTCAGGCACTCTTACTTCAGAGCCTACTGATGAAGGTAGCGAGACCAGTGTCGATTCAGGTGGTGACACTAGTGCCAGTAATGAAACAGGAGCTGAAACCGGATCTGAAACTGGAACTGAGACCGGAACTGAGACCGAAACTGAGACCGGAACTGAGACCGGAACTGAGACCGGATCTGAAACAGGAGCTGAAACAGGAGCTGAAACCGGATCTGAAACAGGAACTGAGACCGGAACTGAAACAGGCACTGAAACAGGCACTGAAACAGGCACTGAAACCGGTAATGGTCAGGTTGATTCAGGTACGGAAAATACTCAAGAGCCAAACCAAGAGTACGAAGCGCGTTATCAGGTCACCTTTAATGCCACTTGGAGCGCACTTACGCATCCGATAAATTTTCCCAATGACCCGCACTTCTCGCCGTTGGTGGGTATGGTGCACAGCGAGCAATCAGTGATGTGGGAATCGGGTCAGATTGCTAGTGACGGAATGGAGCAGATGGCAGAGACTGGAGGTACCTCAATCTTACTGACTGAAATTCAAGCCTTGATCAATGAGGGTGTCGCGTTGTCGGTTATTGAAGGCGGCGGTGTTAGTACTTCTCCCAATAGTGTCAGTGCAGAAATTGTGATTAACCAGGACTACCCCCTGGTTTCCCTGGTATCTATGCTAGCACCCAGTCCAGATTGGTTTATTGGTGTGAACGGCCTAAACTTGTTTGATGCGAATGAAGGCAGTTTTGTAAAGTCACAAATGGTAAGTTTAAAACTATACGATGCCGGTACAGATAACGGTATGGGCTTCACCTCGATAGATGAAAATACAGATCCAAGGTCTCCGGTATCGCTACTGAGTTCTTTTCCGATGGATACTGATTTTTTGGATGGAGAGCCGGTTGTGGGTGAGTTAAGGTTCGATTTGTTAGAGTAAATAGTGCGGCTTACTGTCGCTGCAAAAAAGGCGGCAGAAAATTACAGTAAAAAGACGCGGGCTTAGTGATCTCAACAAATTTCTCTATTAGCTGCGATGATAAGCGGCCTTGGTTGGGCAGTCCAAGCGGGGCTGCTATAGTACGCGCATGAATACATCACCCCAGTTGCCGATTGACATTAGGCCTGCCGTGGCGACTGATGCTCCCGCTATCGTAGATATCTACAATCATTTTGTCAGGTCATCGGTGGTTTCTTTTGAGGAGCAGGTGGTAACCGCAGATACCATGCTTCAGCGCATGGGACTTCACGATGAACGGTCGTGGCCTTGGGTTGTTGCGAACAATACCGCCACAAATGAGTTACTGGGTTATGCCTACGCCAGTACATGGCGGGCGCGTAGCGCGTATCGGCATACAGCCGAGATTTCTGTCTACACCCGGCCAGAAAGCGCAGGTGCCGGTATCGGCACAAAGTTATATGCCGCCTTGTTTAATGCTCTACAAAATCACTCAATAAGAATGCTGGTTGCCACTGTTGCACTGCCGAATGACGCGAGTATCGCGCTGCATGAAAAATTCGGTTTGGAGAAAGTCGCGCACTATCCGCAAGTGGGCTTTAAATTTGATCGGTGGGTTGATATTGGTGTTTGGCAAGGGCGCCTGCCTACTGCCAGGTTGCCTTAAACGTTATAAAGCCTTCACTGATAGCAGTCGAATGCTACCTGCGGCATAATGTAGTTGCAGCTACTGCCGTCGGTATAGCCGGGGTAATTGTATCCTTAATCTTCTATTTCGCGCCCGGAACACAGAAACAAAAATGATTGCTCTTGGAAAAATGAATCGCTTGCGGGTCAGTCGAATTGGCGCGTATGACACCTACCTTGATGGTGGTGATCACGGTGAGGCGCTATTGCTTGAAGAAATAGGTGCTGATAAACATTCAGTTGCTGATGAACTGACAGTATTTGTCTACCTTGATATTGACGATACCCTAATGGCTACCACTACCAAGCCACGTGTGTTGGCCGGCGAGTGTGCCAGTTTACAAGTGGTAAGCCTAACCGACAATGGGGCGTATTTAAGTTGGGGTCTTAATACTGATTTGTTTGTACCACGCTCAGAGCAGTTGGGTGAAATGGCTGTTGGTAGCTGGTGTGTTGCCTACGCGATGGTTGATAAAACTAACCAACGAATGATCGCCAGTACGCGTTTATACAATTACCTTCAAGATGAAAATAACGGTGATTTTAAAGCCTCTGAAGAGGTTGATTTATTGATTAGCCAAAAAACCGATTTAGGGTTCAAGGCAGTCATCAATGGAACACACTTGGGTTTGTTGTATAACAATGAGATCTTCACAGAGGTAAAAGTGGGTGATTCCTGCCGTGGGTTTATTAAAGCAATACGCGATGATCTAAAAATAGATCTTGTGTTGCAAAAGAAAGGCGGCGATGCACGCAGCGAATTAGAAGAAGTCATTCTTGAACATTTACAGCAGCATGGTGGCGAATCAACGCTTACTGATAAAAGCCCACCCGATGCTATATATAAGCAGTATGGCGTTAGTAAAAAAGCGTATAAAAATGCTATTGGTGGTTTATTTAGAGCTCGTATGATTTTGCTCAGCAAAGAGAAAATAGAGCTTGTGCGAAAAGAAGGTATTGTTCCCGAAAAAGGAACGAACGTGTGGGGGAATAAATGAATCAACGGCCGTTAGTGAGTGTTGAATGGCTAGAGTCTCAACGGGGTGATAAAAATCTGCGCATCGTTGATGGTTCATGGCATATGCCTGCAGAGCAGCGTGATGCGCAGGCTGAATATAGCGCCGGGCATATTCCGGGTGCGGTGTTTTTTGATATAGACGAGCACAGTGCGGCGGGTGATCTACCGCACATGATGCCACAGCCATTGGACTTTGCAGAGTCTGCCGGGGCACTTGGTTTATTGCCTGGTAATACAGTTGTGGTATACGACACCAAAGGGTTGTTCTCTGCAGCACGCGTTTGGTGGATGCTACGCACGTTTGGATTTAGTGATGTAAAAATTCTTGATGGAGGCTTGCCTGCGTGGTCTAAAGCAGGATTGCCGTTAGATTCGGGCAAGGTGGCGCTTAGCTCAGTCACGCCTGCCATTAATTTTGCAGCAGATGCAGTGGTTGATGCATCGCAGGTACTCGCAGCTTCAGATAGCCGCAGCGCTCAGATACTTGACGCGAGGTCTCAGGGGCGTTTTGATGGCGTTGACCCGGAGCCCCGTGCCGGGCTTCGCGGTGGTCATATACCCAATAGTGTTTGTCTGCCGTTTACTGAGTTGTTGGATTCTGACGCCAGGCTTAAATCAAACGAAGCGTTGGCGGCTGTGTTCGATTCACTTGGTATCGATGGCAGCAAGCCTGTTATCACCTCTTGTGGCTCTGGTGTAACTGCCGCCATTTTAACTCTTGGTTTGTATTGCATTGGTCGCAACGATATCGCTCTTTATGACGGATCATGGACAGAGTGGGGTGGCCGCTCTGATTTACCTGTAGGTACTGCTGTCGGTTAATGCGTTTGATTGAATACAAGTTATGAAATCAATGTTGCAACGTATTGCTTACTGGATTAAGTTTCCGTATTTATGGGCGCGTTATGGTTCGCCTATTAAGTCAGATGAAACAGTGGTGCTGTTTCCGCAATCTGCATCGTTAAGGCATCCGAAAGGGGCAGATAGCCACTGGGAAATTCCCGTTCACGCGTGGGTGGTTGAAAAAGAATCCGGTACTTTGTCGCGTTTGATCGGCAGGTATTCGGTATTGTCTGTTTTGGGCTTAGCCGGGGTGGTTGATCGGCGCTCTGCCACAGCCGTTTTTGAAAATCGCTTAAGCTGGTTTATGGCAGACAGGGAGGTTAATAAAAAGGTCAGTATTTCTGTTGGTGGCGAAACCTTTTTATCACCGCGAACTAAACCCAATGGTCATGTGTTATTTTCTGTGCCTTATCGGGGAGTTGCTCCCGCCGGTAGTGTATTAACTTATAAAGTAGTTGATCTGCCCCCCGGGCAGCATTGTATTGAAGGGCGGGTGCAGTTGATTGCAGAGCAAGGGGTGTCTGTAATCTCTGATTTTGATGACACCATTAAAATTAGCAATGTCACCAGTAAAAAGGAACTGCTGCGTGGTCTGTTTTTTGATGATTATCACCCGGCACCTGGAATGCCTGAGTTTTACCTGCAGCTAGCAAATGCGGGTGTAAGCTTTCACTACGTATCTGCGTCACCTATACAGTTATACCCGAGTATTGCGCCTTTTTTAGATAAATATTATCCGTTTGGTTGTCTTACTCAGCGGCATTTTTATGTGGCTGATAAAAGCTTTATTAATTTTTTCAGAAGCTCGATGCAGTATAAAATTGAAACCGTTAGTCAGTTAATAGAGCGTTATCCACAGCGGCGGTTCATACTGATTGGCGATAGCGGCGAAAAAGACCCTGAAGTGTATTGTCAGATTGCCAAACAATATCCCGATCAAGTGAGCGATATCTTAATAAGAGAAGTCTTCACGGGTAGTGAATTAAAAGACGCTAATCACAATGCGCGTTGGCAGCAGATTAAAAGCCAGCTGGCTGATCATCAAAACTTTACCGCTTTTCATGATCCGACTGAGCTAGGCGCGATCGCGAGTTGGATTAATCACTCACACAATGGAACAGCTGCGGTATGAATGAAAAATTTTCTGTAAAAGCACGATTCAACAGTATGCGCTTTGCGATAAATGGCTTAAAAGTGTTGTGGCAGGAGCAGCATAATTGCCGAGTGCATTTGTTTGTAACTGTATTGGTTGTGATTGCAGCGCTAGTGTTGCAGATGCCCGCCATGCAGTGGGTACTGCTGTTATTATTAATCGCTATTGTTTGGGTTGCTGAAGCGTTGAATACAGCCATTGAATACCTCAGTGACAGAATAACAACTGATCATGATCCATTGATTGGCAGGGCTAAAGATGTAGCGGCTGCCGCCGTATTTATTGCATCAATAATTGCAGCGGCAGGCGGTCTATTGCTATTTGTGCCCTTGTTGTTCAGATGAGTCTATCTGCAATATTTGGAGTAGGCGTATAGCCAAGTGAGTTTTAAAAGTAAACTCTGACTCAATCTTTGCCTATGGGTTCTTTTAAAACTAAAATTCAAACTTTGGTTTTGGCAGTGCTTATTGCCGCATGTGCAGTGTTAGCGCTTGGCTACCACTGGGGAATAGGTAAAATTTTATTATTAGCAGCGGTAGCCGGAGTAGGAATACAATTTTTACTGCCGTTGTCGTGATGTATAAAGGTGGTGGGGACGCTTTCATGGTTAAGCAGAGGATGAAACGCTCGTCACGAAGTCCGGCGATTCCGCAAGAGCGCTTAACGTGCTCGTTAGGAAGCCCGCTAGCGTAAGCGAGGGATTTAAAACTTTGAGGTTTACTTGTTAACTGGCCTAAATAACATCACTGCCAGTCGCTTAAATAATGTCACTGCAGTCAGTCTATTGCTTTCTTTTGACTTAAACACATCCTAAAGCATCCCGCCAGAAAGTCCCTCGCTTACGCTGTCGGGCTTCCTAAAAGATAACGTGCGATTTCCGCAAGAGCGCCTTGTCCTGCTCATTAGGAGGCCCGCGAGCGTAAGCAAGGGATTTAAAACTTTGAGGTTTACTTTTTAACTGGCTTCAAATATATCACCGCAATCAGTTATTATTTTCTTTTGACTTAAACACATCCTAAAGCATCCCACCAGAAAGTCCCTCGCTTACGCTATCGGGCTTCCTGAAAGATGACGAACGATTCCGCAAGAGCGCCTTGTCCTGCTCATTAGGAAGCCCGCGAGCGTAAGCGAGGGATTTAAAACTTTGAGGTTTACTTTTTAACTGGCTTCAAATATATCACCGCAATCAGTTATTATTTTCTTTTGACTTAAACACAACCTGAAGCATCCC
>CALGKA010000116.1 GCA_937927895.1 uncultured Granulosicoccaceae bacterium | reverse complement strand
CCCCTTCGGGAGCTCGGCATTGGGCTCGCAACTGCGTTGAAGCTCTTGAAAAGAGAATAACTATTGCCTGCAAGCTTCGCCTTGTTGCAAACCAAATGACAAACTCTCAAATGCACACTCTATTTGTTCCAGTACACTAGTTTTCAAACAGACCAGCTGAATACGCACCATTCTCTACTTTTACAATGGACTACGCGCTCGATGTACCGTTTGGCTTCAGTAATATTCACAACGCCAACATGCCCGCTGATATGTCGCACTGGTACACCAACGCACAAGAAGAAATTTTTCTAAACACCCCGGCTGATGCTGTCTATGTGCGCTATGAAGGAGAACCAGCTGTCAACTATGTTCGAATTTATGCACACGTGGTAGACGATAATCCTCGCCCGGCGAGCCCAGTACGCATTACCCATGAGTGGCTTGAAAATGGCCAACTTAGAAACTTCAGTACCAACTCAACGGACAACGGATCGGAATACTACATTGACGTTAATGGAATCGCTGACAATGTTTCAATTGAGATGGCAGTAGACTCGCAGTACGATTCGCCACAACCGCCCACACCCGAACAAAGTTTAGCCACTATCACATGGCCACCAGAGGGCTACACGATAGCGAACAACAGTGTAATTTACTTTAGCGAAGGTGATACGCCGTTCGACGAATGGCGCATGACGATCGGCAGTAATTCAAACGCACAAGGACTATTCGACAGCGGCATAAAATATACAAATCTAAACCCTCGTGAGCAAATACTAGATTCAATACCTGCTAACGGCCAACCAGTGACGCTACGATTTTGGCAGCGAAACACCGGTGGGCAATGGGCAACATTTGACACCACCTATGCAACCGAGGGCAATACCACTGCTCCACCTGTTGGCGTTGTGACTATCACGTGGCCAACTGCTGGCAACACTATCACTTCCGAGAGCATAATCTATTTCAGCCCCGGCTCTAACACACTTGACGAATGGCGTATTACGGTCGGATCCGATTCCAGCGCACAAGGTCTATTCGATAGCGGTATAAAAAACCTAAACACAAACCCCTGGCAACAAGCCCTAAGCTCAATACCCGGCACTGGCGCCCCGGCGTACCTGCGTTTTTGGCAAAGAAGCAATGGATCAGACTGGGTTACCTTTGATGTAGAGTATGCAACAGACACAAGCTCACCACCGCCCACGCCCCCAACGGACGGCCTGGCTTCAATTACCTGGCCACCGGCGGAATCTACTCTTAACAATGACAGTGTCATTTACTTCAGCCCGGGTGAAGCGGCATTCGATGAATGGCGCATTACAGTAGGCAACAACACTAATACTGAGGGCGTATTTGACAGCGGTGTTAAATCACTTGTTGGTAACCCGCCCGAGCAATTGTTGAGTTCGATACCTGGCAATGGTTCAACGGTCACTTTACGATTCTGGCAACGTGTAGCGGGCGGCCAGTGGTTAACTTTCGATACTACCTACAACACTGAAGAGAGCGCACCACCGCAAGAAGGATTAGCCAATATTTCCTGGCCACCAGCAGGCTACGTACTTACAGGTGATTCATCTACCATTTATTTTAATCAGGGTAGTGTTTATTTCGATGAATGGCGCATCACCGTTGGAACACAACCTAATTCAGCTCAGTTTTATGACAGTGGTGTGAAAAGTCTATTGTTTGATCCATGGGAAGAGACCATTAGCCCTATACCCAGCACTGGCAATATCTATCTGCGCTTTTGGCAACGCAGCAACGGTGGGCCATGGTCTACCTTTGACACCGTGTACAACACAGTCGGTGGTTCGAGTTAAATATTACTATGTAGCCGCAGCGGGTATCAGAGTTGATACCCGCGCTATATTTCGTTTAAGGCCGCACAACGGTGAACATTAATTCCCACTTACGCAAAGACTTAGGTATAAACGGAGCAGAATAGCCCGCCCAAATAGCAGAGCCCACAATAGTAAGATCATTTTCTCGGGTGTACGCAATAAGCGATTGCTCACCTTCAGCTAAATCTACTATGCTTGCCTCGCCTCGGTATTTCTTGGCTAAACGCAAGTGCTCGGGCATTTGAACCAATCTTATTAGATCATTCTCAGGTTTTGGCAGAGTATCAAGCGTCCATTTTGACGGCATGGAAAACTGTACCGTGTATTGACCAGTATCACTTTCAATTGTGGTGACTGGTGCTGTCATGGCGATTTTCTGTCCATCCTTCACCTTTGTGGTCACAGGGGCTGTCATGGCAATTTTTTTATTAGGCACATTGCCGCCAAAAATATAATTCGCCAGTGGCCGAAAACCCACACGACCCGCTTGGCGAACGTTGTCTGCCGACACATCAATTTCAGCAACAATAAACGCTTTATACTGTCGCAACTCAATATTACCAGCGCCCGAGTGCAAAACAGTATATTCAAGTTTTTCAGCAGCCCCCGCCTCAGTCACAAGTAAGCCTCCCTGGTTTACTACACATAGAATAAAAAACGCAGCTAATAATTTGTTCATGCAGTGGATCCATAGTTACCAGATCGGGCACCGATTAAGGGACGACCACAACCAAAATATACGACCAGTAAAAAAAGCACAGTAAAGTTTAATGCCCCTGACCCCTGACTACGCCGCTGCGTTGAATACGTTGTCAGGTCTTTTGTGCCAACCCAATCTAACATTTGTTGCATGGAATCAGCAGTAGCATCAGCACTGGCAGGGGACCCTGCAAAACAAAGATCATCGGAAATACAAAGATCTAATGTATGTTCGCCTTCGGCAATAAGATGCAATTGGCTACCACGGTTATCGCAGGAGATTATTCGACGCGTACTACCGGTATTCAAAATATAAGGTGCTGGGCCTGAGGCCAAATCGCCTGCTAACCCGTTACACATTCGCGCTGATTGCCTAAAGGGCAGTAGAGTGTCTGATTCACCGTGCAACATAAAAACCGGCGGGTAGTTATCGGGTTGGCTTTCAACCAAGACAGGGTAGGTGTTTTTAACCACCAGATCATTTTGCAAATCAAGCGTCTCAATAGTGGACCCGGTAACTCGCTGCATAATTCTTATACCGACCTCATTAACGTATTCACCGTTTTGTATTTGACGAGCAAAATCTTCAAAATCTGTAGGGGCATAAAACAGCACCGTACGATCAACCTGTGAAGGCCGACCCGTTGCAAGATGTGCTGCCAAATGACCACCTGCAGACTGCCCGAATACCGTAGGTTTTCCTTCTGCACCATACAGATCAAGATTCTGAACCACCCAATCAAACGCATCATCTACATCTGCTAATAGCTCAGCAAGTGTGGCGTTATGGCATGCGGGACTGCCATCAGAGTCATGAACTAAGCGATAGAATGGCGCAAACACGACGAAGCCCGCATCAGTAAAATGCGTTGCCATATTTTCTACGCCGATAAAACCAGAGCCACGGTTCTGCCAACTACCACCATGCAAGGCAATCAATGGCTTTTGATTGGTACTTGATGGGTTATCTTTGTAGATTCGCATCTCTAGTGAACAGTTACCCTGCTCGTTTGGCACATTTTTATAATTAACTCGCTGAACAAACGGCCGAGCCTTACCGGCAATTGGCAAGGCTCCAATTTCAAAGTAACTACCGGGTGATACACTCCAGCGTTGTAGCTCACCAGAGTTTGAGGCCGCATTACCTAGCCTGTTTGAGTTAAGCGCTACAGCGCAATAATCTGCAAAGCTGGTTGCATAAAAACCAAACGGCTCGACACAAGCGGCATCACCGTATAGATCACCAATATAGCCAGCGTTACCTACATTCTCTGAGATAACACAATTACCGTTTATATTTTCATAAACTGGCGGCGCTGGAAGCTCTATTTGTAGTTGCTCTGTTAACTCGCAAAATGCTGCATCTTCTAGTAACTCGGCTATTCGATCTTGATCATCGAAAATCAGTGCTGCAATTATCTCTAATCGATTCTGTCGCAAGAAGCCTAGTGTTAAAGGAAACCGTGCTTGCGGTGTCAGTAGTTCATAAAGTGCTGCAATCTGTTCATCATCTGCGGGTGGCAATTCAATATCGATTGTATTGCCGCTAAGATCTGTCGATAGCTGCTCATCAAGCGTTGCCTGCAAGCTTGCGATTTCACTAGTGAAATTATCAGCACTAAACAGATCATCTACCTCTGATTGTAGAAATCGCTCAAGCAAACCACGGATAAGGGAATCGTCAACATCTACTCGAATATTACTCTCACGCAGCTCACCGTCTAGCGTAATTTCAGGAGTTATCCGAAGTGTGTCTTCCGTTAACCATACAGGGTTAAGGGTTATAGATATATCAAGTACTAGATCAAGCGGGCCATTTGCTGCAAAAACAAAACTGTCGGTTGCAAGCTCCCGACATCTACCAAGGCGTATACCAAACACCTGACGCGCGATACCTGACACATCTACTGTGGCAAACACCGAAAGCGATAGAAGAATCGGATCAAACAAAGACTCGACCGTGAGCTCAATACCGGTATCGCCGGCAAGTAATACTTCCGTTGTCATTTCCTGAACTACGGTGCTGGTGCAACCATCTTCCACTAATTCATCGCGCAACACTTCACGTAACAACAGTTCATTGTTGTTTAACTGAAGATCAAGCTCGTTTAGTCGGCTTTGAATTTTATCTAGTACTAAACGTTGCACTGAATCTTGATCGGTTCGATTCGACGACAGGGCGGAGCCCAGATCTGCCACGGTGACAATTAGAGTTTCAGCACTAACAGTAATGGGTAGTAACAACAGCGCTAATAATTTCAATACACGATTAAAGATAACAAATTCCTAAAAACAGTTTAATTGACTAATTGTCTCAGCTGCAGGTGTAACATACCGTTAAGTATTTTGATTTTATACTATCTGCCTCCTCTGTTTACCGACTGCACAATACAACATAATCGGCCATAGAACGAGAATTCTTGTGCGAGGCGGATCGCTTATCAGCCCGTAATTAAAGCGTTCGCCAAAGTGAAACCAGCCAAACAAACATCACCAAACCTTGTTCAGGCACACCCGACTTTCGCAAAAAATAATGCTACGGAATTGCCATGATCCTAGAGTTGTGCATTCACTACGAGCTCATAATTCGTAAATTACATGATCATTGAGAATCAAAACAACAATAAAAGCTTACTTTTTCGGTGTTCACATTCCACAGTGCATCAATAGCTGACAAGTTATATGATTTTTCTTTCATGCTATAGCGACGCCTTATGCTGCCAATTTATTTTTGCATTATCGTTATAGTTTCAATGGCATAACTATTGATCCTTCTTCAGACCTTGTCTTATTTTTGGGCTGTTATACCAGTGTTTCCTGAGTACACCACACTCAACTTGCTGCTTGTTACCGGGCTAGTGCTTTTCTTTTCTGCTGTTAACCCTTATCACATTAAGTGGCGGGCAACTGCACTCCTGCCATTAATGATAGTACAAATTATATATGCCTATTGGAGATTCAACTCCACCATGCATCCATTCGAGTGGCAATCATCTGTAATATGGCAGTACTTATTTTTTATGACTGAAATGATTGTTACGGCCTATGTTATTTGGCAATGCATAACACTCATATATCACCTGGATCGAACCGATCAAATTACGCACAGCACTGCCTCAGAAAATGAAGCGTCCACTGTTGACCTCTTTATTCCAACGGTATCAGAACCTTACGAAATACTCGCAGATACAATTGCTGCAGCAAAAAACGACCATTACCCAAACCTCACCATTTGGATCTGTGACGATGGCGAGCGCGATTGGCTGCGCACATTATGTAGACAGATGGAAGTACAGTATTTAAGACGACCATCAAACCATCTTCCACGCAACAAAGCCGGAAATCTACATTGGGCTATACCACACGGCAACGCTGAACTTATCGTATGCATTGATGCAGACTTTCAAGCAGAGCCTCACATGACAAGCCACTTAACCCGTCTATTTGAAAATCAACATATAGGACTTGTCCAAGCACCGCAGCACTATCGCAACCTTGATCCCATTCAACGAAACTTACTTGGTGGCAAATCATGGACCGAAGAACAACGGTTTTTCTTTGACATAGCACTTCCCTCGCGGGACGCGTGGAACAATACACTATGCGTTGGCAGCTGCTGGGCCACTCGACGTGAAATAATCGACAAATTAAGAGGCTACCCAACAGACTCCATAGTCGAAGATGTCTACTACGGTTACTGCGTAAAGACCCTGGGCTGGAAAACCGCATACCTCAATCAAAAAGTGGCGACAGGCATGGCAGCCATAGACGCGCCGTCTTATGTGAAACAACGGAACCGCTGGTGCCGCGGTGCGATGGCCTTACTAATGGCACCCCACGGACCAATAAAAGCAAAAGGCTTGTCGTTAATTGATAGAGCTTTTTATCTGGAGATAACCTTTTACTGGTTCACTCACTTGCACTTGTTGTTGTTATTGATCGCGCCATCGCTATACGGCTTCTTCGGTTTTACTGTATTCAATTGCACAACAGAGGAACTGATGTCAATACTGGTACCTAAGAGTGTATTGTTTGCGGCTGTTTTTTATTGGCTAAGTCAAGGACACTGCATGCCAATTATTACGCAAACACAAAAGACACTCTCAATATTCAGCGTAGTCTCAGCAATATTCAGTGGGCTCATCAACCCAAAATACTCAGGTTTCTCAGTAACTGCCAAAGAGACAACAATTAGACATAGAACAATACATTGGAATATCGCGGCACCATTCTTATTGATCGGCGTAATCACTGTATCGTCGATAATTTTTATGCAAACACAAAACTTCGGGCGCTTTAGCTGGTCCGACTACACCGTTTTTAACACAGTATTAAGTACATACACCTTGGTAACGGTACTACTCTGTTGCCTGGTTTGTGTTGATAAATCTAAATACCACCACAACACAAATGAAGAAATCCCACTGCAAGGAAGCATACTAAAAACCGCAGCAGCACTAACAAACAGAACTTTTTTATAGATTCCAACAATAGAGAAGAAAATCAGTATTAGCCTGCATCGATCATTGATAGCAGTAATTAAAACGCATTAATGAGTAAAACCAGCAATCATGTATCAACTTAACGCTCTCAGAGATAAGAACATAATCGACAAGGTATTTCGAGCTGCCAGAGCGACAACAGGTGCATTCATTTTAATTGTTATAGTCACTTCAATACTTATTCCTCAGGTGCTGGCTGTGACTGGCAACAGTGTTGTTAACGCAAAGTTAGAGTGGATAAGAACCCCTATAAACGGCACCGTCACTTACACTAATCTTAAACTCGGGGACTCTGTAAGAAAGGGAGATATCCTCGGAAATATAACCAACGAGAGAGCAGACGATAACTTCCTGAATTCCCTGCTGTTTGAAAAATCTTCTATTGAATCAGGGCTATTTACATTAAACAACAAGCACCAGCAACTGCAACAGAAAAAACAGACACTGACACTAAGTGTTGCTGATGCACTTATACAGCTCAAAGATCAAACCAATATCCGCATCAATTCCATTGAAACAGAGCTAGCACTTGCCAAAAGCAAGAGTGCAGATCTACAGTCACTCTTGCTACGCTATGAAACAGCAAATAAGGAGTTCTCAGCCTCAGATTCTTACTCAGTAGTGAGTCGCGAAATAATCGACCAACAGAAATCATTGCTAACGGAAACCGAGGCATACATAAGCAATCAAACCGATGCCTTAAAAATAATGAAAGCAGACTTCGAGTCTGCCGTTAGCGGGAAATTTAGCAGCAAGAATACACCGCTAGAACAACAGCAATTAAGTGCAGTCAATCAAGATATCAATGCCCTTCTCGCCGAAAAGGATGCTCTAGAGTTTAAACTAGGAAGATTATCCGCTGACATAGCCGAACGCCAAAAGCGACTAAAATTAAACACAAGACATCAATTCGCCTCAAGAGTGAACGGTGCATTATGGGATTTAGGATACGCAAACGGATCATACGTCAATAACGGGGACGCCTTAGTGGCGATCGCTGATTCAGACACACTAACGGTCGAATGCATTTTTCACCAACGCTACCTGGACAACATAAAAGTGGGTGATTTTGCAAACGTTAATCTTATGGGTTCAGATCAAAAACTAATAGGGCGGGTGAGCAAAGTAATGATCAGAGATTCACTCAAAGGCTCTAGCCTCAAAGCGTTTTCATCTAGCAGCCCGGAAACCAATGAATTCAAAGTTATTGTGACACTTGATGATCAGCAAACTTACACGCCAAAGATCGGGCAACGCGCTAAGGTCGTTATCACTGCGAAAAAAAGCAGCCCTGTGCCGAGTATTTTGTTGTTTTTAAGCCGATAGCCAAGCAGCATGCCAGCGGCCCTCACATGAGCTTCATATTGTCTGGTTTTTTTATCTACAACTTACCCTTGAGGTGATAACATCTAAGAATAGTCAGTGGCCATCCCGCAAATTTCAAAAAGACATCATGACAAACGAAACCGATCAATCGGAATACCAGCCACGCCCAATGATAGACCTCCTGGTCAGCATACTGATTCCATCACTGATCCTGATGAAGCTCAGTAGCGATGAAAAACTGGGTGCCACCAACGCCCTCATTCTAGCGTTGGCATTTCCAATCTGTTGGGGGATTTATGAATTAAAAACCCATAAGCATCGAAACTACATAGCCCTCCTAGGCGTATTCAGTGTTCTACTTACAGGTGGTATCGGGCTGCTAAAGCTAGATTCCCAATGGCTTGCGGTAAAAGAGGCAGCTGTACCCTCGGTGATAGGCATTGGCTTATTGGTAGCGCACAAGCTTGGGTACCCTGTTATTCGAAAGTTCTTACTTAACCCAAAAGTATTCAACATTGAGAGAATTGAAACAGAGCTTAAAAGTAGAAACAATTGGCAAAAATTTGAAAGGCGTTTAGATAACGCCAACTACCTTTTTGCTGGCACATTCGCGTTTTCCGCGGTTATGAATTATTTATTGGCCAAGTGGATTGTCAAAAGTGACAGTGGCACCACCGCGTTTAACGAAGAATTGGGGCGCATGACCCTACTGAGTTATCCCGTCATTGCTATTCCATCCATGATCATGACGCTCTGCATTATTTATTTTCTCTGGCGCACCATTCGCACTTTAACAGGGCTGACGCTTGAGGAAATAATGATCACAGAAGATAACCCTGAATAACGTATAAGTCCATGCACTGAAGTGGCTTAGCAAGTAGTAGTACACGCGACTACCAAACTCACAAAAATCGAGGCAAATCAGCCCAACCGACGAATTGGCGAGCCAATGGTAGTCGGTGGAACATGGAATGGTGATCAGCCAGACCCACCGGCCGTTGTAACCAATACTTTGCTGAATAGCATCTTAAAAACACAAATTGAGATGAACTGACTGCTACCGAACAAACGAACGGTGTGCAGCCAGGCTCAAACGCCATCTCTATTTGCCTGCCGAACCCATAGCGCTTTAACATTCGAACCTTGCAGATTTTGATTTAAAAAGTACTAGTTCTCACTATCTGAATTTATAACAGGCTAGCATAAACATTTTTCTTATCTAGCCGCTCACTATTGTGAACCGAAATCTGAATGTCTACACACACACTGGTCATTCTATATACATCCACGTTTTTACGGACGTACAACATTGACTACTTGCAAACCTAATAAACGAGCTATTGGCGGAGACCGGGTGATCTGTCAATTCTCTCTTGTCACTGCGAAGCAAAGCACTTTCATCGAATCCATTGAAAGATTCAGTGGAACAATAGTTTTTAACGCGCGAGGCGGTTGCTTCTTTATTAAGAATGGACTCAAAGCAAACGCCAAACTACAGATATTCCGTAAAGAACAAAATCGGGTGCTTGCTGAATTAAAATTTTCCGAGGGTGAAAAAGTACTGTGCACTTTCAAGCAAGTCGAAATTAAACTTTTGGGTGAAAAAAGCAAAGGGCCTGATTGCGGATTGATCGTTAAGTTCGTCAATCTTGATGAAGCCCATCTGGAAAAACTAAACACGCTTGTAGATAAACTCCCAAAAGTAGAAAGCGATTCAGAACTACTAGACGACGGCGACGATTGCGACAACAAAGCGGCGTAATAAGCCTACCTGGCCATTTCTGCTGGCCACTTCCTATTGCATACAATCAAAAAGAACTGGAATGACTTATTCCAGTTCTTGCAAGTCGATCGTTACATCACCTTAGCGCGAATAATTCACATCAAACTGGTGAAGCGTAAAATCACCCTTACCCCAGAATGTTTCAGTACCTATCTCAATCGCACCCATACAAGTGTCAGAACGCAGTCTGTTTATCCCGTAGGCTGTAGCGTTGTCTCTTGACCACTCTACGAAACGATTCCAGTTAAGACGCCCGCTATAGCTGCTCTCTTCGGCTACGAATGAAATATAACCCCAGTCCAACCACGGATTAGCATATACCTCCCAGCGCTTGCCATCTATAGTCGCTACGATCAGATATACCCCAGATGACTTAGTCTTTGGTCGACCCACCCAGATCATCATTTCAAACTCTTTGTTATCGTGATTAACCTCACAGCTAGTGTGAAAGAATGATTCCAACGCCACGTTATTTTCTGCATCACCTGTCAATGACCAACGATAATCGACGGTAAATTCCGGCAGATTGTAAACCAATTCGGGTAAGCCTAGCTCTTCGAAAGACCCTGATGTACTTCGAGCAGTTTTGCGACCGTAGTACACCTGCGGATAAGACTTCACCGCCTCTAGATCACCATCAAGCATATCCAACCAATCAAATGTCCAACTAGCCACTGGTCGGTTACCGATAAGGTCAAGCCTTATACACTGCGTCCAACTATTGTTATCCATAACCCGGGCATTCCAGTATTGTTTTCTATGCGGTAGTTGCCATAAGCAATCTCCGCCCAACTCTCACACATAGGGGTTGCATATAGGGGATCAAAGCGTGAGTGCGAAATTCCTTTACTGCGATACAAGAAGCGCCACTCTCAAAGCCGAAGCCATTACCATCATGGTCTGAGTGTAAACTCAAGCAAACCGGAAACGGCCGGCTACTTGCTGCAATCACACAAGAGTTATTGTTTTCAAATCCATAACCATCGCCATCAAAATCGCTTAGCGAAGATGCACAAACCGGCTTGCCGCTAATCGACTCAACAGTCGTTCTGGCAACACTGGCTGACCCGCGATCTGCGCTTATAGTGACTCGACTACTCTCACCATTTTCATAGCCCCAACCATCGTTATCTTCATCACTGCTAGCAGACTCACAAATAGGCTTCGAAGACACTGGCGTCGTTACGCTATCTGCACTATCTGCAGCACTTGCACTTTCAGGACCCACATTAATAGACGAACTATCTATTATGCATGAAGCAGAGTTTTCATAGCCCCAGCCATCTCCATCAGGATCACTACTCAGAAACAAGCCTGATACATAAGTATCGCGGGATTTTAAGATAGTTTGGCTAGCTGCTCAGATGATGTACGTGGACCAATTGATGCCAACCGTGCAGGCGGCTATCCGCTCAATTCCACACGTCCATCTCAAATTTCACATTAGACTTGCGCTCCGACTAATAACGGGATATATTTCCCGTTAAGGTCTCACCAAGAGAACCGCTGGCATTCGAGGCACTCACGAATGCCTAATTACTTAATGGAGGAAGGCATGTCGATCAATAAACCAGTACATTTACTCGCAGTAATAGGCACCATCACACTGGCTGCATGTGGTGGCAGCGGTGGCGGCTCTGGTAGCAACAATGCCAATGGCCTGCTCGACGAGGCACAAAATTGCGCCTATTTACTTGTTGATACCCCCGCTGATGAAATCAACACCTTTGGTTGCGTATATTTCGATGAAAACAATCAACTTACTTATTGGCCAGGCACAAACGGCGGTCAGGCCCCGCAGACCCTGGATGATCAAATACCTCAAACCCAAACACCCGTTGATACCACAGGTAACACATCAACGGGAGACTCCATTGTTCCCAACGACGACAACACGGGAAGCAACACGACTGCAGGTTCATCAATTGTCTTTCCAGAAACTCAGGCATTCAGCGCAGAGTTCGCAGATAACGGTCGCGGCAATGTGTATTCTTCGGCTATCAATTCAGCCATATTATCTGGCCCTGTGGTGGGTACAGCCAGCTTTGCAAATGCTGATCTTTATAAGTCGGTACCTTTTATCGCTGAAGGCTTCTCAACGGGCTTTGAACTGTTACACGTTCTAGCACACGACGTAGGCTACAGTAGTCGATCCGCTGCATTAACCATGCACCTGCAAAACACTTCATTTGATATTCAGTGCTTTGTAAAACACGGTGAGATCAGCGTATACAACGCTAACGGCACAGTAGTATCTGAAGGACTTTTAAGCTTTGGCTTTGCAGATGGTTCACTAGGTGTGACACCCAGTGGCATTTATACAGACACCTGTATTGCACCTGGAGAGATTGTCTATATAACTGACTTACTTGGGACGGACATAACATTGGACCAAGTGGCCGGCGTCAAGGTACAGGACCTCACAGCAAGCACAGCCGGTAGTACTGCGCAATTATCCGTTAAACCGATAAGCTATCAAGTCACTGACAATACCATTGAGGTGATTATTGCCAACCAATCGCCCGAGGCAGTCAACCTAGGTAGCAGTAGATTGGTCGTACTAACAGATAATGGCGTACCAATTTACAACGACTTAGAACTGCACAATGACGATCTGCTCCCAGGTTCTGAGCTGACTCTTTCCTACCCCAATCGGTTCGCAGGAAAAGCTACCACCATCCGGGTACTACTGGACTACGATCCAATAAACTAATTCGCAAAACGATAGCGGGTGAGGCTGTAACAGCCTCACCCTTAAAAACCCTCGCCTATCCGGCGAATTGTGACACTTCCAGTCACCAGTCTTAAAATAATCTACATCTCAACAGTACCAGCCTCCCAACATTCACAGCCATCAGAGCGACTCACACCTCACTCCAGACAGCAATGCTTGACATTGCTAACTGTCATGACATAATACTTTTACCGTCATGACATATTAATCAGCAATTTATCCGAACTGGAGTTAGGAAAATGGACATAACAACTAATCGATTTACGAGACATATCAGCTCCCCACTACTGTTATCGACAGCAATTGCCACTGCTCTTACACTGTCAGCTTGTGGGGGCGCGGGTGACAGCCAAACGTTACTTAACGATGCATCTTCAGCAACCAGCGATGTATCTGTACAGGTAGAGCTACCACCAAGAATAACCGCACTCAATGAAAACCTGATTGTACAGGGCACAGTCAGCGGCCAACAAAGCAGCTTAACCGGCAATGATGGCTCCTTCACCGGAAGCTACCAATTGCCTTTTAACATTGAACACACCATACATATTTCTGTTCGTCGCGAATCTGACAACTTATTACTTGGCACAGCGCAGACACAAGTACTGGTATCCAGCAACGCACTACCGGTTTATATCCCCGAAGAACTAATAGATCTTTCTATAGACTCAGACGGCGATTCCTTTTCAAACATTAGAGAACTCGAAGACGGGTCAGATCCTACCGGTCGCAATGGCGACTATGATAACGATGGTATTCCAGACTCAGTAGATACCGACGACGACAACGACGGCACTATCGATAACCTTGATGCGTTCCCATACAACGCCAATGAAACGGTCGACACCGATAGCGACGGCTTTGGCAACAACAGTGACCCAGACGATGACAACGACGGTGTCGATGACAACCTCGATCGCTTCCCCAGAGACAATTCAGAGTCGGTTGATACCGATGGCGATGGCATTGGCAATAACGCAGATCCCGATGACGACAACGACGGCATTGCAGACGAAAACGATGTTAACCCGCTTGACGCACAAAGTGCCTTTGATACAGACGGCGACGGTATAGGCGATGCGATCGATAATGACGATGACAACGACGGTGTCAATGACATCAATGATCGCTTTCCCTTAGATGATTCAGAATCACTAGATACCGACGACGACGGCATTGGTAACAACGCTGATACCGACGATGACAACGACAACACCGATGACTTGGCAGATCCACAACCACTCAATGCTGATATTACAGGTCGTGAGGATTCAGACTCAGATGGCGTACCTGATATAGAAGATGCTTTTCCATTAGATCGTTATGAATCAGTCGATCAAGATGGCGATGGCATTGGCAACAACGCAGACTCAGATGACGATGGCAATGGTATTCCGGACCGACAAGAAAATGCCCTTGTAATTATCCCACGTGTTACCAGCGCACCAACACTCGATGGTATTTATGGTTACAGAGAATGGTCAAGCTCTGTTCACTGCGACAACAAAGGCAACTACACCGATGCTCGCCACCTATTACTGGACAATACCGGTGATGAACAAGACGGCACAGGTTACGGCTGGTCGTGGCGCGCGATGCACGATGGTCAGTATTTATATATTTTGGTCAAAGCTCAAAACGAGCCTTTCTATGAGCGCCATAGCGATTCAAGCGACCCATGGCACGATGACTCTATAGAAATATACTTTGATGTAGGCAACGAAGCGGCACAAGCTTATGACAGCAATGACTATCAAAAAGTATACACCTTCAATGGCAACTCTTCCTCTGGAAGCAGCTCAGCCAGCGCAATGCGAACAACATTTTCTACTAGCATGGTTGCCGACAGCAACGCATTCGATCCTAGTGCGAGAAACAATTCATACTACGAAATACGTATTGATATGAACTCTATTGGTCTAACCACCAACAGCCAGTTTGGATTCGACGTACAGATTAACGATGACGATGACGGTGGCGATCGCGACAGCAAGTGGGCATGGTACGCACCTTCGGGTAGTGACAACTCATGGGTCAACCCATCATTATTTGGCAAGGCTATTTTAGTACCGTAGCACCCGGTAGCTTTACTACTACTTAACAATAGCTACAGCTAAAGGGGAAGATGCTCGCAATCTTCCCCTTTTTTTGTGCGCGAACATATTAATAGCTGTGCTAACACTAATCATCAATAACAGCGTAGATCTATAACAAAACTACTACCGCCGCTTTTAATCCTACAAATACTCTCAGCACCTTGAAGTACGCTACCAATTTCAAATTATTCTCACCCTTATCGCTTAATCGACTATTCCAGCCATACCTTAAGGGGGAAATCTATGGACGTGACCAGCAACTAATCTATATTACAACGGAGAAACGCCATGCCTGTAGCCTGAAAGCGCAACCTGGACCAGCGGTACACAATACGTCGTTAGAGTTTCGAACTCGCAAAAAAAAGGGCGAAACGAGATGTAAAACCTTACTCAACAACCAGCAAACTCATATCATCGAAACAAAACCTGACATCAGAATTGGCGCCGATGTTTACAGCGAATATCAGATTAGAGCGGTCAATAACAGGAGAATATGATACGGCTATAGTCTGATAGCTGGTGGAGACTGTACGACGGATATCGAGTACTTGACCAAATTCATCATCCATCTTAGTTAAGATAATCACATGAGCTGGCGCAGAGGCAGTGGCCTTTACTTTAAACGAAAATACATAGCGGCGACCACCTTCGACTGAAACAAGTGCAGTGTGCCCTATGTACGAATTCTCATAGTTAACCGCACTGACGGGGGAAGTAATACAAAACTCACCCTGTGAAAATTGCGGATTGTCTCCAGAGTAGTACCAACTAAAGTCATTACCCATAGAGAAATCACCATTTAATAAGAGGTTCTCCGAGTTATTTATTGATGGAGTTTCAGTTTGAAAACCATTACTGCAAACCTCATCCTGCCAAACACACGAACCATCCAAACGCTCATTGAAATTTGAGATCGAATCGCCGTCATAGTCAAATGCACTGTACGAATGCGGGGCATCAATTATAGTGTTGTTATCTGCAAAAAAGGATTGCTGCTGCATTGATATTTCAATCTCTTGCCCATCAACAAGCTCAACCCAAATAATAGAGATTTGATTCTCCTCACCGGGCTGAATACCAGACACAGAAACTACTGATGATGCTGCACTACCGTCAAGGTTAAAGGTTTGGTCAGCTCCTCCATTAATAGAGATTCGTACTTGTAGATTACTAGAGTTGTAGACTAACGCTTGCCTTATGGAATCAGGCTGAGGGAGCTCTATTCTCGACTGCCCATCATTCGCGGAACACGACAACAAGCCAAACGAAAATAGCAATACGAATATTAATCTAAGACTTATCAACATTTTTATGCCGCATGTAACCTATTCAACAAAACTAATCGACGAGCGATAGGCTTATGCTATCAACACAAAATCTCACTCCAGAGTTACTACCTAGTTTTACACCGACTCGAACATTGGAACGGCTGGCGGCTGCCGAATAAGGCATATTAATTGTTCGGTAGTTTGTAGATACGACATAACGTTCATCAAATACCGTAGCACCAAACGTGTCATCTACTACTGTGAAAGCCGTCACTTCAATATTGGACGCAGCGGTAGCCTTTATTCGAATTGAGTAATGATACTCTCGACCACTTTCAAGCGACACTAACGGCATTTGCAAAATATAGGCATTCTCTATTCGTATTGCTTCAGCAGGAGAGGTTAGGCAATACTCACCCGCTACTACTTCTGTATTTAGACCAGAAGAAAACCAACTAGTGTCAATTTCATCAGTGAAATCTCCATTAGCGAGTAGATTCTCTGAGTTAGAGAGCTGTGCAACGCCTATATCTGGCAGATCTTCGCCATCGCAAACTTCATCGGGCCAAACGCAAAAGCCCCCTTGTCGTTCTTCGAAATTTGAGATTCCATCATTGTCGTAATCGTAAAGACCAAAAAAATGTTGCGCATCTATAAGAGTATTACCATTAGCAGTAAATACTTGCTGCTGCCGGGACAGACGAATTTCACTACCATCAAGCACCTCAATCCAAACAATTGTTACTGCATTTTGTTGGCCCGGTAGAATACCGGTTACTGAGAGGGTATTTGTCGCCAACCCGTCGTCTAGATAAAAGGTCTGCGCAGCTTGCCCATTAACAGAAATATTGACTTTTAGATTGGAGCTATCAATTTGAAGTATTTGCCGGATGGAATCTGGCTGATAAATCTCTATCATCGAACGGTCATCATCAGCAGAACACGAAATCAAACTTGCTGTTAGTAACAATTTAACCAGAGTTCGTAAAATTATCATGATTTCAATTACCGTGAAGGTGGAACCAGCGTAAGCGAGTAATTGTTATTCGGTTCCGAATCACCACTCGATATTAATAAACCAGTGATCAATATTGCAGCGATCGCACCTGCAACCTTCAATGATGTAGATTTACCTTCCGATGCTTGTGCACTCGTAGTCGGACTCGCTACTTCTGTATTTGGAACACCTGGATTTAGTTTGCCGGAAGGTACTCGTGAATCGCATTTAACCAAACAATACTCACCTCGAATCTTTGGCTCTTGAATAGGGTACTGTTTGCCCTCTGTAGCGCTATATACATCTTCACTTACACCTTTGTAAAACAGCTCTATAGGCGCGCTTGCTTTTTTATCCAGGTTACTCAATACAGCTTCTGCGAATGGACTGTACTTTGAGTCAACGCCATCTTCTGCGACTCTTCCGTACTCTGTTGAGAAACCTATGAAAGAACCACGTGGCTGGCGACGGCTATCCAGCGCGGTGAGCCCGGTTAAGTTAATCGAGCGAGAGTTGCTCACAGGGGCATCGCGACAGGCATCAATAAAAAATACATTAACGCCTTCAGGGTTGCTGCTCTCAACTCGCTCTAAGATGCTTTCAATAGAAATAGAGCGATCTCTTATGTCGCTATCAGTCCTGAGTTTAACACCACGCGGCAAAATAGGGATTAGATAATTTGAGTTGCCACTTGCCGAACCATGACCTGCATAATAAACAAGCACCGATGCGCCATTTTTTACGCCATTTAAAAACCCATCTATCTCACTATTGAACTGATCCAGGTTTAGGTCATAGAGTGCATCGCCCTTATAGACCTTATAGCCAATATCACTGAGCTTGCTGGCTATAGCCGTGGCATCATTGCGTGGATTGATTAAATCGAAGCCAGAACCGTAGTTGCTATTCCCCACTACCAACGCGTGGCGATCCTGCGCACTGACGCTGCCTAGTGTAGAAAACAACAGCAGCACTAAAACAGCTGCAAACTGTGGCGTTAACAATTTCACTAGCGAATTTCCCCATACGAGCTCGACTGTTACATTATGCAACGTCTGAGCAAAATAAATACACCCCTGGCATCATTTATTCGGAAATATTTTCGAGTTAACTGCCACTTTGAGATCCTATCGATATGTCAAGGGGTTCACATAGCACTACCGCGATGGAGGTGTAAGCGTGAGCTGATAACCACCACCCGAACCTGAGCCACCGCTGGAAACCAATAATCCCGTGATCAATATTGCTGCCAACGCCCCCGCCACTTTGACCGATATAGATAACCCTTGTAGCTCTTTGGCACTCACTACTTCTGCATTCGTTGAGCTTACATCCACTGAACTCGGTACTTGTTTGTCTATGAGATCCAATACATCACACTTTACCAGGCAATAATCACCACGGATTTTCGGCTCCTGAATAGGATACTGCTTTCCACCTGTAGCAAGGTATACCTCTTCACTCACACCTTTATAAAACAACTCTATGGGTGCGCTGGCCTTTTTATCCAGGTTGTTTAATACCGCTTCAGCGAATGGGCTGAAATCGGAATTCACCCCGTCTTCGGCTACTTTTCCGTACTCTGTTGAGAACCCTATAAATGAACCCCTTGGCTGATAACGACTGTCGAGCGCTGTGAGTCCAGTTAAGTTGATCGAGCGCGTATTACTCACAGGCGTATCACGGCAAGCATCAATGAAAAATACATTAACCCCTTTAGGGTTACTATTTTCAACGCGCTCCAAAATACCTTCGATAGATACTGAGCGATCTCTAATATCACTTCCAGACCGAAGCTTTACACCACGCGGCAAAATTGGAATTAGGTAATTAGAACCATCACTTGCGGCACCATGACCAGCGTAATAGACAAGCACGGATGCGCCATCATCAATAGTCTCTAGAAACCCATCAATCTCATCGTTGAACTGCTCAAGACTTAAATCATAAAGTGCCCCACCTGTATGCACCTGATATCCGATACTACTTAGCTTTTCAGCAATAGCTTTGGCATCATTACGAGGATTAATTAAATCAAACCCGGACCCATAATTACTATTGCCCACTACCAAGGCCTGACGGACCTGTGCATTCGCCTGCCCGGACACGAAGCACAGCATCAGCATAAATAGCGCTAAAAATCTACTCGGCATAATTTTAGATAGAAATCTATTCTGTATTAAATTCAGCGTCATATTGTTATTCAAGGACAACATACACAGTGGGTTCGGGTATTAGCGATGCTACTCCTGGTTGCCTACAAGCTTTGAGACCCATACTTCTATAACACTGCCATTTTTTATTACAGCGGACCATTGATCATCAAAAGACAGCACCTGCCCATCTGCAAGTGGCAACGAAACCAGTGGATTGCCGAAAGCTTCCAATAAGCCAGGCAGTGTTTGGTACTGGCTTGGTATATTTCGAAGTATCATCATTTCCATGTGATTATCCAAGGCAAGAATACTATCCTGTTGTTGATTAAAAAATATCTGCGCCTTCAAGTCAGGCAGAAGCTTTGCAGGCGGAGAACCAACGCTCCAATTCTTTTTAAGCTTATTTTGCACCTCTGCATAACGGATATCTTTACCTACCGGTAAGTCGATCCGCTGCCAAGGGGTAGGCTGTTTAAGCGTTACCTCGCATTGCTCCTTTCTTAAGCGATAACAAACCTGATCTCTGTATACGGCAGGCAACTGCGCCAGATTCTGATACAACCGTTGCCAATACAAATTGGCGGTATCGTCCCTTCCCCTATCATCAAGCATACGTGCAAAGTTATACAGCAAGTTATCTGCAGCAGAAGGACTATTGGCTAATCGCTCCATTTTTGCACGAGCTTGCGGCCATCGATCATTTTGGTCTTGATCGTCTTGTATGCGAATTATTTGATACATGCTTTCTAATTGACTGCGTACCGCATGCGCGCGACCTAAGTCAGTTCTCAACGCATCTTCTATGGCAGCATAGGCACGATGAACTTTATCTGGCATATACAAGTAAACTACCGCTAGATTCAAGTAAGCCGTTATTTCTGTTTCATCCATGCTGATAGCACGCTTTAAATATTGCTCGGCTTCTTGTAAATGACTGAGCGCTGTCGGCGGAAGCTCTTGATCAAATAAGGCACGACTTCTTGGTATATCTAATCCACTTGCAGGCTCCAATACGGTTGGAAACCAGAATTTATATGCCATGGAAACGGGCATATACTCTCTAGCACGCTGAAGATGAATGTAACCTAAATTACTATAAGCTTCTCTGGTCTCAACATGATCTAGAAAATCTTCGAGCAGATACTGAGCATCTCTATAATGACCAAAGTGCGCTAAAGCTGTTGCATAATAATAGTAAGGCACATCACTCAGTATATTTTCAAAGCCATCTCGCAAAAAAGTAAGCCTGGTCTGATTATCCGGATGAGTACCGCTAACCGAGCTGTTAATACCTGACAACCAACCTGTAAAGAAATTATTTTCTTCAGATATAAGCCTATCTGTTTCATACCCTGCAATGGTGGCATAGGTATAACCACGCAGATCAGCGCGCAGTTCTTCACCGGGGTTCGGATCAAGAAATCTTGGTGTGCTCTTGCCTATGCCTCGGTTTCTATTGGCGATAAAAGCCCGGTGATGAAACAAATCATCTGTCTCAAGATGAGATAGCTCGTGACCCAGAATAAATGCTGCGCGCGCGTCGCCAAGCGCAAGATCACCTTCTTGATACATTTTCTTTATTGCACCACTGGTAACAACCACCGTATTGTCTGAAAGGGCAACAGCCCACGGGTAACCATCACTTTCGATCACCAATAAATCAGAGTGCATGGCTTTATGCGAACCAATAGTCTTCGTGAGCTTCTTATATATGCCTTTGACTCTGCTAAGCGCTGGAAGCGAAGCTCCATCAACGCTGCTATACGCATCGATATAGCACCTGCTAGTAGCACATTCCAAACTCAGTACTACAGCAGGACTAAGTAACAACAAACCGAGGAAGATAGTTTTAAGCATTTTTCAAACTGCCTAGTGCACTAACACTTTTAATGCTTTGGTTAGATCAATGACCTGCTGAAGCGTGTCTGGTGATCCGAGTACTTGAGCGTTTTTAGTGGCCGCCTCAGCTAACTCGCTTAGCAATTGCCGCTTAGCAAAGTAGCCTGGATTTACATCTGTACTGCCTGACTGCTGAATGTCAGTCTGCTGCTTAAAATAGAGGATTGCCTCTTGCAACGCGTCAGTATTGAATGTCGCAAGTGCACTTCTGGCCGAAAGAAGGGTCATTTCAACTTTATATCCTTCTTCAAACCATTGTGAGTGCCTATCTACCGAATTAGTTAACACCACATGTGAATTGAATTTTTCTAGCAGAGTCTCCCTAGACGGGATCTCGTTGCCTTCAAATAGATCAGGATAACTTGCGATGATATTGGCGCTGACGATCTCGTGTGAAACACCCGCCAAGTCGATTTCAGCCTGAATCATTCCAGTGTAGAACGCGGTTTTTCGATCAGAGACTTCGGTTGCAATTGCTCGGGAGCCGTTAGAAACCGGCTGTATATAGGAATCTAAACCAGCAGTGGTAAACACCTCTGGCACGTCAAAATACGGGTTTGAATACTCATTATTATTGTTCATGAGTAAACCTATAGAAATCATTGCCACCGCCACAATCGCCATTGCCGGCATTCCAGCCGACAGCGGAGATAGTGTAAGTCGATCACGTAACCCATTAAGTAAAGCACCGAAAGTAGGCGTAACCTGAGGCTTGTGTGCTTGCTCCGATACTTTATCTAGCTCCACCGGGAACTGTGAGTCTATATGAGAGAACACATTGTTCTGTAAATCCGCTGCGCGCTTGATATCTAGCGTTTCTGAATCTGGAAACAGCTTTTTCATATTGACCTTAACCATGTCAATTATTTCATTCCAATGATTATTTTTATTATTCATTTTTAGCTTCCTGCCACAGTAGGTAGGTTGGCACGCACTGTCTCAAGCAAATACTTTCTTGCTGTGTGTAGTCGTTTTCTAAAAACAGCCTCCGTCACTCCCAGGACATTCGCTAAATAGCGACCGCTTGATTTTTCCAGCATGTTTGTGTCAATAAAAGAACGGTACTCAACCGGTATGAATACCGACAACTCTTCTTCAGTGCAGGTATCTGGTGATTTCACTATTGCCTCAGCGTGCAGGGCTTCAGCCGTTTCAAGTTGCAAGCCGTTAATGCTCGCTGCCTCTTGCAACGTTGGATCAGTCTCAAAAATCACACTGTGCTCATTCAGCACGTAGATGTTCCTGGATTTAGTATCTACGTTTATTAAATTCGGCTTTACTATGTTTTCAATAACGTCTTGTAGAATGGAGCTATCGATGCCCTGCTCTAGCATCGTGTCTGTAATATCCACGTTGTTTATCGCTACTTTTTTACCTTCATCATTCAGGCTAAACGGCAATTTATCGATATGTTTCAAAATTGACCAACGAATAGGTGCGCGGAGGTAGGCTCTAAACCTTCCTGACCGGTCTGTGTAGTCTTTGCCAAGCTTGTCCGGCTGCAACACCATCATCCAGACGCTCTGCGCGATATCCTGGATATCATCGGGATTAAAGACTCTACGCCCAATTTGCTGATTCACCCAGGCCGAATGCCTGTCAAATAGTGCTTTGGATGCCTGATTTCTTTTGAGATTACTGCAATTTTGATCGACTATGGTTTCAATCAATTCATCACTGTAGTGATCTAAGTCACCTAGTTGCTGTGCCATGGCCTGTTACCAATTAATGAACTACGTCGCTTATCTAAGCTGTTGCTCTGCAGGAGTCACGAGCAGGTTTTGCGAAATCCTCTACCTCACTCGTAATATTTCTGTGTTGGGACAGCCGTTAAAAGCGAAACTGCAATAGATACAAACAGTTACGAAAATACAGCGAAACCACACCCAGCCAGATGAATTCAACCGAGCTCTCACCTGCAGACAGAACACGCAAATTATAGAGTCACCAAGCGATAGTTTCTCAGGCAAACGTCGAATTCTCAATATTCTCTGCTTCTGCAAAACTGTGATATCGGCAAAGCAATATGAAACAAACTCAGGTTTAAACCGATTATCTACATCATGGTCTACAGGAGAAATCAGCAGTATGGATCTACTAATAGCGTTCGCTACCATAGCAATACTTGTTATAGGTTACACCTTCGTGCGGGCTTTTAATGATTTAAAACAAAACCCATAACGCCTTACGAATACCAGCACCACGGAAACAAATTAGCAAGCAAGCGCTTACTTAGATGGCTAAATAAGAGGAAACAAAATGGACAGTATAGTCGCCATATTGACGGCCATTAGCGTGATGTCAGCGCTCGGATTAATTTTAGGTTTTAGTTTGGTGCTGATTTTAAAAACGCCAGCACCTCAAAAAATTATATCAAACAGAAGAATAAGCTCACTAACAACCAAGCTTGGTGCGCATTATATTTAAACACAAGTACCGGGGCTTGAGACGGCCGCACAGCAATACATTAATACAAATGCTTACCGTGCGACCTCAAGCATGATCCAGAACTATGTCATACCCTACGCACCTGTTTAACGACGTGTTAGCAGCTTATAATTAGCAGGTACCGACAGCTGGCTCTCATGGATATCAGCCATTTTTACTGCAGTTACATCTACGGTATAAACAAATATTGGCGCAAGTTCAATTTCACGCACTTTCTCTGCGGTTTTTTTATCAAGCTCTTGCTTAACGATTTTTTTACTAACAGAACTTAACAAGCCCTTAAGGCTATCGGTATTGAGCTCGTCTTCCTTTGCCTCCACTTCTGGTTCTTCTTCCACCGCACAAGTTGTATTGCGCGCATCCCATTTGGTTTTACTTGAAACAGGAAAGCCTTCAATGCTTGGGCTGTTTGCCATCATACCTTTAAGCTTTGCTAAATCGGCATCAGTTAATGAATCTAAAAAGAAACGTTCCAGTAAAGCTAAACCATCGCGCGGCAGAGCCTTAGTTAAGGCATCTGGATAACCGTCGTTCAGCGCTACGCTATAACTTGCGTCAAAGGTATCTTGAACATTAAGCGCTTCTGTCATTTCAGCAGTCTGCGGGGTTGTCCAAATATTAATCTTAAATAAGTTTTCTAATTTTCCGCCTTCCTCATCACGAGCGTTATAACGCCAATCTACCTGATATTCCTCAGCCGGAAAACCGTTAACATCTCGCTGCTGACCGGTTTTAGTGACTTCAAATTTTTGATCTGTCACTGTAATAACGCAACCTGGTGGTAGTTCGTTATCAGCTTCAGCGTCGCTCTCAAACTCACCTTGCCGCTCAGCATCAAAGGTGGCGCTCATGAAGTTACCAATGCCGTTGCAGTCGCCGATAGCACATTCCTGATACTGCTTCGCTTTATTGTCTACTTGCCACTCAACGCCTTTATCCATTCGAATAATATCGCTTGTGCTTTGTGCGCCACCGATCTTACTTAAAATACTACCAGTAAACTTACTGGTACGATTGGTACGACGCTTGTCCGGGAATGTATAGGAATCTTGAGTACCTTCCTGCGCCATAAAACCCTTAAAGCCAGTTGAACTATATTTTGTAGTTACCATAGCGGCACGTACTAGCGGAGTATTGTCTACTACTACTGGTGGCTTAGAAGCACAACCGACTACTATACTTGTGCCTAAAACTATTGTGGTCTTAACGAAAATGGCTCGCATAATAAAAAATCCATGTTTACAGTCACAACATTATAATACGCGACTCCAATTGAATTTATTACCAGTATTACCACCATAGGCTTTTGCACGCCGAAAAAAAAAGGCAATGTGAACACAACCATTTAAATACAGAGCGATAAGATGGGCTTAAACACTTTTTTAAACGATACACCAGGGATGTAGTGAATAAAGTCGAATTATCATCAGCCCAGCTAGATATTTCGTGCGTAAAACTAAGGCGGCTCTGAATTGACTGTAGGACAATGCCAGGAGGGAAAAACGAAACGACTACTTAAAACGCCAGGGGTGCCTCACAAATCTATACGAGGCACCCCCAACAGTACATTACTGCTGTCTTAAAATTATCTCAACACGTCGATTCTGCTGTCTGCCATCAGCAGTATCATTACTGGCTATAGGATTGCCAGCGCCATACCCTGCAGCAGCCAAGCGCTCGAGAGGCAAGCCCTGATCACGAAGGAACTGCAGCGTTGATGCTGCACGCGCAAAAGACAATGCTTCATTATCACTAAAGCGATTGCTATTGCCCACCGGGATATTATCGGTATGCCCAACAATTGTGATATTCGCATCAGTCGCTAGTAGCTCTTGCGCTATTGTGGACAGCACCTGTGTGCCACTTTCGCTCAGCAAAGTACTGCCCGTTCTAAACAGACCGTTGTTACCAACCTGAATTTTCACACCGTTGTCTGAAGTGGTAAATACGCTAGTACCTTGCACACCACCAAAAGCGGAATTTAATGTAGCGCTAACATCTGGCGCCCAATTGCCTTGCGGGTTTGATTGCGGCTGCATAGCTAATTGCTTTGCTCTTTCTTTAGAATAGGCAATGGCATTACTAAGCCTTGTATTCAATGCTATTCGCTTGCTTTTCTCTGATTCTAATTCCTTCTGCAAACTTTCTCTCTCAGATGCGCGCTTTTTTGAGTGAGCAATAAGAAAATTAACCCTGGCGGCCCCTGAGTCTACTTGGTTCTGCAAACTTTCTATCTGAGATCCACGCTCTTTAGAAAAGGCAATGGCATTGCTAAGTCTTGAGCTCAATGCCACACGTTTGCTTTTTTCCGAATCCGCAAGCTGTTGCAACATGTCTAGTTGGGCGCCACGCTCTTTAGAAAAGGCAATGGCATTGCTAAGTCTTGAGCTCAACGCCACACGCTTGCTTTTTTCTGAATCCGCAAGCTGTTGCAACATGTCCAGTTGGGCGCCGCGCTCTTTAGAATAGGCAATGGCATTACTGAGCCTTGAGCTCAATGCCACACGCTTGCTTTTTTCTGAATCCGATTGCTGCTGCAACATGTCCAGTTGTGCGCCGCGCTCTTTCGAAAAAGCAATAGCGTTGCTAAGTCTTGAGCTCAATGCCATGCGCCTGCTTTTCTCTGACTCTAATTGCTCTTGCAGCATTTTCATTTCATTGCCACTTTCTTTAGAGTGAGCAATTAGGTTGTTAACCCTTGAGGCCATAGCCTCACGCCTGGCCGTCTGTGCTTCTAATTGTTTCTGCAAGCTTTCAATTTGAGATGCGCGTTCTTTAGAAAAGGCAATGGCATTGTTGAGCCTTGAGCTCACCGCTACACGCTTGCTTTTCTCTGAACCGGCTTGCGATTGCAGCGAGTCAATTTGCATAGCGCGCTCTTTGGAAAAAGCGACAGCATTACGCAACCTTGTAGATAAAACGCTCTTTTCTTTTTGCAATTTTGCGATCTGAACTTCAAGATCTAAATGCCCATCAGCTTGAGCAAGACCCGAAGCCGTCAAAAGTACGATTGATACAGCCGTGGTGGTCAATTTTCTCACGTTACCCTCCGATATTATTTTTTTGATTACCGAGATGGAGTATAGCCCAAATGAGCATGGATTGAATTCTCCAAAAAGTTCAAAGCACGACCAAGAAACCCTAATCCGGGCTCGCTGTAAAATCATCGCATACATACTTGGACGTAGCAAAAATCAACCTATCGTCATTCTCCAGCAACACATAACACGTGCAAAGCGGAGTGCTTGTCCACCATTATAGTGCCCATTTAGGGAGATTCGACGCATTATCGGGTCTGGGCAATACCACACTGCTTTTCAGCTTATCCGCCAAGGTCGACTTTCTCAGCCCTGCACCGTAACTGCACAACCTCTATTCCAAGCCCGCTTCAGCGACCGTTAATCCTCGCCACTTCCATAGCAAACACTTCTGCCGCACGCTCCGCATCAGCCATTGCCAAGCCACCGCCGCTGGGCAAAGTAACCACACGTGTAGCGATATTCGCTGAAACAGGGCACGGCACACCCTGCTCAAGTAACTCCGCCTGACAAGCAAACTGTGTTGCCGCCATAACACCCTTGCTGCCAAGCTGTGTCACCAGTTGATCCCGAAGTTCATCGGACCAATCAACTGGCACCAGAAAAGGTGCATGGATACGCGTACTGATGCCGTATTCTTTTTGCGCGCTGCAGTTATTCATTTCAGCCGCCTGCTGATAGTGCGTGTATATGCGCCTCAAGTGATCGATATTTTCTTGCAATTGATCCCATGCACGCACCAAATAAGCGGCATTGATTTCCGGCAATCTAATTTGTCGGTACAACATTGATTGACGCGTTTCTATTATCTCAGTCAGATGGCGTTTCGCTATAAGAGCACCGCCCATACCTGCCGCATGAATTGGTTTCGTAAAACTAAAGCTAAGCACGACAATATCTGCATGATCAAGCGCGCTTTGGTTTGCACGGCTTGCCCCGAGGCTTTCACATGCATCAATAATAAAAGGTACCTTGTGTGAGCGCGCCACAGCAGCTATTGCTGCCCAGTCAGCAGGTGTACCGTAATTATCAACCGCTATGACAGCATCAATTGATTCGGATTCAAAGGCTCGCGCGAGCTTTTCAGCGTCAAGGTTAAAATCATCTGCACGAACATCAATAAATACAGGTGTAGCACCTATGGTTAACGCAGCTGTAGCGACTGCATGAAAACATTGATCTGGCATTGCAATTTTACTATTAACCCCAAGATCCAACACTTGCAACGCTCGTACTAAAGCATCGGTACCGCTTCTCATCATTAATACATCATGATCAGCGGTGGCACTATAAGCCTTTTTTAAACGCTCGGAAGCTGCAGTACAGAATCCACCCGCTAATCGATAACGTGATTGCTGCGTTATTTGGTTAATATCGTTTAAATAGAATGCCTGTGCATTCTCGGGTAACCGAGAAGGACTTATCGAAGGAATCTGGTCGGAGTTCTCTTTGTCAGTTGAGAGCTGCTTAGCCAGAGTCCCTACCCTATCGGGCTGAGCTATCGGTTGATAAGATCGCATTTGACTGTTTAACAAAGCAAGGCCCTTATCAAGCGGCCATTGAAATTCAAAACCCGTATCTACAAAGCGCGTGGAATCTATCTGGTAGCAACGTGGGTCGGGCTTGTCTACAGCATCTAACACGGTCGCTCCGGTTGCTTTTGCAAGCAATATAACCGCTTGCTCAACTCGTAAATTGCCTTGTGGATGGCTCACATTATAAATGCCATGTGTTAAGCCAACTTTATTATTGGTAGCTGCGTGCGCAATAGCGGCCACCATATCATTTATATGTAAAAACGGTCGATAACAACGACCATCTGTAGCCAGACGTATTTCACCTTGTTCAATAGCATTAAGTGTTAACCGATTTAACACTAGATCTTCGCGAGGCGACGGGCTAAATCCATACGCCGATCCAAACCGCAAACACACAGCAGTAAAATTCTCACAACAATCAGCCAACAGAGCCTGCTCAGCTGCAAGCTTGCTACGTGAGTAATGTGTCTCTGGATTAGTCTTGTGGTCTTCCGTAGCAGCACCGCTGGTGTTGCCATAAACCGCAGCACTTGAAGCCAATATAAAACGCTTAACACCCGCAGCCTTACAACGCGAAGCAAAAGCGGCAGTAGCTGTATGGTTTGACCTATACGCCTCGTCGGGAAACGCATTAGACAGTTTATCGTCAGATACACCTGCCAAATGGATAACAATATCAAAGTGCTCTAACCGCTTTTTGTCAAGCAAGCTAAAATCTGAACCAGTTACAGCATCATTAAACCAACCTGTATCACTGCGAGTAACGCTATAACCCGCTTCAAGCAGTAGCGGCACTACGACAGCGCCAACATAACCCGAACTACCTGTCACCAGAATAGATCGACTACGGCCTGTCATTGGATTCACCGTTTAGTTTTTGATTGATATGAGCGCGAATATTTTGCCAACGAATAAAGCGAGATTTACCGTACTTATTGAATTGAATTGCCCACGCACGACGGGTGGCGTTGCTGTTGTTGGGCACACTACGATGGATAGACAATGGCGTATGTATGCATACATCTCCCAATGCCATTTTTGGGCGAAGCCTTGCTGCACCGTCCAATAATGGGTTCGACAATTGAACCATAAAAGATTCATCAGACAACGGCTTGTGTTCCAGCAAACCTGCATGGTGATCCGTTACGTACTCCATACCACCATTACTGGAATCAGTAGGCTGTAATGGGATCCAGAACGTCAAACATTGTTTGGCTTTATCGTATTTGGAGTAAGCCTGATCTTGATGCCATTGCACCGGCTGGCTACCGGGGGATTTATAAATAGCTTCATCGTGCCCGTAGTAGCACTCGCGCTCAAACAGAACGCTTGCCATGTTAAAGCAACGCTTATAAACATCAGATTCTCTAAAGAACTGATTAACGATTACAAGTTTAGCAATTTCACGAATATGGTTACTGCTATTGCCATCGGCGTTAGTAATGTATTTAGACGGTAGTGAATCAAACCGCTGAAACAAATTGTCAAGCTCTGTTCGAATAATAGCGATAGATTCTAATGGCAGCAAACTACGCACGTGAACAACGCGCGCCTCTTCAAGCTGCGCTCTTAACGCACTAGTATCCGTCAGAGGTGTAGTATCAAAATCCATATTATTACCGCAACTTTAATTCTTTCCCCATGATATTTTGTCATGACACATAAATATTTACAAGCGTTTTAAAGCAGATTTTGCAAGAAATAAAGCAAACGTGAACGACTTTACCGGGACTTAACTTAGCATGGCCCAGTAACGTGGCTTACCACCGACTCCCTTAATTCTTCTATTAGGGTCGCAATTATCTCGTCTGTCATAGCAATATTATTTTGGAAATTATAATCAACTATTGCATTGTTATTCATATTGAGCTCTACATGACCAAGGTAACACCCGGCCCCTTCTGCAACCGAAAAAGTCATCGGTTCTGGTAGCTCTGCTCGATGAGTGTTACGTTCATCTACCATTCTAGTGGTGCAGGTACGCTTTCCTGTTTTCTTTGATCTAAAGCAGTTAAGCCTTGGAGTCTTACCAACAACTACAACATGATTGACACTATCGATAATATATTGACCGTACTTCATCTTTAATACTACTGAGCCCGATTGCTTGAATTCGTGTGCAGTGTAGTTACCTTTAGTGGCTACACCTGTGTACGGAATATTAAGAATAAAACACGCCACGTTAAAACTTTCGCTATCTCTGCACCTAAAATTCAACTTGGTTGTACGAACGGTTGAATACTTTTCACTCGCATCTAGAGTAATATCATAGGAAAGTACGACCGTATTAGATTTACCGTCATCCTTGATGGAGTCTGCAGATTTTATTGCAACCCCGGTAGCACAGGCAGACAACATCGTTATCAGGAAAACTAAACACAACAACTTGAGATACCGAACTATTGAATAGCTAAACATTAGCTGACTCCATCACCCGCAGAAACGATCAGTCACCAGTTTTATTCGCTCTGCCATTGGATGTCAACAAGGAATGATCTTACCAGAGGCATGTAAGCTCCAATAGCATTATGTTTATGGCCATTGATGCGCCTCTCGTCCTACGGGTGCCTAAGTGCATGGCACCTGAATATTGCGCGTTTTTACTTTTCAATCAGGCGATAGCGTTCTTTTTTTTCTGCGTGCCTCATAAGGTTCAATGCGCTCAATCTCTAAGCTGTAGCCTGTGACCGCCAGTTCAGTTTGTGTTTTATCTGTGCGAATAATTCCCGTGGCCCACACCGCCTCATTCATACCCGTAAACTTTATCGGGTTGGGAGATTCAACATGCACAACCTGATTAGCAGGTGGTGGTGGCACATGGATACAAGCACCAACATAAGGCACCAGTAAAAATTCTTTTATCTGGGTGCCGCCGTCATATTCCAAAGGAGTCATATAGGCCGGTATTCTTACACGCTTACCATCTAAATCCGGCACCACCGGCGCGTAACTAAGCGTTGCATCAATCTCTGCAATCCGGGCTCTTGATTCATCACTACCATCCATAAGTTTGTCTATTTCCTCGGCCGTCATAGATTCATACGGATTTTCCGGCTGCACGAAGTCATCGGGAATAAGATCACTCCACTGAATTTCAGTAGCATTGTCTTCTACAACTTCAGTGTTGTCGTCTTCCACTAAAAAAGACCACCATGCAGCTTGCGCGTACGGCGTTATAGACATACTCGCAACAAAGCTAATCGCTATAAAATTTCTTCTGGACAACATACGCGAATACTCCCCTTATTAAGTCCCAGATTAAAGTCGTTGAGAAAGACCATCTGAAAGTGAATTTCGATAAGCTTGCAATGCGGGCAATGTACCAGCCAACACACCAGCGATTGCGATCGCCATCAATATTTTTAAGTCTGTACTGTCAGGTAGCGCTAACTCTATAGCAATACCAAATCTGTTTTGCATATAGACCGATCCAACGGCCACCAGAGCATAGTGCAAAACCAAGCCTGCTAGTATTCCACCGGCTGTTAAAAATGTAGATTCAATACACAGTAATAAAAAAACATGGATCGGCCTGGCACCGGCAGATCTCAATACAGCCATTTCACGCCGACGCTCATTAAGCCCGGCGAGTAACACAGAAATAAGGTTCACCAACCCCGCCACCACGACACAAATAGAGACTATCAAGAGTGCTTTCTCAGCAACAGTGACAAGCCCCCACAGCTCCTGAAGTGCGACGCCGGGCATTATCGCCAGCAATGGTTCTTCGCGGTACGTATTAATGGATCGCTGCTCACGAAAAACCGCTGCCCTGGAAGTCAGGCCCACTAAAGCCGCAGTGACAGCCTTAGGCTGAAGATCCATCTTACGTATAGTATCGGCATCAGTACCGGCACCCTTTACACTTGCCCCATTCTGCCAATCAACGTGCATCGCCTCAATACCCGCAAGACTCACATGAATTGCACGATCAACCGGCGTGCCAGTCGGACGCAAAATTCCACTGACACTGAAAGGTTGTTTATCATGCTCTACCACCCCTGCGTTCCCCGTACCATGGGCAACAACAATTTTCTGACCAATAACGTAGCCTAGTTCTTTTGCCACCTGACTGCCGATTACCGCATCAAATACATCTGAAAATATCGCCCCTTCAGCAAGTTCCAAGGCCTGCTTTTTCCCATACCGATAATAAGTAAAGTAATCGTCAGTAGTACCGAGCACGCGAAAACCTGCGTGAGAATCACCCAAAGAGATTGGTATTAACCAATCAACTGCAGGTCGCTCGCGGATTTCCTCAATACTTTCCCAGCTAACATTATTAGTAGCATTGCCAATACGGAAAACCGAATACAACAGCAGTTGCACAGCACCACTGCGAGCACCAACAATTAAGTCTGTACCAGACACTGTTTGCGTAAAGCTGTTACGCGCATCCCGCCTGACCTTTTCAACGGTTAAAATTAAGGCCACGCTCATTGAGATCGCTAAGACTGCTAACAAAGCGGTAGGCCAGCGATTACAAATGCTTTTCCATGCAATACTAATCACAAGCTATCAGCCTGCAATTCAAGGCTTGCGGAAGCCTTATTAAGGTCACGCAAATCCACACGCCGATCAAAAGCACTCGCAAGCGTTGCGTCGTGACTCACAAACAACAACGCACTGCCAGCTGCATCAACTTCTGCAAATAACAAATCTATAAACGCCTGACGGGTATCACTATCAAGCGCCGACGTAGGCTCGTCTGCAATGACAAGCGCCGGTCGCCCAATCAACGCTCTTGCAACAGCCACACGTTGCTGCTGACCCACACTTAATTCGGTGACGCGTTTATTTTGAACTTCAGCAGGGTTCAAATGCATAGCGCTCAAGAGTCGATCAACTTCATCATTTAGCTTAAGCTCAGATTTCAATGCTGCGTTACGCCGGCGCTTTGAAAATCTGCAAGGCAAAGTGATGTTGTCACGTACTGAAAGAAAAGGCAGTAAGTTGAACTGCTGAAAAACCAAACCAATTCGATCAACGCGAAACTGATCTTTTTGTCCGCTGCGAAGCGTACCAAGTGATACACCATCAACCACAACGGTACCCGCTTGTGGTGCAAGCACCGCCGATATAATACTAAGCAATGTTGTCTTGCCAGAGCCTGACGGGCCTTTCAGAAAGACCCGCTCAGAGCGCTTCATTGTGAACTCAGGAATGCTCAGTACCGCGGCATTACTACCGGGCCAAGCAAAACTAAGCTGATCCAACTGCACAATATTGTCTGTGGTTTCGGTCATTACCTTGGGTACTTAAAATGGCACGGCCGAATCATTTTACCGCTGCCAGGTCTACGACAGTATTCCCGGGAGCAAGTTCAACCAGAGCTTGACCAGCAGGCCCGATAATCTGTACATCTAGCTCCTCAAAGCCGCTCCACTGCTCAAGAATCCACACATCGATAGAGCTCAGTGCAGCAGTATCGGTACATTCGAAGCTGAATGATGCCAAAAGTGATGAGTGAGTTTCCTCACCCTCGTGATCATCATGACCTTCAGCGTCTTTGTCGTGATCTTCGTGTTCATCTTTATGTTCAGCATCTTCATCATGATGATC
>CALGKA010000115.1 GCA_937927895.1 uncultured Granulosicoccaceae bacterium | reverse complement strand
TCTTTCAATATCAATCAAGTCCTTGGCGGCACTACTCATATTGGTCGCACTTATCCCGGTACTGGGGCAACAACTAATAGATGAAGTTTATGAAAACCGCGAACAGGCTATTGAATATATAGACTCAATGATTAACTAGTGTCCGTCCATAAACAATGCGTAGCGAGGTTGTTCCAGGTGCGTAAGATTTTGCCTACTACATGTAGGCGTTTAGTCATTCTAAATAACTACATGTAGTCGGTAAAAGATTGCGTACCTGGGGCGACCGCAGTAGCGTTCGTTTATGGATGGGCACTTACTAGTGATTACTAAAAAATACTAGCCAAATGTTGAAGGTTTGAATGGATCAGCGTTAGCAAAAGAATTTATCCCTTGCTGTGGTGCTCCACAGGCCAGAAGCACTGCCTGGCTAATCTGCTCTGGTGTCAGGGGTTGCTGCCATGAAATAATTAGCGATTTGACCCCCTCTTTGCCACGGCTAGACAATGAACCCACTACTGGATTAAGTACATCACTTTGTAGCTTGCTTCTGTATAGCTCAGCCGCTTCCGGTTCTGTTGAAAACAAACGCACCAGACTTGCACAGAGTTGCGAGAATTTATCTTCAGCGAGATCAGGCAGATGCGTAGATTGTGAATACCAGGCACACAGAAATTCAAGCGGACCCAATAACCTTGACTGCCCATAAGGGTTAGCGTTTTTTTGACTAGAGCCGAATGCCGGTAATTTTCCGCTGGGTAGCCGCCCGGTGCTGAGCCCATAGCTCACGGTCTGTACGAAATCACGCTTACACGTTGTTTCAGCGTGTTGTTCAATAACGTATAAAATTTGTAGAAAGCCCGGGTACAGATTGCCGTCTAGTCTCTCACACATTTTCTCTAACAGAGTGACCCGATCATCGATATCGGGAAGCTCTGCAAACTGATTAATAAGCTCTTGGGCTGCAGCATGCCAGTTCGGGTTTTGTGCAAATTGAGTCATTAATTATTTGATCTTTATTGCCTGGGCATTTTTATAGAGCTTATCCAGAGGTTTCTAAATGCGAAATTATTGAGTCAACACGCTCTATGATTGACAGCTGCTGTGTTAGGTTAGGCGACACCGGCGCTGTAATGGGCAGCTGACTGCCCTTGTCGAGATCGTCAAACCAGGCACGAGGTTGGCCGGTACTACTCTGATTGGTACCCTGATTAATACCGTGAGGTGTTGAAATATCACCCTGCGGCGCTACAGGAATGCTCGGATTAATGGGTGGTTTGATCTGCATGTTTGCAACGCAATATTCAAGGATTGGTTTATTGTATCTGACCTCACAAACGGGGCAATAGGGAATTACCCTGTACGCTTCATTTGCGCTGTCAAACCGTTAGGCCCACTATCTACCCCATATAAATGAACCACAGCAAACCCATAGGAGCCAAAGCGGTGCGTAAATCCAGATCACGACAACTACTGTTGATAGCCCTGGCAGCATCGATCCAAATAGTTTCCTACCATGTCCGGGCAAATAGCACACCAGCGGCCATTTGCCCCACTGGCACTGACACCCCTTACCCTGCTTACAGCAACACTGGCGACACACCCAGCATTGCCATCTGGCGTGACCTGACTTCACTCCCGGTTAACTGTCACATTGCCTTAGACGAGCCTGCAGCATTAGGTGTGGCCCTGGCCGCGCACTTTACCTTTACCGGCACGTCCAATGAACTCGCTACACGATTAGGCGCTATATCTGAACTACAAGGAATTAAGTATTGGTCTGTAACCGATAATAACTGGCGCGAACTGATTACCGACGCAAGCGCATTAAGATCTGCTAACCCGACAGACACACGAGAAGACTTTACCGCTCAGGAAATGCTAAGCGGACAAACACTGCACTTCGCACAAAACGATACCCGCTCTTGGGGCACTAACGTTTATAGCGTTCAGAAAAAAGATTCATCGCCTAATCAACTGGTTTTCTTTAGTGAAAACGTATCCAATATTAAGCTTGGCCTGATTACACTTTTTGCAAAGAACACCGCACAATCGATAACGTTCATTACACAAGCGAACGGTACACTTTGGTCGTACTATAGTCTTGCGGTAATTAAAGATGGCACCTTTGCAGCAAAGGAACATTCGCTAATCAATCGCCAGGCCGCCCTGTATAGGTTTCTTATCGGGCAAGCCAGTGATCAAGAGCCACCGTTGGCACGCTGAAGGTTTTGTATAGATTCCAGCCTGTATATTGAATCACTTAACACGCCGCCTTACAGCCAGCAGCGCGAACAAACCAATGGCTGGTAACAATGGATCAACACCCCGCGATCCAACGCCTGAAGCGCTAACAATAGAACAGCCACCACCTGAAACACCTGTCACTAAACTGGCTGGCTCTGCTGATAGTAAGCGTGGGTTACCTTGATCGGAGACACCATTATTGCTCGAGTCAGCATCCTGGAAGTTAGGCAGCCCATCGTTATCGGTGTCTGGCAGTTGCACGCGTACTATGGCGATCGCATCATCGACTCCGTCGCTATTGCTGTCAGTAAAACCATCTACTGTGCCGTTGTTATCAGCATCTGCAATGCCTGCTTCTCTTATGTCTGTAATGCCGTCTGAGTCTGAATCTAGCTCAATAGCATCTATTTTAGTATCACCATTGCTATCAGCCGGAAATAATTCGATTGTTAACCAAAGATCATCAACGCCATTGCGAGTGTTGTCTGTGAAGCCATCAAGCCTGCCATCGCTATTTTGATCAAACTCAATGCCGAACGATTCAACCAGATCAAAAATACCGTCGTTATCGCTATCTATATCGCGATAATCCGCAAGGGTATCACCATCGATATTGCGAGGCAGACCCCCTGCATTGGCGCCAACCCCCATGGCATTCACTGCAAAGATCGCACGTCGGGATTCGCTTAACGCATTAATCGGGACAATCCGGCCATTTACACTTTGAACAAACTCCAATGTGTCTAACAGGCCATCGTTATCGCTGTCTAGATCTTTTACATCGGCGACTCCATCAGCGTCTGTATCTGCTAATGCATAGTTTTCAAGGCCAGTGTCCGGGGTTGTTTCAAGGATATCAGCCATACCGTTAGCACCAAACTCGAACCGCGGGTCTATCATGCCATCTCTGTTAGCATCTAACCGGTTAACCTGATCGAAGCCGACTCTTGCCTCTATCAGATCAAAGATTCCATCGTTATCGACATCTAAATCCCTGAAGTCTTCAATGCCATCAGCATCAGTATCTATAGCAGTCTCTATGGCATCACTAATGCCGTCGTTGTCTGCATCTGTATCCAGTTGATCTGCGAGTCCATCACCGTCTGTGTCAAATGCTCGCTCTACAGAGTCAGGAATACCATCGTTATCGGAGTCGCTATCCAGGTGATTCGGTATGCCATCGGAATCGGTGTCGTGTACACCTTCGATTGAATCTAAAATGCCGTCGTTATCTGAGTCTATACCACCTTCACGGAAATCTGGTATGCCATTAGCATCACTGTCTTTTAGTAACAAAGGATCACTGCCTGCTTCTATCTGATCAGGGATACCGTCGTCGTCTGAATCAAGCTCCTGGAAATCAAGCAGTCCATCACCATCGGTATCAACCGGGTCTAAACAATTGACACCCGCTTCAACATGGTCTGATATGCCATCATTATCTGAATCTAAGTCAACGTAGTCAGGCACACCGTCGGAATCGGTATCTACGGGTGCTGATAGATCACCACCAAATTCTATGTAGTCTGGAATAACATCACCGTCTGAATCCAGATCTTGATAGTCAGGGAGTAGATCACCGTCTGTGTCTATTGGTGATTCTGGATTCGCTCCCGCTTCAATGGTATCTAATATTCCATCGCTATCGGCATCCAGCTCTCTGTAGTCTGGAGTACCATCCTGGTCGCTGTCGAACTCACCTTCTGTGTTGTCTGAGATGCCGTCGTTATCTGAGTCTGAATCCTGGTAGTCAGGTATTCCATCACCATCTGAATCTATAGGGGTAGTAGGTAAGTTTGCATTAGCCAGGCCCCCTACTTCTACTCTATCGGGGATTCTATCGGCGTCAGAATCAAGCTCTAGAAAATCCGGTATGCCATCTTTGTCTGTGTCTGTTGGCGTTAAGGGGTATGAGCCGGCTTCTATTGAATCCGGGATCATATCTCCGTCTGAATCTGTATCCAGATAATCAGGCGCACCATCGTTATCAGTGTCAGGTGTAGAGACTACACCATTAGAAGACGCTTCCACTTGATCCGGTAGACCATCGTTATCGGAGTCGGTATCAAGGTAATCTGCGCGACCATCGCTGTCTGAATCAATACTGCCTTCTATCGCATCGGGGATTCCATCAGAGTCTGAATCAGTATCTTGAATATCAGGGATACCATCAGCATCTGTGTCTATTAAACTTATCGCGGCTCTGGAGTCATCAACGCCATCCCGGTTTGCGTCTATGCCACCGGTTTGGTCACTATCGTAATAATCAACGATGCCATCTGCGTCGGTGTCTATACGACTTACCGGTGATTCAACACTGTCTAGAATACCATCGTTATCGGAGTCGGTATCGTGGTAGTCGGGGATGTTGTCACCGTCTGTATCTATTCCACCTATCGCGCCTGCGATCTCTACAGCGTCGGGGATTCCATCGTTATCTGAGTCGCGATCCTGCGCATCCGGAGTGCCATCACCATCACTATCTGCACCGCCTGTTAGTTCGAGAGTATCAACGATACCGTTTGCATTAGCATCAATACCCGCGGTTTGATCGACATCAAAAAGATCATCTATACCGTCACTATCAATATCAGCTCCAGTGACTCCTGCTTCCACGCCATCAGTGACTCCATCATTGTCACTATCGGTATCGAGATAATCTGCTATTGAGTCCCCGTCTGAATCACCGTTGCCAACAGATCCCAGCGCTTCAATAAGATCTGGCACACCGTCGTTATCGGAGTCTGGATCTTGTGAATCGGGTATGCCGTCTGCATCTGTGTCTATAGTACCGTTGGTCTCTACACTGTCTAATATTCCATTATTATTGGTGTCTGTACCTCTGGCGTGATCAGCATCATATATATCATCAATGCCATCGTGGTCGGTATCTTTACCGCTTAGTTGCGCTTCGTCTCTATCGCTTATTCCGTCATTGTCTGAATCAGTGTCTAAATAGTTGGCTGTTCCATCGTTGTCTGTATCAGTGCTTGCATTGTTTTCAACCACATCGGGAATACCGTCGTTGTCCGAATCGATATCAAGTGTGTTGGGTATACCGTCTGAGTCTGTATCTTTAGTGCTAGTGTTGAACCGGGTATCATCGATACCGTCGTTATTGGAGTCTGTACCGCCGGCTATATCAATGTCGTAAAAATTATCTATGCCATCTGCATCGTTATCTCTACCACTCAATTGAGCTTCTGTTTTATCACTTAGACCATCGTTGTCAGAGTCAAGGTCTCGATAGTTGGGTATACCATCGTTGTCGGTATCAGTATTGCCTTGTACACTAGCGGCTTCGATTGCATCTGGAATGGTATCGTTGTCTGAATCTCTATCCCGGGTATCTGGTATGCCGTCAGCGTCTGAGTCTATTGTGCCACGGGCCTGCATGGTATCGTCAATGCCATTGTTGTCTGCGTCCAGTCCACCAGTGGTATTAACATCGAATAGGTTATCTATGCCGTCGTTGTCGGTATCAATGCCGGTGACTCTTGCTTCCAGAGAATCTGCCATTCCATCGTTATCTGAATCAAGATCCAGATGATCGGCGCTGCCGTCACCGTCTGTATCTGCAGTGCCCTCTACTATATTTGGAATTCCGTCTCCATCTGCATCACTGATGGCAACTCCAACATCGGCCACGCCATCGTTGTTGGAATCGGTATCTAAATAGTCTGGCAACGCATCGGCGTCTGTGTCTACATTGCCCTCTACTGAATCCGGAATGCCATCATTGTCTGAATCTATATCGAGCCTATCAGGTGTGCCATCAGCGTCAGTATCAATGGTACCGTTTTCCTGCGCGCTATCAACGATACCGTTTCCGTCGGTATCGCTAACACCTGCAACTGATGATTGATCAATATCAAACGTATTATCAATACCATCATTATCCGTATCTATACCACTGAGTTGTGTTTCTACACCATCTGCTATGCCGTCATTGTCGCTATCGGTATCAAGGTAGTCTGCGATGCCGTCTGCGTCTGTATCTATAGTGCCTGCTGCAAAGCCTGCCTCTATGGCATCGGGTACGCCATCGTTTTCACTGTCTGTATCTCTGTAGTTAGGGATACCATCACTATCTGTATCGCTTACACCCTCAACAGCATCCGCAATGCTGTCTTGATCAGAGTCTAGATCCTGGATATCAGGGGTGCCATCACTATCGGTATCTGGTAGACCAATCAGTGCTTGCGTGTCGTCAATACCGTCTGAGTTTTCATCAATGCCACTGGTAATATCTACATCGTACTGGTTACTGATGCCATCAGCATCGGTATCTATAAAAGTGACTTGGGCTTCTACGCTATCGCTTAAACCATCGTTATCTGAATCGGTATCCAGGTAATTAGCGATTCCATCAGCGTCGGTATCACCCGGCTCTAACGCATCTGGAATACCATCTGCGTCTGAATCTGCATCGTGTATATCTGCAGTGCCATCACTATCTGTGTCTATGAATGCAATGACTGCCATAGCGTCAGATACACCGTCTGCATTTGAATCCACGCAACCGGCTTGATCAATATCGTAGGTGTTATCAATGCCGTCACGGTCGGTATCAATACCACTGATCTGCGACTCTATTGTGTCAGAGATACCGTCGTTATCACTGTCTGTATCCAGATAGTCCGGAAGACCATCACGGTCAAAGTCATAGTGGCCTTCAACAGAATCGGGAATTAAATCACCATCTGAATCACTATCAACGGCATCATGAATTCCGTCACCATCGGTGTCTAATAGGTCAGCGACCGTGAGGTTGTCGTCTACACCATCATTGTTATTGTCTACACCGCCCGTTACATCTGGATCAAACTGATCATGGACGCCGTCGTGATCAGCATCGTAAGGATCTATCTGCGACTCTACAGTGTCACTTATGCCATCGTTATCAGAATCGGTATCAAGGTAATCGGGGATGCCGTCTTTATCAGTGTCACCGATCTCCAGAACGTCGGGTATACAATCGTTGTCCGAATCAAAGTCAAAGATATCAGGCGTGCCATCGCCATCCGAATCTAAGGCAGGGCTAGCATCTGCGGTCAGCGTATTTCGCGCCTGACTGTGTTCTTTAAAAGTGGCACGTGAAGCGCTTGCAGTCAGCACAGTAACCGTCGCGCTCGCCGGTGTGTGAAACCCAGTCTCTAAAGCAATGTTCTGATTCGATGCAAAAGAGTTGCAGGAAAAACTAACAGATAAACCAATAGCACATTTGAAAAAACCCGCCGCAACACTAAGCTGCGGACGGTTAACTTCCAATTGTGTTGATTTACTCGCCACATGCTGCAACGAGTCAGATACACAGGATAACTCAGACGATTTTTTCGGCATTTCCTTGCTCTAGTTTCGGCGCTCTCGCACCGACTTACCGCTCTTAGAACTCTACAATCTTTGGAAACCGTTTTTACCTACAGTCAAAAGCGACATCTCCAGCAGGAATAGAAGGGGCAAGCTGCATGCCCAAATGTCACACAGCGTAACAAACGCAAGAGATAAGGCACCCAATCAGCAAACAAAATCGCCTGTCTGCCGATTCAGTTTGCACGTTAAACGGCTGGATTTTTAGTCATTAACTAGAGTACAAATGCCCATTAAAATACTGTTTTTAATAGATATTTACGATGACATATGAAGACCATCTCCGCAGCAAAGAAAATACCCAGGTGTTGCATTCGCACTTAAAAACCCAAATACACAAACAATTGTCCATTAACCTCGATGCTGGATATCAGCTTTCCCTGTCATCCAAAAAAACTGTTTTTCGGCCAGCCCCCTGCAGCAAACAAAATAATTTTGACGCTTTAAAACCTTGCCGATCAGGCTTGATCTACAACGTCATGTATAATTAAAAGGTATAAGATAACGGGCCCGCAAATTATCAGTACAGTTATGTGATAACCGGAAACACAAATATTCATAGATTTCTGCACCATACCCGGTCGCCAAACAGGCAACACCCACACCTTTATAACACCAACAAGGCTAAAATTTCGTAGGTAAGCTCTAACGACCAACCACTTACGCTTTATCACTTAAGATTTGCGCCAACCCAAATTAAAATGAAAATTAACTTAAAGCAGATTGAAGCGTTTTTAGCGGTTGCAGAATTATTAAACTTTCGACGCGCCGCTGAGCGGCTCAATACCACCCAGCCTAGTATCTCTTCCCGGTTATCAAGCCTGGAAACACAACTCAACGTTAAGCTTATGGAGCGCGATTCTGCGTCTGTTCGATTAACACCCATGGGCGAATCATTAGTGCCTCGTGCACGTGAGATTTTGCACTCCCTGGAAGGCTTCGTGACCACCGCAGGACAAGATCAATTATTTGATGGTTTACTGCGCCTGGGGGTCACGGAAATGATAGTGCACTCATGGTTAGGTAAATTCTTAACTGTATTTAAGAAGCAGTTTGCTAACATAGATGTAGACCTGACAGTAGATCTCTCTTCAAATCTGAGCCCCGCCCTCGCCAACCGCAACATTGATCTAGCACTTCAAAATGGCCCATTTGATACTGACGCCAGTGGCAATATTGACCTGGGTGACTTTCCGTTAGTGTGGGTGTGTGCCCCTTCGCTTGAATTCAACAATAATGAATTATCATTTGAATTACTGGCCAGGTACCCGGTGCTGACTCATGCCAAAGACACATTACCTTATAAACAATTACAAGCGCACTTATCACAAACCAAACACTCTATCAGATTAGTACCGTCAACAAACCTTGCTGCTTGTCTACACATGACCTTAGACGGCCTTGGCATTGCGTGCCTGCCAGAGGCTATGGTCCGCGACAAAATACAAACCAAATTGCTCACCCGGTTGCACTACCCCTGGGTGCCCGAGCCACTGCGCTTTAGCGCCAGGTATGACACGGAATCTGCACCCGTTTATGTCACCAAGGCAGCCTATCTCGCAGGCAAAATTGCAGCAGAGTTCGACATCAATAGATAAGGAATTGATATCAAGCCAATTTAATTATTCTATTGGTGCGTGTAGCCAAGCCCAAGTAAACTCTGGCGATCAAGCTGGAACAATAATTAATAATGACTAACAACCCTGCAAAAGATGCCGCCGACGGTACCGCTAGACTAGGTGTCGATATTGGTGGCACGTTCACCGACGTGGTACTTGAAATAGGTGCCGATACCTACTCAACCAAAGTCCTGACCACCTATGCAGCACCAGAGGATGCGATTATTGACGGCATGCACCAAGTGTGTCAGCAAGCAGGTGTGACCACTGGCATTATTAGTCAGATTATCCACGGCACTACCTTAGCCACTAACGCACTAATAGAACGGCGTGGTGCTAAAACCGCTTTCATTACTACCAAAGGCTTCCGCGATGTTATTGAAATGCGCACCGAAAGCCGTTTTGAGCAATACGATCTAAACCTGACACTCCCCGACCCCCTACTGCCGCGCAACCGGCGTTACGTAGTGGAAGAACGATTAGATGCCAATGGCGCAGTACTCACACCACTCGTCACTGCAGAGATCGAAACGCTTGCAAACGAACTAGCGACGGCAGGCTATGAGAGCATTGCGGTAGGGCTTCTTCATGCTTACGTTAATGACACCCATGAACGCACGATCGCAGAAGTGTTGGCAAAGAAGTTACCGGGGGTAATGGTGTCATTATCGTCTGAAGTTTCACCACAAATGCGTGAGTTTGAGCGTTTTAGTACCACTATTGCGAATGCCTACATAAAGCCATTAATGAAATCATACCTTGGGCGTTTAAAATCACGCTTAGCCACCGAAGGCGCAGACTGCCCGGTATTTTTAATGCACTCAGGCGGCGGCATTATGTCTTTAGAAAATGCTGCTGAGTTTCCTGTGCGCTTAGTTGAATCAGGGCCCGCAGGCGGTGCTATTTTTGCCGCAGACATTGCCGCACGCCACGGATTAGATAAAGTACTTAGCTTTGATATGGGCGGCACTACAGCCAAAATCTGTTTAATAAAAAATGAAACCCCAAAGACTGCACGCGTATTCGAAGTCGCCAGAACCTACAGATTTAAAAAAGGTTCAGGCATGCCAATCTCCATTCCAGTAATAGACATGGTAGAAATTGGCGCCGGTGGTGGCTCGTTAGCGCACGTAGATGCACTAGGCCAAATAAGAGTAGGCCCTGAAAGCGCCGGCTCTGAACCCGGACCCGCCTGCTATGGCCGCGATGGCAAACGCCCGGCGGTAACCGATGCAGATTTAGTCCTTGGCAAACTCGACCCCGACAACTTTGCCGGTGGCTCTATTGCCTTGCACCCTGAACATTCCAAAGCAGCGCTCAAAACCGACATAGGCCAGAAGCTCAACATGGATGCTACAGAGGCTGCTTGGGGTGTCGCTGAAGTGGTTGATGAAAACATGGCCAATGCCGCACGAGTACACGCAGTAGAAAATGGTGAAGACCTAAGCGAATACACCATGATCGCTTTTGGTGGCGCTGCACCACTACACGCTGCACGTCTGTGTGACAAATTAGGTGTAACCAGCTGCCTCATTCCTTCTGGTGCGGGCGTAGGCTCTGCCATTGGGTTTCTACGAGCACCTTTTAGCTTTGAAGAAAACCGCTCTGTATTCATGCTGATGTCTGAGTTTGATCCAACAGCTGTAAAAAAACTGTTTACGGAAATGGAACAAGAAGCTACACGCTTTGTACGCCAATGCGATGCTGATGCAAACATTAGCTCTGATCACAAAGTGTATATGCGCTACTCAGGCCAAGGGTGGGAAATACCAGTAGACCTTACTGCGGCCCAAGCGGAAAATCCAGATACTGAAACATACCTTGCACTGTTTCAAACCGAATATGAAAAGCTATTTGGCAGAACAGTTGAAGGCATGGAAGTCGAAGTGACCGTTTGGTCGGTTAACGCTTACACTGAAATTCCAAAAGCTAAACAACTACCAACGCCCGGGAAACCAGCCACCGCTACTAGCTCAGATGTTCGTGATCTATTCGATCCGGGTTTAAGCAAGAGCATACCAGCACAAGTGCATCAACGAACCAACCTTAAGCCCGGCGATTGCGTGCAGGGCCCGGCTATCATTACTGAAAACGAGACCACCGTTATAGTGCACGATAACCGTGAAGTCTTTATGCACACTGACGGCACATTGATTGTACGTGAAAAGCAAACTGCAGCAGCCGCTGTAAAATCACAAGAGGTAAACAAGGTAGCGCATCAAGTCATGTGGAACCGCTTAATCTCTATTGTAGAAGAACAAGCACAAGCGTTAGTGCGTACGGCGTTTTCAACGTCAGTACGTGAAGCAGGTGATTTATCTGCAGGTGTTTATAACGATATCGGTGAAATACTAGCGCAAGCAGTTACCGGCACACCGGGTCATGTCAACGCAATGGCCGATGCAGTGCCACACTTTATTCGTCGCATAGGGCGCGACAACATGCTTGAGGGTGATGTTTATATCACCAATGATCCATGGGAAGGCACAGGCCACAAGCACGACATAACTATTGTGACGCCGTCTTTTCATCAGGGTTCACTGATTGGTTTTTTTGCTTGTACCGCGCACGTAACCGATATTGGCGGCCGAGGTTTTGGCGCCGATGCTAACGACGTCCATGAAGAAGGCTTATACATTCCAATCATGAAGTTTGTATCAGAAGGCACGGTAGATTCCACACTGGTATCAATTATTCGCGGCAATGTTCGCGAGCCAGACCAACTGGTGGGTGATATCTATGCGCTTGCCGCCTGTAATGAAATTGGTCATCGCCGATTAATCGAAATGATGAACGAATTTGCGCTTGCTAGTCTTAATAGTATTTCAGACTTTATTTTAAGCAGCTCTAGAAAAGCAACGCTTGAAAGAATCAATGCGCTGAAGCCTGGTGTCGCAGAAGGCCATATGCAAATTGATGGCTATTCCAACCCAATAGACTTACATGTAAAGCTCACGATTGAAAAAGATCGTATTCTCTCTGACTGGGAAGGCACTAGTGGGCTGGATAAAAAAGGCATTAACGTGCCACTGGTGTATACCAAAGCCTATGCGTGTTATGCACTTAAGTGCGCCATTGCACCTGATATCCCAAACAACGCTGCATCACTTGCACCGTTTGAGATTATCGCCCCCGAAAATTCCATTGTTAATGCAATACACCCCGCGCCTGTTGCACTACGCCATGTTATTGGTCATATGGTTCCCGATACGGTTTATAACGCACTGGATAAATTGCTACCTGGTGTTGTGCCCGCCGAAGGCGCTGGCTGCTTGTGCAATTTTCAAGTATCCGTTAGACCAAGAACCGATGAAACAGCCCCGCACGATGCCGTACGCTCTGAAGTACTGACTTTTAACTCAGGTGGCTCCGGAGCACGCCCGACACTTGATGGCATGAACGCTACCGCATTCCCTTCCGGGGTTATGACAATGCCGGTAGAGGCTACAGAGCAAGTGGGTCCTGTGGTTATTTGGCGCAAAGAACTAAGACCCGATTCAGGCGGTGCCGGACAATTCCGTGGCGGGCTTGGGCAATACATGGATGTAGGCGCACGCGAAGGTCACGAATTTGATTTCTCTGCCATGTTTGACAGAATAGACCACCCCGCCCTTGGCCGACATGGTGGACAGGCAGGTGGTGCAACCGTTATTGCTCGCAGTGATGGTGAAGCCATGCAGGGCAAAGGCAAGCAATTCGTACCGCATGGCGTCCGTGTAGAGATGGCTTTTCCAGGTGGTGCGGGTTACGGTAACCCGGCTAAACGCGATATTGAACGGGTCAAGCGCGATCTTGCCATGGGATATATCACAGCAGAACACGCAGCAGAATTTTATAATCTGTCGGCACAAGACATTGCCGATAGTCAAAAACAATCAAAACTTGGTGAGATGCATTAATGGCTATAGGCGCGATGGAGGCTACACCTTCAAAATCCTCATACGATATTGTGATCATTGGCGGCGCCATTATGGGCTCATCAACGGCATGGTTTTTATCTGACAATAACGATTTCAACGGCTCTGTGTTAGTAGTAGAACGTGATCCAAGCTATGAGTTTTGCTCAACAGCGCATACTAACTCGTGTATGCGCCAGCAGTTTAGTACCGAGCTCAATGTTCGCATTTCACAATTTGCCGCCGACTTCGTTAAAAACATTCGCCAACGCATGGGCAACGATGAACGAGTACCTGAGCTTGGCATTCAGTCTTTTGGCTACATGTACCTAGCAGACAACGAACCCTTTGCCGATGTCTTGCGCGAAAGTCAACAGGTACAGTTATCGGCGGGTGCCGCCACTGTGCTTATGACCCCTGACGAAATTAAAAAGAAGTACCCGTTCTACAACGTAGACGATATCGTTCTTGGCTCTATCAATACTGTTGATGAGGGCTACTGGGATGGTGCGACTGTATTTGAATGGTGGCGACGTCAAGCTCGTGAACGCGGTGTAGAGTATATTCACAACGAAGTCGTTGCCATGACCAAAAACGCTAACGGCACCCAAGTTGAAAGCATCACACTTAAATCAGGCGAAGTAATCTCTTGCGGTCAGGTACTCAATGCCTCAGGCCCACGTGCATCACGCACCGCTCAAATGGCAGGCATTGCGGTACCGGTAGAACCACGCAAGCGGTTCTCATGGATTTTTAAAGCAGAACACCCGCTTGATCAAGACCTGCCACTCACTATTGATCCGTCTGGCATACACTGCCGCGAGAACGGCAGCGGTACCTACCAATGCGGCGGCCACTCAGAGATAGACCCGGCGGTAGAGTACGATGATTTCTCAGTTGATCAATCAATGTGGGAAAACCATGTCTGGCCAATACTCGCCACACGCATTCCACAATTTGAATCCGTTAAGCTAACCAACGAATGGGGTGGCCACTACTCTATGAATACCTTTGATCACAATGCCGTCATGGGGCCGCATACGGAAGTTGAAAACTTTATATTCCTAAATGGCTTTTCAGGACACGGCTTGCAACAATCCCCTGCCATGGGCCGTGGTACCGCTGAGTATTTAACGTACGGTGAGTATCGTAGTTTGGATTTGTCACCGTTTAACTATGAACGCATTGTGAAGAACACTCCGATCATAGAGAAGGCAATAATTTAAAGCGATTATTTTAAGCGGCAATTTAAATAATCGACTAACTAAAAACTCAAGAATAATCACAATTTTAGAGGCTACGTTTACGCCTCTACCATCAAGACAGGTTACCAATTAATGAACAAGCTCGTCCTTACCGGTGCAGCCGGCAGACTTGGCTCTTACCTTCGTGAACCACTTACCAAACTTTGCAACGAATTGGTCTGCACCGATATCGCCGATAGCATCGGCAATCTCTACCCCGGTGAGCGTTATCAAAAAGCTGACCTTGCCAACTACGATGAAGTTCACGCCGTACTGGAAGGCGCTGATATGGTAGTGCACTTCGGCGCTATTGGTGATGAAGCACCGTTTGAAAAGATCTTACAAGCCAATATTATAGGCGCTTACAATGTGTGGGAAGCCGCCTTTCAGCACAAACTAAAGCGCGTGGTATACGCAAGCTCTATTCATGCAGTAGGCATGCACAAAAAACAAGACTTCATAGGCATAGACGCACCGCACAGACCCGATACTTACTATGGCTTATCGAAGTGCTTTGCCGAAGATTTAGCCAGCATGTACTGGGACAAACGCAGCATGGAATCAGTATGCATGCGAATTTTATCAGCCGCCCAGGTGACCAGCGTACGCGCACTAGGCACATGGTTAAGCAACGATGATCTGATCCAGCTGGTTACCCGCGCAATAGATACACCGACCACCGGTTTCTCTGTAGTGTACGGTGTTTCAAACAATGACCGTGTACCGGTTGATAACAGCAAAGCCAGCCACTTAGGCTACCGCCCTAAAGATAACGCTGAACAGTTTGCCGAAAAAATTCTGGCAGAAGCGCCACCGGCAGATACAAGCGATAGCGCGCAAATGCTCCACGGTGGACCGTTCGCACCAATAGAACTTGGTAACAGCGGCTTAGCAACGATGAATATCATTGACGACACCATAAAAACATAAGCCAGGCGCAGCAATATAAATAATGAACTTTACATCTTCACGACTAAGCACTGTTAAGCCCTCTGCTTCCGTGGCAGTCAGCCAGCTATCGCGTGACCTTAAAGCGCAAGGCAAAGACATAATAGACTTAGGCATCGGCCAGCCAGATTTTGACACCCCGCCACATATTGTAGAAGCTGCACACCAGGCAGCACTTGCAGGCAAAACGCGTTACACACCTATGCGTGGCACAGCTGAACTATGCGATGCCATTTGCAACAAGCTTAAGCGTGATAACGGGCTGGAACATACTGCCGATGAAGTGATTGTATCGAACGGCGCAAAACAAATTATTTTCAGCGCCATGCTTGCAACCCTTAACCCAGGTGACGAAGTTCTTATCTGTGCGCCCTATTTTGGTTGTTACCGCGATATAGTTTTGTCAGTCGGTGGCAACCCTAAAACGATAGAATGCAAACCCGAAGATGACTTCCGCCTGACTCCGGAGAGTTTAAGCCAAGCAATCTCCAGCAAAACCCGTTGGCTAATGCTAAACCTACCCAACAACCCTTCAGGTGCGGTTTACGATGAAGCGCAACTAAAGGCCATAGGTGCAGTACTGGAAAAACACCCGCAGATAATTCTGCTTTCAGATGAAATCTACGAACACATTCTGTTTGATGACCGGCAGTTTGTCTCATCAGCAAACGCACTCCCACACTTAAAAAACCGGATCCTAACCGTAAACGGTGTATCAAAAGCCTACGCCATGACAGGCTGGCGCATAGGCTACGGTGCCGGCCCCAAAGCCCTAATAGATGTAATGATCAAAGTGCAATCACAAGTATCGTCCGCCCCCTGCTCCATAGCGCAAGCAGCCGCCACGCAAGCGCTAAACGGCCCGCAGGATACTGTAAATCAATTCAGAGAAGCCTTTGAAAGACGCCGCAACCTTGTAGTAGAAGGCATCAACAAGATCCCGGGCTTCACACTCAAAGCGCCAGGCGGTGCATTCTATGCGTATGTAGGCTGCCAGGCACTGATAGGCACCACCACCCCAAAAGGTGAAATGATCAACAGCGACAACGACCTGGCAAGCTATCTAATTCATGAAGCAGGTGTCGCCACTGTACCCGGTAGTGCGTACGAGTTATCACCGTATATAAGGTTATCAACCGCGAATTCTGATGAGAACTTGAGTGCGGCCATGGAGCGCATGGGCACAGCGGTAGCACTGCTTACGCGGTAGCGTGATCAATACAGTAGTGCGTTAAGTTAAATACAAAAACATCACGGTTCCTAAATCCCTCGCTCAAGCTGGCGGGCTTCCTAACGAATACAGCAAGCGACTCCTACCTAAAGCTTCGTAAGCAGTAAATAGAACCGGAATAACAACAGAAACGAGCGCGAAAACTATAAGCAACCCCCAACCCAACTGAGCGTCGCGAACCACAAATACATCAATTGCCCCAATCCCAAAATACCGACGTAGAGTGCCGACACTCACGAAGTGATGCTTTACCCGCGCTTTTTGTTGTTTTTTGAAATCCTGCTGCGTGGGGTCAAAGCGCCAGGGAAGGCGCTTTGAGCGCGGTGCACATGGATGTGCATACCGCGCGACCCCTCGCAGCTGGATTTCAAAAAATGGCGAAGCCACCCCTAAGGGGCAACAAAGTAGCAAGAAGACTTTTTGCTTACTTTTTGGTCTTTTTAAAAAGTAAGGCCGCCGGCAGGGCACGCATCACACGTAGCCGCCATCAAGGCATGCCACACACGTAGCCACCGGCAAGGCATGCATCGCACGTCAGCCGTCCGCAGGACAAGCCAAAGCAACAGCCCCGCAGGACAAGCCAAAACAACAGCCGCCTGCAAAGGCAAAAAAAAACTCAGACCAGTGGCAAAGCCCGCCGACGCCCGCCATCCAAAACCGCCAGAGCATTACACAGCGCCGGCGCCAACGGTGGAACACCAATCTCGCCAACACCCCCCACCGGACTGCCAAGCGCCAACAGTTCAACTTCAATACGCGGCGCATCAGCCATACCGACAATCCTATAATCGTGGAAGTTACTCTGCACAACACCACCATCTTTAAGATCGCACTTGCCATGCAACGCTGCTGACAATGCAAAGTTAACCGACCCCTGCACTTGCGCTTCAACCGCTTGCGGATTAACAGCTATACCGCAATCCACTGCACACCACACCCGGTGCGCTTTAGGTCCTGCAGGTGTCATTGAGGCCTCTACCACTTGTGCAATGGTGGAACCAAAACTATGAACCATAGCAACGCCCATTACACGACCTTGATCATCCGCACCGTTGCGCCAACCAGACATTTCTGCGGCTTTCTGTAACACTTTTGCGGCAGGGGAATTATCATCAAGTAAAGATAATCGATATTGCAACGGATCAACACCTGCTTCGGCCGCTAACTCATCAATAAAACTTTCTACAAAAAAACCATGCTGCGAGTGCTCAACACTACGCCAAAAACCAGTTGGCACCGGATGCGGATGGTCTGCATAATCAACGGAAATATTAGGAATATCATAAGGCGGTGCAACGGCTTTGATATTCATCTCTTTACCGTAGCTACGAGAGCGCCACACAGATGGCTTGCCATCATCAGCCAATGCACCTTCAAACCGGGCTAATACCATGGGGCGATAAACATCGTTGCGGGTATCGGTCTCACGCGACCAAGTGGTTTTAACTGGCTTGCCGGTATCAACGGCTACGCGTACGGCCTGTACTAACCAGTTCAAAGGTTCATCACCAGACATACTGAACGCTACACGCCGACCAAAACCACCACCCATTTGGCGTGAATGGAATATAACATCGTCACGCTCAAGGCCCGCTTCTTTAGCTGCACGTACCTTTGCACCTAACGGGTTTTGAACACCTGCAATAACATGCAGCTTGCCATCTTGCTGCCATACTGTAGCACTCATGGGCTCAAGGCTTGCGTGGGCCAGGTACGGTACAAAGTATTCCGCTTTAACTGTGGCTTCTATATCAGCTGGTGCACCTGTTGACATGCCATTGGTCAACTCCCCTGCTAATGCTTTGCGCTGACCTTCCACTAAAGACTCTGTACTAAGAGTATCGTTAGCATGTGACTCATTGGTGAACTTAACAGTACGTGCTGCTTGCTCTGCGCGCCATGGGTTATCAGCCACCACTGCAACACCGTCAGGTACGATCATTACATCACTCACACCACGCGCAGCTTTGATTTCATCCAGGTTGTCAATTGACTTAACCTGTGCACCAAACACACCACTGGCCGCAATGGCAGCATATTGCATGTTAGGCACTTCTGCATCAATACCGTAATCTTGATTAGCAAATACTTTACCGGGTACATCTATACGCTCAACCGGCTTTCCAACATACTGATATTGATCAGGTGATTTAAGTGCTACCTTTTTAGGGCTTTCCATTGTAGCGGCCGACGCCGCCAGCTCTCCGTAAGTAAGTGATTGACCAGACTCTGTGTGCACCACAGAACCCATATTAGTGCTAAGTGAATCTTTTGATACATCTAGCTGTGCCGCAGCGGCACTTATTAACATTTGACGAGTGGCCGCTGATGCTTTTCGCATCGCGTCCATGCCGGTAAAACGTACCGCAGAGCTACCGCCAGTCATTTGCATTTTCATTAGATCGCCCATGCGATAAAAACCATTCTCAAGCAAGGTGCTAGCCCACTGAGGTGGTGTTACCATTTCACGCATAAAGCCTTCAAATACCTTACCGTTAGAATACGCTTGCTCTGCTGGAGCTGACTCTACTTGCATTTGTGACCAGTCGGCATCGAGCTCGTCTGCGACAATTTGCATTAAGCCGGTCGCACTGCCCTGACCCATATCGGTATGCGGATTAACAACGACTATTTTGTTATCTGGCGTGATTCGCAACCACATATTAATGTGTTCGGCATTGTCGCTCTGATTAGCATCACGCTGAACACCTACTCTATTATGGGTAAGCAAGTGAGCACCGACACCACCAACACCCAATAACAAACCACCGCCGACAGTCGCCCCGGTGAGCATAAATATTCTGCGCGTGATACCCATTACGCTAGCTCCTTCGCAGCAGACTTTATTGCCGCACGTACGCGATCATAAGTGCCACAACGGCAAAGGTTAGTCATGGCGTTATCAATATCGTCATCTGTGGGTTGTGGGTTTTCATTCAGTAAAGCGACGGCTGCCATCTGCATACCTGACTGACAATAGCCGCACTGTGGAACTTGATGTTTTATCCATGCTTGTTGGATCGCATGTGGCGTTTCTTCGGTGCCAATGGATTCGATGGTATTAATCTCTTTACCCACTGCAGCACTGACCGGGTACGAACAAGAGCGCACTGGTGCACCGTCTATATGTACTGTACATGCCCCACACAAACCTAAACCACAGCCAAACTTGGTGCCGCGCAATGCGGTCTCTTCACGAAGCGCCCATAGCAATGGCATTTCAGGTTCTATATCGAGTGAATGTTCGATGCCGTTGACGTTTAATTTAATCATTACATTAATACCAATAACTTAGTGAATCGAAGGAGGTTGCTAACAAATAACCATTACTTAACACGCCTGTCACGCGCTGCTGCTTTCACTTGCTCTATAAACTGCTGCGGGTTCTTTTGATATAGACGGATATCGACAGGAGCGCTGACGGTTGGCTCATGACTGATGCTCCAGAGCATTAGCTCCGCTAACAATGGCGCTAAATCTAAGCCCTTTTCTGTCAAAAGATATCGTTTATCACCGGGCAACTGCTCGACTATGCCTGCGGCCTGCAAACTCACCAGGCGACTAGTCAAAATGTTAGTTGCTATGCCTTCCGGAGAATCAAGCAACTCGGTAAAAGTGCCACGCGATGTAGTGAGTAAATCTCGCACAATCACCAGTGTCCATCTATCCCCTAACAGGTTCAATGCACAGTGGATTGGACAATCTGATCGGCGCAGGTCTTTAGGCATGTTCTGACCATACACTTGCAAATTGCAAGTAGCAAGAGCTATGCGCTCAGCTACGAGCCCTCCTGCTGCATAAATGGTAGTCTTGGTGCACACATCAAAGGCACATGCAGCGTGACTAAAACAGAACAACGAATTTCGTTAGTAAGAAGCAAAATGGAAAACACAGGGGTTGAACTACTCGCCCTTGGGCCCGGCCCGCACATGCAGTGGCTGCTTGGCTATCACCCGCACCCTGATGAACGCCCTTGCCTGCTGTGCTTGAGCCAAACGGGTGCTGCCATGCTAATGCCATCATTGAACGCTGACGCTGCAAGAGAGCATACTGAATTACCTTTCTTTAAATGGGCAGATGCAGACGGACCTGGCTGTGCTTTTAAAGACCTTCTAAAAGATCTCTCCGCAGCAACTGCTACCAGCCTTGCACTTGATGAAACCATGCGAGCTGACTTTGCAGCGTTAGTGCAAGACACACTACCGAATGCCACTCGACAGTTCACGGCATCCACCATCGGCGCATTACGGATGTGCAAAGACAACGATGAATACCTGGCACTCAAAGCCAATGCGCTAAGTGCAGATAGTGCGATGCAAGCCGGATGGGCCGCAATGAATCCCGGTATGACGGAGCTTGAAGTCGCTGAAATCATACGCGCATCATTCACCGACCAAGGTGCGAAACCAATGTTTACCATAATTGGTACCGGTGGCAACGGGGCGTTTCCACATCACCACACAGGCCACAGCAAACTCAACGCAGGCGATGCCGTGGTGATGGATATAGGTGGCAGCATGCAAGACTACTCAAGCGACATTACCCGCATGGCGATTTTAGGAACACCACCGAATGACTACGAAAAGATCCATCAGATTGTAGAACTTGCCGTTACCGCTGCCATGCAAGCGGCAAAACCTGGTGTAGTGGCTAAAGAGGTTGATGCGGCGGCCAGAAATGCAATCACAGAGGCGGGCTATGGCGAATACTTTATGCACCGCCTAGGTCACGGCTTAGGGATAGAAATACACGAACAGCCCTACCTTACTTCCGTATCGGAAACAGTGCTACAAGAAGGCATGGTGTTTTCTATCGAGCCGGGTATTTACTTACCTGATCGTTTTGGCTTAAGACTGGAAGAGATAGTCATTCTAAGACCAGACGGCCCGGAGATTTTATCGGAACTTCCACGCACCATGACTATTATCAGCTAAGAACCTCTGCCATGCCCACTCAATTTAACAACGAAATTCCCGCTACCTCTCGCGATCAAGCTGCAGCGTTGGATCAACAAGATCCATTCGCCTCTAAGCGTGATGAATTCGATCTTCAAGACGACGTTATTTACCTATGTGGTAACTCTCTAGGGCCAATGCCGAAGTCTGTGGTCGCAAAAATTGAACATACTCTACGACAAGACTGGGCCAAGGGTTTGGTCACCAGTTGGAATAAAGCCGGCTGGTTTATGATGACAGACACACTAGGAGATCGCTTAGCGACTTTGTTAGGTGCGGGCCAGGGCGAACTAGTCGTCAGCGACGCCACTGGCATTAACATTTACAAAACCCTACACGCCGCTATTTCAATGCAGCCAGGTAGAACGCGCATTGTTTGCGAAGCCACTTCCTTTCCAACCGATCTTTACATGATAGAAGGCGTGACGTCACTACTTGAGAATATGGAAGTGAAACTTGAAGGTCGAGATGCAGAGCATATAGAAGACCTATTCGACCAAAACACCGCAGTCGTTTTAATGAATCAGGTTGATTATCGATCCGGGGAAATACGTGACATAAAAGCACTCACTGAAAAAGCTCATGCGGTTGGCGCATTAGTGATTTCAGATGTATGCCATTCTGCTGGTGCTATACCGGTAGACTTACATGATGAGAACGTAGACTTTGCGGTAGGTTGCACCTACAAATATTTAAACAGCGGCCCTGGCGCACCGGCCTTTGCGTATGTTGCAGCAAGGCACCATGGTAAGTTTAAACAACCCCTGACTGGCTGGCACGGTCACGCAGAGCCATTTAAATTTGAACCCACTTACCGTGCAGGCGCTGGCGCACGCGCATTATTAAGCGGCACACAGCCCGCGATATCAGCCGTCGGCGTAAACGCAGGCCTTGATGTATTCGAAGGCGTAGACATGCACGCACTGTATGAAAAAGGCAAAGCTTTATCTACCCTGCTACAGCAATTGGTAGAACAGTGGTGTGAACCTTATGGTGTGAAATTATACAGTCCAAAGGAGGCACACCTTCGCAATGGCCAGCTCTCTTTAACACATGAAAATGGTTATGCGATTGTTCAGGCATTAATTGAACGCAATGTCATCGGCGATTACCGCCAACCGAATGTTATTCGCTTTGGCATCACTCCCCTATACTTACGCTACACTGATATCTGGGATGCTGCCCACCACCTGCGTGACGTATTAGAGACAGAACAATGGAAAGAAGAGCGCTTTAATGTCAGACAACTGGTGACCTAAAGCCACGCACTTGCCTGCTGTTGAAAACCTTTGTACTAACCTGAGCTACGATTATTTCAAACCTCGCACAGAGCGCACCTCTAACCGGCCGCAAAATACGGCAAACCAATAGCAAACTGGGTGCGCTACTCATGCTTACCGGCATGTTTCTTTTTTCCGCGGTAGATACACAAGCGAAGTTTTTAACCGACACTTTCCACCCAACCCAGGTGATTTGGTTTAGGCAACTGGGCTTGTTGCTGGGGGTACTTATAATACTGGTACTCAAGGGCCCTTCTATACTTAAAACTGCACAGCCTAAACTGCAACTTACACGCGGTGTTTTAGCTATATGCTCTGCAGTATCATTTGTTACTGCAATCCGTTACGTGGCATTGGCCGATGCAGTCGCGGTAAGTTTTGTTGCACCCTTTTTTCTGAGTATGTTGGCGGCGATCATACTGAAAGAGACCATGGGGCCACGACGATGGATTGCGGTAATTTTTGGATTTATAGGCGCATTGATTATCATCAGGCCCGGCAGCGGAGCTATTCACCCCGCCGTACTATTGGTGGTAGTGGCCACCGTTTTCTATGCGCTTCGGCAAATTATCGGCCGCCTCCTCGCTGACACCGACAAAACCGTTACCACTGTAGCTTACACCGCTATTGTGGGTAGCTTGATCATCACAGTACCGATGCCATTTGTGTGGGTAACCCCGGAGTCGGGTTTTCAGATACTGATTATTTGCTCAATGGCAGTGCTTGCCGCCTTTGGGGAAATACTGGTAATTAAGGCATTAGAGGTGGCAGAGGCTGTGGTAATAGCCCCTATTCACTACTCACTTATTATTTGGGGCACCATGTATGGCTACCTTGTTTTTGGCCACCTACCCGATAAATGGACTTGGATCGGTACAGCTATTATTGTGTGTGCCGGGCTCTTTACCACACTACGATCAAGCGCTGTTAAAACCTCAGTCGCAAGCAGTGACTAAAGCCTGTTATAAAATGGCCATATAACAAGTTATGCAGGGTTAAGATCCAGGTCAAACAATACTTTCATTTCTTTAGCAAGCCGCTTAGACATACCTGGCACTAGCTGATACTGCTGCATTAAGTTTCCATTGCGCCCAAACAAGAAGCCAACGTTGCGATGATCTATCTGATCTTTAACAACCGTAGCGCCATCTACTGTGACACCGAACTTTTCCACTAACATTTTGGTTTCCGCCACCTTAGTACTGGCAAACAGCCAGTTGCTTTGATCTATATTGTGCTTTTCTATAAAGGCGTTGATCGTCTCTTTTGTATCTAGCATAGGAGCAATAGATACCGAAAGAAATACCGCGTCTACATCGGCGCTTAGCTGTGAACGGGCATCTTTAACCACAGAGGTTTGCATGGGGCAAGCACCACCACAACTGGTAAAGAAAAAATTCACAAGCACGACTTTATCGCGCAGATCTTTTAACCTTATCTTGTTGCCATGCTGATCAGTAAGCCTGGCTTTTTTCAACAACTCCAATGAATGAAGCGCTGAGATATTGTCACGCTCACCCGCGACAGTGTAAACACCCAATGATGCCAGCACTAGCAACAACACACTAGCCATTACGACTAACAAACGTTTTTGAATTATTGAAATGCCTGAAGTACTAAGCAACTTAAATCTCCTCAACATTGCAGACATCAACTTGAGTGATATCTTCAGAGTACAATGTAACAGCACTGGTATTACTTGCTGCCGGGGCGGTTAACTCAGCGGTGTAGGATTGGAATTCACCAGGCCCTACTAAGCTCACTGCAGAATCAAGCTGATTATAAGTCGCGTCAGCCATTTGCAGTGTAATGCTTGAATAGCGGGTACCCTCAGACTTTGCACTACATTGCATACGATACTTCTTACCCGGGGTGACTGGAAATTCCTGATAAATGCATCCAGCATTGGCCACCTGCAGTATCTTGCCTGACGTTGCCTGAGTATCAAGTACCGTTGTCAATTGCGACCCAGAACAATCTAACCAATTTGATTTACCTTGTGCAAAATCACTGTTGACGAGAATATTAGTTGCAGGTGGGACAGGTGTTGGCTCAGGCGTCGGTTCCGGAGTAGGTGCAGGCGTTGCACCGGCATCACTGGTAACCACACAGGAATCAAAGCTTGTTGGCCCTTCAGAATACATAGTAACTGCTGCAAATGTAGCGTTCGCTGGCACATCAAGAGTTGCGCTATAAGTCGTATAACTTGCACCCGAAACAACCGATGAATCAGCTAGCAACGTAGTGTAGTTAGCATCTAACATATTCAATGAAACGCTTGAGTACACTGAATTCTGCGTTGCTGCATCACACGTTAAGCTGACTGTTTCACCAGGCTGCACGAAAAACTCCTGATACAAACAGGCGCCACCTTGTTGAATCAGCGCTTTTTCACCCGTACTAGCATTGCTGTTTATTGCAGAAAGTGAAGTATCGGCGCAATCAAACCAATTGGCCTTACCTTGCTCAAACCCACCATTAACTAATAGATTATCAACTTCAACAGGCTCTGGAGTAATCACAGGTGGCGCTGGTACCTCACCAAGCTCATCACCCAACTTTATGATTTTACCCAGCGAAGGCACACCCTGCTCATTCAGTACGAACATCAAGTAAAAGCCCGGAGTAGCGTCAGTGGCACTGATTGGTAACTGTACCTGTATTGAGTCAGTGCCCGTTGTAAACGCGAGCTCCCTATAACGTTGCTCTACATTAAACGAGTGGGTAACTGATGTGGTTTTAATAAAAGACACTTTAGCCACTGCGCTAGCATCCGTTTGCAACGTAATCGCTTGCCCGTAAGCGCCTTTCTCTGGTGCCCAATTAATAACAGGACGCTCTGCAAGACTACCTTCCGCGTCATACAAATAAGGCGGTGAAAATATTTCAGCATTGTAGTTAGTGACCGGCCCCGGGTTTCCGCCGCCTAAAATCATAACCGTTGCATCTTGAAGCAATACCGAGTTCGAGTGATATAGTCTCGGCCATTTATAACCTGATACAACCGTCCAAAGCTCTGTCTCTGGATCCCAGATTTCAGGGCTCATTGCAGCAGTATCCGCGTCATTATTTTTACGGCTTCCACCGCTTGCCATCACTTTACCATCAGCAAGCACAACTGAGCTCGCCCATGAAGAACGTGAAAACCGCATTGGATTAGTTAACCTTACCTGCGGCACTGTACCGTTGATATCAATTAGCGCAGCGTTGTTTCCGTTGCTGAAACCACCAAGCTGCAAAATCTTACCTGGTCGGTACATCACGGAGGTGGATTCACCCTGAGTGCTCCATGCACCGTTGAATTCACCGACTCTTTGAATTGCACCGGAGCCTTGAGTATTTATGTAATACATTTGGTTTCGCGACACACCGAAGACCCGACCATCAGCAGCCACCCATAACCGTGGATATAACAAATGAAGCCCTGACATATTTGCACCGAACAATGAACGCCATTCATTTGTTTGTGGTGAATATATTTCTGGCGTGGTAGACCCTACGCCTGCAACATCACGCCCACCGGCTACCAGAATCTCACCATTAGGTAAAGTGACAGTTGTTGGATACCAGCGGCGATTCGCCATATCAGGAGCACGGTAAAGCCCACCGGTTTCAGTATTATAAATGGGAACATCGGCAACACCTTCGTTGTTGTTGTTGCCAAGCTTTTGTCCACCCGGCAATAAGATATTACCGTTGTCAGGCATAATGATAGAGGCATTACAAAAAGAAAAAACGCCCTGATCAGATGCAAAAGTATTGTGCGACGTTTCAGCCACACCTGCCGCAGGGCTCCACAAATCATAGTCATACACATTAGGGGAACCATTTTTAAAACCGTAAGACATTAAGTTGCCCTGCGGTGTCATAATCGTATGTACGGCTTGTACGGGCCAACCGATTGGGTTACCCCAACGGCCTGCTGTGGCTGGTGATTCATTACACACCAATCCGACGGACATTAAATCATTGGTCGCACGACCATGGATACCCGTGGCAACGCCACCTGCACCACACAATTGATTGGCAACGTTTGGGTTATTTTCACCAACTGAGATGGTATCTCTTTCATCACCTGTTGTAGTAGTGCTATTGGATAACGTTCGGCAATGCAGCTTTAAAGAAGCTACCCAATCTGATCGGGTAAAGCCTGTTATGCCTGTTACTGCTTCACCGCTAACGCATTGCAAACTGACCACTGTGCCACTGTTAATTCCAACCGAATCACCTTGCGCTATAGGGGTACTTATCCACGCACCATCGTTTTTAACCTCAACACATTTGGCAGTAATCTGAGTAACTCGACTACCACTTGCATAAGCATCAACACCTGCCAACACTTGTCCTGGGTCACAATCTACACGATACTCATTGCCAGCAGTGGTGCTACCAATGACTGATGTCGCGAGCGCCAACGGACCACGGTCTGGCACAGCGAAGCCCAACTCTGGCTCAAAGGGAATAGTCTCGCTACTACCCACTTGCATGCCAAAATAGTTAAACTCATCATTGTCAGTTGCTGCTTGCACTTCTTGCTCAACTTGAAGCTGAGATCCGTTGTCACAAGAGACAACAAGTAACGCTGCAGAAATAACACTTAGGGACTTCCTGATCTTCATAATCTAAAACCCGCCGGTGGTTCGAATACCCGGCATTTGTGGAGGAATCATAGGGTTTGCGGCAAGTTTCATACCACGGAAAGGCACTTAACGCTTGACAAGCCAGCACTGTAAGTCATTAATTCAAAATAGTTTTTCTGAAATTTTCAAACAACCACTCAAGTGCGCACGCGCGAATCTTTTGTTCCTGCGCTAAAGAGTGGATAGACCCTACCGGACGGCCCCAAAACAATCAGGCTAATAAATACTTAACAACAGGAAGCAAACGCTATGAGCAACATCAACAAACCACTCCTTTATCTGGCCTTTGCTGCTCTTTTTACACTGACTCTTTCAGCGTTCTTTAAAGAAGGGTTGCTTGGCATGATCACCCCGTTCAAGGCCAGCTTGTGGACCTGGCAATATTTTATAGATCTTGTGATCGCGCTTGTTTTGGTGTTGTATTGGATCGTAGAAGATTGTCGTAAGCGTGGTAAGCAATACCTACCGTGGGTAGTGGCGACACTATTTACCGGGTCGTTTGCGCCTTTGCTCTACTTAATTCTTCGCAAGCACTCAACAGTCTCTAACGACACCGTGAATAACTCACATGAATAATTTAAAATGTAGAGTTAGGAACTTGCTCAAAGGTCAATCAACCACTTGCATGCAGTCGTTTAATCTAGAACGCTTCGACCTACTATTTCAGTGTACGCCACAGTTTGGTGATCAGTAACCGGTGCGCCATCTATTGTCGCTAACAAACTTTTAGCGGCAGAGCATCCTGCCAGGTTAAAATCTTCACCAGTATAGTAGATCGGCTTACCAAGCCACTTAAGTAAATTTGCAGTAGACTGTTTTGTAATAAGCTGAAGGTCGGTGCCAACAGTAAGGCCTGCTCTTTCTATACCGTTGAGTGTCGCAATAGTAGATTTTGCGTTGGTGCAAACAATGCCATCAGGCCGTGAGCTTTTTTTCATTGCTGAACAAATATTCTCAGAGATCTCTTCCATTGAATCTTCTATTGTGATTGATTCAAATACACTGCTCTCTAGTTTTGATTCATTAACACCTTGGTGGAAACCCTCGTGTATTAGTTGTGAATAAGTCAAATGCATAGGTGGTAGAATCACACCTACATGCTTGCAACCTAGCTGAGCCAGACTGCTAACGGCATCTTTTCCAAAAGCTGCACTATCAAAATCAAAATAGGCATGCTCTAGATTCATGCTGCTTCTACCGTAGGTTACAAACGGCATGCCGACCTGATCAAGGTACATCAAGCGCTGATCGCGGGGCTCTGTTCTGGTTAAGATTATCCCGTCAGTAGACCGTGTTTCGACAAGATGCCGTAACTGCACCAGGGGATCTTCGGCTGCATAAACTGGCACCAACACTAAGTGATAAGGAGTTGACTTAAGAGCTTTGGTGATACCCAGAATAAACGTAGAAGTCACGTGATCTACCTCGTCATCGGTATTCATCACAAAACTTAGGATGTTGGTTTTTCCTGTTCTAAGCCGCAGCGCTGCTTCATCTGGCCTGTAACCAACTTGTTCCGCAATCAATCGCACACGCTGTTTCGTGCCGTCGGCGATGTCAGGCGCATCTTTTAGTGCCTTTGAGACAGTAGTTACTCCTAAGCCCGCTATATTCGCGATAACCTTTAGGGTTGGCCTTTTGTGTTTTTTTATTGCCAAGCGACTACCCTTTACCTTTGTTTAATCAGCAGGCTCCACGGTAACATAGCCGATCCGGGTAACTATATTCGCTGCATACAACTTTGGATATACATACGAGCACTTTCAATTTATACAATTGATCGTTGCTATACCTCTTTATTATAGTTATCAGGACGCTGACGGATATCGCGGCAATACTTGTTTACAACTCTGCTATGCTCCCCTACTATAACTGTAACGTTACAGGTGGGGATTAATTTGGACTTTGACACGCTGGAAGCATTCATAGAGGTAGCTGAGCGACAGTCCTTCTCTAAATCTGCCAAAGCACTTCATTTGACGCAACCAGCCATAAGCAAGAGAGTCGCAGCACTGGAGTCTCGCTTATCAACGCGGCTTTTTGATCGAGTTGGCCGTAAGGTGCATTTAACCGAGGCAGGCAGGTTATTGCTTCCTACCGCCGTTCAAATACGTTTTGAAGTTTCTCGCATTGAAGATGTAATCTGTAATATCGGCAAAACCGTTAACGGAAAGCTCACCATCGGGGCTACTGAGTATATCGCTGCAAAACAGTTGTGTTCAGTAATGAAAGACTACAAAGAACTGTTTGATGAAGTTGATCTCGACCTGCGCGTCGCAAGCTCTGAAGAAACTATCGCAAACGTCGCAACAGGTGCCATCGAAATAGCGCTTTGCCCGCTGCACCAAAGCTCACTTAGAACGCTTTCACCAAAATTGCGTTATACCGAACTATTCCAATCTGATTTACAAGTAGCAGTCGCTAACACCAACTCTTTAGCACTAAACCCTACAACAACACTAGATACACTAATCCAGACAACAGCAATTCTGCCTCCTAAGGATAAGCTTGCACGCAAAGCCATAGATGAAATTCTCACCGCCCATGAAGTTGAAGCCAAAGTATCGGTTGAGGCAAATGATTTTTCTACCATGCGCTCATTAGCAAGCGCGGGCCTGGGCTGGACTCTGCTGCCAGAGAGCGAAATTGACGACTCCCTGACCAGAGTCACACTAAACGAAGTCAGCTTTCCACATAGTGTAACGTTAATCCGTCAGAGAGACATGACCCTCTCACGGGCAGCTGATGCGTTTATTGGCACACTGCCAATAAACCCTTCAGAGAAAAAAACGCTTGAAAGTACCAGCGGGCACAGGCGCAACGAAGAGACTAGCGATTCTAAAATTACTGAAGAAAGTTAAAGCAAGCCTTAATCACATCACTTTATTGACGAATTCGGACTTTAACTTCATCGCGCCGAACCCATCGATCTTACAATCAATGTTGTGATCACCCTCTACCAGGCGAATATTTTTCACTTTGGTTCCGACTTTTAAAGTCGTAGACGATCCTTTCACTTTTAGGTCTTTCGCCAAAGCAATGGTATCGCCATCATTAAGTATATTTCCGTTCGAATCTTTAATGACTTCGACGTTTTGCTCTTGATCAATTGCGTTCTTGTCCCACTCATGACCACATGAAGGACAAACGCACAAGTTTTGGTCTTCATAGGTGTAAGCCTCTTTGCATTCGGGGCAGTCTGGCAGGTCGCTCATTTTTATTCTCTATGGATTATCAGATATAGGGTTAGTAGAAATGGTATTTTTCGCAGAATATCAGCGTTTGCCAGTAAATGTATCATCCAGACACTTATGTGAACGATCCAACCCGCATAGAAAAACCAAGTGTTGTAGACTACCGCTCTTCACACACTCCATGTGCCTGTTTAATTCCCGCCGCCCCCGCAAACAGCCACAATAAACACACATTGACCGACAGGCGCACCGCCCGTGACACCCACTGCCCCACGACATTTTAACCAGTTAAGTTTGCGCCCGGAGCTTATCGCATCGGTTGAAGCCCTCAACTACACAGAAATGACCCCAATCCAATCGGGCACACTACCGCTTATTCTTGACAATAAAGATGTGTTAGCACAAGCCAAAACCGGTAGTGGCAAAACAGCAGCATTTGCACTTGGCTTGTTAAATAAGCTTGATATTAAAATTTATCAAACACAAGCTTTAGTGCTGTGTCCCACACGCGAACTAAGTGACCAGGTAGCTGCGGAAATCAGGCGCCTTGCAAGCACGTTATCCAATACCAAAGTGCTAACCCTATGTGGCGGTAAACCAATGCATGAACAGCTCGCCTCACTCAAGCGTAGCTCTCATGTAGTGGTGGGCACACCCGGAAGAATTCTAAAACACCTTGAGAAAGAGACTCTAAGTCTTGAAAAAATACACACCTTAGTACTAGATGAAGCAGACCGAATGCTTGATATGGGCTTCTATGACGATATCATGAAGCTCATTCGTCAAACCAATAAGGTCAAACAAACGTTATTGTTCTCAGCCACCTACCCTGATGAAATTCAAAATATAAGTACTGCCATACAAAATGACCCTCTTCAAGTAAGAGTAGAAACCGCGCACACAGAAAACCAGATACACCAGGTATTCTATAGCGCAGAAGAACCAGATAAAAAACAAATACTCTTAAGCATTCTAGATACCAATCAATTTGAGTCGACTATTGTTTTTTGTAATCGTAAACAACACTGCCAGGAACTAGCAGAAGCGCTTATAGATCAAGGTTACGCCGCAAAAGCTCTTCACGGAGACCTGGAGCAATACGAGCGCGACGAAGCTATGATTCTTTTCACCAACAATAGTATTTCCATATTAGTTGCCACAGATGTCGCCGCCCGCGGTTTAGATATCAGTGAGCTTTCAGCTGTGATCAACTTTGATATGTCTCACGACGCTGAAACCCATGTTCACCGAATCGGCAGAACCGGTCGTGCAGGCAACGAAGGCCAAGCTATTAACCTGGTTCTACCAAAAGAAGACTACAAAGTAGAAGAAATAAGCGATTTTCTAAGTGCCAAGTTTCCAATAGAAACCTTTGACACCACAGCTAAACGCTCAAGCCACAAGCTATTGCCATCTACTATCACGTTACGCATCAGTGGCGGCAAAAAAGACAAAGTCCGCCCAGGCGACATAGTAGGCGCACTCACCGCATCAGACGAACTAAGCAAAGAGCAAATTGGCAAAATCACCGTACTGCAGAAGATTGCCTATGTCGCGGTAAATCGCAGCATGGCAAATACAGCGCATGATATTTTGTCTGGTGGCAAGATTAAAGGTCGTCGGTTTAAGGTTAAAGCGCTACGCTGAGTGTTTTTTATTGCCTTGGCAGGCGGCTGTAGTTTTTATTTGTCCTGCGGAAGGCTACGTGGGTTGCATGCCCTGCCGACGGCTTTTCGCTTTGGCTTGTCCTGCGGACGGCTACGTGCGATGCATGCCCTGCCGGCGGCTTGTCGCTTTGGCTTGTCCTGCGGACGGCTACGTGCGATGCATGCCCTGTGCTGGCTGGCTTGTCGCTTTGGCTTGTCCTGCGGACGGCTACGTGCGATGCATGCCCTGCCGGCGGCCTTACTTTTTAAAAAGACTAAAAAGTAAGCAAAAAGTCTTCTTGCTACTTTGTTGCCCCGGGGTGGCTGGCGCCATTTTTTGAAATCATCTGGAATGGGGTCGCGCGGTATGCACATCCATGTGCACCGCGCTCAAAGCGCCATCCATAGCGCTTTGACCCCATTCCAGATGATTTCAAAAAACAACAAAAAGCGCGGGTACAACATCACTTCGTGAGTGTCGGCACTCTACGTCGGCTTTTTGGGATAGTGGCAATGGACGGGTTTGTGGTTCGCGACGCTCAGAAGGGTTAGGGGTATTTGATGTTTTGCGCGCTCGCGTTTGCGGCTATTCCTGATGTGTTAGTCCGACTTATTAACTTATTAACTTAATTAACTTATTAAGTTATTAAGTTATTAAGTTATTAAGTTATTAAGTTATTGAGTTATTAAGTTATTGAGTTATTGAGTTATTGAGTTATTGAGTTACTAAGCTGTTTCCGGAACACGCTCGTTATCTTTTTCTTTTTAGGAAGCCCGCCAGCGTGAGCGAGGGACTTAAGGCCTCGGAAGCTTCGAGGGCCTATGGCTTCAATAGCATCACCGCTCTGCATTCTTTTAAGTATTATAAATCCGGCAAACATAAACCCAAGTCCAAATAAAGAAACGTAAGATTAGCAATATTTTTTTTTACGAACGGGGTTCTTTTATTTTTGAATAATCCACAAGCGTGAGCATGGGACGTGCATACCAAGATAATTAATCTAATTTGATGCTAGCTATGTTGCACGCAATGTAATGATGTTCTTCGGTAACAAGTGTCTGAAATAGCATCAGGAATTTATATCCTACGCTTGCGATTCAGGGTTATCGGAAAAGATAACGTACGTTGCTTACGTTTTTTAGGTGTTCTTTTTTATGGAAGATTATAAGTAAACTTCATTGTTCTTTAGCCCCTCGCTTATGCTGGCGGGCTTCCTTGCAGATGACGAGCGATCTGCACATTGTTCGGTGTTCTTTTTTATACGGAATTATAATTACACTTCACTGTTCTTTAGTCCTTCACTTACGCTGGCGGGCTTTCTCACGAGCGCATCAAGCCGCTCTTAACAAAATCCGCCCGTCATTTTTCTGGAAGCCCGCTAGCGTTAGCAAGGGACTCTCTGGTGGGATGCTTCGCATTTTGTTGATTTTATAAAGAACCGCGAATTCACATTAGCTATTTTTGAAGCTAGATATCAATTAAACTTCACCGCTCTTTAGTCCCTCGCTTACGCTGGCGGGCTTCCTCACGAGCGCTTCAAGCCGCTCTTAACCAAAATCCCGCTCGTCATCTTTTTGGAAGCCCGCTAGCGTTAGCGAGGAATTTTCTGGTGGAATGCTTCGGGTTCTGTTGAAGCTATAAAGAACCGCGAATTTGCATTAGCTTCTTTTGAAGCTAGATATTAATCAAACTTCACCGGTCTTTAGCCCCTCGCTTACGCTGGCGGGCTTCCTTAAAAACTGACGAGCGAACTCTCCGCAATAGGTAACAGGTAACAGGTAACAGGTAACAGGTAACAACAATTAGCAAAGTAATCGGATACAAAATCACAAATATCCGTCAATACGAGCACGAAAACTTTCAGATCACTAAACCCAAACTGAGCGTCGCGAACCACAAATCCATCCATTGCCAATACACCGAAAAACCGACGTAGAGTGCCGTCACTCACGAGGTGAATGCAGTTAAACGCTTTTTGTTGTTTTTTGAAATCATCTGGAATGGGGTCAAAGCGCCAGGGACGGCGCTTTGAGCGCGGTGCACATGGATGTGCCCATAGTTGACAATAATGGGCGCGACACCATTCCAGATGATTTCAAAAAATGGCACAGCCATCCGTAGGACAACAAAGTAGCAAGAAGACTTTTTGCTTACTTTTTGGTCTTTTTAAAAAGTAAGGCCGCCGGCAGGGCATGCCACGTTCGTAGCAGCCGGCAGCGCAGCCACCCACGTAAGCCGTCCGCAGGACAAGCCAAAACGACACCCGCCGGCAACGCATGCCACCCACGTAAGCCGTCCGCAGGAACAAGCCAAAACGACAGCCGCCGACGGCGCATGCCACCCACGTAAGCCGTCCGCAGGACAAGCCAAAACGACAGCCGCAGAACAACTCAAAAAACCCAGCACCTGCAAGGCACACCAAAACCCAGCCGCCTGCAAAGACCAAATTAAACACAAAGCCACCCTCAAAAAGCACAAACCCCACCTACTAGTGCTAGAATGCTCGGCTGAACCGAACACCAAAGCTCAACCCACGCTAAGCACCACGCTCACGAGCTATGTCACGCAAACGCTCGCAAGAGCATAACTCCCTCACCAACCAATAGGTTTTTCTAGTGCTCACCGCTGCTAACGTAACCATTCAATTTGGCGCTAAGCCACTTTTCGAGAATATTTCTGTCAAATTCGGCGACGGCAATCGATACGGGCTGATTGGCGCGAATGGTTGCGGCAAGTCTACATTCATGAATATTTTATCCGGCGAACTTGAGTCTACGGCGGGTAACGTTTCTATATCGCCAAATGAACGTATTGGCAAACTGAGTCAGGATCAATTCGCCTTTGAAGAATACTCTGTGCTCGACACAGTGATCATGGGCCACGCGGAACTTTGGAAGGTTAAACAGGAACGCGAACGCATTTACGCTTTACCTGAAATGACTGACGAGGAAGGCATGAAGGTTGGCGAACTGGAGATCGAATTCGCTGAGATGGATGGCTATACCGCTGAAAGTCGCGCCGGTGAATTTCTAAGCGGCGCGGGCATTGACGAGTCACTTCATGCGGGCCCTATGAGTGATGTTGCACCGGGCTGGAAGCTTCGCGTGTTGCTGGCACAGGCATTATTTTCATCACCTGACATTCTGTTACTGGATGAGCCAACCAACAACCTGGATATCAATGCGATTCGTTGGCTGGAAGGTGTACTCAGCCGACAGAAAGGCACAATGATAATAATCTCGCACGATCGTCACTTCTTAAACACTGTGTGCACGCACATGGCAGACATCGATTACGGCGAGCTACGGGTATACCCTGGCAACTACGACGACTTCATGATTGCATCGACAGCTGCTCGTGAGTTGCTACAAAACGAAAACCGAAAAAAGAAAACAGAGATTGCGGATCTTCAACAATTTGTTAGTCGCTTCTCCGCTAACGCGTCTAAGGCTAAGCAAGCTACGTCGCGCGCTAAAAGACTTGAAAAAATCGAACTTGCAGACATTAAAAACTCTAGTCGGGTCAGCCCATACATTCGCTTTGCCCAGGAAAAGAAGCTATTTCGCCAAGCACTTACGATAGAAAATTTATCTAAAGGATTTGATGACACCCCTCTCTTTGAGAAAGGCGAACTCATGCTTGAGGCCGGTGCACGGCTCGCAGTGATTGGTGAAAACGGTGTGGGAAAATCTACTTTCTTGCGCTGCCTGCTTGAAGAACTACAACCCGAGAGTGGCACCATAAAATGGTCAGAAAACGCGGCTATAGGCTATGTTCCGCAAGATAACACTAACGAATTTAGCGATACCATAACGCTGTTTGACTACATGAGCCAATGGCGCAATGCCTCGCACAACGATCAGATTGTTCGCGCCACATTAGGGCAATTATTATTCTCATCCAGTGATTTCGAAAAACCCGCCAAGGTCTGTTCAGGTGGCGAAAAGAACCGTTTATTGTTTGGCAAACTAATGATGACATCACCCAACGTACTCATTCTGGACGAGCCAACCAACCATATGGATATGGAAGCAATTGAGGCATTAAACCTGGCACTGGACCACTACGAAGGCACGATTATCTTTGTTAGTCACGATAGAGAATTTGTATCGTCACTTGCGACTCAAATAATAGAGATCAAAGACAACAGGCTGAATAACTTTTCTGGCACATACGACGAGTTCCTGGCCAGCCAGGCAGTACTTCAACAAGCTGCCAATTCGTAAAACGACTCTAAATTTCCTGGTAGACGGTGGCTAAACTAGCTTGCCACTGTAGTCCATTCGTTTATGTGCAAGTTACACGCGACAAAAGGTGTAGATCTTTCTAAGGTCGATACTAGCTGTATGTAACTATATCCTTACACAAATGTCGACTAGTTTGCACTAAATGGCAGAACGTTTGACACCAGCCGTTGATCTATCAAAGCTGCACTTTGATACAATCGATCGTGCCATGCTCGTTTCTTATTCTCTTCACACTGCAACCACTCGTTAACCGCTGCCCGTGCGAACATTAAGCCGTTACGATCACCGTTACTGGGACGAACCGTTATGAGAAGTATTTTCATCACAGCTATGCGACTGCTGCCACTTACTACACTAGTAAAAAGCACTGGCATCTGGCTTGTTGCCGCATGTTTCGCACTATTCACCTCTGTGGCATCTGCTCAACAAGGCTATCTGGCTGTTGAACTGCAACCGCAAGGCAACGGCGTCCTGTTTACAGTTACCAACACAAGCAGCCAGCCGGTTTCAGTATTGCGCTGGGACACACCACTGGATTCCGAACTCACTGATGATGTTTTTAAAGTGGTGGCTGCGTCTAAGCAATCAGCGCAAACGTCAGCCACCTATTCAGGCAGACTCATTAAAAGAGGCACTCCGCTACCTGAAGATTTTATCACTATAAACGCAGGTGAAAACCACAGCACACAGATCGACATTAGCCGTTACTATCAGATTAAAGAAAAAGACACCTACAGCGTAAGCTACAACGGCACCCTTCAAGTTCAAACACCGTCAGACCAGAAACGTCGCAAGGTTTACAGCACAAGCGCCACGACCAAAACTATTAAAACTAAAAGCGCAGCGGTGTTAGTCAACATAACACCAGCACCGATAATTAAATACGCGAGAATCAGTGGTTTCAATAGCTGCACTGCAGAACAGAAAAACATACTTGCTAGTGATATCAATGCCTCTGAAACCATAACACTTGCCGCCGCAGAGGCCCTGGCTAACCTACCCGTCAACGAACGCGCCGCATCACCACGCTACTTGCAATGGTTCGGTACCTACAGTGATACCCGATACTCAACCGTACAAGGAACTTACAACCGGGCAGCCGATGTAATGTCTACAGAGTCAGTAGAATTCGATTGCAGCTGCAGTGAAAATTTCTATGCCTATGTTTTTCCAATAGACCCGTACAAAGTGTATTTATGTAGCGTTTATTGGAGTGCACCTCAAACAGGTACTGACTCAAGAGCCGGCACTATTTTACATGAGCTATCGCACTTTCCATTCGTTAGCGGCACTGATGACACTGCGTATGGCTCTACTGATGTAGCAGCCCTCGCGCGCACTAACCCTAACGCCGCAGTAAAGAATGCTGACAGCATTGAATATTTCGCCGAGAACACACCATTTTTAGAAATGTCTGCCGGCATTGCTGAACCACCAACCCCGGTACAATACACTGAACTAGAAGTTGGCACTGCAATAGCGACTACAGTCGCCACTGGAGCGCGGGATTATTATCTAGTGACAGGTGCAGATTATATAGAACTCAACTCTGTCACTGGTGACGCAGACCTGGAAGTCTATTCAGACCAAGCAAACACAAACCTGCTGTGCCAGTCCTCTCTAATGAGCCCAATTGATCGGTGTGATATCACTACTATATCGACGGTATACATTGTTGTGACAGGCGACGAGGCTGCGGGCTATACGCTTGAAATTGGCAGTAACACTGTAACATCAGATCCAGTTGACTCAGTGGATCCGATTGTTGATATAGCCGGCAATCCGATCGCTACCTGCGTGGACACCGGTATTATCGGCGATGGCTGGGGTTGGAACGGTACAGAGTCATGCACCCTACCCGTCACTGGCGGCCCGGTTCTCAATGACGATTACGCGACAAGTACCTGCATAGATACAGACGGTGACGGCTGGGGTTGGAACGGTACGGCCACTTGCTTGATTACGGATGACCCTTCCTCCACTGATACAGACAAACCTAACATCTGCATAGATGCAGATGGTGACGGCTGGGGATGGGATGGCGCACACTCTTGCTTAATCAACGACACAGAAATTGAGCCCGATAGCGACCATGACAATGACGGCCTTTTTCAAGTCGAAGAAGTTTATATTGGCACCGACCCCAACAATCCCGATACAGACGGCAATGGAATTGAAGATGGATTTGAAGATTTCGATGGCGACGGCACCAGCAACTTTGTTGAGTTCATTAACGGCACAGATCCTCTAGCAGCAAATAGCACCACACCCACAAGTACACTTACACCTTCTAGGTGTGTCGATACCGATGGTGACGGCTGGGGCTGGGACGGTGCAAATACTTGTATCACTAAACAATTTCCAAACTAACCTGACGGTTCGTCGTTTTGAAATGCGCATACCGCTGGCATTGATTAACAATGGCGACAATCGCTCAATGATATCGCTTCTCACGACCCTACAAGCGACGCGACCACGGGATCCAAGCAATAGCTCATCATGGCGTTGGAAATAGCAAGGTTTGCAAGGCTTCGTGCTATCCTACGCAGCCAAACGTAAATCCTTGATACTAGGGCTTGTTACAAACATAACCGCCACAATATTATCCAGTTGATACGTCTATAATCACTGAATTCCTACCCCCGGTTACCTCATTTGTCTGCTGATCTCACAAAATTCGCAGAGCTAGGCCTAGCGCCTGCTCTACTAAAAGCTATTGCCGATACTGGCTATACCACACCAACCCCTATCCAAGCCAAGGCCATTCCACTGGTTCTTGATGGGGGTGATTTGCTTGCAGCTGCACAAACTGGCACTGGCAAAACCGCGGGCTTTACTTTGCCGCTCTTGCAACGCTTAACCGAATTACACCAAGACCGACCAAAACCCGGCAAACCGCGCTGCCTGATTTTGACACCAACTCGCGAACTTGCAGCGCAGATTGCAGAGTCGGTAAAGACATACGGTACACATTTGCCGCTTAAAAGTTTTGTTGTATTCGGCGGCGTAAACATTAACCCACAACGCATGGCATTGCGTAAGCCGGTTGATATTCTTATAGCTACACCAGGACGCCTACTGGATCTTGTTGGCCAGAACATCGTTAATCTCTCACAGATAGACATCCTGGTACTGGATGAAGCAGACCGCATGCTTGATATGGGCTTTATTCACGATATTAAAAAAGTCTTAAAGATGCTACCGAAACAGCGTCAGTCGCTTTTATTCTCAGCTACTTTTTCAAACGATATACGCAAGCTAGCGCACGGTTTATTAAACCAGCCAGGTGAAGTTTCAGTAACGCCACGCAACACGGCATCAGAACTTGTAGATCAAACGGTTCATCTGGTCGATAAAAGCCGCAAGCGTGCCTTGCTCAGCAAACTAATAAAACAACATGATTGGTTCCAAGTATTAGTATTCACCAAAACCAAACACGGCGCTAACCGACTTGCCGAACAATTGGGCAAAGATGGCATAGAATCAATGGCCATTCATGGCAATAAAAGCCAAGCCGCACGCACCAAGGCACTGGCAAGATTCAAAGACGGCTCGCTGCAGGTATTAGTCGCTACAGATATCGCCGCACGCGGTATCGATATAGAGCATCTCCCGAACGTAGTAAACTACGAACTCCCACATGTATCTGAAGACTACGTTCACCGTATTGGCCGCACCGGACGTGCCGGCAGCGAAGGACAAGCCGTTTCATTAGTCAATATTGATGAACTAAAGTTGCTTAAAGGAATTGAAAAGCTTATCGGACGCAGTATTCCTAAGGTCGAAATTGAAGGCTTTACAGGGCATACAGAAACGTTAGGCACAACGGTTGAAAAACGTAAGCCACGGCCTAGTCGGAATCGTAACCGTTCTTCTAAGAATGGGGCCGGTAATGGGGGGGCACCTAAAGGTGCGTCTGGGAAAGGTCGTGCACCTCGGCAGCGGAAGGCTTCATAGTTTTGGTTGCCTTGCAGGCGGCTGATGGGTGTGGTTTGCCCTGCCGGCGGCTCTATTTTGTATCCGACTACTAAGCTTCTCATTAAAGCGTGTTCGTCATCTTTCATTTCAGGAAGCCCTTAAGCGTAAGCGAGGGACTGACCTGTATGCATTCTGAGATTGATTGATGTAGCTTGGGCGCATGGAATTTTAGCTTCGTGCAGTTCGGTTTTGGATACGAAGCATGGTGAGATTGGGTTGGTCAGTCCCACGCTAACGCTTGTGGGTTTCCTGTGACGTGCATTACTCGTTAAAAGGTTGTAAAGCTGCTTAAGTACATTGCTATGTTGTGCTCGATAGATTCCCATGCAGTGATTGTTAGGAAGCCCGCCAGCGTGAGCGAGGGACTGACCTGTATGAATTCTGAGTTTGAATGATGTTTCTCGAACTATTGAATTTTGGTTTTGTGCAGTTCGGTTTTGGATACGAAGCATGGTGAGATTGGGGTGGTCAGTCCCACGCTTACGCCTGTGGGTTTCCTTTGACGTACATTACTCGAAAAGGCAGCAAAGCTGCTTAAGTACATTTCGATTTAGTGCTCGTTGGATTTCCATGCAATGATCGTCAGGAAACCCACAAGCGTGAGCGTGGGACTGACTCGTATGAATTCTGATTTTGAATAATGTTTCTCGAACTATTGAATTTTGGTTTTGTGCAGTTCGGTTCTGGATACGAAGCGTCGTGAGATTGGGGTGGTCAGTCCCACGCTAACGCTAGTGGGTTTCCTGTGACGTGCATTACTCGTTAAAAAGGCAGCAATGCCGCTTAAGTACATTGCTATGTTGTGCTCGATAGATTCCCATGCAGTGTTTGTTAGGAAGCCCGCCAGCGTAAGCGAGGGACTGGCCTGTATGCATTCTGAGTTTGAATAATGTTTCTCGAACTATTGAATTATGGTGTTGTGCAGTTCGGTTTTGGATACGAAGCGTGGTGAGATTGGGGTGGTCAGTCCCACGCTAACGCTTGTGGGTTTCCTGTGACGTGCATTACTCGTTAAAAGGTTGTAAAGCTGCTTAAGTACATTGCTATGTTGTGCTCCAAAAGACCAAACCATCAACGATTCTGATTATCGAACCAATCAGTCTAAATATGCCGACCACAGCCGATCACTCTTTCCAAAAACAAAAAAGTATGGATTCAACAAAGACTCTTTGGTGTTGTATCTAAGCGCTTTCATATACGTATCTGTTACTTCACCACCGGCCTCTTCTACTATGCATTGCGCAGCACCAGTGTCCCACTCGCCTGTGGGACCTAAGCAGGCATAAATATCTACCCGCCCTTCAGCGACCAGGCACGATTTCAATGCGCCAGCCATTCGAATGGAATCGTATTTGCCAAGGCTTTCAAGAAATTGTCTTAAACGCGGGCCGCTTCTGTCTGCCCATCCGAGTGCGACAGTGACAGTGTCATCGGCTGCGGTGCGTACTTCTATTTTACGTGGCAGTTCATTACCTACTTGTTTCCACGCACCACCGCCCTTACTGCCCCAATAAGTGATATCAAGAACCGGAGCATGTACCACTCCCATAATTGGTTTGCCGTTATGAATGAGCGCGATATTTACGCTGAACTCACCGTTTTTTTTAATGAATTCTTTTGTGCCATCCAGTGGATCTACTAGCCAGTAGGTTTTCCATTTACTACGATCACTGAATGCGACATCACACGATTCTTCAGAAAGGATAGGAAGTTCTGCATCAATAGTTGCCAACTGTTGCACAATAAGCTTGTTGGCTGCCAAATCGGCTGCTGTTAAGGGGGTTAGGTCCTCCTTTTGATTTACCTTAATCTCTTTTGAAAACAGCTCGAGTATTTCAAGCCCGGCATTTTTGGCTATGCGAACGACTGTATCAACGTGACTAAGGTAATCATCAGATTCAGTCAAAATAGATACTCATCTAGCCACACACACCGTTATTTTTAGTCACTATAGACTAAACACAACCGTGAAGCCTGTTTGTCATCTTTCGCAAAATTGCAGCTGCTGATCGCGAGGAAGCCATCAAACGAAAACACGTGACGTAAAGACTGAAGTTCCAAATTCACTTAGCTCTAAGCACTGCTAATACAGAACCAAACTCAACGGGCTTACTAATATAATAACCCTGCACAATATCGCATTTAAGGGACCGCAAAAAATCAAGCTGAGCCGCTGTTTCCACCCCTTCTGAAACCACTTCCATGCCCATTTCATGCGCCACAGAAATTATTGCTTTAACTATCGAATTATCATCTTGATTGACAGGCATACCCTGAATAAACGATTTATCTATCTTAAGCCTGGATAGCGGCAGCTGACGTAAGCGACTAAAAGAGGAATAGCCAGTACCAAAGTCATCTATCGCAAATTCGATACCGGTCGCGCGTAATTCATTTAGTACGTCAATGCTACTGGTCGCGTCAACCAATAGCGCAGACTCAGTCAGCTCTAACTCAAGCATGTGAGCTGGAATCTCGGTTTCTGCGATAATAGTCGCTATTTTCTTTTGTAAATCACCCGCACTAAATTGCTTCGCAGATACATTAACGCTTATACGAATATCATCAAAACCCGCCTCCCTTAGCTTGCAAAGCTTTTGACAGGCATCTCTCAGAATCCACTCCCCTAGTGCATCAATAACACCGGTGCGTTCGGCAATTTCAATGAAAGATTCCGGACTTAACTGCCCGCGCACCGGATGATTCCAACGAAGCAACGCTTCGAAGCCTACAATTTTGTGATTAGCTAGTGAAAGCTGTGGTTGAAAATATAGTTCAAACTGAGATTCTCTTAGTGCTACGCGAAGCTCACTTTCAAGTTCAAAATTCCTACGCTTTAGCGAAATCAGTTTGTTGTTAAAGAATTCCACACAATTAGAACCACGCGACTTTGCATGGGTCATTGCGGCGTGTGAAAAACGAATCAACTCATCGTTTTCAATTGTATCGGTAGGGTAAATACTGATACCAACACTTGCTGTAGTGAAAATTTCCTGGCAACCCGAACGGTAAGGCTGTGCAAGCTTCCTAATAATTTGGTTGGCGATTTGTGATACTTCTGCAAGTGAATCCACCTGCTCTACAATAACGGCGAATTCATCATCACCTAAACGTGCAACGGCATCTGCCTGTCTTATCGTACCTTTTAAGCGCCGCACCACCTCTTTAAGCAGCTGATCCCCCACTTTATGACCAAGGGATTCATTTACTTGTTTGAATCTGTCCATATCCAGCAGTAACAGCGCTACTTTTTTATCGGTATTCTTGATCTGCAACAACGAACTATTTAGCTTCGCATTAAAGAATAATCGATTAGGCAAACCAGTGAGTGAGTCATGGTATACCGTGTGATGCAAACTATTGTTTGCTAGCTGTAGTTGTTCAACAGCTGCTTTTTCTTCGCTTACGTCCATCATCGCTGTTTGGCAAACAAAGCCGGGGCTCCCTGGAACCTGGGTGGGCGTTGAATGCAGCATTACGGGTATCGATTTCCCATCGCTGATGATACTGGTTCGAAGTGTAGCTTTATTACCCGCCATCACTGCATTAACATGCTTTTGTATTTTCAGGTGATCAGCAGAATTTATGTGAGCAATGAATGGCTGATATTTTTTTTGATCTGTTGAATATCGCAATAATTTTCTGCCCGCGCTATTAAGACCATGAATATTCAATAACCGGTCTATAGTAAAATAGCTAATAGGGGCCGAATCAAACTGACTTCGATACTTTGCATTTTCTGCGCGTAGACGTTGTAGTTCAAATTTGTAGCTGGCTAGTTCTGCCTTGATCGATTTTTTTGATGTCCCGCCAACACTGATGGTGTCGTCAATCAGGCAAAGATCCTCAATCCATTCTTGTTTTACTTCAGTGTTCATTAAATCTCACACCCGCGGAGAACAATCCTTGTTGTGCACTCATAAATATCGTTAGCAAGTTAGTTTATTATCCAAACGGACTAGTACGTTTACGGCAAGTTCCACTACTCTGCCGCGGCGGAATAGTCTAAGAACCATCGAAATCTACAGCTCGTATTTATATAGCTCATAACTGTCGTTGTGGGGAATACTTTTTACAAATCAGATAATTCCTCGTCAACGTGGTGACGGGATACACTTTTGCGGCGATAACCGCCCACAACATGGCAATTTCAGCCTTTAGATCGCGCAAACCGCAGTAAACACCCCTTGCGCATTTTGATGGCTGTTGGCATGCTGAGGATCTCTACTTATTTCGCTCTATAAGGACACCCGATGCCACTAGTGAATCGATTTGCTGATCTACTCCCTGAGATAACCGAGTGGCGGCGTGATTTACACCAAAACCCCGAACTACTGTTCGATGTACACCGTACCGCAGGTGTCGTTGCTGAGAAGCTGCGGGAATTCGGTGTTGATGAAGTTGTTGAGGGCATCGGTCGCACAGGAGTTGTTGGCATAATCAACGGCAAGAATAACGGTTCAGGCACTGTAATCGGTTTGCGAGCTGACATGGATGCGCTACCCATTCATGAAGCCAGCGGCGTCGCCCATGCCTCTACCACAGACGGTAAGATGCATGCCTGCGGTCATGATGGCCACACGGCTATGTTGCTCGGAGCCGCCAAATACCTCTGTGAGACCAGAAACTTCAACGGCAAAGTAGCGGTTATATTCCAACCAGCTGAGGAAGGCGGCGGTGGCGGTAATGAAATGGTTCAAGACGGAATGATGGACAAATTTAATATTCAAGAAGTCTATGGCATGCACAACTGGCCGGGGATGGATGTAGGCCAGTTCGCCATACGTTCCGGCCCAATAATGGCGGCCGCTGATCAGTTCGATATTGTAGTCACCGGGAAAGGCGGTCATGCCGCCGCACCGCATCGTGGCATAGACCCGACTATCGTTGCGTCGCAACTTACATTGGCGTTGCAGTCTATTGTATCGCGCAACGTCGATCCGCTTGAGAACGCTGTTATTTCAGTAACCTCCTTCAACACCGATACTGTTTCTTATAACGTGATTCCCCAAACTGTTGGCCTAAAAGGCACGGTTCGAACTTTATCTAAAGACATCCGCGATCAAATAAAACAACGCATGGAAACACTGGTTGAACACACTGCAAAGTCTATGGATGCAACAGCCACTTGCGAATATCACTACGGTTATCCAGTGACTATTAACCATGAAAAGCAAACCGAGTTTGCCACAAGCATAGCGGCAAAAGTATCAGGCCCACAAAACGTTAACATCACCGCACCCGTTATGGGGGCAGAAGATTTTTCATACATGCTAGAAGCAAGGCCGGGTGCTTTTATTTTTATGGGTAACGGTGATACCGCGCTGCTGCATCATCCGGAGTATGACTTCAACGATGATGCTATTCCGCATGGGTGCTCTTATTGGGTTCAACTTGTTGAGCAGGCTTTACCTGTATAGCAGGGATTTATTGCATTGCAGGCGGCTGGTGTTTTCCCTGCGGCGGCCGATGCGAGCGGTATGCAACCGCTCGTCTTCTTTTCCGCCAACCCACAAGCGATGAACAAAAAACCGTAAGGTTTTATTAGTATTTACCACCACGATGCATCAGGAAGCCACAGCCTCAATACCACGGGATAACCCATATTGCCCCAAGGCCGCAACAAGCAAAGAAAGCGACACGATCAACGTTAAAAACAATCGCATTTTAAAATACCCCGCTGGCACAAGCCCACTCAGCAAAGCGCGATCCATAAAATAGAGCACGATCACCACAACAGCCATACCCGCCAACGCTGCCACTTCCGGCAAGAACAAAGCAGACCACGCCACCAAAGAAGGAACAACTCCATACACATACAACGACGTCTTATTCTTGCTAGAACCTGCAAGTGCCACCCCCCAGTGCACAGCGCCTATAAAGCTAATCACAATGGCTGCATAACCCAACAATATACCGGTATTGTCTGTAGCGCCTAAGATACTGAAACTGGAATCCAGCACTAGCGTTAACGCTAATGCTATAAACGGAATCACACCTAGGTAGCCAAGCAACTGCGCAATCTTTGGCAATTTATCTTTTACCGTAACGGCCTTCTTTTTCTTAACTGCTTTCTTTTTCATACGGTTCTCGAGCCAATGAATGATCAGTGTGAATAATAATACTACCTTAGACTCAAAACTCAGTTTTTATGAAATAATCATAAGCTCCAAAACGCATTTACCAAAGGGTTATCCAAGTTTTTCTTTAGTACCACCAACCCCACATTATAGGGAGCTAACAAAGGTTTAACTGGTATCGTTTTTATACGATCTGCAAGCGGGCTGTTGTCTAATACAATTTTTGGCACTACCCCTACACCCAACCCAAGGCTGACCATACTGACTATAGCCTCGTTGCCTGCTACTTGTGCATAAATGCGCGGGTTAACCCCAAGATTTCTAAACCACTCGTTAACACGTGTTCGTGCGAGACCCCCTTCCGATAAGATCATTGGCACTTCCGCCCATTGCTTACTCCACTTATTCATCCTGCCACGGACATTACCGGACTTACCTGCGCCCCCGGGAATTGCGATATTATCAATATGCTTAGAGGCAATAAAAACCAGCGGCGATTCAGTAATAGGTTTAAACAAGATCCCGCGTGGTGGGGAATCTGGCAACGCCGCAATTGCGATCTCTTCCTGCCCTGCCACCACTCTGCTAATCGCAAGCTCAGGGTCACCTGTATGCAGTTTAATTTCAATACCCGGGAAGTCTGGCCGGAAGCGATTTAACAGATCAAATAAAATACTGTGACTCGCGGTGACAGAGCAATACAGACTGATCTCACCGTGCAACTCGCCAGTGCTGTCATTTAGCTCATTACAGATCAATCGCCATTGCCGGGTGGCATTTTTAGCATAGTGCTGAAATTTCGCTCCAGCGCGGGTCAATGTGACGACTCGATTATCACGATCAAACAGCTTAGCGCCCACCTCTTCTTCGAGTTGGCGGATATTACGCGATAACGCAGATAGACTGATATTACTAGCAGCACTGGCCCGACCAAAGTGCAGCAGCTCGGCCAAAGCGAGGAAATTTTCAAGCGAACGGATATTCATAGCGCCAGTATAAATCAATGTTGCGTTTTATGGCATACAGCGTTCCATTTATTGCAATATACGACACAATGCCAATTGGTTACACTGGCGCAAATCCGTGGCAAACGTATAAAAAGCCAACCCAAATCCACCTCATCGGAAGATCAGATCATGTCGAACAACTACTTTAATTCGCTGTCTCTGCGCGAGCAACTTGAACAACTAGGCAAATGCCGCTTCATGCACCTGGAAGAATTCAGCGATGGTGTTGATGCGCTGAAAGGCAAAAAGATGGTTGTGATCGGTTGCGGCGCTCAAGGCTTGAACCAGGGCTTAAACCTACGCGACAGTGGCCTCGATGTTTCCTACACTCTGCGCGAAGCCGCTATCACTGAAAAGCGTCAGTCATGGAAAAACGCAACAGAGAATGGATTCACCGTAGGCACGTACGAAGATCTAATTCCAACCGCAGATGTTGTGCTTAACCTCACACCTGACAAGCAGCACACCCCGGTAGTTAATGCGGTTATGCCACTGATGAAAAAAGGCGCCTGCCTTTCCTATTCTCACGGTTTTAACATTGTTGAAGAAGGCATGAAAATCCGAGAAGACATCACCGTAATAATGGTAGCTCCAAAGTGCCCGGGTTCTGAAGTACGCGCAGAGTACGTACGTGGTTTTGGTGTACCCACTCTGATTGCTGTACACGAAGACAACGACCCACAAGGCGAAGGCCTGGCGCTTGCCAAAGCCTATGCGGTAGGCACAGGCGGCCATAAAGCAGGCGTGCTTATGTCTTCTTTTGTAGCAGAAGTTAAATCAGACCTTATGGGTGAACAGACTATTCTTTGCGGCATGCTACAAACGGGCTCTTTGTTGTGTTTCGACAAAATGATCGAAGAAGGCATTGACCCGGGCTATGCGTCAAAGCTTATTCAGTATGGTTGGGAAACCGTTACTGAAGCGCTTAAGTATGGTGGTGTCACCAACATGATGGATCGTCTATCTAACCCTGCAAAGATCAAAGCATTTGATCTTGCAGAGGAAATGAAAACCATTATGCGTCCGCTTTACAACAAGCATCAAGACGACATCATGACCGGTCACTTTTCACAAACCATGATGGCTGACTGGGCCAATGACGATAAACAACTACTAGGCTGGCGCGCAGACACTGCCGAAACCGCCTATGAAAAAACACCAGCTGGTGATGTAGAAATATCAGAACAAGAATACTTCGACAACGGTATTTTAATGGTCGCAATGGTAAAAGCAGGTGTAGAGCTAGCGTTTGAAACCATGACAGCAGCAGGCATAATTGCTGATTCGGCTTACTATGAATCACTGCATGAAACACCACTTATTGCCAACACTATTGCACGTAAAAAGCTATACGAGATGAACTCTACAATCTCCGATACTGCAGAGTACGGTTGCTACTTATACAACCATGCGTGCGTACCATTACTGGGCGACTTCATGAAAAACATCAAAACAGATGTTATTGGTGCTGGCTTACAACTGAACCACACAGGGGTTGATAACGCGCGCCTTATTGAAGTCAATGAAGCCATTCGATCACACCCTGTAGAGGCAATCGGTGCAGAGCTTCGCGGCTACATGTCAGATATGAAGAAGATCGTCTAACTCAAAGAGCTCTCAACTATTGAGATAGACAAACGATTCGACGGCGGGTAAAAATAAAACCACCTGCCGCTGATCAAATAACAACGAAAGTAATGCGCAAGTGATATGGCAAGAAGTAACGCGGCACAAAGTAATTGGAAGTGCAATCTAATGCATAACACGGTGCCGCTATTCATATTCAGTTACAGTGCAAAACTTAGCGCTCACCTCGACTCCCGCCACAACCGCTAAGCACAGAATATAACGCCATGCCACTGCCCTATTCCATTAGCCTTAAAAACGCAACCGTTAACTTTGATGGTGGCTACGCTTTTAAAAACATTAACTGGTCTATTCATCCAGAACATCATTGGCTGATTTGTGGCAGTAACGGCTCGGGGAAATCAGCGCTTGCCGCCATACTCTCTGGCACAGGCGACATTGAAAACGGCATCATCAAAAACCTACCACCCCGCACCGGCGTAGTCTCTTTTGAAGCGCAAGCAGAACTCATTGAAGCTGAGCGCCGCAAAGACGATGCCGACATTATGGATGTTATCGCCATAGGCACACCGGTTTCAGAGATCATCGCTGATGTCTGCAAAGATCAACCGTTGGCCGACTCCCTGTGTGAAAAATTTGGCCTAACGCCACTACTTGACCGAGCATTCCGCAAACTCTCTACCGGTGAGTCACGCAAGGTAATGTTAATACGCGCTCTTACCTGTGACCCACAGCTACTAATACTTGATGAACCATTTGAAGGCTTAGACGTAAACAGTTTACGTGCATTACAACAACACCTACAGACTATATCTGCCACTACTACTATTGTGATGGTATTAAACCGGCTAGACCAATGCCCGGAATTCATCACGCATGTAGCCTATGTAGACAACGGCGAACTAACACAACAAGTATCTCGCACTGATACTGAAGCATGGCAACAGCTAAACGATCTACTGCACTTACAAACAGCAGATCTTGAAGTTCCGCCGACCGACATTGATACCTCCCTACCGGCACTTGATCCAGCAGCTCCACTGGTAAAAATAACTGACGGTGCGATCAAGTACGACGATACAATTATTTTTGATCAGCTCAACTGGACCATTAACCCAGGTCGGCACTGGCAATTAACCGGCCCCAACGGCAGCGGTAAAACCGCCTTATTATCATTAATAACCGGCGATCACCCACAGTGCTACGTGAATAACATACACGTATTTGGTTTTAAACGTGGCAGCGGTGAAAGCATTTGGCAGATTAAACAATTTATAGGTTATGTCTCTACCGCACTGCAATGGGAATACACGGTCGGCACCAGCCTGCGCAACGTAATTATTTCAGGCTTCTATGACAGCATTGGCCTGTACAGCAAGTACACCGATAACCAGCGCAACATTGCTGACCTTTGGCTTGAAGTGCTCGGCATGCAATCCCGCGCCGATGAAACGTTCACCAGCCAATCTTACGGTGATCAACGCTTGCTGCTGATTGCACGCGCCATGGTAAAACACCCACCACTTCTAATTCTAGATGAACCGTGCCTGGGGTTAGACGATATGAACCGTCAAAGAGTGTTGGCGTTAATTGAAATAATTTGCACACGTAGCGGTTCTACAGTGCTGTACGTGAATCATCATGCAGAAGATAAAATTGCAGGTATTGAGCATCACTTAGCGCTAGACGACTTTAGCCGGCAATAACAATAGGCAATTTTAACGCCTGCCAAGCCGCTATACAGCTTCGCGTCTTCTATAAACAAACACCATTGAAAGCACTGACACTGCTGCCATAAACAACAATGAAATCGCCGCAATAGAAAACACCTGAGCACCGCCGATCGCGACAATAATTGCACCAGCAATACCACCGGCCGCCATTTGCCAAGCACCCACTATTCCACTGCCCGTACCAATATGCTTACCCGCAGTAGATATCGCCCCAACAGTAGAATTGGCGATAACAATGCCATTGCTGAAACCAAACAGACAACACGGCAACGCTAGAGACAACGCATGGGTAAAACCAAACGCCTGTGTGAACAACATAGCGAGCACAGACACCATGCTTAAAGAACAGCCAAGCATGGCAGCGCGCTCAATCCCTCTGCGAACAAACCACATTCGATTAAGCGTATTACCCACCAGATAGAACAAAGGGGTTAATGAAAACCACAACCCAAACTCACCCAGGCTATAGCCGTTTCTCTGATACTGATAACCCAACAAACCATTCAGACAGAAAAACATCCCTACTTGCATACCACTGGCAAGCGTCCAACAGACAAATAGTGGATTACTCAACACAGACCTATAAGCTGTGGCGATTGAACTGGGGTTTATTCGATCAAGCTTATGCTTATTGGTCTCAGTAACCACAATATTGGTGGCTATCAATACCAACAAACCGACAACAACCAGAACCAATATTGTAGCCTTCCAACCGGCCCACTCTGCAAGCCACCCACCAAATGCTAAGGACAAAGCAGGTGCTACGGAAAGCACAATACTAATTGCGGATAATTGTCTTGCAGCTTCTGATCTATCAAAGACATCATTCACTATTGCACGCGCCATTGACATACAAGCAGCACCACCAAAACCTTGCAAAATTCGCCACACGATTAACAGCTGTATTTGATCACTGAAAAAGATCGCAATACTACCAAGGGTGTAAAGCACTGCACCGACCAATAAAACCGGGCGGCGCCCATAGCGATCTGACAACGGCCCACAAACCAATTGCCCCACTGCAATCGCTATAAGGAAGCAAGTCAACAAAAGCTGAACCGTGCTGCTTGATGCACCAAGCTCTGATTTTAAAAGCGGTAATATGGGGGTCAGAATGGTTAACGCGATCACACCAGACGAAGTCGTGAGCGCTAAAAACCAAATAGGTGGTGCCAGGCCTGCTGATGGCATCGGCTCACTGGCTGCAGGCTGAGAGCCAATGTTTTTATTCGTATTATTAATAACCGTGATTCCTGAGCCAGCTAAGCAACACAAATGCTCGCCATATGAGCCTGATGTTACACACACAATAGCGTCAGGTATACGCAAACATCTGAATATTCGGGTCTGCTACAATTCGTTTAAAACGAGCACCAAAAATGGCTGACCATCAAGGTTTTATACCACTCAAATTTAATCAATTCGCCGAAGCAAAAATGCTCGAACGGTCAGAGGCATTTTTATCGACTATGAAAACTCGACGAACTGTTCGCGACTTCAGCGCCAAAGACGTACCTGAGTCAATCATTAAAAACGCCATCGCTACAGCAGGCACAGCGCCAAGTGGCGCAAATATGCAGCCTTGGCATTTTGTCGCAGTGAGCAATAGCGAAACAAAAAGAAAAATAAGACTCGCCGCCGAAGAAGAAAGAGCGCTCTATGAGCACCGTGCATCGGATGAATGGCTAAACGTATTAGCCCCGCTAGGCACAGATGCCAACAAACCGTTTCTTGAAACCGCCCCATGGCTGATCGCCATTTTCGGGCAGAAATTCACCATTAAAGAAAACGAAGAAAAACTAAAGAACTACTACACACCGGAATCCGTTGGCATAGCCACAGGCTTTTTGATTGCGGCACTGCATCAAGCGGGCCTTGCTACCCTAACCCACACGCCCAGTCCGATGGGCTTTTTGCGCGATACCCTCGGCAGACCAGCACACGAAAAACCGTTTTTGCTTTTGGTAACAGGTTACCCGGACGAAAAAACCATGGTGCCCGATATCACTAAGAAACCTATCAA
>CALGKA010000114.1 GCA_937927895.1 uncultured Granulosicoccaceae bacterium | reverse complement strand
ACAGCAGACCTTAAACGTGCCGGTCTTAAAGTCACGCTGCCGCGTCTTAAGATATTAGAAATTCTTGAGAATACGGTAGAGCACCACATGAGTGCTGAAGATGTCTATAAAGCACTATTGGCTGACGATACCGAAATTGGCCTGGCCACCGTGTACAGAGTACTTACCCAGTTTGAGTCGGCAGGTCTAGTCACGCGTCACCGATTTGATGGTGGGCAAGCTATGTTTGAACTGGATACCGGCGACAGCCACGATCACCTTGTGTGTATTAAGACTGGCAAGGTGGCGGAGTTTAAAGACGAGCAGCTCGAAGAACGGCTTCGGGAGATTGCCGGGGAGCTTGGCTATGATTTGCAGGATCATAGTATTGTTTTGTATGGAGTGTTGAAGGACTGACTTTGTCTATATCTTTATCCTTGTGGGCATTGGGCTTGATTTGCCTTGCAGGCGGCTGTCGCTAGGCTTGTCCTGCGGACGGCTGATTTACTCGGTACAACCAGCTGGCGGCTGTCTTTTTTGGGTTGTCCTGCGGACGTGGCTGACTTGTGATGCATGGCCTGCCGACTCAGTAGGTATATGAGCGTAAGTAGAACGTTCTCATCATCCTTTTAACTCGTAATCTTTTATCTTTTAGGAAGCCCGCTAGCGTAAGCGAGGGACTAAAGAACTGTGAAGCCTACTAATTCACACACCTCAAAAAGAACCCCCAACTAAACCCAAAAACCGCTCGTAATCTTTTATCTTTTAGGAAGCCCGCTAGCGTAAGCGAGGGACTAAAGAGCTGAGAAGCCTACTAATTCACACGCCTCAAAAAGAACCCCCAACTAAACCAAAAACCGCTCGTAATCTTCTATCTTTTAGGAAGCCCGCTAGCGTAAGCGAGGGACTAAAGAACTGTGAAGCGTACTAATTCACACACCTCAAAAAGAACCCCCAACTAAACAAAAAACGCTCGTAATCTTTTATCTTTTAAGGAAACCCACAAGCGTAAGCGTGGGACTTAAAACCCGTGAAGCTTAATAACCAAAGGACCTCAAAAAAGAAAGCAACCCAAAGCGCAGCCACAACTCAACATTAAAGCCTTATTAAGGCTTCAAAAATAAACCCTAACACAACTTTTCAAACGCCCGTGCAGCCTTAAGCGCATGCCAGTAATTCTTAATCGGCGTATGCCTTGTCTCCTTTGTCAGCAACTGCGCACCGTCTTTTTGTATGGTCGTTAGCAACTTAGTCTGCAGTACTAGATAAACATATAATGCTTTGTATTTTCTTTGCTCATCGCTGTTTGCCTCTGCAATGTAGTCTTGCATGTTGATTGATACGTTTTGCATGTCGCTAAGGAGTTTGTCGCAAGCTTGTAATAGGAAGGCCTGGGCTTCCGGGGTGGATTTACCCGGGGTGAGTTGGGCGGGGCTGAGGTTGGCGGTTTCTATTGCTGACATGGGTAGGCATAGGAGGCCGTTTTCTATGTGTTGGCGGAGGTTTCTCAGGCAGCGGAATCTGGATAGTGTTATGCCTACGTCATTGAGTACTTCTGTGTCTTCTTCGGTTTCACAAAGTAGGTGGCAGGCGGTAGCGCCGGTATTTAGGTGGAACTGTTTGTTTTCGTTGTCGGTTGAAGGGCTGCCTGTTGTTAGTAGCATGCCGTAGCCTGCTAGTAATTGCTGTAGGTGTTTGTTTGTGTGTTGCGGTGCTTGTGCGTAGCTTAGTGCAACCATCACAGGGTGGTTGTGGGTTTCTTTTTCTAGTTCTGTGCGCCACCATTCTAGTTTGTGCCTGGCTACTTCAATTTCGCGGCTCTGAAAACCTAGCTTGCTGAAAATCGAAATTAGTGTGGCGTATAGTTTTTGTCTTGACTGTAGGCTGGAGTCGCTGTGAAGGGCTGCATAGTATCTGCCGCTGCCTGCGGGTAGCGCTTTATCTATCCACTCTTCAACGCCACCGGTGTTGGCGTTTGTCATTGGGAGGTGCTCATTAAGATGGCACGTACGATTGTGTGTGCTTTGGTGGCTTTACTGAGTATTGATTTTTTGGTCATTGGCAACCGGTTTTGTTGCCGAATTTAAGCTTGGGATCTAGCTCATTGCCGGCTCTTCGTTATTGATAGGTAGATCAGGCAGGTTCTTGCGCAATAGATCGCGCTTGCGAATGGCCTTACTTATATATTTTTCAAAATTGAGTGAGTCGATGATTGTATCAATTCTTTTGGCTAAGTATTCTTTATCGTTGCGGCTCATGACTTCTAGCGCTGTAATATAGGCGGCTTCTGATTCTGAAAGCAGGGCGGCAGTGAGTTCGCCTTTGGGTATTGGGCTTATGGATCGCAGTAAATCGCAGACAATAGGGTATTGAAGGCGGCTTAGTTGTGAGATCCGTTTGGACTCGTTTTGAATCAGGCGTAGATGGTTGGGTTCGTCTTTGTCGCGTAGTGTGCGCCGCATGGCAGTGGTGATTACATCATTGAGTGCTGCAATAGCGGCTTTTTGATCACTTAGATCTGCGGCCAGTCCAAAGGCTGTGTCGTGACAGATTTCCAGATCCTTTTTCAAAGCCATTATCGTGTTGGCACTGCTTTCTTCATTTAGCTCCGTGGTACGGTCAACAATTGTTTGTAGGCTGCTGTGAAACTGCGCTAGCTCTTGTTGGTCGCGAGCTTTTGCTTCGATTAGATCTTGTTCTGTGGTTTTAGTGCCGGAGCCGAAGTAGTGAGGGTGTGAGTGGCGTCTAATTAGATGGCGCTCCCAGGCGCCAGGCCATTTTGAAAATGTATTCTTCACTTTTTTACTCCTCTATTTGCATAAGCAATTTCAGGAGTATAGGTGGCTGTAGTGATAAGTTTTGTGGCGGTTTGGTGGGGGTTTATACGCTACACAGAGCGTTAATGCTTACCTGGAATTGATGCGTCAAGAGTTGGTCGAATTAAAGGTAATTCAGCAGTTTTTCAGGGGTTTGCAGGTGAAAATCAGCGCCCCAGGAATACGAATCGTCTATTGTATTATCAATGTAACCCCAGTCGGCCACAAAAGTTTTCATTTCAACGCTGCGTCCGGCTTCGATATCACGCTGTGCATCGCCGACATAGAAGCACTTTGCGGGATCTACCGCGGCACGTTTACAAGCAAGTTTCATCGGCGCCGGGTGTGGTTTAGCGTGGGTTGTGGTGTCTGCGGCTACAATGCTGCAACAACGTTTGGTGATATCCATGGCGTCAAGTAACTTAAGGGTTAACGCTTCAGGTTTGTTGGTAACAATGCCCCATGGAATGTTAGCGGCTTCAAGCGTGCTAAGTACCGATTCCATGCCTTCGAAAAGTGCGCTTTCGTGGGCGATGTGCGCTTTATAAATGGCTAAAAATTCTGTTCTTAGATCAAATAACTCGGTAGCTGGATCAAGCTCGGGAAAGCCCAGCCTTAATAATGCAATTGAGCCATGAGATACATGCGCACGATAAATTTCTGCGGGGACTAATGAGCGCTGCCGCTCTTTAAGCATGCGGTTAAGTGCGCCACCCATGTCTGGTGCTGTGTCGATCAATGTGCCATCGAGATCAAAAAACACTGCTTGCGGGTGGGACATATATAAGTGGCCATGGTTGGAAGTGGCTATGGTTGGCTGCTATTGTTTAAGCGTTGTTGGTTAAAAACATCATGTAGTTTACGTCGGTGTTGGGCCCGGTTGAATACGTTTTGCTCAGCGGCTGATAGTGCAGTCCGGTGATGTTTTCAGTCTGTAAATCGCATTGCCTGCACCAACTGGCGAGTTCTGATGGTTTAATAAAACGATCCCAATCGTGGGTGCCACGAGGTATTAAATTAAGTAGGTATTCGGCACCTACAATAGCCATAAGCCATGATTTACCGTTGCGGTTTAATGTAGAGAAAAAGGCCGCACCACCAGGCTTTAATAGCGTTTGACAGGCTTGGACTATATCTTCTGGTTCTGGCACATGTTCAAGCATTTCCATGCAGGTAACAATATCAAATGACCCAGCGTGTTCTGCTGCGAATTCTTCTGTACTGCAGCACTTGTATTGTAGATTCTCAACGCCTGCTTCCATTGCATGCAAGGTGGCAACTTCAATCGCGGGTGCTGATAAATCTATACCCGTTACATTCGCGTTAAGCTGTGCCATAGATTCTGATAAGATTCCGCCGCCGCATCCGACATCTAGTACCCGTTTGCCTTCAAGTGGGGCGTGTTGGTTAATATAGTGTAGCCTTAGCGGGTTGATATCGTGCAGGGGTTTAAATTCACTTTCTGTATCCCACCAACGGCTGGCGATTTCACTGAATTTGTCTATTTCGTTTGTATCGACGTTATCAGGTTTGTCTACGCTTTGGTCTTTTGGGTTTGCAATGCTCATGACTGATTGCCTTTTATTTTCAGCGCCCACTCGTGTGCGTTATCGATAAGGCTGCTGGCATCCATAGTGGTCAGTTGTCTGTTTTTGAGTAAGCGCTTACCGGCTACCCAGGTATTTTTTATATTGTCTCTGTTGGCGCTATAAATTAAATGCGAAATAGGATCGTATACTGGCTGCATAGATATTTGATTAAAATCAACGCTGATTAAATCGGCTTGTTTGCCTTTTTCAATTGAGCCTGTGATCTTATCTAAGTTCAGTGCTTTTGCGCCGTTAATAGTAGCCATGCGTAGCAGTTGGCTTGCAGGTAAAGCGGCGGCGTTGTCAGCGGCTACCTTGCCAATAAAGCCTGCGGTACGTGTTTCACCCAGTAGGTCTAGGTCATTGTTAGAGGCGGCACCATCGGTGCCCATGGCTATATTAATACCGGCGTCTGTCATTGCAGAGATGGGTGCTATGCCGCTGGCTAACTTTAAATTGGATTCAGGGCAGTGTAGTACGTGGCATTGGTGTTTGGTCAGTGCTTCAATTTCTTTGTCTGTTGCTTGTGTTACATGCACGGCACAGAGTCGCTCGTTAAGTAAGCCAAGCTTTTCAAGCTTTGCTAACGGACGCATGCCATGCTGTTCCTCAAACTGTTCTACTTCGGCCTGAGTTTCATGTATGTGCATATGAATACCAATGCCCAACTCATCACGTAGTTGAGCAATCTTTTTTAGTGGTTCTTCAGAAACCGTATACGGTGCATGTGGCGCTAACATGGTGCTGATCAGTTTGCTTGACTGCAGTTGCCGGTGTAATGCTACGCCTTTGCTTAAGTACTCATCGGCGTTCTGCGCCCACACGGTAGGGAAGTCTAGCGCTATTAATCCAATGCTGGCGCGCATGCCGATTTCGTGCGCCACTTCAGCGACTACATCAGGGAAGAAGTACATGTCGTTAAAGCAGGTAACGCCGCTTTGTATTGATTCGGCGATGGCCAGGCGTGTGCCGTCTGCGACGAATTGTTGATTCACGTGAGCGCCTTCTGCGGGCCAGATATGATCATTGAGCCATGCCATCAGTGGTAGGTCGTCGGCATAGCCGCGCAGCAGGTTCATGGCGAGGTGTGTGTGGGTGTTGATCAGCCCGGGTAATAGTGCCTGCTGCGGCAGCTCAATCACCTCTATGTTGGCGTATTGTTGATGCGCATCAGGCCATGGAACAATATCGTCGATTTTGTCGTCGCTAATTATAAGCGCATGGTTTTCCAGTACGCGGTTGGCGTCATCCACGCAAACTATCCAGCGCGGGTGTAGGGCAATGGGATTTTTATTCATGCTGTGAACCATAACGTTGTGGCCTGCGGGCGGCAAGTGGTCAATGTTTCCACCGATGTTCACCGGCCTCAACATATGGCGGAAATTTTGGCAACTAAGTTATTAATTCTGGTCTCAATTTTTATCATTTTCCGGGGTGCTAAAACTCGCCTATTAATAAGGAGTCTGTGGTATCATTTGGAAGTGAATAAATGCCCTTCTAAAATTGCTTCCCCGCAACTGTAACCTCGAGTAATCACTGATTAAAAATGGCTGATTTTGCTAAAGAAATCTTACCGGTAAATCTCGAAGACGAAATGCGCCAGTCGTACCTTGATTACGCCATGAGCGTAATCGTGGGTCGTGCACTGCCTGATGTCAGAGACGGTTTAAAACCAGTTCACCGGCGTGTTTTATACGCCATGAGTGAGCTCGGCAACGATTGGAACAAGTCGTATAAAAAGTCGGCGCGTGTTGTCGGTGACGTGATCGGTAAATATCACCCGCACGGTGATACAGCTGTCTACGACACCATTGTTCGAATGGCACAGCCGTTTTCAATGCGCTATATGTTGGTTGATGGGCAAGGTAACTTTGGCTCTATAGACGGTGATTCACCAGCCGCTATGCGTTACACAGAAGTTCGTATGGCGCGTATCGCACAAGAACTACTGGCAGACCTGGACAAAGAAACGGTTGATTTCACCGATAACTACGACGGTTCAGAAACTGAACCTGCGGTATTGCCTGCACGCATTCCTAATTTATTGATCAATGGTTCGTCTGGTATTGCAGTGGGTATGGCAACCAATATACCGCCGCACAATATTTCAGAAATTATCAACGGCACTCTTGCCATGCTTGACAACCCTGATATCTCATTGCCAGAGTTAATGGAGCACATTCCAGGGCCGGATTTCCCCACACACGGCATTATCAACGGTGCGCGTGGCATACGAGAAGCCTATGAAACAGGCCGTGGCCGAGTCCATGTTCGGGCCGTGGCTGAAGTAGAGCACAACGAAAAAACCGGTAAAGACACCATTATCGTTACCGAGCTCCCGTATCAGGTTAACAAGGCTCGCTTGCTTGAAAAAATAGCAGAGCTAGTAAAAGACAAAAAGATAGAAGGCATCACCGAGCTTCGTGATGAATCAGACAAAGACGGCATGCGTATGGTTATTGAGCTACGCCGTGGTGAGCCGGGTGATGTGTTGCTGAATCAGCTTTATAAGCAAACTCAGCTGCAAACCGTGTTTGGTATCAACATGGTGGCGTTAATAGAAGGGCAACCGCGTCTATTAACACTCAAAGAGATCCTAAATGCCTTTATTCGCCATCGTCGTGAAGTGGTTACACGCCGTACTATTTTTGACCTGCGCAAGGCTCGTGAGCGTGCTCATATTCTGGAAGGTTGGACTGTCGCACTTGCCAATATTGACCCGATCATTGAATTGATTAAAGGCTCACCGAATCCGCCAGCGGCTAAGGAAAAGCTGATAGCAGGGGTTTGGAAGCCCGGTTATGTAGTCGATATGCTTGAAAGAGCGGGTGCTGCTGCCTCAAAGCCGGATAACCTGGGCGATGAATTCGGCCTCCTTGATGATGGCTACCATTTGTCTGCTGCACAGGCACAAGCGATTCTTGATCTCCGCTTGCATCGCTTAACAGGCCTTGAGCAAGATAAAATCATTACTGAGTACGGTGAGATTCTTACCCGTATTGAAGGTTTTATGGAAATTCTAGAAAACCCTGATCGTCTGCGCGAAGTAATACGTGACGAACTCAACGAAGTGCTTGAGCAATACGGTGATGAACGCCGTACCAGAATCATGATTGATCACTCAGAGATGACAGTCGAAGACTTAATCTCTGATGAAGATGTAGTCGTCACGCTTTCGCATGCAGGTTATGCCAAGGCGCAGCCATTATCTGACTACACCGCGCAGAAGCGTGGCGGTAAGGGCAAGTCTGCTACGTCAATGAAAGACGAAGATTTCATAGACAAGCTATTTGTCGCCAGTATGCACGACACCGTCTTGTTCTTTACAAGCGTTGGTAAGGTGTACTGGAAACGTGTTTACGAGCTTCCAATTGCTAGTCGTGGTGCGCGCGGTCGGCCAATCGTTAATCTGTTACCGCTTGAAGAAAATGAAAGAGTCAGTGCAGTATTAACGGTTCGTGAATATTCCGAAGATCAATTTGTATTCTTTGCCACGCGCAACGGTGTTGTTAAGAAAACATCATTGGCTGATTTCTCACGTCCACGTGCTAACGGCATTATTGCCATTGCGCTGCGTGATGAAGATGAACTAATCAATGTGGCGCTAACTGATGGCGGCCAGGATATCATGCTGATCTCAAGTAGTGGTCGAGCCATGCGCTTTATGGAAGATGCAGTGCGTCAGATGGGCCGTACCGCTGCAGGTGTACGTGGCATTAAAATAGAGGAGTCTGAAAGCGTTATCGCGCTGATTGTTGTTGAGGAAGAGGGCGATATCCTTACCGCCACTGAAAATGGCTATGGTAAACGCAGTGCAACTGATCAATACCCTGCTAAGGGCCGCGGTGGTAAAGGCGTTATTGATATAAAAACCTCTGATCGAAACGGTGCGGTAGTGGGCGCGACTCAGGTGCAGGATACCGATGAAGTTATGCTTATTACCGACAACGGTACATTAATCCGTACCGCCGTTGATGGCATTAGTGTCTTGGGTCGTAACACGCAAGGTGTGCGACTTATCAGAGTAACCAATGATGAAAAGCTAGTGCAACTGGTGCGCGTCGTTAACGAAGACGATGATGATGTTATTGAGGGTGAGGTAGGTGGCGCTCCGGTCGACTCCGATTCAACTGCTGATGCCGCGCCAGATGATAAGTCTGCACCTGAAGATAACCCTGTGGATGAAGATTCCGCAAATCAAGAATCTGACGATACCAACGGCACAGATAGCGATTCAGATACTGACTCTGAAGACGAATAAGCATAGATTATTCCCGGTGGTATGTGTTCCGCCGGGGTACTGTAAATCCAACTGTCAGGCCTTAAAGACGTAGTTTTTTGCGATCCACAGAGCTTCTCACGCGTTCCATTTATTAACTGAAATTCGCAATCGGTACGGTGTTTAACTGAGCAATTGTAGGCATTTCTATTATGTTGAGGTGCCTGTCAATTAGGTAAATATCTTTGCAAAACTAACTGTCGAATAAAAGCTAAAAAGCACGTATTTTTCTGGACATAATCGAGTCGTTCCTGCACAATTGCCGGTCGTTTTGAAATTCGTAGATAAGCAAGCCAGTGCTTTTTGTTAAAGAGCATTGTGTGCTGCATATTGGTTTTGTTATGCCATTCGTAACGTCGAATTTCATTTGAATATTAATGCTTTAAGTAAAAGGGATTACGGCTCAGTGCCTTATCAAATACAGACGATCAATAATATTTCACCGCTTGGTTTAAAGCGTTTCGATGAATCAAAATTCACCCTTGACGATGGCGCATCGAACCCGGATGCAATTATGCTTCGTTCACAAAAACTCCACGATATGCAGTTCGGTGACCAGCTAAAAGCGGTAGGTCGTGCCGGTGCTGGCGTGAATAATATCCCCGTTGAACGGCTAACTGAATTGGGCGTGCCAGTGTTTAATGCGCCGGGCGCTAATGCTAATGCCGTGAAAGAGTTGGTATTGGCGGCTTTATTTATGGCTGAGCGAAATTTATACGAAGCCGTTGACTACACAGGTGCACTTTCATCAAGTGGTGATGAACTTGATAAGGAAGTCGAAGGCGGCAAGAAGAAATTTGTCGGTCGAGAGCTGCCTGGTCGCACGCTAGGTGTTATTGGTCTGGGTGCTATCGGGGTAGAGGTGGCGAATGCAGCCGCTGGTTTGGGTATGGATGTTGTCGCTTTTGACCCTGGTCTTACCGTTGCCAACGCATGGAAGCTTAATCGAATAGTCGAGAAGGCTGGTAGCATTGACGACGTCTTTGCGCGCAGCGAGTTTGTAACAGTGCATGTTCCGTTGATTGATGCGACTAAAAACCTGGTTAATGCTGAGCGTATAGCGACCATGCCAGATGGCGCTGTTGTGCTTAATTTCGCACGTGCGGGTATTGTTGACGATGCTGCGGTTTTAAAAGCGCTGACTGACGGTAAGCTAAAAAGATACGTTACGGATTTTCCTACCAGAGATACCATTGATCATGCGGGTGTGATTACCATGCCGCACATGGGTGCATCCACAGCAGAGGCGGAAGTTAACTGCGCAATAATGGTAGCTGATCAGTTACAAGATTTTCTTGAGCACGGAAATATACGTAACTCCGTTAATTTTCCAAACGTTGAGCTTTCTCGAAAGAGTGACTACCGGCTAGTGATTATCCATAAAAACGTACCGGATATGGTAGGTCAGATCTCGCATCAGTTGGGTCAGTCGTCGGTGAATATAGAGCATATGATCAATGAATCAAAAGGTGCTATTGCCTACACGTTGATTGACGTTGAAAAGGAAATTCCAAGTGATACGCTTGAGGCGATACTTTCTATTGAAGGCATTATGAAGGTGCGTAAGGTATAGGGCTTAACTAAAGCTTGTGCTCACAAAAAAGCCTGCGCGGTCATAGACTGCGCGGGCTTAGTTGAAGCTTGTGACTACTGTACGTTGATTTCAACTCTGCGGTTACGCATACGACCTTCAAGCGTTTTGTTAGAGGCCACAGGGCTGCTTTCGCCGTAGGCCACCGGATTCATTCTATCCAGGCTCACGCCTTGACGTGCTAAGTGCCTAACCACTGAACGAGCACGGTTCTTAGAAAGTGCGTTGTTGTCAAAAGCGCTGCCTTCGTTGTCAGTGTGTGCGTTAATAACCACTAGGCGGTTAGTGCAACTGTTGAGTGTTTCCGCAACATTGTTAAGTATATTGGTTGCCGCTTTCGTCAAGCTAGCTGAACCGCGAAAGAAGTTAACGCCGTGTAGTGTGCCGTTTAACTGCATGCAAGATTCCGAAGCTTGATCAGTAGTGTATAGAAGCTGCTCATCAACTACTTGTTCAAGGCGCATATCGGTAGTGTTATCAAGAGAAAGCTCTGGAAGATCCATAGCAGGGGTGGCCGCTCCTAACAGTGGTTCTGCGTCTAACGTGACTACTTCAGTGTTGTTATCGGCAGTTGCAAGTTTTGCGCGTTGGGGTTTTTTGCCCATGCGGTAAAGCATGCCTAGCTGGCCGTACTGAACATCACTGTTATACGCAACGGCATCTGCTCTGAAGCCTATGCCTGAACGTGTATTGTATTCTACGCCCAGGCCAACTGATGGCGTGGTAGACGTTTGTTCGATAAACGGGACTTCACCAATAGGCTTGTTGCGTATTTGGTTGAAGCCTACGCGGGCATAACCGTTTAAGCCTTGGCGACGATATCGGTCAACGTTTTTACCGGCATATAAAAGTGCGCTAACACCATTCATGTAGTACTCAACTCGACCCAGCGGTGATAAACCAGCACTGCCGAAGTCACCTGAGTGCACCTCTAATGAAAGACGTTTGCTTAAGTCAGCGCCGACAGTTATTTGGCCGCCACCTGAAACGGTGTCGTCCGGGGTCCAGCCTTCTACAGCGGTGGTGTCGGGGCTTAATCTGGCTCCACCAAGCCCGGCTACTGCGTAAATTGATTTACCAAAACCTGTTGTGCCGATGGCACTGGCAAGTACAGGTTCTTCAGTAGGTAGTGATGCAAGGGGCGCTGGCTTAGCAGCTGGTGGCTCAGCGAACGCGACAGCAGCGGCAGCCGGTGGTTCAACTGCAGGTTGTTGTAGTGGTTTGGGGATTTCCGGCATGGCCGCAACTTCTGCCGCAGCAATAGTTGGTGCTGGCATAGACGGAGCTTGCATTGAAGGCGCTTGCATAGAAGGCGCTTGCCAAGATGCTTGCGAGGGCGGCGCTGGAATAGCCTCTGCTACTTGCTGCACTGGTGTGGTGGCGGCGTAATATTCTGCTTCAGTGACGGTATAGTCAATGATATCGCGTGAATTAGGTCCGCTAGCGCAGCCTGCCACTAGTGTGATGGGTAGTACTAACGCAAGCCAAGGCGAACGTCGAGGAGTACAGCCAGACTCGGCTGGTAGTAATGAACTGTTTGAGTGCATTGTGTTTGTAAGCAATGGCATGCTAAAAATTCTCTATAGCGACTGTATTGTCGTTCCCGGTGCCGTTCAATGGCCTTAGCGTCTGGTCCAGTATCCGGTGGACCTAAAAATACCAATGGCTCGCGGCGTTTACGTAAATCAGCGGTAAAGCAGGTGCAGGTAGTGCGCCACAGCTAAGGTCGTGATTCACATTTTTGGTCCTTGCCTGGCAAAGCAATATTACTTAGTTCCCTGTAAACTACGCGCTGGACACGGTTAGCTGGTGCGGTCATAGGCTTTTGGCAGTTTGGGGTGATCGGGTTAACACTTTTGCGCTATCTCTTTTAGGTTGGTTCTTTAACAGAATGACTCAGATCACCATTATTGGCGTCGGTTTGATTGGCGGTTCATTTGCACTGGGCTTGCGCGCGGCGGGGCTCAATGTGCACATCGTTGGAGCTGGTCGTTCAGAGCGTAGCCTTGAGCGCGCGGTTGAGCGCGGCATCATTGATACTTGGAACACTTCTCTACCAGAATCAGTAGAGGGCAGTGATATCGTTTTGCTTGCGACTCCTGTCGGTGCGATCGATCGAGTGCTACAGGAAATATCCCCTGCGTTGGCGCCTACGACTATTGTGACGGATGCGGGTTCTGTAAAACAAAGCGTGATAGATTCAGCGCGCCAGTGGATGCAGCACTTTCAAAACTTCGTACCGGCGCACCCGATTGCCGGCACTGAGCACAGCGGTGTAGAAGCGGGATTCGCAACACTCTATGAAAACAAGCGCTTAATACTAACGCCCATGGAAGAAACATCCGTTGAAGCGGTAGATGTTGTTTCTGAGCTTTGGCGAGCAACGGGTGCGAAGCTTGAGGTAATGGAGCCAGCACACCACGACCAAGTGTTTGCGGCCACTAGTCACTTGCCGCACATGTTGGCGTTTAGCCTGGTAGAAACTCTGCACCGCATGGATCAAAAATCACCATTGCTGCATCACACCGGTGGCGGCTTTGCAGATTACACGCGCATTGCCTCAAGCGATCCTGTCATGTGGCGGGACGTTTGTTTGTACAATCAGCAAGCATTGCTTGAAGCGTTGTCTGAGTTTCAGAACGGGCTTGATACTCTGGTAGACGCCATTGATAAGAAAGATGGCAGTGCGTTAGAGCAATTGTTCGCCACTGCTAAAGAGACACGTGATACCAAAGTATTACCGGCAGACTCAGTGGATAAGATGGTTAATGATGATAAAACCACTGAAGTGTAAGAATTAAATATACTGCGCTCGTACGAGTGTCATAGATAAATAAACGTTAAACCCAATACACAATATAAGCGAAGGCATAGCATGAAAAGCATAAACACCACGTTGCAGGCAGGTGGCAGCATGAATGGTGTCGTTACAGTGCCAGGTGATAAATCTTGTTCGCATCGGGCTGTAATTTTTGGTTCTCTAGCCGACGGCGTTACAAACGTAACGGGTTTTTTGGCAGGTGAAGACAGCCTCAATACTGCCGGGGCGTTTCAAAGTATGGGCGTTGAAATAGATCGCTTTAATGAAACCAGCTTAACCATTAAAGGTGTTGGCTTGAACGGTTTACGTGCGCCTACCGGGGTTATTGATATGGGTAACGCTGGAACTGGTATGCGTTTAATAGCAGGGATACTGGCCGCACAACATTTTGGTTCTTCGATCATTGGCGATGAATCACTTTCCGGTCGGCCTATGGGGCGGGTAATAACGCCTTTACAAAAGATGGGTGCAGATATAAGCGGTGATAGTCAAGGTAAGCCGCCATTAAACATTAAGCCTGTAAGTGCGATTAATGCTATCCATTATGATTTACCGGTCGCCAGTGCACAGGTGAAGTCTTGTGTATTGCTTGCGGGCTTGTATGCAAAAGGCGAGGTTAGTGTTACGGAGCCTGCCCCCACCCGCGATCACACTGAACGTATGTTGCGATCGTTTGGCTATGCGGTAGAAACCAATGGCAATAAAATATCCCTGCAAGGGTGTGGCAAATTGCAAGCGTGTGACTTGGTTATTCCCGCCGATATATCATCTGCGGCATTTCTTATGGTGGCAGCCAGTATCGCTAAAGATTCAGATGTCACTATTACCGGGGTCGGGGTTAATCCGACCCGCACCGGTGTGATTGATATCCTAAAATTGATGGGCGCTGATTTGACCATTAAAAATGAACGCATGGCAGGCGCTGAACCTATTGCCGATATTCATATTAAAAGTGCAAACCTTAAAGGCATTGATGTTCCAGAGCGCCTGGTGCCGCTCGCCATTGATGAACTACCCGTGGTATTCATTGCAGCGGCAATGGCTGAAGGTACGACACGTATTACTGGCGCTGAAGAACTGCGTGTAAAAGAGAGCGACCGCATCGCCGCGATGGCAGAGGGTTTGGTTGCCATCGGTGTCGATGCCACCGCCACCGAAGATGGCATGATCATAAACGGGTCACAAATCACAGGCGGGGTGGTTGAAACGCACTTTGATCACCGTATCGCGATGTCTTTTTGTGTGGCAGCTCTAGGTTCGAGCGGGCCGATTACGGTAAATGATACCCAGCATATCGAAACATCATTTCCGGGCTTCTTTGATTTGATGTCAGAATTAGGAATGAAGGTAGATTCCACTGATTGAGAGGCGGTGCTTATGAGTGATATCGAGACGACTATAAAAAGATCAAAGGTTCCTGCTAAGCCAAAGAGAAGCCCTGCAAAGCCTACTGACGCAGCACTAGCGCCTGTGATTACCATTGATGGGCCGAGCGGTTCAGGCAAGGGTACGATCGCAAGCGCGGTAGCTGAACATTTGGCTTACAACTATTTAGATAGTGGGGCACTGTATCGGGTTATGGCATTGGCATCTCTAAATCGAGAGATCGCTGCAGATGACGTCGATTCCCTGGTCGAACTAGTCATGATCGCACCTGTTACCTTCAAGCGTAGTGCTTGTGGTGGCAGTGATGTGCTGCTGGAAGGTGAAATCGTGACAAGTGAGCTGCGCCGCGAAGAAGTCGGCTTACGTGCCTCGCAGATCGCCACTATTGCGCCATTTCGTACGGCATTGCTGGATCGGCAGTTGCGTTGGAGAAGGCCGCCAGGCCTAGTCGCTGATGGCCGGGATATGGGCACTGTGGTTTTTCCTGATGCGCCATTAAAGATTTATCTAACAGCAAGTGCGGAAATTCGCGCTCAAAGAAGACATAAACAGTTGATAGAAAAGGGAATAGAAGCTAATATTGTCGGCTTGCTTGCAGACATTAACGAGCGTGATGATCGCGACTACAACCGCGAAATTGCGCCCTTAGTGGCCGCTGCAGATGCTATTACCATTGACTCTAGCACCCAGACCATTGAAGAGGTGGTCACAAAAGTGCTTGATTTTGCTGGAAATAGATTATAATTACACTAACCACTGCGATGGATCGCAGTTTCTTTTAATCGCCTTGCTTCGACCAGGATTGTCGCTAGCACTGAAATTTATTCTTGGAATCATTAATTAATGTCTGAATCTTTTGCTGAGATGTTTGAGGAAAGTATTGCTCAAACCCAAATGAAACCCGGTGCCATCCTTACCGGTACGGTAGTAGAAATTACCGGTGACTTTGTCATGGTCCACGCTGGACTAAAATCGGAAGGTGTTATTCCGGTAGAACAATTTTTCGACGAAACCGGCAATGTGACCGTAACCGTCGGTGAAGTGGTTGAAGTAGCCCTGGACTCCGTTGAAGACGGTTTCGGTGAAACTCGCCTTTCACGTGAAAAAGCCAAGCGCGCGCGCTCATGGGCTGTGCTTGAGAAAGCTCAAGAAACAGAAGAGATCGTTACCGGTAATATTACAGGTAAGGTCAAAGGTGGTTTCACTGTTGAAATCAACGATATCAGAGCCTTCCTTCCAGGTTCATTGGTAGATGTCCGTCCAGTACGTGACACTTCTTACCTTGAAGGCAAAGAGCTTGAATTCAAAGTTATTAAGTTGGATCGTCGTCGTAACAACGTGGTTGTTTCGCGTCGTGCAGTGGTTGAATCAGAATACAGCGCAGAGCGTGAGCAACTGCTTGAAAGCCTGCAGGAAGGCCAGGAAGTTACTGGTATCGTCAAGAACCTTACCGATTACGGTGCGTTCCTTGATCTTGGCGGCATTGACGGCCTGCTACACATCACTGATATGGCGTGGAAGCGTGTTAAGCACCCAAGTGAAGTGGTAGAAGTTGGTCAGGAAATGAAAGTTAAGGTCCTTAAGTTTGATCGCGAGCGTAATCGTGTATCACTGGGTCTTAAGCAATTGGGTGATGATCCATGGGCAGATCTGGTTCGTCGTTACCCTGAAAATACTCGTATCTTCGGTAAAGTCACAAACATCGCAGACTACGGTTGCTTTGTTGAGATCGAAGAGGGTGTTGAAGGTCTTGTCCACGTCTCAGAGATGGATTGGACTAACCGCAACGTTAACCCGAATAAGGTAGTAGCGTTGGGCGATGAAGTGGAAGTTATGATCCTAGACATCGACGAAGAGCGTCGTCGTATTTCGCTTGGTGTTAAGCAGTGTAAGCAAAACCCTTGGGATGAATTCTCACAGAACTTCAACAAGAATGACCGTGTTTCTGGCAAGGTTAAATCAATCACTGACTTCGGAATCTTTATTGGTCTTGAAGGCGGCATTGACGGCCTGATCCACCTTTCTGACCTTTCCTGGAACGATACTGGCGAAGAAGCCGTTCGCAATTTCCAGAAAGGCCAGGAGATCGAAGCCATTGTTTTGGCGGTTGACCCAGAGCGTGAGCGAATCTCTCTTGGTGTGAAGCAGCTTGAGCAAGATCCATTCGGTCAGTTTGTCGCTGATAATCCGAAAGGCTCCATCATTAAAGGCATCATCACAGAAGTCGATACAAAAGCAGCGATGGTGAATCTTGGTGACGGTGTAGAGGGCATCTTACGCGCTAGCGAGTATTCTCGTGATCGTGTTGAAGATCTCAAAATGCACTTAAAAGAGGGCGAAGAGCTCGAAGCCAAGTTCATTAACATTGATCGTAAAGCTCGTGCCATTTCGCTTTCAATTAAGGCGAAAGACTACGAGGAAGAAGGCGAGGCAATGCGTGATTATGCGCAAGGTTCAAATGATGCCCCGACCACTCTTGGCGATCTAATGAAAGAACAAATGACATCCAAGGACGATGGTGGCATACAAACCGCAGATGAGGCGCCGGCTGATGATACGGCACCAGCAGAAGCGGCAAGTTCTGATGATGCTGCGGACGTAAGCAGCGGTTCAGAAGAAGAGTAGTAAGTATTGTTAGGCGCCCGGCTATGGGCGCCTTGCGACTAACTTATTTAATGCACTAACCCCTGGAGTGATGGCCGATGACAAAGTCTGATCTGATCGAGGCATTAGCCGACAACCAATCTCATCTTGCACTACGTGATGTTGAGCTGGCAGTTAAAGGCTTGCTTGAAAGAATGAGCCAATCGTTGTCGACCGGTGAGCGCATAGAGATTCGTGGCTTTGGAAGCTTCAGTCTCCATTTTCGTCCACCGCGTATGGGTCGCAACCCGAAATCAGGTGATGCAGTTGCCTTAACAGGTAAGCATGTACCTCATTTTAAGCCCGGTAAAGAGCTACGTGAGCGCGTTAACGTGAATCCACCAAGTAGCGACTCTACCAATCAAAGCGCCAACCAAAGCGATAATTTGTCTGCTGACGACCAAAAGAAAACAGGCACAGATTCTTAAGCTGTTTTGATTGCCGACAGTCACCTGGTTGTCGGTATCAATTGTCGGTATTAATCGAATCAAAGACGCAGCCGGACAGATATATCTCTGTCGCAATTTAATTTCCACCTTATAAAGCAATTGCTCGACAATCTGACGGTAGATCGTCAGAATTAGAGTACAGGCTACGGCTGACACTACTCTTAACTATATCAATGGAATTTTCCTGGTGGCTGGTGTTGCTGGCGGGCTTTGCTGGCTGGCTCATCGGGTACGAAAAACTTCGTCATTCCCTATCTAATCTGTCGCGTGTGTTTACCCGCGGAGGCAGCACAGATTTGTCTTCTCTGTTGCCAGATCACGATGATCGGGTAGAGCGAGACCCTGAGCTCAACAATCTGCTCGAACAGTATGCAGTAGATGATCAATCTGTTGAGCTCTACCTCACTATGGGCGATGCATTCAGGCGTCGCGGTGAATACTCGCGTGCAATCGGCGTGCATGAGCATTTGCTGTCAAAGGGTAGTCTGTCGGCTGATCAGCAACGTAAAATCAAACTTGAACTCGCGCGTGATTACGCCGGTGCCGGTTTGCTTGATCGGGTAGAGGCTTTGCTAAAACCGTTGGTCAAAGACAACCCTAATGATGCAGCTTCACAAGCGAGTTTATTGCGCTTGTATGAAAAGCAGCAAGAGTGGCAGGCAGCCATCGATTTAGCGGGTGCTAACACTTCATTAGATGCGTCAGAAAAAAATGCACTGCAGGCCCAATACTGTTGTGAGCTCGCAGCAATTGCTGAAATAGAAGATAACGCAACAGACGCCTACCAGTGGTTGCAAAAAGCCTTAAAGGCCGAGCCCCAGTGCAGCAGGGCTTTGGTTATGCTTGGCCGTCATTGCATAAGGCTAAAAAAATACCCTGAGGCGATTGCGAATTTTGAACAGATTGAAAAACATCACCCTGAGTTAGTGCCGGAAATTGCAGAGTCCTATTTTTCAGCTCTGCATGAAAGCGGTGACCAACAAGCTTTGCGCAATCATCTGGAGTACGTACGTGGCAGACAAAACAGCTATAGCGTAATCAAATTAGCACGCGATTCCATCAGTAAGCTTGAAGGTGAGCAACAGGCGTCTGACTTTTTTATAGAGCAACTAGCCAAACGGCCATCGCTTAAAGGGTTGCGCGACTGGGCTGAATACGAACTTGAGCTCACCAAGCCTGAAGATAAACCCAAAGTAGCGGCCATAGTTGAAATGCTGCGTGATGTCACCGATGAAAAGCCGGTTTACCTGTGTGATCGCTGTGGTTACCGTTGCAAGCAAATACAATGGTATTGCCCGGGTTGCGAAAACTGGAATTCTGTCAAAGTTATTATTGGAGCTGAAGGTGAGTGATCAAAAAAAAGTGATCGTAGCACTCGATAAGCCGACTGCTGATCTGGCCTTGTCACTGGCTAAAACACTTGATCCAGCGTTGTGTCGGGTAAAGGTGGGTAAAGAACTGTTCACCTCAGCAGGCCCTGTAATAGTAGAGGCATTGCAAAAAAATGGCTTTGACGTTTTTCTAGATCTTAAATTTCACGATATACCTAATACGGTTGCATCAGCGGTTCGTGTGGCCGCCAATCTCGGTGTATGGATGGTTGATGTACATGCTGTCGGTGGTGAACGTATGATGGCCGCAGCCTATGATGCAGCGCATAGCGGGACTAGTCGTGCACCACTACTAATTGCTGTTACCGTTCTTACCAGCATGGAGCAAAGTGAGCTTGCAGATGTCGGTGTAACACACCCGATTGATAAGCAGGTCGAACTGTTGGCAACACTTGCGAAAAAATCGGGTTGTGATGGCGTAGTGTGTTCACCACTAGAGGCGTCAATGCTTAATACCACGCTTCCAGGATTTATAAAGGTGACGCCGGGCATTCGCCTCGCAGGCGATGATGCTTCGGATCAACGCCGTGTTATGACGCCCGTTAAAGCGGTTGAGGGCGGTGCGGATTATTTAGTCATAGGGCGCTCAGTCACGGGTGCACCTGACCCTGTAGCGACACTAAAACAAATTTCTCTAGATTTACAAAAACTCTAGATCAACCGGCACTCAAACTCTATGTCTGACAAGTTATTTATTTCAGCGCAATCTCTACTGGAAGATTCATGGAGATTGGCTGTTAATATTCTTAAAGATGGCTTCCGCCCAAACTTTATAGTGGGTGTGTGGCGTGGTGGTACACCGGTGGGAATTGCAGTGCAGGAAATGCTGGACTACTACGGCACTCATACTGATCATATTTCAATAAGAACCTCTTCGTATAGTGCAAAAGCCAGGTTGGAAGCACCGGTACGTGTGCACGGTTTAGATTATTTGGTGGATAACATCAACGCTGATGATTCCCTACTGATAGTTGACGATGTCTTTGACACAGGCTTAAGTGTACAAGGTGTGATAAACACACTTACCGCTAAGGCACGTCGAAATACCCCAACAGACATTCGAATAGCCACACCCTATTTTAAGCCGACAAAAAACAGAACTTCAATCACGCCGAATTATTATATCCATGAGACCGACAAGTGGTTGGTGTTCCCTCACGAAATTGATGGGCTTAACCGCATAGAGCTTGCGGAGAATAAGCCAGGGCTGTTGCCATTTGTCGATGAGATGGACGAATACTACAAAACACAGTCTTAAACTTATACAAACGCTTTTAAAATTCAACTGGTAGCCAAACTCCATGATTGATCTGCGCAGCGATACAGTAACCACACCGACTGCAAACATGAAAAAAGCCATGTCATCGGCCGTTGTTGGTGATGATGTCTATGGTGCTGATCCAACCGTTAATGAGCTAGAAGCGCTCGCGGCTGCGAAGTTAGGTTTTGAATCTGCGCTGTTTGCTCCCAGTGGTACGCAAACCAACTTAATTGCGCTACTGACCCATTGTCAAAGAGGTGATGAATACATAGTCGGACAGACCGCACATACCTATAAATACGAAGGCGGTGGTGCTGCCGTGCTAGGTAGCATTCAGCCACAGCCATTGCCTACACGCTCTGATTGCACGATGGCACTTGAAGATATAGAAGCTGCTATAAAGCCCGATGATGTCCACTTTGCCAAAACCCGATTATTAGCGCTTGAAAACACCATGCACGGTCGTGCCTTACCTATGGACTACTTGCCCGCGGTAAGAGAGCTTGCAGACTCTAAAGGTTTGTTGCTCCATCTAGACGGTGCAAGAATTTTTAATGCATCAGTTTTTCATGGTGTAGATGTTAAAAATATTAGCCAGCCGTTTGATTCGGTATCAGTGTGTTTATCCAAAGGGCTATGTGCACCGGTAGGTTCTGTTTTATGTGGTGGTGCTGACTTTATTCATAATGCCCGCCGATGGAGAAAAATGCTTGGCGGTGGTATGCGACAAGCAGGCTACATTGCATCGGCCGGCATTGTCGCACTCAATGAAAATATAGATCGCCTGCAATTTGATCATGATCATGCAAGAGCATTGTTTGAGGGATTGCGCGATATTGACGAACTACACATGACAGAAGACAGCGTGCAAACCAACATGGTGTTTCTGCATTGCGGAAAACGCGTGGCGACCGAATTAGCGGCGCATCTTGAGTCTAAGAAAATTATCGTCAGTGCAGGCGAGACGGTTCGACTAGTGTTGCATAAGGATGTGACAATAGACGATGTTATTAAAGTCACATCAGTTTGTAAGGCGTTTTTCAAATAATGCTGCAATCTGTTTTTCCTCAGGTATTGTTTAACAATCCCTGCTTATGTTTTTCTTTTGATCAATCTGTTCGGACTATATAACGTATGTCATCAGTAGATTATCCCAATGAGTTTTATATCGGTCGTCGAGTAGATGCCGACACAGGTGAAACTACAGAAGAGGCGTATACCTACGATCCCGATGATCTCACTACCCATGCCGTAGTGGTGGGTATGACAGGTTCAGGTAAAACCGGCTTGTGTCTCGATATCATGGAGGAGGCTGCACTAAATAATTTGCCTGCCATATTGATTGACCCCAAAGGTGATATCACCAATCTTCTGTTGCACTTCCCGGAGATGTTGCCGGAAGATTTCAAACCATGGATCAATGCCGATAACGCCCGCCGTGAAGGGGTAACTGTAGAGCAGGCAGCAGAAGATACCGCTAAGCTTTGGAAGAATGGTCTTGCAGGCTGGGGAATTGGATCTGATCGTATACAGCGCTTAAAAGATGCCGTAGAGCGAACGGTCTACACGCCGGGCTCTACCTCGGGTAAGCCCATTAGTATTCTGGCATCGCTGAAAGCTCCGCAGCTAGACTGGAACGCTAACCTGGAAGTTTTACTAGAACAAATAGAAGGTACCGTTACCGCGCTATTGAGTCTTATTGGTCTGAACGATATAGATCCGATAAGTGACCCCGAACATATTTTGTTATCAAAAATAATTGCCGACTCCTGGGCGGCCGGTAAAGATGTAGATATGGGGGAGCTAATTATGCAAACCCAAAACCCACCGTTCGAAAAGCTTGGTTTCTTTTCGGTGGATCAGTTTTATCCTAAGAAAGATCGAATGGCGCTTGCTATGAAACTTAATAGCATTATTGCTGCTCCTTCTTTTGCCCCCTGGATCACGGGGGAATCACTCGATATACAATCACTGCTGTACACACCGGAGGGCAAGCCTAAACACAGTATCTTTTATATCGCCCACTTAAGTGAAACCGAACGCATGTTTATTGTAACGCTGCTGTATTCGGCGATTGAAACATGGATGCGCTCGCAGTCGGGTACTACTGGTTTACGCGCGATGGTGTACTTTGATGAGATCTTTGGTTACCTGCCGCCTACCGCCAACCCGCCATCTAAAAAGCCGATGTTAAGAATGTTCAAGCAGGCGCGCGCTTTTGGTGTGGGTATGGTGGTCGCAACACAAAACCCTGTTGATATTGACTACAAAGGCTTATCTAACGCGGGTACCTGGTTTATCGGCCGGCTGCAAACGGAAAGAGATAAAGATCGACTACTCGATGGTTTGCAGGGTGCGAGCGGCAACGGCTTTGATCGAAGTGCGTCAGACAAGATGCTGTCAGGCCTTGGTAAGCGCGTGTTTATGATAAACAACGTGCATAGCCGGGGAGGGCCTGAGCTTTTTCAGACGCGCTGGGCAATGAACTATATGGCGGGCCCAATGACTCGCAATAGGATCGCAGATTTGAATGCACTCGCAGGTGTGATTAAAGAAGGTAGTGATGCACGTGCGAAACCTGTGGTGGCAGTGCAAGGCGGGTCAACGCAAAAGTCTAAAAAGCGTAAAGGGTCTAAAGTGGTTGCATCAGAACCCGTTGAAGTTGTGCCTGAGCCGACAGCAAAAAAATCTGTTAATAAGGCAATGCAAAAATACACACAGACAAGAGCGCCTGTCGCATCGGGTCTTGATGAGTTCTTTTTGCCGCGCAAGGTTAGTTTTTATCGAGCACTTCAGCAAGGCAATAGTGCTGCATCTGTGAATGATGCAGAAAAGCTTGGCTTGGTCTATCTGCCTGGTTTAATGATGCAGGTTGATGTGCTGTACACTGATAGAAAAGGCTCCTACAACGAACGCCGTCGTTATGCCGCATTTATTCCTGACCCGGAAAAACGTAGCAACTTAACATTCGAAAAATTCGCCATTGATCCCATTGACCATGATGAGCTAGATCACGAGCCAGAAGACGATGTACATTATGGTGAGATGGATGCCATTTTGCAAAGTTCACGCAAAGTATCGTCACTATCGAAAAAATATGTTGATCACATCTATCGTGAAGCGGTATTGCCGTTGTATCACAACGCCAAATTAAAAATTACGTCTGACCCCAATGAATCTGAGCGGGAGTTCCTGGCTCGCTGCAACGATGCGGCGGACGACAAAGAAGATATTGAAATTGAAAAAGTTCAAGCTCGCTTTGAAAAGCAGTTAGACCGATTGCACACTAAGCTTCGGCGTGAGGAGCGTGACCTTGAAGAAGACGAAGACACCCTTCAAGCATTAAAAATGGAAACCATGGTTAGCTACGGTAAAACCTTAGCAAATATTGCTGGTGGGCTATTTGGGGGTGGAAGTCGTCGGCGTTCGGGAGTGAGTTCGGCATTAACTAAGCGTCGGCAGAAACAGAATGCAAAAGCCGCGGTTAACGAATCTGTTGAAGAACTTAGAGCGCTTAGAGCGCAACTTGATGAGCTCACTCAAAAGCATGAACAAGAGATGCTTGAGATAGACCGTGAGTGGACTCGCATAGCGGCTGATATTGATGTGATTAGCGTTTCACCGTTAAAGAAGAATATAGAGCTTGAGGTGTTTGGTGTTGCCTGGCAGCCGCACTGGGTGGCAAAGGTTGGTGGTAGAGCTAAGATTATTCCAGCGGGCTAAAGCCACTAATAGGTACACGTATTAATAGTTTGAAAAGTTCTATAAAAGCGGATCGTCGAGGGAATTTGATCGGTAGTCTCTGCATGCTGCTCGCAATGGCTGCGTTCGCTGTAGAGGATGCCCTGGTTAAAGCGGTGGCTGTTGTACTGCCGATTGGCCAGGTGCTTATTCTATTTGGACTCATTGGCGCGATGGTATTTGCGCTTGTGGCCGTGGTTCGATCCGAACAATTGTTCTCTAGAGCAGTACTCTCACAGCCGATGCGGTATCGCTTTTTGTTTGAGATAACTGGGCGGCTGTTTTATTTTCTCGCCGTAACTCTGACTTCGCTTTCCTCAGCCACTGTGATTCTTCAGGCAACCCCAATAGTAGTGGTTGCAGGTGCAGCTATTTTATTTGGTGAACGCGTCGGGTTAGCTAGATGGGCTGCCATTTTGTTAGGTTTAATCGGGGTGTTTATAGTCGTTAAGCCCGGGGCGTCGAGCTTCTCTGTGCTCTCACTATTAGCCGTTATAGGAATGCTGGGCCTTGCTGGTCGAGACCTTGCCTCACGGGCCGCGCCCGCTTCTTTGACCACAGCGGTCCTTGGTTTTTACGGTTTTCTAGCAGTGGCTGTTGCCGGTGGCTTGTATTCAATGTGGGATGCAAAATCATTTCTAGGGTTAAGCGTCAATGCCATGATTTTATTGCTTTGTGCGATAGCCGCAGGTGTTATTGCCTATGCCGCACTAATGATGGCTATGCGAACCGGAGAGGTATCGGCGGTTACCCCGTTTAGATATTCTCGTATGCTGTTTGGTATTGCCTTGGGCGTTTTGGTTTTCGGGGAAAAATTAAGCAACTCCATGATTGTCGGTAGTGGCCTGATAATGCTCGCTGGTTTGTATATTTTATGGCCACGGCAAGTGGTAGAACTCTGATCTAATACCTGCACCAGACATTATGTCCGATGCAAGTTGCATGGTTCTACTCGCGATAGTAGTCGTTTCTAGCCGAATCTTGAAGACTCTTTGACTGAATACAACAACGTTTGAAATCTACGACCAGAACCGCATGGGCAGGGATCGTTTCGGCCCAGTTTTTCCACTAAGTATTTGTCGCTGCCGACTTTTCTTAGGCCGCGTTTAACTTGAGTTTCAGAGGGGAAGCCACGCCGACGTTTGCTGGATGGTTCAAAAGAACGGTTTTTCGTATTGGTTTTTCATGATGTCACTCCTTGTGTGCGAACAAATATTCGCGTGTTCTATGTTAATACGTTTTATTCCAAAACGGCTGTTTGATTCTACCAAGGTGATCAGTTGAATAAATTAGAAAGAGGGTTCTAGTCGACTGTTCACCAGTATCTCTGCCACTGATGCGTCATTCGGAAGGGATAGGGCGTATGCGACCGTTGCTGCTATGGCGGCTGGTGTAATTTTAAACTGACCTTCCGGTGTTGTTACATTAGTCACCATATCGGTATCTACCAAGCCCGGGCACACGGCTGTAGCGCGAATGCCGCTATCCCAACCATTACGACGAATAGCGTGGGTTAATGCCAATGAAGCGAATTTCGATGCAGCGTAACCCAGACTTGATTCGTTTAATAAACGTTTGCCTGAGAGTGATACCACATTAACAACTCGACCATGACCACAGACTTTGAGATCTGCCAGTACAGATCTGATCAGACGTAACGGACCTTTGAAATTGACATTCCACATATCGTCCATGTCTGATTCCAAGCCTGTTTCCAAATCAGCGTTAACGATTATTCCTGCGTTTAATACAATCGCATCTATAGAGCCGAACTGGTTGCGTGTAGCTTCTGCCCATTGGGCTGATGTTTCTTGATCGTTAGCGTCCCACGTGTGAACCGCTACTTCATTCGCGAATGACGATAAATCGATACTCGCAGGGGTGCGTGCACCAAGGCTTACTCTGTAACCAGCGGTAGATAGTGCGTGTGCTGTTGCCAGACCAATGCCTCGATTAGCTCCCGATATCATGACTACTCGACCGTTAGGTTTTAGCATGTTTGGTGTCTCACTTTATCGGTTGTTACGTCTATCAATAATTTGGTGGTTTACTATATTTCTAATTTACCACAAAGATTAGTTCAGTCGGCATTGGTCTTTCAGTGCTTGTTAACTGATACGTGCCCACCTTCAGGAAACCCACAAGCGTTAGCGTGGGACTGAACTGTATGAGTTTTGAGCTTGAATGATGTAACTCGGACTATGAGATTTTAGTTTTGCGCAGTTCGGTTCTGGATATGAAGCATGATGAGATCGGGGTGGTCAGTCCCACGCTAACGCTTGTGGGTTTCCGTTGACGTACTTTATTCATAAAACGGCTGCAAAGCTGCTTATGGACATGTCTATGTTGGTGCTCGTTAGGTTCCATGTTGTGCGTTTCAGGAAACCCACAAGCGTTAGCGTGGGACTATAAGAAAAAGTAGCTTAGTTATTATCTTAGGTAAAAAAAAACACAGGCCTGAAACCAAACACTGGAAGCTTAATCGGAAACCCTCAAGTTTCAAAAGAGACTCTAGAGCCATGGTTTTTAGGTGTAAGTAAGTGTTGAAAACACCAGTTAAATGCTGGGTTTTATGTAAATGATAATGGTAATCACGTTGATTGAACTTGTCGCTACTTTCAAAAATAAATTATTATCACTGTTGACATATAACTAAGTGTCCGTATACTCGCGCTCCTAATGAAAATTCAAACACAACAATTACTGCCAACCAATAACTGCTATATCTGCAAGGCGAATGAGTCGTTCTTCGCAATAGAACCTACAGGGTGTAGCGCAGCTGCATGGCAACTTGAACAAAGATGCAGTGTGGACAATGGTAGGCGTATACATAGTATTCGCCCCAATGAAGTACGTATGTGGTAAGCAAATAGCTGAAAATTCAGTGAAAGGCTTGCACCGCGAGTCTTTCAGATAGCCTTTAAAAGCCCTGGTCGACTCGTTCCACCAGGGTTTTTTTTACTTTATTTTTAGGAGGATAACGAATTTACTGAGTCGTTTATTCGATTCGGTACACCTATCATTTGTAGGTTTAACAGATTCAGCGGCCGAGGTTTTATGCCTCGCTGGCGCACCAACGCTAATCATCGCACCGTGTGTACCGAGCTGTTAAGCACAGATGAACCATGAAATAGCTCATTTGGTTAGAGCATCAGATTTCTAATCTGAGGGTAGCTGGTTCGATTCCAGCTTTCATACCTGGCCTTCAACGCCATCATGGGAACGGCGAAAGCCTGCGGTTCGACTCCGCATTAACCGGGTGAGAAATCACCCGCACCCGGCAACCGTTGCCGGTACGTGTTACATCAGCAAATATTGTGTTGTAACACTACAGCAGTATCACAGTCGGTTGTTGTGATGTTGGCTGGTTTCGGTGAGTGACTCACTGCAAGCGGTGCAAGGTGCTGATGAACAGTTGTTTGTGTTTATCACGCCGTTGTACTGTACGTGGCGCGTTTCGCATCCAAGCTATCCATGCCAATGATCCACAGTGATGTTGTGGCAACGGTGCCAACTTTTAACCCGTTTCGGCGGATATTTTTAACGTATAAGGAGAACGCAATGTTTTACAGAAAGTTTATCGTGCGTAAGCATGAACGTGCTCTCCTGTACAAGGACGGAGATTTTTACGCTTTCCTTGCACCGGGGATTTATCGTTACCTGACTTTGACTTCCAATTATGAGCTGGAACGATTCGATATCAGTAAGCCAGAGTTTGAGCACAGAATGGAAGACTATTTAGTCCAATCAGAGCCTGAACTGGTCAGTGAAGCTTTTGATGTGATTGAAACTAAAGCAGAAGAAGTAGCTTTGGTTTACATCAATGATCAGGTGTCGGCAGTGATAGGTCCGTCGTTGCGAAAAATGTACTTTAAGGGACTTGTGAAACTTAAAGTGGAGCGCTTTGATCTAAGTGTCGGTCTTGCTGTTGAGAGACGTATTGCTCGATTACTGTTCGGAAGCGCTGATGGTCGTGTTAAAGCGATTGCGAAAAACGCTGTTGTAGGGCGTGTTGTTCCTGAAGGTCATGTGGGGCTGTTGTACGTTGACGGTGAAATTGTTGCAAGCTTGAACGCTGGTTTGCATGCCTATTTTAACGTTGATCGTGTAGTTAGCATTGATCTGATCGACATGCGTGTCAGAACGCTTGAAGTGCAAGGTCAGGAAATTCTAACCAGTGACAAAGTCGCTTTAAGAATTAACCTGGCTGCAACTTATCAGTTTGAAGATGCAGCACTTGCGTTACGTAAGCTCAAAGATCCTATGGATCATTTGTATAAGGAAATTCAGTTTGGCTTACGTGCAGCAGTGGGTACACGCACTTTAGATGCTTTGCTTGAAGATAAAACGTCTATTGACGAGCAGGTTGCCAAATCACTAGGCTCACGCTTTAGTGAGGTGGGTATCAGCGTTAAAAGTGTTGGTGTTAAAGACATCATTCTACCCGGCGACATGAAAGAGTTGCTGGCTAAAGTGGTAGAGGCGGATAAAATGGCGCAAGCGAATGTTATTCGTCGTCGTGAAGAAACCAATGCAACACGTTCGTTGTTGAACACCGCGAAAGTGATGGAAGGCAATAGTGTTGCATTGCGTTTGAAGGAACTGGAAACTCTGGAAAGAGTAACCGAAAAAGTGGGCAGCTTGTCTGTATACGGTGGTTTGGATTCCGTAATGGATGGACTGGTTCGCTTAAAGAAGTAGGGTGCGGGAGGGCGGTCTGCCCTCCCGGATTTTAGTAATTACGACAAATGGTTTACCGTTTTCATGTTGTAGGTCGGTTGATTGATACCTTCCATACGCGCTTTTAATTGCAAGGTAAGGTAAAGCGAATAGTGCCTTGACTGATGCAAGTTGCCACCGTGAAACCACAAGCCTTCCTGTTGGGTAGGCTTCCACATATTGCGTAACTCGCCTTCCCACGGGCCTGGATCTTTCTTTGTATCGGAGCCAAGCCCCCAGCACTTACCGACTTTGTCTGCGGTCTCTTGTGAGATCAGGTTAGCCGCCCAGCCATTCATTGAGCTGTATCCAGTGGCGAATACAATAAGGTCGGCATCGAGTTCGGAATTGTCATCAAAACAGATAGAGTTCTTTTTAATCTCGGTAACGTTAACACCGCTCTTGAGTTTTATTTCCCCATCAATGATTAATTGTGATGCACCTACATCTATGTAGTAGCCCGATCCGCGGCGAAGATACTTCATGAATAGTCCGGAACCGTCTTCCCCGAAGTCGAGCATGAAGCCGGCTTTCTCTAGCCCTTCATACATTTCAGCATCACGTTTCTTCATTTCTTCGTAGGCAGGGATCTGGAATTCATGCAATATTTTGTACGGTATTGATGCAAAGATTAGATCAGCGGTGTCGGTAGTGACACCAGCATCAACCGCTTGTTTAGAATATAAACCGCCAAGAGCGAGGTCCATCAGTGTTTCAGATTTCGCTATATGAGTTGTAGAGCGTTGAATCATTGTGACGTCAGCACCGTTTTCCCAGAGGTCTGCACATATATCGTGGGCAGAGTTGTTAGATCCAATCACTACACATTTCTTGCCTTCGTATCCCTCTCCGCCGGCATGTTTACTTGAATGGCAAACAGTGCCTGCAAAGGAGTCTGCGCCGGGTACCTCTGGCATATTCGGTACTGCAGACATACCTGTAGCGAGTACTAACTGTGTTGGTTCAAGTATGACTTGCTCACCGTCACGATCAATTGCAACGCGCCACTTGCCACTGGCCTCATCATAGCTTGCGCTGGTGCATTCTGATTTTGTCCAGTAGTTTATATCCATAATCTTGGTGTACATCTCTAACCAATCACCAATTTTGTCTTTTGGGGAAAACACCGGCCAATGATCAGGAAATGGTAGATAGGGTAGGTGGTCGTACCAGACTGGGTCATGCAAACACAGTGACCGATAGCGATTGCGCCAGGAGTCACCAGGGCGTTCATTCTTTTCTATAACAATGGTCGGCACGTTGAGTCTTTTGAGTCTTGCCCCAAGCGCTATACCACCTTGACCGCCGCCAATAATTACACAGTAAGGTTGCGTTTTATAACCCAGGTCGGATTCTTCCTGGGTTTTACGTTCTATCCAATTGGGTCGATTTTTAACTGCACCATGCTCTACACCAAATTCTCGAGTCCCGTGTTTGTCATTGGTTTCCTCGTGCCCCTTGAGTTCTAGCATGGTGGTTAGCAGTGTCCAGCATTTGTCGCCCTTGAGTCGAATGTGACCTTTGCCACGTGCGCTTTTAGTTTCAAACGTAAACCATGCGTCAGTGACACCGTCAGCAGAGTTGGCGTCACCCTCAAGTTGCCAGTTTGAAGGTTGGGTTAAAGAGAGCGTATTTTCAAGCATTGAACGAATGGCCCCTTTGCCTTCTGAGGTGTCGAGGTTCCATGTGAAAGTAACAAAATCACGCCAGTATGAATCGTCGTCAAAAAGGTCAACGGCGGCGTCGATGTTTTGCTCTGTTAGTGCTTTTTCTAAAGCACCGAGCCAATGGGTGACCTGCTTGTTAGCGAGGTCTTCTGCGATAACAGCCATAACTTCCTCCAATTTTAGCGTACGTTTAATCCAGTTGCTTTAAAACCATATCACAAGGTTGAAAATTGCAGAACTATTGTTGTGTTGTCTGGTCGTTAGATGCATCAGGTTGGGGTATACGTAGGTTCCCCAATATATTTGTAGTTGCCCCGTCAAATGGGCAGTTTTTCATCGGTCATACTAATGACAAACAAGAATTCAGAAAATGATAAGGTGTGTAAATCACGATATATCATTGCCAATGTCAAGACAACGTTACAAATAGTAGGGTAATATGTAAATCCACAGTTTGAAGAGGCCAGGTTGTTGAGACTTTTTGGATTGAAATTCAATTGAATGACAATGATAACGGTGGGCCGGCAGATCCAAGGTATGCATGGTACGAACCTTCCGCAAGTTCTCTGCCTGATAGCACCCCATCAATCTTCACAACGATTGTTTTAACCGGCTGTGAGGATCTAAGTAATTGTAGCTATACACAGAGCTTGTATGGTCAATGAGGCCTGAATGCTTATGCTAATTAGAAAATACACAAAGAGCGTGATTTGTTATGCATAATGATTTAAAGCAAACAGCTGGTGGAGTTGTTGCGTTACTTATGTTGTCTGCCTGTGGTGGTAGTAGTTCAACACCAGAGACTGAAAACAATGCAATCAACAATTCAGAGCTAGGGCTCTTGGCACCAGGCGTGACACAGCAAGTTCCGTACACCGTATCTTTTGCCGATGAGCAACTGCAAGAAGCCAGCGGCCTGCAACGATCCCAACTATTAAATAATCTCTATTATGCCCACAACGATAGTGGTGATGGGCCTGTTGTATACGTGACAAATGTCTCCGGCCAAGGGCTCGGAACCGTAACGATAACCGACACTGAAGCAGTAGATTGGGAAGCAATAGCGGGTGCAAAACTTAATGGTGTACCGCATATTATAGTGGCTGATATTGGTAACAACAGTGGAGCTCGTCGTGATCAAAGCCTATTGGTGATTCCCGAGCCTGCATTAGGAGACCTATCTGTGGGTTTCACTATTGAAAGCAACAGTCGCCGTGTTGCACTGAGCTACGCTGATGGTAACTCGTATGATGCCGAGGCGGTGTTTATAGATGGTGATAACGACACTGTAGTGGTAATTGCCAAAAACGGACAAGACACCACAGCACAAGGAATATGGAAAGGGTCACTGGCCAGCGGAATAGAAAATAGCAGTATAGTGATGGAATATCGCGGTTTAGTGGCTTTATCGTCAAGCCCGGGAGTTAACGCTATAACCGATATAGATATTCATCCAAACGGACGTGAAATAGCAGTGCTTACGTATGGTCCTTCATTAACCGGTCAGGTGCATATTTGGGCAGCCCAGGAAGGTGAAGGCACCGCGGATTCGTTAACACGTGCAGCTGATACCGTACTTTCAGTGCCTGTGAATTCTTTTAACACTCAAGCAGAAGGAATAAGTTACAGCGCAGACGGTGCTCATGTTTTGGTTGCAGCTGAAGGCCCTGCGGTTAGCAAGTTGACGGTTATATCGCGGTAGTTGTTTTTGAAAGCGAAGGTGTTTTGCATCTTTACTAATACCGATTAACTATCCTTCAAATAAATCTGAAGCAGAAGAATGGACAGAGTTCATTTGAAACCGTGATAATAATTAGGCTTCACGTTCTTTAAGTCCCTCGCTGACGCTGGCGGGCTTCCTAAGATACGCTGCAAGCACTGCCCCTTAGCAATCCACCCTCGCCATCGTTAGGAAGCCCGCTGCGTTAGCGAGGGAATTTATAGTGAGATGCCTCGGATAACTTTGCTTTCGCAAAAAACTAAGAACTAACGTCAGTGATACGTTTAAACCAAGTTAAATACTAAACGTCACAATTCTTTAATCCCTCGCTAACGCTAGCGGGCTTCCTAACATACGCTGCAAGCACAGCCCCTTAGCAAACCACCCTCGCCATCTTTAGGAAGCCCGCTGCGTGAGCGAGGGAATTTATAGTGAGATGCCTCGGATAACTTTGCTTTCGTAAAAAAACCAAGAACTAACGTCAGTGATATGTTTAAAGCAAGCTAAATACTAAACGTCACGGTTCTTTAATCCCTCGCTAACGCTGGCGGGCTTCCTAACGTACGCAGCAGCACTACCCCTTACCAATCTACCCTCGCCATCTTTAGGAAGCCCGCTGCGTGAGCGAGGGGATTTATAGTGAGATGCCTCGGATAGCTTTGCTTTCGAAAAAAGCCAAGAACTAACATCAGTGATAGGTTTAAAGCAAGCTAAATACTAAACGTCACGGTTCTTTAATCCCTCGCTAACGCTGGCGGGCTTCCTAAAGAAATTATAAGCGAACTCCTACCTGAAGACCTAAAGCTTTGTAAGCAGTAAACAAAACCGGAATAACAACAGAAACGAGCTCGAGAACCATCAGCTAGAACCAGCCCAACTGAGCGTCGCGAACCACAAACCCATCAGTTGCTTAGATCCCAAAAAGCCGACGTAGAGTGCCGACACTCACGAAGTGAATGCAGTTAACGCTGTTAACGCGCTTTTTGTTGTTTTTTGAAATCATCTGGAATGGGGTCAAAGCGCCAGGGACGGCGCTTTGAGCGCGGTGCACATGGATGTGCATACCGTGCGACCCCATGGAAGAGGATTTCAAAAAATGGCGAAGCCACCCCTAAGGGGCAACAAAGTAGCAAGAAGACTTTTTGCTTCTGTTTTTGGTCTTTCAAAAATGAAGGCCGCCGGCAGGGCAAGTCAAAACGTCAGCCGCCGGCAGGGCAAGTCAAAACGTCAGCCGCCGGCAGGGCAAGTCAAAACGACAGCCGCCGGCAGGGCAAGTCAAAACGACAGCCGCCTGCAAGGCAAGTCAATACGACAGGCCGCCGGCAGGGCATGTCACACACACGTCAGCCGCCTGCAAGGCAAGTCAACACGATAGGCCGCCGGAAGGCATGCCACGCACGTAGCCGTCCGCAGGACAAGTCAAAACGATAAGCCGCCGGTAGGCATGCCACGCACGTAGCTGTCTGCAGGACAAGTCAAAACGATAAGCCGCCGGCAGGGCATGCCAAGCACGTCAGCCGACCGCAGGACAAGTCAAAACGATAAAGCCGCCGCCAGGCATGCAACGCTCGAAAGACGCCTGCAAGGCAAAGCCCCCCCCTAAGCCCGAGTAGCGTAATAAGCAACCACACGCGAATCACCGCTAACCCGAGCTTCATGCTCCACCAACCCGGGCGCACACTCCTGCACAATAGTAGTAGGAACATGATCGAGTGTTCCTGCTAATAAAGACCGCGTCTGCATGAAGACTTTGAGATCTGCAATAGTCAATTGACCATCGGCAAAGTACTCACCACCACCACGTGTAAGCAATTCTTCCAGGCCCTTCAAGAAAGTAGTAATTCGAGTTTCTGTCAATACTTTACGCGCGGCGATAAGATCATCATCTTTTAAGCCGAAAGTTTGCACAACATAATGGGTAAGATCTTCAATAGCGCCGCAGGCTTCATCACAGTAAAGTGCTTGTAATGGGTCACTCGGATATAAATCGGCCAGCTTTCCAACATAGCGTGCAATAGCGTTAGATTGGGTGACTTGTGCGCCATCTATTTCCAATAGCGGAACAGCATTAAAACGCATGCTTGATCGGGTTTCACCAAACTCTTGAAACGAGATTCGGTTGTCTTCAAATGCAATTCCCGCTGCATGGAATGCAATGCGGATAGGTTCGGCACGGCCGCCATCAAAATCAAAGTAAGTCAGTTTATAATCAGACATTGGAAATCTCTTTTAGTTGTATGAGGTGCGGTGTAACAGGCTGCCTAGTATACATGTAGACAGCTTGAATAACGTGCAACTCGTAGCACGCGTACGACGACTAAGGTTTTTTGGCAGGCTTTTCACTGATCCAAAGGTAAATTGTTCCTTCAACCACCACAGTGCCATTACTGTCAACCGCTTCAACTTTCACAGGAAGATCGCCCGCCACCCAGCCTTCAGCAGGTACTGTGGCTGTGCACAAAATATCTGTTGCCCCTTTGTTCGGATAAGTAAGCTCCATGCCTTTCGGTATCCAACGCAAGTGCTTTGGTATGGAAGCCTCTGCCATAAATCCCATAGCCATCTCAAGGCCGTTGGCAATGGCAATAATATGCATAGTGCCAATATGGTTTTGAACACGCTTACGCTTCTTAACCAGTACCTCGCACTTGTTCGGTTCAAGTACAGTGACCAGAGGCGAAACCGTTTTAAAGTAGGGTGCCTGGCGTGCAGCAAATGCCGAAAATAATTGTCGGCCAAAAGGCCAACGTAGGGTTTTGTGATAAATTTTGAGTACTTTATTGGTAGTCACGGGGTTCCGATCGGTAGCGTGAAATTGGCCTTATGATACTTTAAAACCACCGTTTAGGCTTATATCGCCTGTGCTAGTGTTGTTAACTGATGCGGCTGGGCAAGTCTGTAAAGACTATTAAGATATTGTTCGCCCAATTCTTAACGGGTATGCTGACACTGTAGGGTGTGATCTGTATACAACATATATTTTGAAAAGGAGTATTAGCTAGTGCCCATCCATAAACAGCGCGTAGCGAGGTTGTTCCAGGTGCGTGAGATTTTGCCTACCTCATGTAGGCGTTTAGTCATTCTAAATAACTATATAGGGTCAGCGAAAGATCACGTGTCCTGGGTGGTCCGCAGTAGCGTTGTTTGTGGATGGACACTGGCTATGTCTAATACAAGGAAGGTAGGTATTTCGAACTCTTTTTTAACCACAATGTGAATGGCGGTATGTGTAGCAGCTGCGGCATTATTAATGTATCAGCCCTTAGGTTATGCAGATGATTCCCAAATTCCGCCTACTGATAAAGATCAGTTGTTTGCATGGCTCTCCGGTGGTAAGTACAAACACTGGGCTTCTGAATCTGAGCCTCATCAGTCAGCGGGCCCTCATCCGGTTAGTGTTATTGCCTACCTTAATAAAGCTTTAAATAGTTCATTAGCAGCCAATACAGAAGCTCACCCGCAAGATGCCGCTGCAGTAAAAGAGTTGTTAGATGAAAACGGTGACATAAATGGTTGGGCTGTGTCAGTCAAAACCGATGTTGACAGTAACGCTGGCCAAGGCTGGTTTTGGTATGAAATATTAGGCGCTACTTCTGATTCATCAGTTGTTGCTAATGGCAACGGTGTGCCATTGTGTTTTGGGTGCCATACGCCTGGCAATGATTTTGTACTTATTCCTCACCCTTTAAAATAACAATCGAACTAAGGTGTAAGGGTGAAACTTCCTAAAGGTCAAAAAGCACGCAGTGATTTTCCACGATTTGGGCTGCCGCAGTATACGCATCGTTTTCCCGAACGGCCGAACGATAAAACCTTCATTGTTTCTTTGATCAATTATAAGCCGGTAGAGTTTGATTTTGATCAGCTGTTGCCTGAAAAGGTATTGCAGCAATCAGACTTTCATTGTGTCACCACTTGGAGCTATCAAGGTTTGCAATGGGGTGGGATTTTATTTAGAGATTTTTACACTGAACACATAGAGCCATTGTTAGCATCGCAACAGCCACCGTTTGCAACGCAACACTCTGTAGAAGGTTGTATATTTACCGCGCAAGACGGTGCGCAGATAACAATGCGTCTGGAAGATCTATTAGCAGAGAATGCAATGTTAGCGGATTCTCTGGATGGAGAGCCATTGACAATAAAGCATGGTACGCCGTTGCGGCTAATAGTGCCGGACCATTATGGTTATAAAAATATTAAGCATCTGAAGCGCATTGATTTTTATCAGTTTCTGCCGGTAACCAAGCGGGGTATTGATGCTTTTTTAGAGCATCCGCGTGCACGGGTTAAATACGAAGAGCGCGGTCGTTGGGTGCCCGGTATTATTCTTCGTTATTTGTATCGACCGTTGATTAGCGGCACAGTGCGTGATTTCCGGAAAGCACTTGAATTGAAATTAGAAAGAAAACAATAACCTTAAGAATTAGGCTGAGATAAGCGTATTCAAGCGCCTGTTTTAGCGGCTATTGTAGCCCTCATGCGGCGAACTTTGCCACGCACGGCAGTTACTAATTACGATCACGCAGTTTCCACCTTTTCAGATTGACGGCGCTTGCCGCTATCGCCATTCTAGCGCCCACTCTTCTCTTATATTAAGGCTTTGGTATGTCCGATACGCATTTGAATTTGATCGCTGGTGACTGGTCGGCGGGTGATAGCGAGATAGAAAATCGCAATCCGTCAGATTTGTCTGAATTAGTAGGAATGTATACACAGGCGACCAGTGCTCAGCTTAATGCAACACTCCAACAAGCCAGGCAAGCACAACTTGAATGGGCAGCTTACGGCATGGAGCGCAAGCAAGCCGTATTGAATGCTATCGGGTCCGAAATGATGGAGCGTTCTGTTGAGCTTGGCACCTTACTCAGTCGTGAAGAGGGTAAGCCATTAGCGGAAGGTAAGGGTGAAGTATACAGAGCAGGTCAGTTCTTTACTTATTATGCTGCTGAATGCCTAAGACAAATCGGTGAGAACGCTGACAGTGTTCGAGATGGTGTAGAGATAGACGTACGCCGTGAACCGGTAGGAGTGGTAGCGGTTATATCACCTTGGAATTTTCCTACTGCTACCGCTTCATGGAAGATCGCCCCGGCACTTTGTTACGGTAATGCGGTTGTGTGGAAGCCCGCGAATATAACGCCAGCATCAGCGGTCGCGCTAACAGAGATTATTGCAAAGCAAGATATCCCTAAAGGATTATTCTCTTTAGTGATGGGTTCGGGCGGTAGTATTGGTCAGCAATTGGTAGAGAGCACAGACATTAACGCAATCTCTTTTACGGGCTCTGTACCTGTGGGTAGGCAGATTGCCGCTGCCGCGATTACTAACTTTACAAAAATCCAAATGGAAATGGGTTCAAAGAACGCATTGGTTGTAATGGATGATGCCGACCTTGAGCTAGCGGTTAGTGTGGCTGCAGGTGGCGCGTTTGGAGGCAGTGGTCAAAAGTGTACAGCTTCATCGCGACTTATCGTGCATGAAAGTATTCACGATGCCTTTGCAGAGAAATTAATAGCGGCCGCAAAAGCCATGAAGGTCGGCCATGCGCTTGAGGAAGGCACACAAATGGGGCCTGTAGTAAGCGCGCAGCAGTTAAAAGAAAACGTAGACTATGTTGCACTGGCAAAGTCTGAGGGTGCTGAGCTTGCCTGTGGTGGTGAGCCGCTTGATATGCCGCATGAGGGTTATTATATGTCTCCGGGTGTCATTATGAACAGTACCAATGACATGCGCATTAACCGGGAAGAGATGTTTGCACCCTTAACGGCGATTATAAAAGTATCAAGCTACGACGAAGCACTAGCGACAGTTAACGATACTAATTTTGGCCTTACCTCTGGCATTGTTACCAAGAGCCTGGGGCGGGCAACACACTTTCGGCGCAACGCACGTACCGGTGTTGTGACGGTTAATCTACCCACCGCGGGAACGGATTATCATGTTCCGTTTGGTGGTCGAGGTGATAGCTCTTATGGTCCACGAGAGCAGGGCAAGGCGGCAGCAGAATTTTATACAACCGTTAAAACGGCCTACATCAGCCCCGGGCAGCCATAACGTAATGCAAATAGGTGCTATTGCTACTGTTTCTTAGCAATAGTTACCTGTTTTTTCGTTTGCGATAGCGCTTGTGGCATTTAAGGCATTGTTCAGCAGCGTTTAAATAGGCCTTTTCGATTTTGTTTTGATCTTCAGTGTCGGCAATAGTTTGTTGTAGCACCTGGCTTTCGGTAATGAAGTCGTCAACAAGATCGCTGAACTGCTGCCATTCATCCCAAATTACTGGCAGTGCGCGTGTTTTGTGTCCATTGCGACTGGCATCGGTATCCGGGAACAGTTCGAGCATTTCTTTACCGTGTAAAACGAAAGCGTCTGCAGCATCAGAGATTGCAGACTTTTGGTAATCTTGTTTTCCCTGAAACATCTTTTTGGCTATTTTGACCTTATCATCCATTACCTCCATGGCATCCATGCGTTCCTTAACAATCCCGCTTGCCCCTGTGTGTGCCACAGCAAGACCGGTAGCGATGAGGCAGAGTGAGGTGATAACTTGTAGTGTTGATTTCACAGTGTTTTTTCTGGTCTAAATAGGGACGTATACCGGTACCTTAGGTCAACTCGATTCGTTTGGTCAAGATGCAATTGAAGTTGTTTACTTCTAAAAGGCCATATTTGTGTGTTAAGTAAAGTAAATACGCGACCTGTACAAGTGTTGCCTGGTTTGGCTGATTGGATAAAAACGTTTATAGAAAATGGTGTTAGTTGCAATGGCGTTGCTATAGTCTACTAAAGAGGTTTCCGATAAAGTTTAAAGCTCGATCTTTTGGAAAGAGGAATATCAATGTCGTTAGAATTCTTACTGACCTCACTTATTCTTGTCCTGATGCCTGGTACAGGTGTGCTGTATACGATAGCGATAGGTCTTGGTCACGGATTCAAGGCAAGTGTGGCTGCAGCGTTAGGCTGCACGTTTGGAATTGTGCCAGCTGCTTTCGCGAGCATAATTGGGCTGGCTGCTGTGTTTCACACAAGCGCTATTGCCTTTTTAGTAATAAAGTATCTTGGCGTTGTGTATCTGCTCTACATGGCTTGGAGTATGTTTAAAGATGATGGTCTACTTTGTTTAGAGGAGCAAAGTACAAAGCGCTCTTATTGGCATACAGCACTGAATGGCACGTTACTAAATGTGCTCAACCCGAAGTTGTCATTGTTCTTTCTAGCGTTTCTACCACAATTTGTTCCAGTGGATCGCGCCGGTTCGTTGTTGTATATGTGTTATCTGGCTGCTGTCTTTATGTTAATGACGTTTGTAGTTTTTGTTTTGTATGGAGCGTTTGCATCAACCGCGCGATTGTACCTTGTAGAATCACCAAGAGTAATGATGTGGTTGAAGCGTGGCTTTGCCGGGGTGTTTGGGTTTATGGCTGTAAAGCTTGCGTTGGCTGATCGGTAGGGTGTTTGTCACATAGAAATGTCCATAAGCAGCTGAGCTGCGTATAACAAGAAAGCACGTCAACGGAAACCCACAAGCGTAAGCGTGGGACTAACCACCCCGATCTCATCATGCTTCATATCCACAGCCGAACTGCACAAAACTAAAAATCAATAGTTCGAGCAACATCAATCAAACTCAGAATTCACACAGGTGAGTCCCACGCTAACGCTAGTGGGTTTCCAGACAAGCATGGATTGGAAATCTAACGAACACAACATAGACATGTCCATAAGCAGCTGAGCTGCGTATAACAAGAAAGCGCGTCAACGGAAACCCACAAGCGTAAGCGTGGGACTAACCACCCCGATCTCATCATGCTTCATATCCACAGCCGAACTGCACAAAACTAAAAATCAATAGTTCGAGCAACATCAATCAAGCTCAAAAATCATACAGGTGAGTCCCACGCTAACGCTAGTGGGTTTCCAGACAAGCACGGATTGGAAATCTAACGAACACAACATAGACATGTCCATAAGCAGCTGAGCTGCGTATTACAAGAAAGCACGTCAACGGAAACCCACAAGCGTAAGCGTGGGACTAACCACCC
>CALGKA010000113.1 GCA_937927895.1 uncultured Granulosicoccaceae bacterium | reverse complement strand
TGCTCAAATAAAACGGTCGCTTCTTGTCGGGACAGTCCGGACTTTTGTGCATTTTCTACAAACGGTTTTTTGTGCGAATTGGCCATCGCGGGGGTGGAAGTTTTTAGTGCACGACGTAATGTATCGCTTTTGGCTAAAGTGTATCCGGCAAGTTTATGGGTAATGAGAATAATTTGCTCCTGGTACAAAATGTGGCCGTATGTCTCTGCTGTGATGTGCATAATAGCAGGATGAATTGTTTGTGCAGAATCGGTGTTGTGTCTGCTTTCAGCATACGGCGCTAACCGACCCTTTAACAACGGATGGCTCAGTGCTATGGCTGCACATAAATGTTCAAACGTGTCGGGCTTAATTGTTGTTAGTGCAGTCTGGTATTGAGCGCTATCAAATACACCAACATTTGATATTGCACCACGGCTTAACAATAGGTAGGCGGCCTCATCGTTCAAGTTTGTAGTGTCAAAGTTTATCTGGGTGCCATAATTTTCAAGCGCTGTGGTGGCCTGCAGAATTGATGTGACAGCACTTTGAGGTATAACATTAAACTGCACAAGTCCAGCTTTCGCTACCTGTGCAAGGTTCATTCGAATAGCAGGGAACCCGGTAGCTGGATTTGAGTACAGTGATGCCAGTTCGGTCAACGGGCGATCAGCTATGACAAGTCTTTCTGGTAGTGGAATTCCATCATCAGAGCTGATTTGCGCCACGCGGTCTGATCCATACCTGGATTGAATATAAGCAATAACTTCCCCGCTACGGTGTTCGCAAAAATCGAGATCAAAGTCTGGCAATGTGTTTCTTTCAGGGTTCACAAAACGTTCAAAAGGTAGGTCGTATTTTATCGGGTCGACTTTTGTGATACCCATTGCGAACCCGACCAGTGAACAAGGGCCTGAGCCACGCCCCGGTCCCACAGCAATGCCATTGTCCTCTGCCCAGCGGACATAATCGGCCACGATAAGAAAGTAACTGCTGTATTTTTTATCATCAATAATTTGTAACTCGGCTGCCAGGCGCGCGTTATACACTGACGCTGTGGCTGTCGATTCACTTTCCTGTAATATGCGGGAAAGGTTTTGCCTGCTTCGTTCTCTGAGGAGTTCGGCCTCCAGATTTACGTAGTTGTCACCGGAGAAGTCCAGAGCAGACTGTATAAAGTTAGGCATGTGCATCATTGAGAAAGGCTCCGGAAGTTGATGACCGTTTCAGGTTGATTGCCGAGCCGCGCGGCGAGCTGACGGGGCACATTAGAAAAATACACTATCGTTGGATTGCGTACTGTTACCACATTCTTTCCTGGCGTCTAGTGGTCGGACTAAATCAGCGCTGCTGTGACCGTGAGCTTGTATCCATAGGGAGCGTACATTGCGGACCGGCTGTAATAGGCACACCTTTGCCGTATACGATAGAATAGAAGTTGGAGCAATTACCGCGTGTCTTTTCTATAAGACCACCGGCTAAAAGCAGGCACGTTGTACGGCGGCTCTCGCATGACCCCTAATAGAGCCGAAGGAGCTTAAAGGCCCGGCGCACCAGGAGTGCGGTAGATTAAAAAGCCTCCTGGACTTATGGAACCTTGCTACGATCATTTTTTTTGGAGAAGTATATGGCCAAATCCCAAGTAACTCTCGTTTGTGCGAGTATGTGTCTGACTGGAGTGTTATTGCTGCTGACAGTGCATCATTCTGAACCCACTGATATCTGGGCTAACCAGACTATTCACCTCGTTATGGATGTCGTAGCGGTTGTATTTATGTGTTGTCCGATTGTTCGTTGGCTTCTGGAGAAATGACTGCTTTACTATGATTTGAATCGCGATGCTAACGTGAATTTTTTGTCGAAAAGCACGATGCTATCGAATGGTTAGTTATTAGCGTTAAATGTAGCGTAGACCGTATATCGGTCTTGGCGCTTTTCAGTCGCTTTCAGTCGCTTGTCTTTCAGTGCCATGCGATTGCATTGAAGGGTAGTTTGGAGTTAGCCAAAAGCACTTTCGGAGCTTCTCTTTCCTACAAGTCTCAATTAGACCGCATTGTGGCGTAGATGGGCATAGCGCGACAATAAACTCTTTGGGTTCAATTGCGGTTGGCGGATACAATCGGTGTATATCGACCAGATGGACTGTGCTCATGAGTTTGACCCCTAATAAAAATGTATTTATCACCTGTGCGGTAACCGGCTCTGGTGGTTCGCAAGATCGTTCACCTCACGTACCTCGAAGTCCGGAGCAAATTGCCAACAGCGCTATTGATGCCGCGCGTGCAGGTGCTGCTGTGGTGCACTGCCATGTGCGTGATCCTGATACCGGCGCGCCTTCCCGTAAGCTTGAGTATTATCGTGAGGTGACCGATCGTATTCGTGATAGCGAAGTGGATGTAGTGTTAAACCTAACCGCAGGTATGGGTGGTGATCTGGTTTTTGGTAGCGGTGAAAGTCCCTTGCCGCCGGTGACCGGTACTGACCTGGTTGGGCCGAGTGAGCGTGTTGCGCATCTTGTTGAATGCTTACCAGAGATATGTACTCTGGATTGCGGCACTATGAATTTTGCTGAAGCAGATTATGTTGCCACCAATACCCCTGGCATGCTCAGAGCCATGGGCAAGATGATGACAGACCTCAATGTGCGTGCAGAGATTGAAGCGTTTGATACTGGTCACTTGTGGTTTGCTAAGCAATTAGTTGAAGAGGGCATATTAAAAGACCCTGCATTGGTGCAACTGTGTATGGGCATTCCGTGGGGTGCGCCGGATGATCTCAATACCTTTATGGCAATGGTCAATAACGTACCGCCTGGCTGGACATTCTCTGCCTTTTCAATCAGTCGCAACCAAATGCCTTATGTTGCAGCAGCGGTACTGGCTGGCGGCAACGTGCGCGTTGGCCTTGAAGATAACTTATGGTTAGAGAAAGGTGTGTTGGCCACTAACGCGCAGCTAGTCGAAAGGGCGGTTAGCATTATTGAGAACATGGGCTCAAAAGTCATGGGGCCGCAAGAAGTGCGTGACTCATTGAATCTGGTTAAGCAGGCGCCGGCCGGAGCTGCCTCATGAGTGTTAAGACGGCAGCGGTTATTGGTGGTGGTGTCATAGGCGGTGGTTGGGCGGCGCGTTTTTTATTAAGCGGGTGGAATGTGCGGGTTTATGACCCGGCACCCGATACTGAGCGCAAAGTACACGAAGTGCTTACTAACGCGCGTGAGTCATTGCCGAAGCTTGCAGATGTAAAAATGCCAACTGAAGGTGCGCTAAGTTTTGTATCAGATATAAAAACTGCCGTCACCGATGCACAGTGGATACAAGAAAGTGTACCGGAAAGAATTGAAACAAAGCATAAGGTGTTTGCCGAAATTCAACAGCACGCTTTAGAGACGGCTGTGCTTGGTTCTTCAACATCGGGTTACATGCCTACAGTGTTGCAAGAGAACGCGACACGTCCGGGGCAAATTCTGGTAACGCATCCGTTTAACCCGGTGTATCTATTGCCACTTGTAGAAGTGGTCGCAGGTAAAGAGACAGACTCAAGTATAGTAGATGCCGCTTGTGAAATATTAACTGGCGTCGGTATGAAGCCGCTTAAAGTAAGAAAAGAAATTGATGCCCACATAGCCGATCGATTACTTGAGGCTGTATGGCGCGAAGGTCTATGGTTAATTAAAGATGGTATTGCCACCACCGAAGAGCTAGACGATGCCATTCGTTATGGTTTTGGATTGCGTTGGGGGCAGATGGGATTATTTGAAACGTATAGAGTGGCGGGTGGCGAAGCAGGCATGGCGCACTTTATGGCGCAGTTCGGACCGTGCCTTGAATGGCCGTGGACCAAACTAATGGATGTACCAGAACTTACCGATGAACTGGTGGATAAAATTGCAAGCCAATCAGATGAACAATCTGGCGCCTATTCCATACGTGAGCTTGAGCGCATTAGAGATAACAATTTGGTGGCCATGATGCGCGGTTTAAAAGAAACCAACTGGGGTGCTGGTAAGCTACTTAACGAGCACGATCAACGTATGAAAAATAACACCTAAGGTACGCTAATGAACTTTGCGTTAACAGAAGAGCAAGAGCTGATCGTTTCAACGGTGCGTAATTTTTGTGAAAATGAATTGTACCCGCACGAAGAGACAGTTGACCGCACCGGGGAAGTGCCAGATGAGTTGGCGCAAGAGATCATGCAAAAGTGCAAAGACATAGGCTTCTATGCGTGCAATATGCCAGAGGAAGTCGGTGGTGGCGGTTTAAGTCATTTGGATTTTTGCTTAGTCGAGCGGGAGTTGGGTCGATCATCTATGGCGCTGAATCACTTTTTTGGTCGGCCATCAAATATTTTAATGGCTTGTGAAGGTGAGCAGCGTGAGCGTTACTTATTGCCCGCTGTACGTGGTGAAAGATTAGATGCCCTGGCCATGACTGAGCCAGAGGCAGGCTCTGATGTACGCGGCATGAAATGCACCGCTAAAAAGCAGGGCGGTGATTGGGTAGTGAATGGTAATAAACACTTTATATCTCACGCTAATGTGGCAGATTTTATCATTGTGTTTATCGCCACTGGTGAGGAAGAAACCCCGCGTGGCATGAAAAAGAAGATCACGTGCTTTTTGGTGGATCGTGGCACCCCTGGTTTTGAAATTCTACCGGGCTATCAATCTGTTTCGCATCGGGGCTATCAAAACTGCCGCTTAGAGTTCGATAATTGTCGGCTGCCAGAGTCACAAATACTTGGTGAACTTCACGGTGGTTTTAACATTATGAATGAGTGGCTGTATGCCACTCGAATCACTGTAGCGGCTATGTGTGTCGGTCGTGCAAGGCGTGTATTTGATCTGGCATTAACGCAGGCAGCGGATCGTAAGCAGTTTGGTCAGGCGATTGGTAAGTTTCAGGGGGTGGGCTTTAAAATTGCCGATATGATCACGGAGATTGACGCTGCGGACTTATTAACCTTGTCCGGCGCGTGGCGGCTTGATCAACAGTTACCGGCTAACCGCGAGATTGCCAGCGCTAAAGTATATGCGTCTGAAATGCTGGCGCGTGTCACTGATGAAGCCATACAAATATTTGGTGGTATGGGCTTAATGAGTGACTTGCCGTTGGAGCGTTTTTGGCGCGATGCACGGGTTGAAAGAATTTGGGATGGAACCTCAGAAATTCAACGGCATATTATAAGTCGCGAATTACTGCGGCCCTTAGGTGCATAAGCGCTAACGTATGGCAAAGCCAGGGCTCAATTTAGATCGCTTGTTGCGGCCGCGAAGCATTGCGGTTGTTGGTGGTTCATGGGGTCGCAGTGTTGTAGAGCAATGTGCGCGTATGCAGTTCGATGGTCAAATATGGCCAGTGCATCCAAAGCATGATGCTGTGCTTGGTTACCAGTGTTATCGATCTATCGCGGAATTACCTGCCGCTCCTGATGCCACCTTTGTAGGAGTTAACCGGCATCTGACGGTGGAATTAACCCGGGAATTGGCAGCCGCAGGTGCTGGCGGTGCGGTGTGTTTTGCCTCCGGGTTCAGTGAGGCTGCTGCCGAAGATGCGTCCGGTGTGGAGCTACAGCAGCAATTGCTGGAAGCTGCGGGTACTATGCCTATTGTTGGACCTAACTGTTATGGGCTCATTAATTACCTTGATGGTGCATTGTTATGGCCTGATCAGCATGGTGGTAGGCGGGTAGATAGTGGTGTGGCAATTATCACGCAATCATCCAATATTGCTATCAGCATGACTATGCAGCGTCGTGGTTTACCACTTGCTTATGTGATGACTGCCGGTAATCAAGCGCAAGTGACTATTGCGTCCATGGCAATGGCGTTGCTTGATGATCCCCGGGTGACATGCATTGGTTTGCATGTTGAAGGCTTTAGTGACTACCACGGTTTACAGCAGTTAGCTGATAAGGCTCATGCTAAAGGCATCGGTATTGTAGTGATTAAAGCCGGGCGCTCAGAGCAAGCGCAAGCCGCTATGGTATCGCACACTAATTCTTTGTCGGGCACAGATGCTTCATCGTCGGCCTTAATTGAAAGGCTGGGTTTTGCACGTGTGTTTTCGATTCCTTCATTTCTTGAGTCGCTAAAATTGTTGCACAGCTGCGGTATGCTTAGGAGCAATAAGATCGCATCAATGAGTTGTTCTGGTGGTGAAGCCAGTATTATGGCCGACGCTATTGGTGATCGACCGCTTGAATACCCGCCGCTAAGCACACAGCAGCGTGCGGCACTACGAGAGGCATTAGGCCCCATGGTGGCACTTGCGAATCCGCTCGATTATCACACGTATATTTGGAATGATTTAGCGGCAATGACAGCAACGTTTACCGCCATGCTGCAAACGCCCGCTGATCTAACCTTCCTGGTGATTGATTTTCCGCGTAACGACATCTGTGAAGACGATTCCTGGTGGGTAGCCATTGATGCGTTGATCGCAGCGCGAGACGCGACGGGTGCATCTGTTGCTTTGGTGGCAACAATGCCCGAAAACCTACCAGAATCTCTATGTGTCGACTTGATGCAAAAAAATATACCGTCATTTGGTGGTATTGATGAAGCGTTGGATGCTGTAGTGGCAAGTTCGTGTATAGGGAAGAGCAAGCCTGTGTCTGATGCATTGCTTCAGTCAGAAAAAGTGATTAATGAATCTGTAGTGCTTGCAGAATACGAATCCAAAAAGCGATTGCAGCAAGCTGGTGTGCCAGTGGCGACAGTCGAGCTGGTAAGTAACCTGGAGCAAGCCATTGCTGCAGCCGCAGTGATTGGGTACCCGTTAGTGATTAAAGTGTCTGGAATTGCCCATAAAACAGAGCAGGGCGGTGTTGTACTTGGCGTTCAGTCTGAAGATCAGCTCCAGCTGCACGCAGAGCGACTGCTAAAAATAAGTGACGCACTATTAATAGAGCCTTATTATCAACATGCGGTTGCAGAGTTACTGGTTGGCGTGGTGCGTGAACCAGATGGTTTGTTTAAGCTTACTATTGGTGCGGGTGGTGTATTAACTGAATTAATTCGTGACACGGCATCGCTGTTATTGCCGGTATCGTCCGCAGATATTCAACAGCAACTTAAATCTTTACGTGTTGCGCCGGTGCTCAACGGTTACAGAGGGCAGGCGGCAGCAGATATGCCATCAATTGTTGATGCAATTCATAAGCTTTGTGAGTGGGTGGTTCAAAATGCCGATCATGTGTGTGAGTTAGAGATTAATCCGTTGCTTTGTCTCGAAAATAGTGTTGTTGTGGTTGATGCACTTATTACGTCGTCGAGTTCTTTCCCTAAATCCGTTTGAGAATTGTTATGGAATTGTTATGACAGATTCACCTATAAAAACACGTATTGAAGATCAGATTCTAGAAGTGACCATTGATCGCCCGAAGGCAAATGCAGTAGATCTTGCCACCAGTAAAATAATGGGTGAGACTTTTATGGCGTTCCGCGATAACCCGGAGCTAAGGGTGGCCATATTAAGGGCCGAAGGTGATAAATTTTTCTGCCCCGGTTGGGATCTAAAGGCTGCCGCAGACGGTGATGCTGTTGATGGTGATTACGGAATCGGTGGCTTTGGCGGTTTACAAGAACTTGGCAATTTAAATAAGCCTGTCATCTGTGCGGTGAATGGTATTTGTTGTGGCGGTGGTTTAGAGATAGCGTTGTCATGTGATTTAATTATGGCATCTAGTACGGCAACTTTTGCGCTACCTGAAATACGTTCCGGCACAGTGGCCGATGCTGCTTCGATAAAATTACCTAAGCGTATTCCGTATCATGTTGCGATGGATTTATTGCTGACCGGTCGATGGTTTGATGTAGACGAGGCCATGCGTTGGGGGCTTATAAAGGAAATATGCCAGCCCGATGAGCTGCTTGATAAATCCTGGGAGTTAGCGCGGTTACTCGCATCGGGTCCGCCATTAGTTTATGCCGCCATTAAAGAGGTGGTGCGGGAAGCTGAAGATATGAAATTCCAAGATGCCTTAAATCGAATTTCTAAAAGACAACTTGCAACGGTTGATAAGCTCTATGGATCAGAAGATCAGCTTGAGGGTGCGCGGGCGTTTTCAGAAAAGCGCGACCCGGTGTGGAAAGGCAGGTAGACTTCTGCAGATACCTCTGCGGTAAAATTTATACAGCGCTGCCACTCAGTCGCGTGGCGCCTGTTTAATCATCATTAATTAATTAAAGATCGCCAGTCTATGCGCTTGCCTGTCATATTTATCTTTCTGACTATCGTACTCGATTCAATGGGTATAGGTATCATCATGCCGGTTATGCCTGATCTTATTCGGGAAGTTGGAAATGTTGATCTAAGCAAGGCCGCCTTGTGGGGCGGCACGTTGACCGTGGTGTTTGCGATTAATCAGTTCTTGTTTTCACCTTTCATTGGTGGTTTGTCAGATACCTACGGGCGCAGGCCAATATTGCTGGTCGCGCTGTTTGTAATGGCGCTTGATTATTTAGTTATGGGCTTTGCTCATGCTATGTGGTTATTATTTTTAGGGCGCTTTGTAGGTGGTATAACGGCCGCAACACAATCAACCGCATCAGCCTATATCGCAGATATTTCAACCAAAGAAGATAAAGCCAAGAACTTCGGTTTATTGGGTGCAGCATTTGGCGTTGGTTTTATTCTGGGGCCAATGCTAGGTGGTTTGCTTTCCGAGTATGGATCGCGTGCGCCGTTCTTTGCGGCAGCGTTTATTGCATTTGCCAATATGTTATTTGGCTACTTTGTTCTCCCGGAAACAGTAACTGATGCTAATCGAAGGCCCTTCGAGTGGCGTCGTGCAAATCCGTTTGGCGCTTTTAAACAAATGAAAAAGCTCCCCGGTATGATGCCATTGCTATTGGTATTTTTATTACTCAGTATCGCTTTCTTCGTCTATCCATCTATTTGGGCGTTCTTTGGTCGTGCGCAATTCAACTGGGATGCCCGCATGGTCGGTATGACGCTCGCCGCTTATGGTTTTGGCATAGTGATCGTTCAGGGAGCGTTGATCCGTCCTATCCTTAAGCGCTTTGGTGAAAGAAAAACAGCGCTGTTTGGTATGTTTATGCACCTGTTAACGTTTACCGCCTATCAGTTTATGACGGAGACATGGCATGTATTCGCTTTTATGCCAATCAGTGTGTTTAGCGCGGTTGCGGTTCCAGCATTGCAAGGCTTAATGAGTAACAGTGTTGATGATAACGCACAAGGTGAGTTGCAAGGTGCAATGGGTTCGCTTACTGCTATGGCAACCATAATAAGCCCGTTAGTAATGACGCAGGTATTTAGCTACTTTACTAATGATCAAGCGCCAGTGTATTTGCCATCAGCGCCTTTTCTGTTGTCGGCATTCTCTGTGGTGTTGGCGTTGTTGATCTTTCGGCTCTGGAAGCCACAACAGCAAGTCGCTTAACGCCTGAGGCGCTTTGCTGACTTTGTTTGTACTAACTAGTGCCCATCCAGAAACAAGCGCTACCGCGAACCACTGAATGTACGTGATCTTTCACCGACTACATGCAGTTATTTAGAATGACTAAACGCCCACATGTAGTTGGTGAAATCTCACGCACCTCAGTGATTCTCGCTATGCGCCTGTTTCTGGATGGGCACTAACTATAGCTAACTTGAGCAAGTCAGCATCGTGCAGCCAGGCTTAGAGGTGGCCCAGGCCGGGCGTCTAGCGGCGTATGATTCTGCATTAGGTTGATCATCGTACGGATTGCGAAGTACCTGCATAATATTTTCCATAACGTCAAAGTCGCCGCCCTCTGCGGCTTCAATTGCATTTAGTGCCAGGTAATTTCTAAGAACATACTTGGGGTTGGCTGCATGCATTTTTTCGATTCGTGCGTCAGGGTCTTCGTTTTGAATGCGTTGCTGCCATTGTGTCACCCACTCAATAAAACCGTTTTCTATATTGTTTGTGTATTCGTCAGGTTTGTAAAAACCGGGTAATAATGTTGTGCGAACACTTGCTTGATCTGTGTTGGGTTGAATCTTTGATAGTTGTCTAAAAAAGATTGTAAAGTCAGTATCCGTTAATGACAGTGTGCTCCAGAGATTCTCAAACAGTTTTTTATCCGTGGTTTGTAGGTTAGCCAGGCCAAGTTTGTTGGCTAGCATTTGGTGCCAGGTGCTGTCGAAAGTGTCGTGGTATTCCGCAAGAACCTCTTCAAGTGGCTCGGTAGATTCAAACAGTGGCACCAGTGCGTTGGCTAGTTTGTACATATTCCAACGCGCGATTTCAGGTTGATTGCCATAAGAGTATCTGCGCATAGTGTTGTCGACATAATTGGGTGTCCAGCGCGGATCGTATTCTTCTAACCAACCATAGGGTCCGTAATCAATTGTGTGGCCCAGGATCGACATGTTATCGGTATTCATTACGGCGTGCACAAAACCGACACGCTGCCAGTGTGCAACGGTGGTGGCTGTGGCCTGCATGACCTCTCTAAACCACTGCTGGTAAACGTCTGCGCACGGTGCGCCAAGGTGTGGGAAATCACGAGTAATAACGTAATCTGCAAGTATCTTTATTAGCTCGTGTTCCTGACTGGCAGCATGTATCTCAAAGTTGCCGAAGCGCACAAACGATTGTGCGGCGCGGCAAACAATGGCGCCTTGTTCCATGGTGACTGTGCCATCGTAAAAAATATCGCGGGCGATGTTCTCACCGGTTGTGCACAGCGTTAGGGATCGGGTGGTGGCTATACCCAGATGATGCATCGCTTCAGCACACATGTATTCGCGCACCGATGATCGCATAACGGCGTATCCGTCACCTTGGCGTGAAAAGGGTGTTGGTCCTGCACCTTTTAATTGCAGCGTCCAGTGAGCGCCAGAAGTATCAATGGTTTCACCCAGGGAAATGGCACGGCCATCGCCGAGTTGCCCGGCCCAATTGCCAAATTGATGGCCACCGTAGCGCATTGAGTACGGCAAGCAGTTTTCCAGCAGTGTTGAGCCGGTAAAAATTTCTGCCGTTTTCGGGTCTTGCGCGTCGATGCCGAGTGCTTGCATTAATGACTCGTTGTGCACAACCATCGTGGGTGTGCTGGCAGGGGTCGGTTCGGTTTTAGACCAGACAGATTTGTACACCTGGCGTGGGTAATTATCGGTTTCCGATTCGCCCGGCAGGGAGTTTGTAAAATCAGGGCGCAGTTGCAATGAATTCAATTTTTTGACGGCTGTTTAGAGACTTGGATTCAGTATAACGCTAGTGCTGCGCTGTAGGGGGTGATCTGGTGATTTCGTTTTATGGCCAATTAGTATGCAAATGTAAAGGAAGAGAGTCTTTTGCATTGGCGTTTTCAGGGTTTTTAAGTGTCTGAAAAATATGCGGTTATCATTTTTTGTTGATTAGTGGGATCTTGTCACTGTACATGTGACGCAACATTTAGTTTACTAGTTGTCCGTTGACGCCCTCGCAAGTGTCGGCTTTTCGTTTTAACTGCACCAGCTCTAGTGAGACAGCCTCTTTGGATTTTACGCCGAAAAAACTGGTTTTGAATTCGTTCCCAGCCGCGTTGCTGGTGTTCGTGCTTGTGGCGGGCTTGAGGTTAGTTCAGTCTGAACCCCTTACCAATGGTGCCTCCGCTACACCGGTGGCACCCCAGGCTATGTTGGTGGAAGCAAAGTCAATGCCTGAGAAAGTTGATTCCGGCGCGAACGGCTTAGACAGTGAGAGGGTCTGGAAGGATATCAATTCGGCGATCTCCAACTTAAACGATTTGGTTGGTGCTGAAATGTTTCTAGAGGTTAAGCGTTCACAGAAAGGCCAGATGGAAGTTCGCTTAGATAAAAACTTTTGGGATCGTGTTCAGTATCAAACCCGTGTTGACTTAAAGACTGACATCAGCGATCTGTGGCACTTGTACGTCACTGAATACAAACATGTAGACAGTTCGGTTGTGTATTTTATCGATGACAACAACGGTCGCGTGATTGATATTTTCAGCAAGACGAACTAAAGGCAAGGCTAGCTGGTGGTGCAAAGCTTAAGACGGCGCTTTGATATTGTCTTTTAGTTGTGGGCTGTAGACCTCAATAATGGTCGCTAAAATAATGAGTGAGCCTGCAAACCATTCTGTTGCTGTTACTGCCTCGCCTGCAATGAGTGGCGCGCTGATGCCTGCTACCAAAACCTCTGACATCATTAGTAAGCAGACACGACCCGGTGAAAGCAGTTGGCAGATGCGGGTAGAGATAAGCATTGTCGGCAGTATGATTATCACGTAAAACCCTACAATTAAGGGTAGTGCACTAAGCAATTGCCTGGCATCTGGAATACGAAAATCGACTGTGCCTATAGTGGTAATTAATACAACAGCGCTAATGACAACTGCCCAAAAGTACTGTGCGGGTATTATGTCTATTGCCGGAATGTTTGGTGTTTTTTTAATTAGCACTGTGCCATAGCCCCAGAACAGCCCGGCTAACAGCGCAAAAAAATCTCCTCTGTTTAAACCCTGTGATAAAGGTGCTGATTCTTTGCCTGACAATATCAGTAGCAATCCGGTTAAGCCTACTGCAATCGCAAGCCAGCGGCCCCACGTTGTCTTTTCTTTAAGGATAAGAATAGCCAGCAATGTGGCCCAAATGGGTGTCATGTAAAACAAGAGTGTTGTACGTAGAACGGTACTGTATAAAAACGCTATAGCATAAAAGGCCATTCCACCACCTATGGCAAAGCCTGCCAGGCACTTGGTTTTCAGGTGGGTAAAGAGGTGCTGCCTGCGAACAATAATGATGGGAATCAGAAACAGCAGCGGCACAGCGTTGATCGCTATCACGGCCCAGATGCCGGAGATGCCGGCGTTTTCAATATGCCGCAGCGGTAGCCAGAAAATACCCCAGAACGCGGTTGCGAAAAACAGCGTAATACTTAAGGTTAACTGTGAGTGGTGTTTAATGACGCTGGGCTCGAGGTTGAGTGTAGGCGGTGGTCGGAAGCAGTATAGCGAGAGATGCAGTGGTGTGTTTTGCTGTTCACACCAATAGGATGCTATTTTCATGGAAGATAAGTCAACCACCGTGAGAGTACTCGTTGAAGGTTGCTCCAACCACTGGCAAGCTTGAAGTAATCGTCGCATTTGTAACTAAATGTCGGGGTACACTAACCGGGTCCAGCTTCGCTGGAGTAAACCTTTACATACGAGGGAGTTTTCATGAAAAAATTAACGTCTATCGCTACTGCGTTAGTAAGTTTGAGTGTCGCAGGTGCAGTTAGCGCCGCTGATCAGCAATTTATATCAATCGGTACTGGCGGTGTAACGGGTGTTTATTATCCAACAGGTGGTGCAATATGTCGTTTGGTGAACAAAGACCGCAAAGAGCATGGTATCCGTTGTTCGGCCGAGTCTACGGGTGGATCGGTATACAACATTAATACTATCCGCGCTGGTGAGCTTGACTTCGGTGTTGCACAATCTGATTGGCAATTTCATGCATGGAACGGTACCGCTAAATTCGAAGATCAGGGTAAGTTCGAAAATCTACGCGCTGTATTCTCTGTGCACCCGGAGCCCGTTACTGTAATTGCACACCCTGATTCTGGCATTGACAGCATTGATGCAGTTAAAGGTAAGCGCTTCAACGTTGGTGAGCCTGGTTCTGGTATTGAAGGCACGTGGTCTGTCATGGAAGCGGCAATGGGTTGGGGTCGTGCAGATCTTAAGCTTGCTGCAGAAATGAAATTCGCAGAAACCAGTGCGGCGTTGTGTGATGGCAAAATTGATGGCTACTTTGGTGTTGTAGGTCATCCTGCAGCTGCTGTTCAAGAAGCTGTTGCCACCTGTGATGCGCAACTTGTACCTGTTGCAAATGAAGCTATTGATAAGTTGGTAGCGGATAATTCCTACTACCGCAAAGCGACCATTCCAGCTGGCATGTACAACAACGCTGAAGATATCAGTACTTTTGGTGTTGGTGCTACTTTTGTTAGCAGCTCAGATGTTCCAGAAGAAACAGTTTATGTTGTAGTGAAAGCTATCTTTGAGAACTTTGATGCTTTTAAGAAACTTCATCCGGCATTTGGTAACTTGAAAGAATCAGAAATGATTTCTGATTCTTTATCTGCGCCTCTTCATGATGGTGCGGTGAAGTACTATAAAGAACGTGGCTGGATGTAAGCTTGTTGTTTAGTCTGTAGAAAAATAGCCCGGTAACGGGCTATTTTTTTATTAGCCGTTGTCAAATTAGTGGGGGGAATGTTGTGGCTGGGAAAAATCTAACACAAGAAGAACTAGACAGCTTTGTTGCAGAAATAGATTCCGGTGGGCGCAAACCCAGTGGCTGGACAGGTAAATTAGTTACTGGAATAGCGTTGTTGTGGGCGTTTTTTCAGCTCTACTTTGCGTCTAATGTACCGTACTGGTTGACGGACATTACCGGTATCAATTTCGCGATTAATAACTCTACTGCCCGACTTATACACTTGTCTTTCGGTTTGGTGCTGGCGGCACTTGCTTATCCGTTATTTAAATCCAGCAGCCGTGATCACATTCCCTGGTATGACTGGTTGCTTGCGATTTTGGGTGTTGTGAGCTGTATGTATATGTTTTATTTCCGTGAGTCGCTTTCAGCTCGAGCTGGTTTGCCCACACCTGTTGATTTAGCTATTGCAAGCTCTGGCATGCTTGTTCTTGCGGTAGCTGTTTTTCGAACGCTTGGTTTGCCGTTGTTAATTGTGGCATCTGTTTTTGTGTTCTATGTTTTTTTTGGTGATGCTTCTTTTCTACCTGATACCGTGCAATGGAAGGGCGCTTCGTATGGTAAGGCTATGTGGCACTACTGGATGCAGGGGCAAGGTGTTTTTGGTGTTGCGCTAAGTGTCTCTGCTTCACTGATATTTTTGTTTGTATTGTTTGGGGCAATATTAGAAAAAGCTGGTGCGGGTAACTTTTTTATTAAGATCGCATTTGCTTTGTTGGGCCATTTTAAGGGCGGTCCTGCAAAAGCGGCAGTTGTGGCATCTGCTATGAGTGGTTTGTATTCTGGTTCTTCTATTGCCAATACCGTTACTACTGGTACGTTCACTATTCCCCTAATGAAGCGCACCGGCTTCTCGGCTGAAAAAGCGGGAGCGGTTGAGGTGGCCTCATCAACTAATGGCCAGTTAACGCCGCCAGTAATGGGGGCGGCTGCTTTTCTAATTGCAGAGTTCACAGGCATTAGTTATACCGAAATTATTAAGCATGCATTGGTGCCTGCATTAGTATCTTATATTGCTTTGGTTTATATCGTACACCTTGAAGCTTGCAAGCTAGATCTAAAGGGCTTGCCACGGCAGCCGAGTAGTAAAACCCTTATGGGTAAAGCGATCGGGTTTCTTACCGGGTTTATTGGAATCGCGTTACTTGGAATAGCGGTCTACTACGGTTTGGGTTGGATAAAAACCGCCATGCCTGAACATGCGTTCAAAGCGGTTATAGCACTTTGTTCGGTGGGCTACATTATTTTGCTATACCTTGCATCGCGTCACCCTGATCTAACAATTGACGATCCCGATGCACCAATAACAGAGCTTCCACCTGCCGGTGCTACAGCCATCACAGGCCTGTATTACATACTGCCGATCGTCATCCTTATTTGGTGCATTATCATTGAGCGTTTGTCGCCCGCGTTTTCGGCTTTTTGGGCCACTATCGCAATGATTTTTGTAGCGCTTACTCAGCATCCATTAAAGGCACTGTTTCGTGGTCGCGCTAATGATATAGCCCCGGGGTTTGTGCGCGGTTTTAAGGAATGGATAGAAGGTATGATTGCCGGCTCTCGCAATATGATTGGGATTGCCGTTGCAACCGCCGCGGCCGGTGTGATTATTGGTTCTATCTCTCTTACTGGTGCGCATCAGGTTATTGGTGAATTTGTAGAGATACTTGCCGGTGGTAATCTAATGCTGATGCTAATTCTGGTGGCGGTCATGAGTTTAATACTCGGCATGGGCTTGCCTACCACTGCCAACTACATTGTAGTATCAAGTTTAATGGCGCCGGTAATTATCGCGTTGGGAGCCAAGAGCGGCTTAATTGTGCCACTTATTGCAGTGCATTTGTTTGTTTTCTATTTTGGTATTTTGGCCGATGATACGCCACCGGTCGGTTTAGCAGCAACGGCTGCGGCTGCTATTTCAAAGGGTGACCCTATCAAAACCGGTGTGCAAGGTTTTGCTTATGATATTCGAACGGCATTGTTACCCTTTTTGTTTATCTTTAATACCGAGCTTCTGTTGATTGATGTATCTTGGTACAAGGCTATTTTTGTATTCCTAATTGCGGTTGTCGCCATGATGTTATTCGCCGCTGCTACTCAAGGGTGGTTTTTAACCAAGAGTAGAATATGGGAATCAGCAGCATTGTTGCTTATAGCGTTTACTTTATTTAGACCGGGCTATTGGCTCGATAAAATTCAAGCGCCTTTCTATTCGCAGCCATCAGATAAAACCTTTGAGGTGGTCGGTAGTGCCACCGCAGGCGGTACAGCGACGTTTGTGGTTAGTGGCCCCAATTACAATACTGGTGAGATAGACCAGACGACACTCCTCATTCCATTAGGAGAGCCCAAAGAAGCTGCGGAAAGATTAAGTGGTGCGGGTTTAGATGTGCGCATGGAAAACGGAGTGGCGATTGTTGATGAGCCTATGATCGGCACGCCTTTCTTCCCTAATATTGGTAACTTGTTTGATTTTTATGACGACAACGAGCCGGTTAAAGTGGCACAAGTGCTAACACCTGCGTCTCGCATGCCGAAAGAGATATTCTACTTGCCAGCATTCTTACTGCTTGCAGGTGTTGTGTGGCTGCAGCGGCGCCGGCTTAGAATGGTAGGCTAGAATGGTAGGCTAGAGTGTTTAGGGTAGTGCTTCAATTTTCGAAGTACTGCTCAACTTTATCAGAACCTGACCGCTTCTCTTTATCGACGAGTTTGTCTCCTGTTACTCGCACTGGGTCAATGTTTGACCATAACGGGGTTGCTGCCATTACGCTTGCGAACAGCGCGCCTCCACGTAGTGCCCATGCAAGCACGCCTGCCGTAGTACCAATTGATGCTCCAATAGCCGTGTCGGTCGCGGCGCTATAGGCTCTCTTTTCCTTTGTGTCTGATTGTTCTAAGTCCTGTTCGAATTGCTGCAATCCGTCAAGAAAGTTCTTATTTGACACTGCCTCTGATACGCGGGAGACAGTAACATCAGTCAACACTTGTATTGTGGCGGTGGTGAATGTGAAGTTTTGATTGTCAATCAAAGTGTACTTAACATTGTTGTGCTTTTTGACTTCGAGTTCAGCTAGGTTGTTATAAGCTGAAGGGCTAATAGCGTTGTTGTATTCGTTGTGTTCATTTTGAATCTGAATAACGGTTGCTGATTCGCTGTTGGGTGTGGCTTCACTAGTCCCACCGGCGCCAGGTAGGTCGGGGTATATTGTGTTGACAAGGGTTTCTTCTTTCTCTTGAGTGACAGTCTCTTCTACCGCAATCTCTTCCGTAGCCTCCAATTCAGTATCTACGGTTACAGGTGTTGGCACGTCGGGTAGGCTGCTTATCGCGCTTGCAAGCAGTGGTTCAATGCTAACGTCTACGGTTGCGATAGCAGTGCTTCCGTCTTGATTGGTCACTCGGTAGCTAAAGCTATCGGTATAGTTGGTAGATCCGTCGTGAAGGTATGTGAAGGTGCCATCTTCGTTTATAGTGACTGTGCCATAGATTGGTTGAGTCTCGATTGCAATAATAAGTAGCGGATCTTCAGTGAGCGGTGTGCCTGCCAGTGCAATAGCTCCAGAGGTCAGCTGGTCGCCAGTGCTGGTATCAAAAGCTTGGCCGCGTTTTAATGTGAAGCTCTCGTTATCAATTGCCGGTGCTGGGTCAATTACCTCGTTAATAGTTATTTGAAATCTTCCTATAACCGGCAGGGTGCCGTCCTCGGCTGTATCGTTGACCTGAATGTCAAAGTGATCGTTTGAAGATTCAGAGCCATCATGGGTATAGTAAATTAAATTTTCTTGTAGTTGCTCAAGCGTAAATGTATCACCCGCGTTAAGCGTTGCACCCAATAGGGTGAGTGATCCATGTGAAGGGAGGCTGTTGAGCGTAAACGTTAACTCCGAAGCGCTATTGTCTACATCTGTTGCGTTCAGCAAGTTTGTATCAATGATACGGTAGTTGCCTTCGTCAATGGTCATTCCTTCATTGATTAGCAAAGGTGCATCATTAACGCTTGGGAAATCAAAATTTATATAGTTTTCTGTTTCATCTATATGAGCTCCGTTGTTGGTATTTCCACCGGAATCGTGCACCAAAAAGGAAAACCCACTGTAGCCCAATCCAAAAGTGTTGGTTGGTGGAGTGTATTGAAGCTTGCCTTCATCTATGTCGGCAATGTCTATTATGGTTCCCGCTGAGACAGGGGTGTTGCCGAGCCTAAATGAACCGATTTCTGGCGGTGTGATAATGGTTAGTGCGATAAACTGATCGTTGTCTTTTGGATCAGTGAAGCCAAAATCTACTTTTGTAAAGGTATAAGTGGTGTCTTCCTGTATTGAAATAGTGCTATCTGTGCCGCTAGGGGCATCATTAACATTAATTACACTAAATGTTAGATCTGAAGCAGAAGATGCGATATTAGAGCCATTATTTTCTGTATCGCCATCGTCTACTACCAGGAAGCGTAACGTACTGTAGCCGATGCCATTTTCGTTTTGGTCCGGTGTAAAAGTCAGGTTGCCGGTTGTTATGTCCGAAGTGGTTATTAGTTGGCCGGTGCTAACAGGGTTTCCTGCCAGACTTAAGGTTCCGGAAGCAGGTAGGCCGGATATAACTATGCCTTGTATGTTGTTGTTATCAAGTGGGTCGGAAAATCCAAAGTCTTCCACGCTGACACTGTAGGTTGTATCTTCAAGAAATGTAACACTTGTGTCAGTGCCTTGTGGTGAATCGTTGACTGATACCACTTCAATATTGCGCGAACCTATATTACTTACGGCACTGCCATCGCTAATATAAAAGTCGACGGTTCTTACTAATGCAGATGGATTGTCGCTTACGTTCTGATAACTGACAGACTTAAGTGCTGTCTGGTAGTCTGCGATAGTCGCACTGCCTGTCAGTGTTAAGCTGCCGTTAACGGGGTTAAAGCTCCCACTGATGCCAAGCTGATCTGAAAATATTAATTTGTCTTCGTTTGCTGTGTAATTGTTGCTTATTGTGATTGTGGCACCTTCTAGCTGTGTGTTATCCAGATCTGATAATAAAACAGAATCTGTGATATTTATGGCAGATGCATTCTCGATATAGCTGGCAGCAAATGGTTCAATGCTGGTTATCGTTGGTGCATCGTTCACAACAGCAATATTGATATCGCGGCTGAGTATGTTGCTACTCGCCAACGAGTCTGTGACTGTGAAGCTAATAGTTCGAGTTTGGTTTAGTGGGTCGTCACTGGTGTTTGCGAAAGTGATCGATCGCAATGCAGCTTGATAGTCAGAAACTGTTGCTGTGCCAGTCAATGTAAGTGTGCCGATAAACGGATTGTAAATCCCGGTGATGCCAGATTGGCTGGAAAAATTCAGTATGTCTTCGCCTGGCGAAAAACCGCCGTCAATGGTAACAATAGCTGAATCAATTGTAGTGTCGTCAATGTCGGTGATTGAAAGGCTCTGGTTAATAGGTGTTGGTTGATCGTTTTCTGTGTAGCTCACCGGTGTAGATTCAATGTCTGCAAGTATTGGTGCGTCATTGCTTGGGTGTATTACTATTTCACGTGTCACTGTTGTGCTGTTGCTTGCACTGTCGTTAACTACGAATCCTATTGTCCGTGGTAAGTCTAAAGGACTATCGCTTGTGTTGTTATAAGTAATACTTCGAATGGCTAATGCAAATTCAGCGCTAGTGGCAGGCCCCGTGAGGGTGAGTACGCCAGTCAATGCATTGTAGCTACCTGTAATATTGCTTTGATCGCTGTAGCTGAGTGTGTCTTCATCGGGTGAAAAATTACTGTCTATAGAAATGGTCGCGCTATCTAGCAGAGTGTTATCGCTATCTGTGATGGTTAAATTATTAGTCAAATATTCCGGTGCACTGTTCTCGTTATAGTGTGCATGCGCTGCTTCAACGTTTTGTATTGATGGTGCATCGTTTACGCCGCTGATAGTGATAGTGGCTTTTGCTGTTTGTGTGTTGCCGTTGCCGTCGTCGTAGATATAGTCAAAGGAATCTGTGCCGGTTTGTCCTGCGTTTAGCGCTTCAAAGGCGTTAGAAGGCTGGTAGTTAAAGCTACCATCAGCAGCGGCGGATACACTACCTAGTGTGGTGGTAGAGTCAATACCTGCAACGAACGCACCGTCTCCAAGGCTGTCATTGGTCAATAGGCCTGTGGCCTGTATTACGAGAGGTGTGTCTTCGTCGGTCGTGTAGTTGTCTGGCAGCGGGCCTGTCACCTCTATAATGAATGTGTCGTTAGCAGGTGCTGCGTTGTTTTCGCCGCCATCTGCGAGGCTTAAAGTAAAGCTACCATTTTGGCTAGTTAGACCGTCGTGAACAAATATCACACTCTCAGAATCAATGTCTGCTTGTGTGAAAGAGCTTACCGCTACTCCCGGGTTGTTGGTGAGTTCCAACTGTCCATTGTTGGCAGTGGCTGTGTAGGTGAGTTCATTGCTGTCGTCGTCGGGATCTTCTTCATTTAACATGGCACCCGTAATGGTCACTGTTCCGCCAACGGTAGTATCAGCGCCGGTGTTGATCGCGATTGCAGGTGGGTTGTTAAATGGGATTATTTCAATGTCGCGGTATAAAGGACTGCTGTCGACAGTGCCATCATTAATTGTGATAGCTAAAGTTCTGGTCAGTATTGATGGGTCATTACTAGTGTTGATATAGGCAATTGAATTGATAGCTGCTTCAAAATCCGCTAATGATGCCGGGCCTGTCAGAGTAAGCGTGCCACTGTTGTCGTCGTAGCTACCGGATATGCCCGGCTGCGAACTGAAAATGAGATTATCTTCAGGGGCTTTGAAATTATTACTGATAGATATTATTGCAGATTCAATAGTTATATTGTCTATATCTGTTAATAGTACGTTGTCTGTCAGTCCGACCGGTGATCCACCTTCAGTGTAGTAGGCAGGTGAAGTCGTGAGGCTGCTAACAATGGGCTGATCGTTAGTGCCAGTAATAGTTATCGTTACTTTGGTAGTATGCTGTATGCCTTGTCCGTCATCATAGATGTAGTCAAAAGTATCTGTTGCAGTTTGGCCTGTATTGAGATTCCCAAACGAGCCATTCGGCTGGTAACTAAAGCTACCATCGGGGTTTGAGTTAACGATCCCGACAGTATTGCTTGTATTTGTGCTTGCCACAAAAGGGGATACGCCCGCAGCGTCGTTGGTGAGTAGGCCGTTAGCAGCTATGTTAAGTGTAGTATCTTCATTGGTGGAATAATAATCTGGCAATGCTCCGGTGACACTTACCGTAAAGATGTCGTTGGCCACGGATGCGCCATCTTCACCACCATCTGATAGAGTAAAGTCAAAGCTTCCATCATCCATTGATTGACCATCGTGGATAAATACCACAAGGTTTGAATCAATATTTGACTGAGTAAAGCCTGTTATAGCAACACCTGGGTTACTACCTAGTTCCAGCTGTCCATTGTTGATCGAATTGATTGTATAATTGAGCCCGTTACCATTGTCATCTACATCGCCTTCATTAAGCATGGCGGTCGTTATGGTTGTGGCGCCGCCAACGAGAGAGTCTGCACCTGTGTTGATTGCTATAACAGGGGCATCGTTTACGTTGGTAACATTGATATCTCTAACCGGAACATTACTGTTTGAATCCCCGTCATTGATAATAAATTCAATTTGTCGGGGTGATGTTGTAGGGTCGTCACTGTTATTGGAATAGGTAACGGTTCGTATAGCGGTTTCAAAATCAGTGACGGCGGCAGGGCCTGTCAAAGTGAGCACGCCGCTTAGGGCATTG
>CALGKA010000112.1 GCA_937927895.1 uncultured Granulosicoccaceae bacterium | reverse complement strand
ATAAACGAACGCTACTGCGGTCGCCCCAGGTACGCAATCTTTTACCGACTACATGTCGTTATTTAGAATGACTAAACGCCTACATGTAGTAGGCAAAATCTCACGCACCTGGAACAACCTCGCTACGCGCTGTTTATGGACGGACACTAATTAGGCGTTCATTTTGACTATTTCATAATTCCGTAGGCGCATTACCGAAAACAAACGTATCGGATCACGCCACAAGCCACTTACTGCTTTGTAAAGAGCTCTGTAAATAAAGCTGCTGATTCAGCCCATGCCCTCCATGCACAGCCCTCACAGTGCAAAGTCAATTGCAAGAGTGCTGAAACTGTTTTGTCTGTTTTTCTTCATCAATTTCCTCAACGTGTTCCCTTAGTTTTATTTGTCAATAAAAGTGCTCACTATTCATTTAACAATATGATGTAGCATCAAAAAATATTGTTTATTTGTTATCACTTCGACGCGTATCAATAAAAACGCTCCTGATGATCAAAGAGCCCATTGAGCACACAGCACTCCGTGATAAATACGAACGCAGCAGATCAAGAATGTGTTCAGCTACGCAAGAAAGAAAGAAAGAAAGAAAGAAAGAAACAGGTTCGTGGAAATTGGTACAACCTTATAAAACCTTGTCTTGCGGAATTTGCGCTCGACGTCATATTCAGCAGCAAATCCTTATCCGCCATGAAACTGGATGCATGCATTGGCCGCCTCCCATACTGACCACGACTGACCTTAAAGATTCCAAACTGACCGCCGCTGGTTCTTATCATTTACGATAAAGTGTGTTGAGAATATGGGTAAGTGCACAACAGTAGATATACCTATTGCCGACGCAGGGCGGGTGGCACTGTCAGATTTTCGGTCTATCGCGGTCGTCTTATCCGTTTTGACATTGGCCGCTTGTGATGGTGCCCTGATAGAGGCAGATAGCACAGATGACTCTGAAATATTTGTATTAGAGCTTGATGAAGAAGTCGGGCCTATTGATGATGGTCTTTCCGCGGACGAGCCGCAGTTCTACCTCGAAGGGGACTATGCGTTCAATGCCAGTGCGGCGACTGACGATGCGCCTCAAATTGGTGCGGCACTCCCCGCCAACGCCATTCGTAAGCAAGAGGGTGCATGGTCTCAAGTTTTCAATTGGCCGGTTAGCCCTATTCACATGTCACTTCTGCCCGATGAAAGCATTCTGACCTACGGCACAAATCCAGACGTTGAAAACGCAACGGGCTTTACGCTCGACAAATGGTTCAGTTGGCGTGGTTTTGGAAGTGACGCGCACGAAACCACCCCTACCGGCATTGAAACTAATCTCTTCTGTAGTGCGCAAACTGTGCTTCCCGACGGGAACCTTCTGATATCCGGGGGAGATGGTCATCAGGTGGGAGATCGGACTTATAAAAACGATGGGATTGATGCAACAACAATATTTGATTACGAGACTAACCTGATATTTAACGGCCCCGCCATGAACTTTGCGCGGTGGTATCCCACTTTAGTGACGCTGTCTGATGGTAAACAGTTGGTTGTGGGTGGACGCAAGTTTAAAAACAACTCACCAGCTGCGTTAACTGATCCTATTTCAATTCCTCCGGTACCGGAAGTATACGATCCAGCTACCGGCCGATGGCGCATACTGAACGGTGCAACAGACCAGGCCCTCTTTAATCGTGTTTGGTACTACCCTCGCTCGTGGCTCCGTCACAACGGCAAAGTGGTTGTTGCAGATCCGAAAGCGGACAAGCTTTTTGAACTGTCTGTTGATGGCAACGGTGCGCTCACCGAATTAGGTAGTTTTCCCGGTAGTTTTGGAAACGCCAGTTCGCCTGCAGCGATGTTTAGTCCCGGTAAGATTCTTTTTGTTGCGAGAAACCGTCGAGCGGAAGTGCTTGATATCAGCGGGGATCGAGTGAGTGTCGAACGAACTACCTCAAGTAACCTGGCCAGAAACTGGGGTGACGCGACAGTTCTTGCCAATGGTGAAGTATTCCTCAGTGGCGGCATAAGCACCGGCGCTGCGACCAACTCAGGGGACTATCCCGGTGAAATCTGGAACCCGGATACAGGCGAGTGGACAATGACAGCCGAAGCACAAAAGGCAAGGTTATACCACTCCACAACCATGCTTATGCCGAACGGTCGCGTGTTGGTTGCGGGTGGCGGTCCTCCAGGGCCCGTGGTTAACATGAATGCGGAAGTTTTTATTCCACCGTATTTGTTTAATGCAGATGGCAGTTTTGCTGCACGGCCTGAAATCAGCCAGCTAGGCGAAATAAACTATGGCCTGGAGTTTACCGCTACCGTGACCAACAATACGCCAATCAACAAGGTTTCGTTTATTCGAGCAGGCTCTGTCACGCACAGTTTCGACCAGGGACAGCGTTATATGGAACTGGATTTTGAACAAACCGGTAATCTATTGAACATTACTGCACCAGTGGGTGCCGCTATAGCGCCACCTGGCCTTTACATGTTGTTTGTGTTCGATCAAAGCGGTGTTCCGTCACAAGCAAAGCTTGTGATGATGGGCGGTGAACCTATTGTGGAGCCACCGACTACGGAACCACCGATTACAGTACCACCGACTCCAGAGCCGCCAACTACGGTGCCACCGGTTACGGTACCACCAGCTCCGGAGCCTCCCACTACAGACCCAGCCAATGGCAATCCACAGAATCTACTTATCAATGGTGGATTCGAGTTAGACCAATCCGGCTGGGTAAGTTGTAGCTCCGAAGCCTTGTCCAGTGCAACCGATAGAAGCAGTCGTGGTGATAAAGCCCTACTGCAAGAAGCGGGAGCATGTTTGTACCAGGAATACCTTGTCACTCCAGGTACTGAATACACACTTACTTGTGATGCAAGGACTGACAGCTCGCCATACTCAAGCATCAGTATAAATATGCTTGATTCCAGTTACAACGAGCTGGCATCTGAGTCTGCGACTGTCAACAGCGCCAATTACCAAAGCTATGAAAGAAGCCTTGAATCGCCTGCAAATGCGTCGCTTTCTGCGATTACGTTATACTCAGAAGGGCCAACCTATTTTGACTCTTGTATTGTAAAAGTTAGTAGCGCAGAGGTCGTTCCACCTGCACCTCCTGAACCTGCACCTCCAGAGCCCGTAGAGCCAATTACCACACCAGCAGGCAATCTTCTGTCAAACAGCACTTTTGAACAAGGCAAAGCAAGCTGGACTGATTGTGCGGCGAGCCAGTTAACATCCATAGTTGCCAGTGAGCCAACAGGACAGGTACTGCAAGTTGAGAATGCTGGTTGTATATACCAGGAATTCCCGGTTACGGTCGGTGAGCAGTACGAACTCAACTGCACAGCGAAATCTGAAGGCGCTACATATACCAGTGCCACGATCGAAATGTTGGATCAGTCGTACACTCAGCTTGCCGCCGAAGTTACTGTGATCGCGCTGAATACGTTTCAAAACTATCGAGCAACGATAGCTGCACCATCAGGTAGTGCGACGGGCTCTGTCACATTATATTCAGAAGACGTAAGTCAGTTTTCCTCGTGTTATGTCAGTGCAATCTAGTTCCTGTTCACCGATACGAACGTTTTTTAACAAGTTTAAAGAATGATCGCCCCTAACGAGGGGGCGATATTTTGCACCAGGAAGCAGGTCGAAGTCGGGTGAGCGATAGCTACCCTTGTTCAGCGCCAGACATTACCGCGCGCGGTCAACAACATTCAGACGAGTGAAGTCCAGGTTAACGCGGTAACGAAACTTTGCAACCCCGTTGCGGATCGAAACTTTCCAGATATCGCCAAAGTCGCGTACTTTACCGTCGTCTCGCTTCGGGAAGCGGTGAGATGAAGGATCGCTGTCCGTCAGTAAGCCCAGGCCTGTACAGTCATCGTTACCGTCGCCCATGATGTCGTACAAGGTGCCGCTGTGACCCGCTACCAGAATTGTGTCACCTGGAGGAGTGCTAAGAATAGCCTCAATTGTAGGGCATTCACTTGGTGTTGTACTTTCGGGGCTGAGGTCGGACTCACCACCCAGCACGATAACCGGCAGATCAGCAACATCAGCGGTGGGTGCAACAGTCTGCTGAGTGCGCTGCTTGTGTGTTGCGTAAACCGCGTCAAGCTCGTACGCAACGCCACGGCGGAAGAACCAATCTGCCAATAGCTCAGCTCGCTCTTCACCTTTTGCGTTTAGCTCTTCATTGCATTTTGAAGTGCCGCAATCCTCCATGAAATTGCCATCGCCAAGATCCTTCAATACGGTTTGTTTCTCAGCATGGCGTGTGAAATAAACAGTAACCGGGCGGTTGTCGTGGCCCCAGTTGTTATCAGTCGCCAATACAGACGTGCTTGCCGTAGCTGCAACCAACAGTGCGGCTACTGGTACCAGTGTTTTAATAAAAGACATCGGTGTTTCTTCTCCTTGGAAATTTTCGATCGAGCGGACTAATTCAATCAATTACCCGCGAGTAAAACTATAACAGCACAACTGACAGTAATGTGCGATCGATACAGCAGACTTGTGAATTACGTCGCTACTCCCCGCAGGGAAAATTCGGCGTTGGTGAGATGCCGGAACCGGTCCAATCATGTGCGGGTGTGCATTTTTTGCGAATAGGAATACCGCGAAAGTGTGGCCGTTTTAGCCCATCTTCGTGGAGACACCACTGACGTGGATCGCTATTTTTTGCCCACATCACGTCCATCCAGAAACAGGCGCTCCTGCGAACCACTTATGCATGCGATCTCTGGTCGACAGTTCCGTCGATGCTTATAGGTTTTCTTATCCTAAGCCGGCTTCATTACTTTTGCTATAAAAAGCCGTCTCTTCATCGTTACCCTGTAACACATAAGAACGGTAGCCCACATACCGGTCTCTTCGACCTAACATTCGATACATGTTCTCGCGTGTCAACCAGTCTGGTGCTGCCACCTTATTCGCATACGCAAAGCACCTTCATCTATCAATATCGCTTTATATCTTCCACGGTACAACGGACCATCACTGCGCTTTAAACGATTGTAGCTGCAGACCACACCGGCCTACACATACTATATTTTCATGAACCAACTCCATATAGATTAATCTAGGCTTGAAGCCAAAACTAAACACCAGGGACAACGTCAAAGCATAGTGTTCGACTTTTTACTATTGGCCAACAACACTACAAATAGAATAAACTCACAACAACTTAAATGAAGTAACCCTATGAATCTACCATCAGCTGTACAAAAGCTACTGCAGTCAATACTCGGACCAACAGGTCACTCTGAGCTATCGTTGCGCAGGGCTGTAGCCGACCAAGCAGCACAAAACGGCGGTGCGATGCAAACTAACAGAGTAATTTCAGGTTACGAATCTCTGCCCTCGTTTGTAGATAAAGTCACACACTCACCCTACAAAGTGGTTGATAGCGATATCGCTGCACTTAAAGCAGATGGTTTGAGTGAAGATGAAATTTTTGAATTAACCGTTGCCACGGCCGTCGGCACAGGGCTGGGGCGAATGGAAAAAACACTAACACTGATTGAAGAGGCAAAATAATGCGGCTCACCATATTAGAAACTGGACATCGCTGGTCTCAGCGACTGTTCTTTAAAATGATAAAACTGCAAATGGGCCATGTACCAGGCCCGATGCGTGTCCTCACGTACCGTCGCTCATGGTTTGGATCGCCTTTTGTCGATTGCCTTCAGCAAGCCATGCGCAATTCCAAACACTGGTCATCATCCGAAATGGAATTGTTTGCCGCATTCATCTCCAAACTAAACCGCTGCACTTATTGAACAGGAGATCACACCGCGGTCGCGGAGTTAGGTCTACCAGCACAACAAGTTGAAGCAGTTTTAAACGACTGGAAAAATGCACCAGTTAATGAACGTTTGCGCGCGGCATTGGGATATCTTGAAAAACTAACCCTCTCACCACAAGAGTTAACCGTTGCAAACATTCACACACTGCGAAACGCAAACATTGTGGATGAAGCCATTACAGAGATTGCTTACGTTAGCTTTTTGTTCAGCACAATGGACAGACTTGCAGACACATTCGATTTTGACATCCCCACCGCCAAACAGATCAAGGCCACTGGTCAGTTTTTACATAAGCGCGGATACAAACTAACCAAAATGATCAGGTAATTTTTGCACGAATCAAACCCGCCAGCTAACCGCACATTGATGCGGTTAGCTTCAACGCCATAGGGTTGAAGCCCATTGACCACCAAGAGTTAGTGAAGAGTACTGGCTGAATTATTAGCTCTTTTCCTTGCCTGTTCCTTTTAATGTTGCACGCGCCAACCCCCAAATTTTCATTCAGCTACACTCACTCCTAACCACACTCAAGCAACTACATCCAAACAATTCCCCGTGGGAAACCCGACAGGTTAGGGAGGCAGATCCAGCTCAGTAAAACATCGCAGACACCAAATAGAACATGACCTGCTACGGCTAGCTTCGATCTTCCACATTGATCTGGCAGCCTTCGCTGTTCTTTCTAATCATTTTCATATCGTGCTGCACGTTGATTCCGATGCTGCTAACAAAGCCGATGCTAAAGACATCGTTCGAAGGTGGCCACTAAATCTATAACGGAAAAGATGTATCTCGTGGATCGAATTCCGCAATGCACAAAGACTGAACAACATTCCAAAGATACCGGACAACAACTACGTTTAAATTGGCATGCGGAACATCAGTTAGCGTTGTTTATGGATGGGCACTAGCTATGTTGTTTTTGTTAAAACAGGCAACCGATTTATCCAGTCACCTGCGAGGTTTATGTTGGTCTAGCTCGATGGAGTGATGATTCCTAACATGCCGCCTGTTGGGTCTTGAATCACTGTCATGCGTCCAACTTCGGGTACGTCCATGATGGGGCTAAGAACCTTGCCTTTGTTTTTCTCTACTAAGGCCATTGTCTCATCGACATTAGCGACGTTTATCCACACCAGCCAGTGTGCCGGTGCTTCCGGAGCTTGTGAGGCCATAGCCCCACCACTTGGGTTATCGCCACTCTTGAGAATATGATAAGGACCGAATGGCATATCCATTTCACTGGTGTCGAAACCGAATGTTGTTTTCAACCACTCGATGTCTTTGTCGATATCTTTGCTGTGGAGCTCCACCCAATGTACATGACCAGGAGTGCTTTCAAGGTGATTCGAGTCTGCAGGATCTGCTTCGAGGAATAGCGCCATTGCAGCGCCGCTCGGTGAGCTTATTATGCTAAATCTGCCTGGCGGTATATCTATTGGTGGCATGATTTCTTGTCCACCATTATTGGTTGCCGCTTTTGTACTCGCATCAACATCATCCACACGCAGAAAACTACTCCAATGACTGGGTTGACCGTCCATTGCAGGCGACAGGTGGGCGAAAATATTGTTGTTAGCCGTAAACATGGTGGCATCGGTGTCACCCATTGGCATGGTTTCAACACCCCAGCCAATAACCGCTGAATAGAAAGCTTTTGCTGCCTCCATATCGGTGGTGATAAGCCCGTGCCAGCAAAATCGATTGGTTAAATAAGCCATGGTACTAGTCCTTTTGTAGGAATTGATAATTAAAGATACTGCTGTTTCATAGTCCAGACGAACAAAGGATACTGGAATCTACATGCTGTAAAAATATTTGGTAATGTGCGCTAAACAGGGCCGGTTGAGATCATAGAAAAAGTACGACGCTTATGCTGAGTGTAGGTTCAAGACAAATTCTAATGCTTGCTACACTGAGCGCAAAATTCGGAAAGAATTCTACGACGAAGGTCGACTCACTTGGCCGGCTCTGCAAGCTGACATTCAAAAGTATAACCAACACTTGCCATCTTGACGGGTGTACGCTGATTACGTTTCTTTAGGTATTAAATGAGTACCGCGACAGAGGAGCGTTAGGCAAGAACAACGACAACAGGAGAGATTGATACAATGAAAGTGTCACTAGTTAGCGTGCCAGTACAAAATCCTATAAAAGCGCATGAAATCTATACTACAAAGTTAGGCTTTAAAACCAAAGAGTTTGATCCCACCGCGAATTTGGCGATAGTGGTGTCGTTAGATGATCCTCATGGGGTAGCAATATTGTTGGAACCTTGCAAAGGCAATTTTGCAGAAAACTATCAAAAATCTGCATTTGAAGCTAATTTACCCATAATGGTATTAGAGGTAGAGAACATAGCGGCTGAACTTAAAAGATTAAAAACGGCGGGCGTTACCTTGCGCCCCGAATTGGATAATCCCAAGTGGGGTATTCAAAATGTGTTTGAAGATGGTTGCGGAAACTTACTCATGATGGATGAAAAAACTGCCTAAGCAATCAATCTGCTTACGTTTTCGGCGGCGCTTGCGCGTTACAATCTAATAGACTTATTTAGCTTTACTATTTTAACTTTACTATTTTAACTTTACTATGCAGCAAACTCACGACCACTTGGCAGCAGTAAACAAAGTACGTTTGCCATCTCGTAGAGATAACTTGCCGTTAACAAGAACGTGCACCGCTTATCATCAAATATTCCTGTTTGAAAATCACAGGCATAAAACTCGTCCGTGTGCGCGTCGCTTCCCTTTAGCGTTTATGTAGTTTTTCCCTCTCGGGATGATTAGCCTTGCCTGCAGGCTTAAGGTTTTTACTCAACATGCAGTGCTATCAAGTTTACAACACGTTTCACCGCTGCTTTACTGCTTATATAAAACTCAGGTGCATTTTATTCACGCTCAATAAAGTGAAAATAGCTATATCAGCCCTTTTAACGTTGCCTGTCGATGTCAGTTTTAGATCCAAGAATCAAAGCGCGCAGCACATCACAAACTGCCCTTGTGCCCACTGGCAATAATCTATGATTTGCAATATAATGTCATGACATTATGCTGCTTGCTAGTATGTGGTGGTAGCCAATTTGGAGTGTGTGCAAAATGATTTTCTTACGTTTAAATACAGTACTGGTTTTCCTTGTGCTTGCATGTCAGTCTGTCTCAGCACAGACGTTGCCGACCTGCCGCTCAGCGGCTTCCGACGCTGATGGCGACGGTTATGGGTGGGAAAACAATGCTTCGTGTCTTATTACCAATACATCGTTGACCAATCCGGCTTTCACCAATCGAGAAACCGGCACGGAGGTCAACCTTATCCGAGCAAGGTGGCAACCTGCTGACTTTACCGATAATGACGTGTTATGTGCAGAATATAAGTTTAATGGCACCTCTTACGAGCATGCACGCAGATCCACGCTGTACACACATGAACCGCTATCATCAGTGGCGCCGTTTCAGGGCAATGTAATTATTAATCAGGGCACATCCGATTCAAATACCTGGACTTTGGATAATGGAATCTACTATGGGCCTGCAGAACTTGCCGCGACTCCCTGGCTAGAAGTTGTCGATATACCCAGACCTGAAGCGCTTTCGCCCGACATTGCTGTGCACGCCCGCAATGGCGTTAGAATATGGCGCACGGACGATGCCTTTACTCGCTGCTCTTTAACGAATCCTTACGCTGCGTTCATTCCCACCGGCGGACCGGAGCAAAACACCAATACTGCGCCAGATTCTATCAGTGACATTAACTGCGATTACACTAGCGCCGCGAACTTTGGCGGCTGGGGTTGGAATCCGGTCACGAGGCAAAGTTGTCCGCCGCTCACCGGCGAACAATCCACCGCAGATGCAGAGCCCGGTAACTGCGACTATGTGAATGCGCATTTATTTGAAGGCTGGGGCTGGGACCCCGTCGCGCGCCAGAGTTGCCCGCCACAAAACGATGAACCAACCAATGCCCGTTTCCCCAACTGCAGTGCAGCGTTTCTCGACTCCGATGGTGATGGTTATGGCTGGGAGAACGAGGCGACCTGCGTCGTCGCTACAACATCGACACAGGCACCGGCGTTTATCAATCAGGAAACCAATCAACCGGTAGAGCTAACCCGGGCTTACTGGGATGGCAACACTGACATCGCTAATCGAACCATTCAATGTTACTGGCATTCCTATCACACAGATCAACACCGTTACGCGAGAGTGTTTGGCCGGATTAACTCTTACTCCGACCCTATCTATACAGAATATCAAATAAAACATCAGGCCATACCAACTCAACCGCCACACAATGGCTGGATAAGTGAAATTCTGATTTGGGGTGATACAGGCATCTTTTCAGCGTCCACTGTGGAAGCACCGGTGTGGACTGTAGAAGACGGCCGATACATCGGTCCGACCATGCTGCAAACCCCCTATGTAGAGATTGTTACCCTGGAAAACGGAGCTCGCGGGATTCGTCACTGGCTGAATAACGGTGATGAAACGGCCCTTGATTTACGTCATATCAGCAACCGGGTAAGTGCCGATGACAGCGGCTATAGCACCGGCGATGGTTACTATGAATGTTCTGATGCTTCAGGGCGTGACCTCGAACCTACTGGTATGGCCGGCGTTGCCACCAGCAACCCGGCTACTTTGTCCGACCTTACATTCTACGCCGAAACTTCACCGTTTCAGAGTAGTCCTGAATCAATAGTTGATCTGGAAACCGGTAATCCCGTCGAACTGACTCGAGCACTGTGGAACTACAATAACGATATCGCACATCAAGATATCTTTTGTGAAGATTACGCCTACTTTGATCCCACCCCCGGAGACCAAGGTGGTTACGGCAGTCTTGCTGTGCAGGGTTCTTATCAATTCCCCTATCACTTCACCAACTCGGGTTCGCAAATTTACTTTTGGGAAGAGTATGAATCCGATGCCCTGTCTATGCGCATACAAAACAGCATTGCCACCGCAGGAACTGCCGACAGCCTGTTTATGCAGGGTTCAATCTTTACTTCTGAATATGTGGAGCTAATATCCGGCGGCGTGCGATTTTGGAACTCGTCAGAGTCGTTCTCCGAGTGTACGGGAATTACACCCACTGGCTCTATCGAGCTAACAGAGAACAATAATCGCTGCGATTACAGCAATGCAGACCAATACAACGGCTGGGGGTGGAATCCGGTCACGCAACAGTCATGCGCACCTCGTTAGGGAAACACTGTTCAATACATTGCGTCATTGTGTCGAATAGCAATACACCGCAGGATACTGGTGCTAATTGACTGAGTGCGTCTCACCAAAAGATTCACCCTCAGCTTCCTTGCCTGATTGAATCGGTGGGCTGATATACTCATCTGTTGAGCCCTGTGTGTCGGCCTTTGGCCGGAGATGTACAGAAGCTGGCCTACTAACTGAATTGGTGGCTGACATTCTGATCCATTGGTAGACTGATCGAATTACTATCCAAATTATTGAATCTGGTTTGACCCGTCTATAGGGAATTACACTGTATGCTTGTACTTAGTTGCATCGCGCAAAACTTCCTGTGGGGACAGGCGTCGTAAAACACAAACATCGGTGCCAGCAATTCAAGGTGATCTATTGCGCTTTTGTCCTCTTGAACAAACCTGGATAGGCACTGGAAAAAGAAAACTGAGGTATGCCTCTCAGTGTAATGCAGCTGTTATTAAGAACCTTACTTCTGTAGTCAGTTGTAGAAGTAACGTCCTATGCCTAAGCCTCGAAAGCTTCAAATATCTCTAGAAGCAACGCCATTCTGTCACTGCGTTTCGCGCTGCGTTAGACGTGCGTAATCGCTTTTTTTACGTTGCCTTCCCTTACTAATTTTGTAGGTGTTGCGTTAGTTTTGTAGGTGTTGCGGCTGCACTAGCAGCCACACGCACCTTTTTAAAACTGACTTTTACTGCCTGGTGAAACCGTATGTCTGATCTACTTCTGTAGGTCTAGTTGCCGGGCTGCTACCGACATCGAAATTGTCAGGGTCATCGCCGAAGTACAGCCGCCCATCATTCGCGATCGCATAAATACTATAATCCGTATCAAAGCTACCAAAATCTCCGAACGATTGAATTTCTTCAGCAGTAAAGGGAACACCATTTACGCTATAGCCCTCTGGCGTTACGTTTATAAAATAGGCAGTCCCAACCGACGTAGATACACTGCCTTGTGGAAAGGATACGGAAGCTTGAGTTTCCAGCAACGTACCTTCGGGATCAGGTTGAGTACAATCGACGTCCAGGTATTCCCGTTCGACAGCCGTAACAGCATTACCGGAAAATGTTGCAGTCGTCACTTCGCCTGAATCGCAGTCTGATACCCAGGTGCCGTTCAGCATGCCGGTAGAATCTGTGCCGGCGCCTTCATTTGTGCCACCGCCGCCATTCACAGGCATACTTGTCATGCCCGAGTTATCGCCCGCTTCGACGTTGTTATTGTTATTGTTATTGTCGCTGCCGCCACACCCAACTACATAAAGGGCACTGGCCAACATCACAGATGTGAGCCCAGCTTTTTGATAAACCATGTTAAAACCTCAACTAGTGAAAAAAAACTACAAGCCGCATCACACCTGTCAAAATAACGATATGCAACGAATAAGAACGTCGCACATGCTTTTTTTCGCAAATCACAAGGCGCACGGCTATAAGCACTATACCTGTATACTCAGCTCCCGCAATATTTTGTTACGGAATTTGCAACACATTATCTGAATATATTCGGGACTCGAACACCAGAGATTAATATAAGTATCGATTGCTCGATTTCATGCGGCTCAACTGCATCACCGTCAACATACCAGAAATTCAGACAGGCATTGCAAAAGGAAAACTGAGGCAGGTATCCCGTTGTAATGTAGTCATAGTTGAAAACCTTATTTCTGTAATCAGCTGTAGAAGTAACTTCCTATGCCTAAGCCTAAGCCTCGAAAGCTCCAAATATCTCTAGAAGCAACGCCGTTCTATCATTGCGTTTCACAATGCGTAAGACGCGCGTACTTATGCGGCAATGATCCTGTCACTGTCCGTTCAAATGAACATCGTAGAAAATTTATAGAAACTCGTTTTTATTCGCTCGGGTCTGGCCATCACCCACTCTGTCAGCTTATGTAGATAAATTTCAGGCTTGATACCCTATATTTCCTTCTCAATACTTACTTAAAACATACCTGCTGACTTAGCTTTTACTTTAGCACTTCTACCTAACGAAGCACTAACCGCTAAAGCCAAGATACTCTACGTGTAAGTTGAACTGATAACTTCATTTCCGGATTTTCTAACACATACCCAATGAGAACAAATTCTTGAAAATTTCCATTTGGTTTTCCGCTACCGATAATACTGTATTCTTCCGTATCTCCAAAAATTAAAACCGCGTTAACCTGCTCTCTTTTACAGTGTATTTTTGATTCGAAAATTCCATTTACAAAAGTGTATGCACCTATAAATATATACGCAGAATCACCACCCCACACCTGCTCGTTTAACAAGGTTACGACGCAAGAGCCTTGTGTGTTTAAATTTGTTGTTACGGTGGCTGAATAGAAACCATCAAGCATAGAATACTCCCTGAAACAGAACTGGCAACTAATTACCTTTTAAATCTAACGCTTCAATAACTGCACTATAGCAGTTGGGCGACTGCGTGACAAAACAGGAGGCAACTACTTTATAGCCCAGGGCAAAACAGCACCCGCTACTGCGTTTTCAAAGAACGCGACAGCTCAGATCATATTTACCTACACGGTTTATTTGCATGAATAAAAATCAATGACCAACTAAAACAAACATATCGCGCTATTTTAGGAAACACACAAGCGTGAGCGAGGGACTGGCCTGTACTAATTCTGAGTTTGAATGATGTAGCTCGAACTATGAAATTTTGCCTTTGTGCAATTCGGTTCTGCATATGAAGCATGGTGAGACTGTAGTGGTTAGTCCCACGCTAACGCTAGTGGGTTTCCGTTGGCGTACTTTACCCATGAAAAAGGCAGCAAGCACCTTTAATATATGTCGATATTGTGCCCGTTAGATTTCCATACCGTGCTTGTCAGGAAACCCACAAGCGTTAGCGTGGGAATGGCCTGTACTAATTTTCAGTTTGAATGCTGTAGCTCGAACTATGAAATTTTGGTTTTGTGCAGTTCGGTACTGGATATGAAGCATGATGAGATCGGGGTGGTTAGTCCGACGCTAACGCTAGTGGGTTTCCGTAGACGCAGTTAATTTTCGTTTAGCGCCAGCCACTCCAGTTATACCGTCGCTGTAATTAAGCAACAAACAAAAATGTATTTGTGAAATATCCTATGATATTAATTAGTGCCCATCCATAAACAGCGCGTAGCGAGGTTGTTCCAGGTGCGTGAGATTTTGCCTACTACATGTAGGCGTTTAGTCATTCTAAATAACTACATGTAGTCGGTAAAAGATTGCGTACCTGGGGCGACCGCAGT
>CALGKA010000111.1 GCA_937927895.1 uncultured Granulosicoccaceae bacterium | reverse complement strand
AAAACAAAAACCTCTCACCCGTCAGCCGCCTGCAAGGCAAGAAAACCACCAATCCCCAATCTATGCTATAACGATTAACTAAGAATAGAACAGGTCAGCGTCATGCCATTGCGCCAGCAAATACGAAAAATCAGCGCGGATTTAAACACCGAAGAACTACTCCATCACCTGATCAAAGAAAGGTTTCCAGGCGAGGTCGTCGTCTCAGCATCGCTAATGGCCTCAAGCATTGTTGTGCTGAAAATGGTGTCAAAAATTGACCCAAGCACACCCATTGTATTTTGTCAGCGCCCACCGGTTTTTCCAGAGAGTGCAGAATATCGAGCAATGATTGTTGAAAAACTAGGCCTAACCAACACACAACTCAACGACGGCCACGAAAGAGAAGTACGTCCAGGCGACCGTGATCATTGCGAACGCATGTGGGTGCACTACGCCGATATGCCTGGCCGCCAATCTTGCTTGCTACACATTAACGATACGCTCGCTCCATACAAGTGTTGGATCAGCGCCGTGTACCACACACCTCCGCACGAACTAGAACATAACCGCGTTGACGTAGACGGCAAAATTATCAAAGTGAATCCGCTGGTTCGATGGAGCAAGGCCGACACCCACCAGTTCATGAGCGAAAACGATCTCCCCTACCACAATCGAGCAAAGCCGGAATTCAGCTACGACGACAAAACACAAGACACCATCCCAATCTACAACTTCTAATACAGCTGACTCTTACAGATTACCTCGCAGATTACCTAGCCTCTGGCCTGACCACCGAGTGCACGTGGCACTCAAGCAATAGGGGCAAAAGCTGATACCATCATCGCTCAACGCTCACCGCTGTGTGAGCACACTAGAGCCCTTGCTTACAAACCAAAACAGCTAAGAGAGTAACACCGTGACCCAACTCATCAAGCCACACGGCAGCGAACAATTAAAACCGCTTTATGTTGCAGACTCAAAAGCCCGCGAGCTACTCAGCAACGAGGCCGCCGCATTACCATCCATCATTATCAGCTCCGCAGCAGCTGGCAATGCAGTTATGCTAGGTGGGGGCTACTTCACGCCCCTTAATGGTTATATGAATAAAGCCGACGCACTATCTGTCGGCGCTTCTATGCAGACCACAGACGGACTATTTTGGCCAACACCAGTACTGAACCTGGTTACCGATACAGCCTCAATAAAAGCCGGGGATAAAATCGCCCTAAAAGATCCGAACATTGACGGACAGCCGATCCTGGCTGTACAGACAGTCGAATCCATTGAAACATTTTCTGATGCAGAGATTGAAACATTAACTCAACAAATCTACGGCACTACCGATCGTGAACACCCGGGTGTGGCAGAGTTTGTCGCACAAGGTAACACCGCATTAGCCGGGCCTATCGAAGTACTTAACTACAGTTACTTCGAACAAGATTTTCCCGATACTTTTCGAACCGCTGTACAAATTCGAGAAGAGATCGCAGCACTCGGCTGGACGCGCATTGTCGCCTTCCAAACTCGCAACCCAATGCACCGTGCACACGAAGAACTCTGCCACATGGCTATGGATCGTCTGAATGCTGACGGCTTGGTTATTCACATGTTACTGGGCAAATTAAAGCCGGGCGATATTCCAGCCAACGTGCGTGACGCCGCGATTCGCAAAATGATAGAACTCTATTTCCCGCCAAACACCGCCTTGGTTAATGGCTATGGCTTTGACATGCTCTATGCAGGGCCACGCGAAGCATTGCTACACGCTTTATTCCGTCAAAACATGGGTGCCACGCATTTTATCATTGGTCGTGATCACGCCGGCGTTGGTGACTACTACGAACCGTTCGAGGCACAGGAAATTTTCGATTCACTGCCTGAAGGCGCTTTAGAGATAGAACTATTTAAAGCTGATCACACCGCTTACTCTAAAAAGCTAAACAAAGTAGTCATGATGCGTGAAGCACCTGACCATACAAAGGAAGATTTCGTATTGTTGTCCGGCACTGCCGTGCGTGAAATGCTCGGCGAAGGTAAAGCCCCGCCAGAAGAATTTTCACGCCCTGAAGTCGCCCAAATCTTAATGGATCACTACCGCTCCTAAGGAATAGCCGCATGCCCTTTAATTTCGAATGGCAAAAACCAGAACTGCCATTTCAAAGCAATAAACACGGGCAAGAAATCGGCTTAACCCTGGACGACTGGCGACCTTCGGAAAAACCAATACGGCAATCATTAACCGGACAATACTGCAGGCTTGAACCTTTTGACTCAACGCTACATGGGAGCGATCTATTTAGTGCTTTTTCAACAGAGGCACTCAATTGGACTTACCTGCCTTACGGCCCTTTCGAACAAAGGCAAGACTTTATCGACTGGTGCGCAGCAACCTGCCACACCGATGACCCTTTCTTTTATAGCGTCATAGATACAGCCAATAACAACGCTACAGGTGTTGCGAGCTACCTACGCATCACACCCGATAGCGGTTCTCTTGAAGTCGGGCACATTCACTTCTCACCACTCATGCAAGGAACAAGGCTTGCTACTGAAGCTATGTTTCTAATGATGCAACATGCGTTTGACAAACTTGGCTATCGTCGTTACGAATGGAAATGCGATGCTTTGAATGCAAAATCTTGCGCTGCGGCACAGCGATTTGGATTTCAATTTGAAGGTATTTTCAGACAAGCCACCGTATACAAACAACGCAGTCGAGACACCGCATGGTTTGCGGTGATAGATAGCGATTGGCCAGCACTTAAAAAAGGCTACCAATCCTGGCTCGCAGCAGAAAATTTTAAAAACGAAAAACAATTCCGCACCTTAAAGCAGTGCATCGACGCGCATAAATAAGCCACAGAAATTACGCCAGAGCTTGTTAGCCCACGTGCTATCCGCGATCAGCAACGGGATTGACACAGGAATTCCTTAACGTGAATAAACAAACCATTAAAATTATTGCATGTACGATTTTCGCGCTGTTAGCTTTTGCAGGGAATTCAGTACTGTGCCGATTAGCGTTAGATGCCAATACCATTGATGCCGCGAGCTTTACTTCTATAAGGCTATTGTCAGGGATAATTATTTTAATTATCGCTGTAACCTTAAGTAAGCAGCCCATCCAAAAGCCACAAATCACCAATCAAAATGAAACTCACTCGAAGGGTAGTTGGCTGTCTGCAAGTATGTTGTTTATCTATGCCGTGACTTTTTCATATGGATACATTTCTTTAGATACCGGCACAGGGGCGTTAATACTGTTTGGCGCTGTTCAGATAACTATGATCATAGTAAGCATGATCTCCGGAAACAGACTGCACTTTTCTGAATGGATTGGATTATTACTTGCGTTCTCAGGCTTTGTGTTTCTGATTGTTCCAAGCTTAAGCACGCCATCACTAACGGGGTTTATTCTCATGACCGCATCCGGTATCGCATGGGGCGCTTATACCCTTGCCGGAAGGCACTCTACACAGCCTCTTGTTGATACAGCTTATAATTTCCTACGCACCACCCCGTTTATAGTGCTTTTGCTTATCTTTACTTTGCAAGACTACAATATCACCCCGGAAGGCGTTTTGTTAGCCGCCTTATCTGGCGCGCTCGCATCAGGCATTGGTTATGCTGTGTGGTATATCGCGCTTGGGGGTTTGTCTGTAACGCAAGCAGCTGTTGTGCAATTGTTTGTGCCGATTGTGGCAGCGCTAGGCGGGGTAATATTCACCAATGAACTCATTACTTTACGCCTAATACAATCATCTGCGTTGGTTCTTGGCGGAATACTGATCGTAATTCTCGGCAGAAACTATTGGAGTTCGAAAATACAGTAGCCGCCATAAGCACACTATAGTAATTCAACACGACATCTGTCTATAATTTGTCGTACTTCAACGACGTACCATGCGACTTACTCACCGGGTACTTCACACCATTGGCTTTGATTTTGTCAGCCGCTGCCTGCTGTAAATCAATACCTGTGCGCTCGGTGATTAATAGCAAATAAAGCAAAACATCGGCGCATTCTTCCCGCAGCCGTTGCTGCATAGGCTCTTCAAGTGCCTCTGCTTCAAAGTCTGTCTCGCTCTTCCACTGCGACAGCTCAAGCAGCTCACTGGCCTCAAGGCTCAATGACAAAATCAGGTCTTTCAGAGAATGGAACTGACGCCAGTCTCTGGCATCTCTAAATTCGATCAACTGCTGTGTTAGCTCACTTAGTGTCGGGGATTCGTTCATGGAAGCTTACTGTTTTAATTTCCAACTGATAGACTACTGCACCTTACCTCTCTGACACTGGCAATACTATCGTGAATGCGATCATTCAATGATTTTTCCGCCAGACTCCATGGATTAACGACAGATAAAAGCATGCGCATCATTCAGATCTCAGATAGCCACATAGCGAACGATATACCACAGCGCTTAACTGATCTTGACACCTGCATTGAGGCAATCAATCAGTTGCCAGCACCAGATCTAGTCATCCACACGGGTGATATCACGCACAACGGGCTAGAGTCAGAATACGCAAGCGCTCGCAAGTCACTCGACAACCTTAATGCACCGTACTGCGTGCTTGCCGGTAACAAAGATGACCGCACATGTTTACAGCTTGCGTTCAATGATCACAACTACTTAACACAACATGAAACATTCGTTCAATACAGCATTGAACAATATCCAACACGCTTACTTATTCTAGACACTGTGTGTGAAACGGACACTAAAGGTGAATTATGCAAAGCTCGGCTTCAACACCTGCAACAGATGCTGGAACATAACACTGCAAAACCTGCTGTTATATTTATGCATCACTCACCTTATATAGTCGAAGAGATCCCCGACCCACAGCAATTTCACGATTGGTCACAGGTAGATAAGCTTGCAGAGTTGTTGTCGCGATTCACCAATGTACAAGGCGTATATTGCGGGCATGTTCACCGCAATGTAGAGGGCAACATTGGCAAGTTGCCGGTTAGCGTATTATCGTGCATGGCGACCGACTTGCGCAAAGGTAAACTCAGCGAAGAAGAAAAGACCCGCCCTATGTACAGAGAACTAACGTTTAGTTAAACAATATTTAAAATAGCGACCGGCAATAGTCGGCCAGATTATGGTGTCTAGCACGGCTGCTAGACAATAACCTTTTTCACTTTTACTTTTTCTTTGCCATCTTCATTTCTATTGTATTCGGTCATAGTTGGTTTTCGTGTACCACAACCCGGCCGGTCAGCATTCGCACCTGAATCACTATCTGAACCGGACTGATTAGCGTCTTTCGCTTCACCCATTCCCTGGCGATCACAATCAACACGAAGTTCATCTTCTTGCGCGCTGGCTACTGAGCTCGCCGCTAACACAAACGCAGCCCCGGTGCGTATGAAACGCCGCCGACCGCTGGGATCGTCAATGACCACCGTATCTGGCTTCTTTGTATCTGTTTTTCTCATGGGGACCGCTCCGAATCAAAGGGTAAACACCAACCTAGCAAAGATGCTTTTGAGCCGTCAAGAAATACAGGGCTAATCTTTAGAGATAGTTACCGCACCAGCATTTAAAAGATGAGTACACAACGCCCGCCTTTGCTCATCATCAAGGCCCGGCAGCGCACCCAACCGCATGGAATTATTATTAAGCAACGCGTCGACTGCGGTACTCATAGGGTTGGTAAATTGTATTACTTGACCAATCAAACGAAGCTTCAAGTGAACACCGCGACGTTCAACGTTAATCACTGATGATTCAATCACCGTAAGAGTCGAGTCCGAATCAACCTGCGGCATTGGAGGCTCAGCGTGTTCATCAGCATTGTGCTCAGTAGCAATACCATCAACCGCAACGCTTTCCATTGCCACTTCATCGTTTAACCGTGACAACGCCTCGCTATAAATCTCTTCACTTTGCAGACCTTCAATCTGGCTTTGAATTTCAGACAACGCGATAGCAACACCCGTAGGCTTAATGGCAGAGCGCCGATACTGAACATTTTTTTCCGCCGCCACCTGTACCATTTGCTGCAACAGATCACGCACAACAAACGGAAACACACCTAAAGTAATATGCAATGAAGGAGCACTTTCATCTGCAAGCGCATCGTGTACCTTGCCTCTGGGTATATATAATGTATCGCCGGCAGTTAAATTAGCTTCTGACAGTGCCTCACCACCTGCGTTATTGTCTGGATGATAAGCATCATCTGGAAACGGCAGTTCAATTTCAGATGAAAAGAATCTAAATGTTTTGCTACCCGACACCTGCAGTATAAAAACATCGTGGGTATCATAATGAGACTGAAACCCTTGATTACCCGCAGGTGATAAATACACATTCGCCTGGCATCTCATTTGAAAGGTTTTATTCACGCCATGGCAAAGGCTTTTTAAGGCGTCAAACTTATTATGTGCCTGAGAAATAATAATGGTTGCACCTTCCTCATGAAATCGCATCAGGTGCTTTGGAATTATTCTTTTATTGTTATCAGTGTATTCAGCCATCGGAATCGCACGGCCGCTATCCACCACCTGTATATCAGGAAAGCGTGCATCTTTTTCAGCTAGATACGCTTCAATTTGAGCCACCGTTAAAAGAGGCGCGAAGTGATCGACGCTCGACTGACTGGTGCGATTGATATGCAGCAGATCTGACTCCCAGTACTGAGCAATAAATTCGTTTACTAGCACGGGGCTAAGTACGCAATCCATATTCATTAGGCTTCTAACTATTCTCTATTGCTTACCCACGACCCACTTTACATCAATTCTAAACACCTCAGCATTATCCGTATAGAATACCAGCCATATTCCGCCTACAGCGCTAGTGTGTTAAGTACCTAGAAAACCCAATGACAAAGCAATCCGACAATACCCCACAAGACCCAGCCGTTTTTCCTGACAATTTCCTTTGGGGCTCTGCTACCTCATCATTCCAAATTGAGGGCGCCACTGCAACCGACGGCCGCGGCGAAAGTATATGGGATCGCTTCTGCACAAAAGACGGCGCAATCGCTGACAAGTCTGACGGCAAAATAGCGTGCGATCACTACCATCGCTACAAAGATGATGTTGCCTTGTTGTCTGAGCTCGGCTTACAGGCGTATCGCTTTTCAATCGCCTGGCCAAGGGTTTTCCCCGACGGACGCGGCGCAATCAACACTAAAGGCCTGGACTTCTACGACCGATTGGTAGATGAATTACTTGCCGCAAACATAGCGCCCTTTGCAACCCTTTATCATTGGGATTTACCACAAACACTGGAAGATAAAAACGGCTGGGTTAATCGAGATACCGCCTATTCATTCGTCGACTATACAGCTGCCGTTCTCGCACGCTTAGGTGACAGGGTGACCTCATGGGCAACCCTCAATGAACCGTTTGTATCGGCGTCACTAGGTTACAGAACCGGTGAACATGCACCAGGGCGTAAATCACTACCAGACTCATGTGCCGCTGCCCACCACCTGCTTTTAGCACACGGCATGGCCATGCCCGTTATCCGTGACTTAGCCCCGCAAGCTGAAGCCGGAATTGTGCTTAATTTTACACCGGCCTTTGCCTATAGCGACGATGAAGCAGACCAGCAAGCATGCGATGTCGTTAATGGTTTTGAAAACCGCTGGTACGCAGAACCAATCGCAGGCAAGGGGTACCCTGCTGAAACTGCAGAAGCGCTAGGGTGGGAACAAAAAGAAATACAAGCAGGCGATCTAGAAACCATAGCGGCACCCATCGACTACCTGGGGGTTAATTACTACACCCGCCAAACTATCCGAGGCAACCAACAAAAAGCACCGCAAACGTTACCACTCACTGACATGGGCTGGGAGATCTACCCGCAAGGCATAAGAGAAATACTTACCACCCTGCACGAAAGGCATAACTTTAAAAAGTACTACATCACCGAAAACGGTGCAGCAATGCCCGACAAAGCAGACGAACATAACTTCGTAGATGATCAAGATCGCATAGACTATTTACATAACCACTTGCAGCAAGTATCACAAACTATCAACCAAGGCGTACCCGTTGCAGGCTACTTTGCATGGTCAATGTTCGATAACTTTGAGTGGGCATTTGGTTATGAAAAACGCTTTGGCATTGTACGAGTAAATTATGAAACACAAGAGCGTACACCGAAAGCCAGTGCGCTGTGGTATCGCGAGGTAGCAAAGTCTGGTGTGGTAACTCGGCACAATGATTCCAGCGCATAACCCAACTTTCTATGAGCGCAAAAAACCAAGCCATAAAAAAAGTGGGATCAATCATGAAGCTCAACTTGCCCACCATTACCATCTACGGTGTACAAATCTCGGATTAGGTTTGTATGCCACAAACCTAAGTTATTTGTAAAATTCAGCACCTGATGCGAACGTCACCGTAAGACAACTTCGGAATCTGAACTTCCGCAAAGTGCCCAAGCACTAAACCGCTCGCGCGGTAGCCCTTCGACTAGATCTCGCAGTTATTTAAAACTAGTAGTTTCGTTGTATATATAAATAGGCCTGTCCCCTGCATCAATTGTGTTTCCTACAACATAACTTTTACAAGGAACAAGCCCA
>CALGKA010000110.1 GCA_937927895.1 uncultured Granulosicoccaceae bacterium | reverse complement strand
GCCTGATCTGCGCGCAAAAAGGCGTGATCTAGCGTTTCACCTTTGTTCAGTGCAGTGAGACCGATTGTCGTGGTTAGATTGATACGTTGATCATCAATGCGTAAATTGCTCTGCTCAACTGATCGACGCACTCGCTCTGCGAATTCACGGCCACCAGACTTAGTAGTATTGGCAAGTGCTATGACAAATTCATCGCCGCCATAACGAAAAACAATATCGCCATCACGAGTGATAGAACTTAACTTGGCTGAAAACTGCCTTAGCACTTCATCTCCCACGGCGTGACCATGGTTATCATTGATTGATTTGAATCGATCCACATCACAGACCAACAACACCGTTGGCTGTTTTAGAAAATCATTTTCGCTTGCGTCTTTCAACAAAGACTTATCAAGAGCGGCGCGATTATAAACACCAGTCAACGCATCTCGATACGCAGAGTGACATGCACCTGCATATAACACGGCATTATGCAGCGGCGCTCTAAGTGCTTTTACAGCTTGATTGATAAGACGCACTTCTGATGACAAAAATTGCCTGCGGCGATGCACAGTAAGCAACCCCATTGATTGCCCATTATGCTGTAATTGAAAATTCAGCTTGTATAGCTTCTTGTTAGATTCAGCTTTGTGCTCAAAGTTTAAAGGCAACTCTGTGAACGCGAAGTTTAATCCGTCTATTGAATGTGATTGACGAAGTCTCTCGGTGAATGCTTCAAGCAAGATTTGAAAATCTAAATATTGATAGAGTGAGTCAACTACATCAGTGCGAGTAGTACCTTCTTTGCGCTCGCCTTGCTGAATCCAATCATCGCTTCCTGCGAAGAATCCATTGAGAGTCATCGATGACGACTCTGCATGTTGTTTCATTTTCCCTAACCTCAAGTATTTTCGAGTGTAAGCTCTGTAAAGTAAATAAACGTCCTTTGTTAATGTTTTATAGTTGAAGAAACAAAGTTTTACGTTGCTAATTCGTTATTTAACTCGAAATAAGTCGAAATTACGGTCAGTATAATACCTACGTATAGTTCCTTATGAATTGGAACTATCACTTTATAGCTGCATTCTTCGGGCAAAAAAAAGCACGCCTAAAGCGTGCCTTTTTCAAACTAGATGCATGTATTTTTAATCTGGATCTTCCGCGGTCCAATCAGACAAACGTGCTTTGAGCCGTACCAGCGCCTGGCCATGAATTTGACAAACACGGCTCTCACTAACACCTAGAATATCTCCAATTTCTCGAAGGTTTAGATCTTCGTCATAGTAAAGTGACATCACTAAGCTTTCACGTTCCGGAAGATTTTTAATTCCATTAGCAAGCGCTGTTTTGAAACTACCGTGGTGCACGTGCTCTGAAGGACCAACATCACGGCTCTCAGGCAGGCTTATCGTTTCACCGGTATTTTCATCAGGCTGATCAAAACTAAAAACATGAGCTGCCATACTTTCAGTCAATATCTGATGATACGCACTTAAAGAGATACCTAGTCTTGAAGCGACTTCTACATCCGTCGCATCACGACCAGTTTCCTGTTCAATGTTGCGCAGTGCTTCGGCCGCTTCACGTGATTTTCTGTGCACTGAACGCGGTGTCCAGTCAGAGCGTCTAATTTCATCAAGCATCGCACCACGGACACGAATACCCGCGTAGGTTTCAAAACTTGCACCCTGTGTCGGGTCGTATTGACGGGCCGCTTCTAACAAGCCAATCATTCCAGCTTGAATAAGATCTTCTGCCTGAACATTCGGTGGCAGTCGATGCATTAGATGAAACGCTATTCGCTTAACCAGTTTAGCGTGCTTGGTGATGAGATCATTGTCAGAGACAAGCTCAACGTCGTTGTACATCGCATGGGCATTCATTCGGTCACACCTTGCATGACGAGGCGTTCTACAAAGAACTCCACGTGTCCGATGGGTTGTTTCGGTTCTGGCCAACCGTCTATTGTTTTTGCGAGCATTTTGAACGCAACACCTGCACGCGATCCAGGGTTGGAACGCACTACCGGCGACTGCTCATAAACACCGATTTGCAGCTGTTCATCTTGCGGAATCGCACCAAGATAACTCAGCATCACATTCAAGCTCTTATCTGCGGTATCGACCAACTTATCGAAAAGATCAAGGGCACGTTCCGGCGAAGTGACTTTATTTACTAATAAATTGAACCGTTTAATCTGAAATTCCTCATTCAACACTTTTATTGTCGAATAGGCATCAGCAAAAGAGGTAGGCTCATCACATACCACCACCACAACTTCGCGGGCAGCTTTACAAAATGCTGTCACTTGATGACTGAGACCCGCCGGGGTATCTATGATCATTGTATCGATCGGTGCCTGCATTCCACTAAAGGCCTGTATTAAGCCTCCGTATTCGGCCTGCGAGAGTGAAGTCATGTTAGACACTCCACTACTAGCAGGTAGCAAGCTGACGTTATCGTCCACTTGAACCAGGATGTCGTCGAGGCTTAATTCGCCCTTTAGAACATCGGCAAGTGTGCCTTTTGTGTGTATTCCACACAGTACATCAATATTAGCCAAACCAAGATCCGCATCGAGCACTAAAACTTTACGACCGAGCTTACCGAGCTCTATCGCAAGATTAATAGTTACATTCGATTTTCCAACACCACCTTTACCACCAGTTACTGCCAAAACCTGCACAGGCTGTCGTGAGTGACACTGTTTGTTCACGTTCTCTGTTGCCTCAAGCGCTATTGCACTGGACACCATTTATGCTCCCATATAAATCTATAATAATTATTGTATGGATCTGTAGTCGATCCTTATTAGGCAGGCCACGATTTTGGTCGCATAGATTTATCACTAACAAAGAACAAATCGCTCTAGGTAAAAAGCGCTTTGTTTTTTACTAATGCTTTATCCAGGCTGCTCAGCACCGCTCAACCCCTGCCTTGCTTTGAGATATAGCAAGCCACAGGCCACGGAATACATAGCTTTGGAACGATAAGCGAAAACGTGACGGACATGAAAACTAAGTGAGACTACGGTACGTTTTCTCGACCTTATTGCGAACATACGCATGCTCAGTTCACAAATCCCCGGGCGATAAAAAGGTAATGCAATAGACACTTTATCGGGGGCTATCTTAGCCTGTGGGATTGCGTCAACCATTTGCTACGTTTTAGGGGTGCTAAAACAGTGTTTCAAACGTGGTTATGAAACACAGAATTTCTTAAATCCACCGCCGATGAAAGTGAAATCGTGCCATGGGAATAAAACCTAGATCACAATATCTATACTGCAGAAACGAAACAAGCCCGTGGTAAACCACGAGCTTGTATTCACTTACACCCTCATTCAGCGCAGAGCGCTTAATTGCTTAGCTTGACGTCTCTTCCGGACGCTGTATACGATACTTGCGCATCTTCTCAACCAATGTGGTTCGTCTTATCTGAAGCTTCTTAGCCGCATGAGCCACAACACCGTTGCAATCATCAAGTGATTGTTGAATCAGGCTGACTTCTATATCGGTAAGGTGCTGCTTAAGATCGATACCGTCGCGAGGCAAACGTGGCTCACTTAGCATAGGCAAGCTCGGCATACCTGACATTTTCTCGTTATCTTCAGGGTCCGCTACTACTGCAGGCTCATCTGATGCCTCTTGCTGATTAGGCACAATCTTGGCTGGTAGGTCTTTAACATCGACTACACCGTGAGGGTGCAAAATGGTCATGCGTTCCATCAGGTTGGCTAACTCACGAACATTACCCGGCCATGGGTAATTACAGAGTGCCATTACCGCTGCAGGTGTTAGACGAACAGACGAGTTCTTTTCATGCTCTAAGCGTGTGATCAATTCATTGATTAACAATGGCAGATCTTCAACCCGGTCTTTTAGACGTGGCATTTCAACCGGGAAAACATTAAGACGGTAGTAGAGATCCTCTCGGAACTTACCTTCTTTTATGTGATTCTCAAGATTTCTGTGAGTCGCTGCGACAATTCTAACATCTGATTTAATGCTTTTATTACTACCAACACGCTCAAAAGAACGCTCTTGGATAACACGAAGCAATTTAACCTGCATAGAAAGTGGCATGTCGCCAATTTCATCCAGAAAAATGGTGCCACCTTGAGCCAATTCAAAACGACCTTCTCTGGCACCAATAGCACCAGTAAAAGAGCCTTTTTCATGACCAAACAATTCACTTTCTAACAGCTCACTGGGAATAGCACCACAGTTAATCGGTACGAACGGCTTGTTACGTCGCTGTGAATGGTAGTGAATATTACGCGCCACTACTTCTTTACCTGTGCCAGATTCACCAAGTATCAGAACAGTAGCCTCTGTTGGGGCTACCTGTTCAATCATCTTACGAACCCGGCGGGTTTCACGGCTGTTGCCAACCAGGCTTCTAAACAGCTCTGGCGATGGCGACTTGGTAGGAAGCTTTGTGGGCTCATTGTTGTCAGATGCAGCGGGAGCTTCTCTAACCACACCACTTTCAACTTCGGCGCGGTGCAATACATTAGACAAATCTGAAAATCGGGTGTCAGCAGTGATGCAACCTAGGAAATTGGTTTCTACCTGCTCTGGTGTCATGTCTAGCGGAGTCTTGCCTGTCACTAGAATGAACGGCGGGCATTTTGGTAAGTCGGCTCTTATTTTTGCAACATGATCCAAAATACCGGGGCAGTTGCCAATAATAAAAGCTAGTTTGTCCGCCAAGCCTGGATAGCCCTCCATTACAGAAGGTGAACTCACGGCTTTAGCTTCGTAATCGACAAATTCCAGCTGATGTAAAAGCTTCTGAGCGCGTTCGCTGTCAGAGTCGATCACTAGAATCTGATTTTGTTTTGTCTTCCCCATTGAAAGGTCCAAGTTGGGTCAAATTTGGGATTGCAACGGCCTTTACGGCAGTTACAAAGTATTAGTGCTGTTAACGGGAATGAGTATAGACCGCTATTTCAATTTCGGTGGAACACTATGAAAACAGGTTCCATTTTTTTTCGAATTCCGAGGGTGCACATGAAAAAGCTAATGGGGTGGAGAAAATCATATTCAGTTCCGCTGCGATTTTTAGATTTATTGATCACTCTTTAACAATAGAGAGAAATAAGTTTGATCGACTACACGGCTTGCCTGCCAAAAAAAATCCGTTATCACTGAACGTTGTCGAACTCTGAATTTTAGAGCTATGTGAGGACCGGCGCAAATAAGCATAAGACGCAAGTTTTGAGACGTAGACTATTATAAGAGCACTGAAGGCAAGAATGGAGCGCATTCCCGACCCATTCTGAACGGATACACCATGCAAAATCCAACCGAAATACGGATCTACACTGATTCTCAGGCTCAAGAAACAATTTGTAATGCCGTCACAATGGCACTTGAGGGACAAGATGCCGGTTTGGAGATGATATGATCATTGACACTCCGGTAACGCGAAGATCCAAAAAGAAAATGACCAGCAAGTCTAAAAACACTGGATCAGACTCTCAAGAAACTCAGGTGAAGTCACCTGAACTCAGTTCTGAAGCGCTCTACCGTCGCGCTCAGGAATTATCGAGGGAAGTCCAACAGGAGCCAGTTGTGGACCAAAACAAAATTGCAGTTATCAAAGCCGCTATTGCGGACGGCACTTACAAAGTTAATCCGGAATCAATCGCCGAAAAACTATTGGAGCGTGAGATTCGCATCCCAAGCAGCGCAAAGAAGTCCAGGTAATTATGGCGTCATTTCGTAAGCTATAAATGACGCATAAAAAAACCGGCATGAGTGCCGGTTTTTACTAAAACTACCCACCTAACCTTACATTCTGCAGATAATTTTAAATTTGGTGGAGCTACGCGGGATCGAACCGCGGACCTCCTGCGTGCCACGCAGGCGCTCTCCCAGCTGAGCTATAGCCCCTTACGGGATCGCAGATGCTAGAACCTAGCGAGCGAATTGTCAAATTAGCTTTTTAGCTTCTGAGACAATTCCACTCACTTTAGCCCTCGTTTGGACCTTCTTAAGCTTGTGCAGCGCGCGCATTTACATAGTCAATTGCCACCGCAATCCTTTGTAAACTGCGATCTTTACCAATCAACTGCAAGGTATCAGCGATATCGGGCGACGCCCCGCTTCCGGTCAATGCCACACGCAGCGGCTGTCCAATCTTGCCAAAACCGATCTCAAGTTCTTCCGCCATCGCTTCGAGTTCGCCTTTTAAAAACGAAGATTGCCACTGATCGACTTTACCCAGGCGCGCCAACAACGCTTCTAACACCGGCAATGCTACCGGGCGCAATTGCTTTTTAGCAGCCTTTTCATCGTAGCTTAGAGTGTCGCTATAAAAAATCGCAGATTGATCTGCCATCTCTGCAAAGGTCTGTGCTCTTTCACGAAGGACTACTGCCAACTGCTCAGGCGCAGGCCCTGCTTTAATATCTACATTGCGCGCTTGCAGTTCTTTAGCCAGTTCAACACCTAGCTCTTGCTCAGACATTGCCGCCATATGCTGTTGGTTTACCCATAACAATTTAGTGTTATCAAACACTGAACCTGAACGTTGGCAGTCTTCTATCGCAAATAGATCCATTAGCTCTTGTATAGAGAATATTTCCTGATCGCCGTGAGACCACCCTAACCTTGCCAGGTAGTTCAACATTGCACGCGGTAATATGCCGTCTTTCTGGTATTGCATTACACTTACTGCACCATGACGTTTCGACATACGTTTGCCATCATCACCAAGAATCATTGGCAGGTGTGCAAATTTAGGCAAGGTCGCGCCCAGTGCATTAAATATATGTATTTGCCGTGGCGTGTTATTGATGTGGTCATCGCCACGCACAACATGGGTGATTTCCATATCAATATCATCTGAAACAACAGACAAGTTGTAGGTTGGGTTGCCATCTGATCGACAGATCACCAGGTCATCAAGCTCTTCGTTATTGATTTCAATTTTGCCTTTGACTAAATCATCAATCACTACCTTGCCTTCCAGCGGCGTCTTAAATCGAATCACAGGAGTCACGCCCGCAACTGGATCTGTGCGGTCGCGGCAAGTGCCATCGTAGCGGGGCTTGCGTTTTTCACTAACGGCGAGCTCCCGCATTTCGTCTATGCGCTCGCGGCTACAGTAACAACGATACGCATGGCCAGTCTCCAGCAGCTGATTGATCACCTCAGAATATCGATCATACCGCTGGGTTTGAAAAAATGGCCCTTCGTCGTAATCCAGGCCGAGCCAGTCCATGCCATCTAAAATGGCCTGCACTGATTCATCTGTGGAGCGTTCGCGGTCAGTATCTTCGACTCGTAAGACAAAATCTCCGCCGTGCTTACGCGCGAATAACCAGCAAAATAGTGCCGTTCGGGCACCGCCTATATGTAAATAACCCGTCGGGCTTGGGGCGAAACGGGTGCGAACTTTCATTGTTAAGGTATTTCCTGTAATGACATGATGGATTTGGGCTATAATATCTAGCTCAAATACGCCTGAAGCAATCAGGCAATTATACATGTGGTCGCTTGTGACCTCGCATCAATCGGCCAGCGCCGATCCAAGAATTCAATGGCACAACCTTCAAAGCCGCTCGATTTGGAGTGGCAATCTACCAGCACTTCAAAACTCGGATTTGTGCGCTCAGTTAATGAAGACGCACACCTGGACGCACGCGAAGAAAATCTTTGGGTGGTCGCAGACGGCATGGGCGGCCACAGCTATGGCGATGAAGCCAGCCGTGCCATTATTGATCAGCTGGTGGGCTTTCGCTGCGGCGACAACGCCGACACCAACTTAGAAGATATCAAGCACCGCTTAGATAATGCGCACCAGATTTGCCGCTCTAACGGAGACGGCCAAATGATGGGCAGCACCGTGGTGGCGCTTTTTGTTCAACACCAGATTGGCTATTTTTTATGGGCAGGTGACAGCCGTATCTATCGCTTGCGAAACTCTACCCTTGAACAAATGACAGAAGACCACAGCCTGGTGCAAGGGCTAGTGTCGATCGGCGAGTTGCAAAAAGAAGATATGGACAAGCATCCGTCTTCACATATTATTACCCGCGCCATTGGTGTTCAGAGTGAACTTGAATTAGAGATTGTTCAAGCCACTGTTGAACCAGGTGACCGATACCTTATTTGCAGTGACGGCTTATATAAAGATATAAGCGAAGATGAAATCAAAAACGGTATGCTGACCGCCTCTATTCAAGAGTGTTTAGATCATTTAGTTGATCTGGCGCTTGAACGCGGTGGCACCGATAACACCACCGCTATAGTCGTTCAAGCGGGCCTTTAACTTGGCGCTATAACGTCAAGCATTTAAAAGCGAACTAACCACTCCGCTCGACTTCTTTAAAAGTTAACTGATCGTCAACCCAATCAATGTTGACTGTATCTCCGGGTGCAAAAGCACCACCCAGAATTTCACGTGCCAGTCGATTTTCCAGGTGAGTCTGTATAGCTCTTCGCAGTGGTCGCGCTCCATACACAGGGTCAAAACCTGCTTCACCTAACATATCAAGCGCACGCTCAGAGATATCGATAGTGATACCGTTGGCCTTTAAGCGCTTAGCAAGCGTTGCCACTTGAATTGAAGTTATCTTTCTAATGTGCTCCCGATCCAACGGATGAAACACGACCACATCATCAATTCGATTTACAAACTCCGGTCGAAAGTGATCACCAACAATTTCAAGTACTGACGCTTTCATATCTTCATAGTTGGCAGCACCGGCTTTTTCCTGAATTACATGGCTGCCTAAGTTTGATGTCATCACAATCACTGTGTGGCGAAAATCTACCGTTCTACCCTGACCATCCGTTAAACGGCCATCATCTAATACTTGCAATAAAATATTAAAAACATCAGGGTGCGCTTTTTCAATTTCATCTAGAAGAATAACTGAATAAGGTTTCCGCCTGACTGCCTCTGTTAAGTAGCCGCCCTCGTCGTATCCCACATAGCCAGGTGGTGCACCAATAAGGCGCGCTACAGAATGCTTTTCCATAAATTCTGACATATCCAGGCGCACCAGCGACTCTGAACTATCAAATAGAAATTCTGCCAGCGCTTTCGTTAGTTCTGTTTTACCGACACCTGTCGGCCCTAAAAATAAGAACGAACCATTCGGTCTTTCAGGGGGTGCTAATCCTGCGCGAGATCTTCGCACTGCATCAGACACAGCCAACACAGCCTCAGACTGACCGATCACACGCTTGCCAAGTTCGTCTTCCATTCGCAGGAGTTTTTCACGCTCACCTTCCAGCATTTTACTGACCGGTATACCTGTCCAGCGTGCGACTACTTCAGCGATTTCGTCTGCAGAAACACTATTGCGCAGCAGTTGAAGTTCCATTTCATCACCGCTACCGGCATCTTCTAATTGCTTTTCAAGTTCTGGAATACGCCCATACTGAAGCTCTGACATACGCGCGTAGTCGCGTGCACGCTCTGCGGTATCGAGTTCTACGCGGGCTCTTTCGAGCTCCTCTTTAATATGAGTGGACCCTTGCACAACCGCTTTTTCAGCGTTCCAGATCTCTTCAAGATCAGCATACCCTTTTTCTTTTAATTGTATTTTCTCTTCAAGCTCTACCAATCTTTTGCGCGAGGCTTCATCTTCCTCTTTGGCTAGCGCTTCTCTTTCTATTTTAAGTTGAATCACTCGCCGCTCGAGTTTATCCAACGCCTCAGGCTTTGAATCAATTTCCATTCGGATTCGACTGGCAGCTTCATCAATGCAATCAATAGCCTTATCGGGCAGTTGTCGATCAGCTATGTATCTATGCGATAAAGTAGCGGCGGCAATAATAGCCGGGTCTGTAATATCAACACCGTGGTGAACTTCGTAGCGTTCTTTTAGGCCACGCAAAATGGCTATGGTGTCTTCAACACTTGGCTCATCTACCAGAATTTTTTGAAAGCGCCTTTCTAACGCGGCATCTTCTTCTATGTATTCACGGTATTCATCGAGCGTTGTTGCACCAATGCAATGCAGTTCACCACGCGCAAGCGCGGGCTTTAGCATGTTGCCGGCATCCATAGACCCTTCGGCCTTACCGGCACCGACCATCATATGGATCTCGTCTATAAACAGAATGATCTGGCCTTCCTGTTTACTGAGATCACTTAACAATGCTTTAAGGCGCTCTTCAAATTCACCGCGGAATTTAGTACCCGCAATTAGGCCTGCAAGATCAAGCGACAATAATCGCTTACCCTTAACACCCTCCGGGACCTCACCTTTGACAATACGCTGCGCCAGGCCTTCAATGATGGCGGTCTTACCGACACCGGGCTCACCTATCATAACGGGGTTATTTTTTGTGCGGCGCTGTAAAATTTGAATAGCACGGCGAATTTCATCATCACGGCCTATGACCGGATCAAGCTTGCCAAGCTCCGCACGCTCAGTCAGATCAATGGTGTATTTTTCCAGTGCCTGTCTATGCTCTTCGGCATTGGCGTCATTTACATTCTGCCCACCGCGAACAGTATCTACGACTTCATCTATGCGCTTACTATCACCGCCAAATTCGGCCAACAGTTTTGCAACTTCAGAGCTTTTGTTTTGCATAGCAGCAATCACAAACAGCTCACTTGAAATAAACTGATCGTTCTTTTTCTGCGCTAATTGATCGGTGCTATTCAAAAGTTTGGTAAGCTCCCTTGAGATATGCATCTCACCTTCGGCACCCGATACTTGTGGCAATCGATCAATTGACTTGCCTAACGCCGAGCGCAATCCATTAACATCTACACCCGCTTGAGTTAATAGTGATCGCACACCCCCACCCTGCTGATCGAGAAACGCGATCAACAAATGTGTTGGCTCTATGAATTGATGTTCGCGACCCAGTGCCAGAGATTGAGCATCTTGCAACGCTTGCTGGAATTTACTGGTGAGCTTGTCCATACGCATGGTGTAAAACCCTCAAATAATTTTCTAATGATCTCAATATGCGGACATTGATTTAAATATCAAACACTGAGTAATGTTATTGATGTGATCTGGACTCTAGCGAGTTTTCCAAATTAAAGCTGCCATGCGACCCGTTTGGCCGGCATCACGTCTGTAAGAGTAAAAACGCTTTGCATCGGCATAAGTACAAAGGCCGCCGCCGTACACTGCACCAACCCCTGTATTTATAAGAGAATCTTCAGCAAGCTTAAAAAGGTCTGCGAAGTATTTACCGGGCGCGATTGCAGGTACAAAGTGCTTTTCGTTGTTTTTACACTTATTAATGAAGCTCTCTCGAACTTCGGCCCCTACTTCAAAGTGAGCTGGCCCAATTGCAGGGCCAAGCCAAGCTATCAGCTCATTTGGCTCTACCGGCAAGCTTGAAATAGTCTGCTGCAGGACGCCATCAACTAAGCCACGCCAACCAGCGTGTGCGCCTGCCACCACTGAACCGCAGCGTGAAGTGAACAGTACCGGTAAGCAGTCTGCCGTCATAATGGCAATTACCTGATCTGCATCAGCGCTCCAACACGCATCAGCCTCCGGGGTATCGGGTGAATCTATAAAGTCTGCGGCGCACACTACATCTGTCTTATGCACTTGGTTTAAGTACACCGGTGGCGCAGGCAACTTTAAAGACTCTTCTAATAAGAGTCTGTTTTGTTTTACTTGATCAGCATTATCATTTACATGCAGCCCAAGATTAAGGTTGGCAAAATGTTGTGAACTGTAACCCCCTATTCTGGTGGTAAATACTGCCTGCACATTTTCAGGCGCCGGCCAGTCGGGGTACACAAATTCTGGCCTTCTAATAGCACTAGCCAACTTTAAGACCATCCAGCAGTTGCTGCATATCGTCAGGCATTGGCGCTTCCCAACGTATTTCCTCATTGCTTGCTGGGTGCACAATACCAAGCTCGCGCGCGTGTAACGCTTGCCTTGGAAACTCTACTATTAGCTTTTTTAGTTTTTCACTCACACGGCCAGGTATGTTTCTGCGCCCATAGACTGAATCTCCGATCAACGGGTGCTGAATATGCGCCATATGCACACGAATCTGATGGGTTCGGCCAGTCTCGAGCTTTGCATCTATATGACAGTGACGAGTAAATTTATTCACCACTCTATAATGAGTGATCGCCGTTTTACCTTTTTCATTCACCGCCATGCGCTTTCGATCAACCGGGTGGCGGCCAATGGGTTCATCCACAGTGCCACCAGCGACCATTTCACCATCGACTATAGCATCGTAAATTCGATGCACAGACCGGTCTTGCAGTTGTTGCACAAGAGAAAAGTGCGATTCAAGCGTACGCGCGATCATCACCAAGCCACTGGTGTCTTTGTCTAATCGATGCACAATGCCAGCTCTGGGGATGTTCGCGAGCAACGGATAGTGATGCAGTAGCGCATTTTGCAGTGTCCCGCTAAGATTGCCGGGTGCTGTATGCATAACCAAACCAGCTGGTTTATTGATAACGATGACCTGATCATCTGAATAATGCACATTCAATGGCATGTCTTCCGCCAATACCTGGTGCACAACTTCTGCGGGTTCGGGCAAATTCGCCACTACCCGCTCGCCACCTTTGATTCGATAACGCGGCGCTACCGTGGCCCCATCAACGGTAATGGCACCGTCGGTGATCCACAATTGCAGGCGCGCGCGTGAATAATCGCTTAGCCAATCCGCAACCACACGATCCAAGCGCTGGCCCAGTTTGTCGTGATCAAGCAGGAGTTCTAGTTCTGTGTTTTGGATACTGAATGCCCTATTATTTTTGAAATGCTGCAGACTGACTGAATCGCAAGGCGAACGGCCGCTGCACAGATATATACTAATGCAACCCGCTCATAGTACGCAGAACCATGAAATCAGTCTATTTCAACACCGTTGCCTCTTTTACGCTCGTAGCCTCACTCGCCCTGAGCGCCTGCGGCACAAACCAAGTCAAAGAAGACGACCCGGGCCCGGCACCCGCAATTGAGCTAGCCACAGATTCCGGCGAAGCGGCAGAATTATTCACTGAAGCGCGCCAATCCCTGATCCAGGGCAAGTTCGAAACGGCGGTACTGCAATACGAAAACCTCGAGGCCACCTACCCGTTCGGTGATCACGCCGCACAAGCCAGGCTAGATGTTGGCTACGCCTACTACCAACAAGGTGAACTGGATAACGCTTTAGCCACACTTGATCGATACTTAAAGCTCTACCCTCAATCAGAGCAATCTGACTACGCCTATTATCTTAAAGGGCTGGCAAACTATTCCCGCGGCAAGTCATTATTCGATTCACTGGTACCTAGAAAACTACACCAACTGGATCAAGCATGGCTACGCACCGCACTGGCAGATTTTTCAACGCTCGAGCGTAAGTTCCCACAAAGCAAGTACGTAGCAGACGCCCAAAGACGTAGCCTGCAACTCAAAGATCAAATGGCAGAACATGAACTAAGCACCGCACGTTACTATTTTGGCAGAAGTGCAATGGTCGCCGCCATCAATCGAATTAACGCTATGTTCGAGCAATACCCCGAAAGCAGTAAAAACGCTGAAGGCTTAGCGCTCCTTGCCCGTGCCCACCGCGCACTCGGCAACAAAAAATCTGCTGATGAAGCCACCGCCATGCTGCGAGAAAAGTATCCAAACTATTCAAAAATCTGACGTCAAATAACACCAACAACTATGAATGTTTACACTAAACAAACAAACATTCGATAATCAGACACATTTCACAACAGTAGCTAAGCACTTGAAATCACAACATAGATTGTAATTTCAAGGTAGCTCTTAGCACCTACCTCAAAGCAAACTCTCCAAGTCAACTTAAGAACACGCATTTTCGGGCGATAAATCACCCGATGGGTTAGCGCCTGTCATTAACCATTAAAAATGCATTTAATACTTCTCTGGAGACAAGTAAATGTTAAAACAAGCTCAAAAGGGTTTCACCCTAATCGAACTAATGATCGTAATCGCGATCATCGGTATTCTTGCAGCAGTAGCTGTTCCACA
>CALGKA010000109.1 GCA_937927895.1 uncultured Granulosicoccaceae bacterium | reverse complement strand
CAGATTCAATTGGTTCGATACTTACAATCGCTGCTCGAACTTTCTCTTGTACGAATACCTGGTACAAACGCCAGTTTTCTACATCTTCCATCGGTATGGTTAGCGACTCAATACCGAGCCTTTCAGCTACACGGGCACCCCGCAAATCACAATAGAAAGCGGAGTTACTACATGTGATAAGAAGTCCGTCTAATTCTGAACGGTCCTCAATAACATACCAAGTATTGTGTGAGTTCTCGTATTTTATAGCCGTGCTATTCCAAACCAAACCAATTTCTTGTGGTGGATCCGGAGACTCCTTTCTTTCCTCGAAATGTACATCCTTCCTTCTTGCGGCATAACTTTCTCCTTGAGCTATAGGAGCAATATTTGAATAGACAGTGATATCATTTTTATCCTTATTCTCAGGCAAATTTGACCAAACACCAAATGGCATGCCGCTTTCAAAATGCCAATCCATTTCCATACTTCGAAGCCCCTTGACCTTTAAATCAACATAATCAATATCTGCCTTGTGCCAAATTTTGAACGTTCCAAACGGTGCTCTTAGTACTACTTTAATGCCTGCGTTTTGCAGCTCTACCGTCCATGGTGTTTCAAGAGTATACGGGGTTCGTCGCTCACACCCAGCGAGCTGACAAGCTAATAAAACCATTAGCCATAAAAGGCGCGGATATTTTTTACTGCCGTCAACTGAATACACGCTCTCACCGTACCCACTTGATGGTTTTTCGCGTATGCGTATTTTTCATCTTTACTAATTCTGCTCTATGTGGTGTTGCTGCTATCTACTCGCCACGGTCTGTCACACCGTTAATCTAATGGCGAATACTTAAATCCGCCTCCAGCGTCTTATGTGCTTCATCACTCGATTGGTAAGGTGAAGGCAATCCCTGGCCCTCTAACTTCTCCACCATATCTGTGTATACATTCACTTCTGGTTCAGTAAGTTCTACAATACTGCCATCCCGCTTGAACACCTCGAATGCTATGTCACGGCCCTGTTCTGTGATATAGCCATTACCAGTAGTGAATTTCTCCATATCATGCCCAGAGTGACGCAGGCTTGTTAGGTAGTCAAGGCCTTCCATCCTTGCCCCGAGCCCACCGATAAAACCACTTGTATTAACAAGTTGTTTAAAATTGACACCGCTACGCTCAAGCAACCTACGATCATCCACTTGATACAGCTTACCTTTGTATTCAAACACTCTGTCCAAATTTTGCGGTGGTCGCAGAGCGTCGGCGTTAAAATCAGTGAGTTCGCTACGCGGCACCAATACACCAGCCTGCAGGAATTCCATTTTCAATAGACGTTCCGCCACGACTCTTGCAGACGGAGCCACATTCTTAATTTGTTCAAGATCCGGTACATAAGAAGCATCGAACTCTGACCCCCTGTCCGACTCAAATTCTTGATCAAAAAACACTTCTATTCTGCTTGTTTCGTTATTCACAACTGTAGTAAAGCGGCCGTCTTTGCTTATAGTGGTTGTATAACGAGGATCGCTGGCATATTCGGCTGGCCGTCTTCCTAATTCCGTCTCGTCCTGCGCGAGTATGGCAATTATGCTACCTGGCGACTCAGCTCTTTTTTCATAACCGTCAATTCCGATAAATTGTGCATTACCGGGGAAATGCATACCAACCTTGTTTTTATCCCAAACATCAGCATCGGCTTTCATAATTTCAAGCGTATTAAAACCCTCCGGCGTTCCATCACGCGCCATATCTTTAGCAAGGCCAACAACCGCTTGATCAATATCAGTGGAGAACTGATCCAGTGTAACCGTGTAGGTATCGGGGTTAGCTATCTTCGCTCTGAAGTTGCCTTCCAGAGCCATACCACCAACCGCACCTGAGTAGGTTGTGATTTGAGCTTGCAGCAATAACTGTTCATTGCCTGTAACTTTATAAAGTTCTAAATAAGCACCTGCACGATCACCCCGATCCAACCTCTGTTGTGCACGATCAGCAGCCGCTGCAAGATCAGTGGCAGTGGGCTCACGCAGCGAGACTGCACCGGCCAGCAGGATTGGTTCAGCCGTACTCAATTCATATGAGGCTGGAATTTCGACAGACTCCGAATGCGCTGTTTGACCTACTGTTGCATCAACTGAAACTACATTCGCTATTTGAACTGTCGCCAAACTTATATCAGGCTTAAAAGACGTCGCGCTAGCATGTTCTAACCCATGCTTAACCATCCAGGGTGAATCGTACTGAGCAAACGAATCTGAACTATTTTCTTTCTCACCTCCTGACGACTGACCATCATTATCCCTATTCGCTTGAGACGGAGGGCTAATGAGCACCTCAGTTGAGTCTTGATGATCAACTTTTAATTGAATGTTACTCATATTAGTTCTGGTACTTGCACTAATTGATGACATCACGAAACTCACTCTTTCTCTACCATATTTCGGATAACGATATAAAAACGAATCTTTTTCGTATATAGGTAATTATCCCGTAAGGCACTCCAGCGCTTGCGCTGGTAGCTTGTATCACGATGTATTCGTGGGAACCTGTGTTGAATCAAGGCTCCGCCATACTTAGAACGCATCCATTTACTAAGTAAGGCACGCACCAGTGACCGAGTGTTCAGCAAGATTTCAGCGTATTTCACGATACTCTCTGATAATCTTGACTCTCTGACAATCTTGACACCCAACAACAAGTAGCACCACACCGAAGTTTAGAAAAAAGGAATGGAAGTTCGTGAGTATTTTTATGAAAGTTATTTTTGCATTGATAATCGGGGTTCTAAGTCCAATTATCTCAGCGCAAACCATTGATACTCCCGGGGGTTGGAAAGAAAATATTACTTCCCAAGGCCGTAGCATTACACGCGGCAATACTCAAATTCTCATTGGCAATTGGAAAAATCTGCAAGGAATAAGCTTAAGAGAAACCCTTGAGAATATGGAAAACAATCCAGTCAATGAAATACCAATCAGCTCCTCTGGAGGTGTAATACCTGAGAAAGTAGACGGCGCGTTTTCGGTCACAAGACAGATAGAGCTAAACGGTAAACCTGCAATTTCATTGATCGCGGGCTGCCCCGGCTTACCTGGCCATGCACGAATAATGACGGTTACTGCCTATCGTAAAAATGTACTACAAATAATTTCTGCGGCCGGCTTCCTTGAAAAAGTGTGTGAGAAAGAGCCAAAAGGACCCGTTACCAACAGTAATCACGACAACAAAAATACCACTAGTGCACAGAACCAACAGGTGATCGCTGACAATGATGGATCTAAAAACACTCCACTACCAAAACCGATTGTTAATAACCATACAAGCTATGCTAGTTCTTCACTGCCATTAGATCCGTTAACGAGAATCCCAACAACAGGCGATGGCCCGTGCGCTAAGATTATTAATGAAGACATCACAAAGCCCACTCGATTAGTAAACTCCGACAAAGTCTGCGACTACAAATTATCAGGCAACATAGAAGTCTCATCCGACCTTACTATTGACCCCGGTGTCGGTATCCGCGTAGAAGCAGACGGCTCTATATCAGTGACAGGGGGCAGAATAATAGCCAATGGCACAGCTGAAAACCCAATTGTTATGGACGGCCTCACCCACACCCCCGGCTACTGGAAAGGTATGCAGTTTTGGAAAGGACGGGAAAGTTCGTTTAATCACTTTCACATGGCCGACGCCGGGCAAGTTTGCCCACGAGCAGTTTGCCCTGACGTCGCGCTACGCGTAGACAACGTGAGTTTGTCCTTCACTAACTCCAGCGTATCTAATAGTTATGTCTACGGAATGCGAATAAATGACACTGTAGACTTACTCGCCTTTTCAAATAATCGCTTTTTTAATAATCAAAGAGCAGGTCTCAGCGTTCATCCTGAACATATCCCTATGATGGACGTTGCTACCGATTATTCAGGTGGAAAGTTCCCAAATGCAACTCCAATGCTAGATGTGTTAAGCGGAGAACAAACACAAGGGAAAGTATACCGGTGGAAGAAACTCACTGCGCCCTACCATATTGCAGGATCTTTCAGGCCAACCGGTGGACGATGGAAAATAGACCCCGGTGTTGAAATTGTTATGGATGTTGAAGCCTGGATAAGTATTGAAGGAAACGCAGTTGTTGAAGCAATTGGCACTGCGAATGACCCCATAGTTTTCCGTGGAGAACAAAGAAAAGCAGGCTACTGGTCTGGTTTACAGCTTAACAAAGCCACAAAGCAAAACACTTTTGAACACGTCAAAATCAGTGACTTTGGTAATACCAAAAGCTTGGCTTCTAAAAGATCAGCGTTCTACCTTAATGACAGTCGCTTGTCTTTAAAAGATGTCATTATCGATAACGGCAAAGGCTCTGGAATTAGATGTGCAGAATCAACACTCTTTAAAGATGGTAGCTTCGTCAAAATTCATGGTAATGTTTTCATAACAAATATCTCTGGTATTCAGATGGAATCTTCTTGCAAATCCCCTTAAACATAGTTTCCTGCTACAAATAATCCTCTAAGCTTACGTAGCACTGCCACACATCTACAATAATTTTAATCCTGAAATTACACCAAAAACAGCATAGGAAAACCTGCATACACTAGGCTTTCTTATGACTTACCAAAGTCAGCGACTACCTAACATCAGAGACAGGGTTATCCCCGTACAGAGTAATTCCCTATATTTTTACGACCCTCCTCCATGATCTAATTATCCCGTCGTCGATTTGGCGGTATAACTTAAATTTAACTTACATATTTTGGAGATGATTATGGCTGGTGCAATTGGTGGACTTTTTGGTGGTGGCGGAGTACTCGGAGGCTTATTTGGCGGCGGTGGGATTTTTGGCGGGATGTTAAATTCTCTGACATCAAGCTTTGGCCTAGATAACATTATCGGTGCAGTATCTAACTTACTTCTAGATTCAATTGGAACCGCTATTAAGGGCTTTATAGACTCTACACCGTTCCTTCCAGACTTTATGAAAGATGCAGCAAAAGGTCTTGTCGACAAAATTATCGATGGTGCGAAACAAGAAGTTTCACCTGAGGCAGAAGAAGCTGTGCGAAACTCTCCTGCAGCAGATCCCATTAAACAAGCTGGGAATGATATCGCGACAAGCCTCGTTGGTGAAGCAGATGAGGAAGCAAGTAAAGGTGGTAATTGGCTTATAGTTTTAGCAAAAGCAATGGCTAATGTACAAGCAGACCATCTCGAAAAAGCCATGGAAAATCAGGCAGATATGGCTTCCACCGCTGGAACTGAAGATCCTCGTGCATTCCAAGAAGCATCTGCTGAATTTCAGGCAAATATGAAACTCTTTGGAATGAGTGCTGAAGCTACTTCTACCTCATTGAAAACTCTTGGTGAAGCCCTTGCATCATTAGCAAGAAAGCAATAAGCATAAGCGCTATCAATGGTAAAAAGCCTCCCCAAGTGGGAGGCTTTTTTATTAACCATTTGTCTTGTATATCCTACAAATATTTTCTATACGTCTGTGCGAGTTAAACGCCTTGGTAAATAAAAGTGCTCATTCCTGGTATATTGGGACACTTGGAACAAAACACTTAATAAGGAAACTGCGTCTATTGTGAACTAGACAATTCATTTCCCACTTCCGGTTTCTTATCAACCAAAGTAACCCCAGTACCACCCACCCCAAGCAAATATTCATTCCCCTGATAACGTACAAGCACCATTCGGTCTTTGCCTCCAAGCGGTACCGTCTCTACTACTTGTATATGCTTTGCTTTAAGCGCGCCGCGGTAGCTGACACTAATGGCTTTTAACACAAACCATGCGAGGCACAACACTAAAACCAGCGCAAGTGCGGCGGCGGCTATCGAGGTAAGTTCCATTTAGGTTGCTCGCGCGTAGTTGGTGAGATCTTCACCCGGGGTTGGTCGGGTGTTTTCTTCGTTTTCGTTTGCGATTGTCTTTTTTACCTGCTCTGCCCACAAAATAACTTCTGCAACAATATCGAATAGATCACCGGGGATAAAATCACCCTCTTGAGTGTTTGCGAGTAATGTTCGCGCTAGCTGTTGATTACGGACTATAGGTACTTGTGCTTTTTCAGCGGCCTCTCGCATCATGACGGCCATATCCATTTCACCTTGTGCGGCTATTACGGGAACAGGGTTATCTACCGCGTGATAATTGATGGCTATGGCTATATGCGTTGGATTCACTATTAACACAGAGGCGTTTTGAGCCGCTGTTGATGCGCCTTCCTGCGCCCACTCTTGTGCGGTTTGTTTTCTGTGTGACTTCATATGCGGGTCACCTTCCATGTCTTTGTATTCCTGCTTTATGTCTCGCATGCTCATTTTCATTTTCTTTGCGAAGGAATGTTTTTGCCAAAGACTGTCTACACCGGATAAGAATACGAATACAACGCATGTCCATAGCAACAGAGAAAGTGTGGCGCCTTTCATCTGACTGGCGAGCATATCAGGGGTTTGAGTAGAAAGGCCTAATACCGCCGGTGCTATCTGGTAGGCGACCATTGCTGCCAAGCCAAACACCGCAGATGTTTTTAGTATTGATTTAAACAACTCAAACAAGCTGTCTAGCGAGAACACTCTCTTTAAACCTTCTGCGGGGTTAAGGTGGCTCATTTTTGGTTTCATTTTCTCTACGGTGAAAATTGCCCCTACTTGGAAAAAATCGGTGAGCATGCCAATGACGATCACCGGTATAAATACAAACGCGCTAACGATCAGCAAAACTTTGACAGCCCCTACCCCAATAGCCACCACTTGATGATCCAGCGATTCATATTGAAGACCCAGTGCTAGATCGAACAACTCGTAGAACTGAGACGATAAAGAACCAGACGCTTGCCATAACGCGATGGCCACTGCAATCAGGATTACGGTGTTAGTGATATCACGACTTTTAGCGATGTCACCCTTTTTCTTGGCGTCTTGTAGTTTTTTGGGCGTGGCTTTTTCCGTTTTGTCGCCGCTGTTTTGATCTCCACTCATGCTCGCAATGTTACTCGGTTGATACTCAGGTGCCTAATAATTATTAGCTCTGTTTACCAAAAACTAACCCAAACAACAAATATTTATAATTTTTTGTGGCAACGCGAAACATTTGTGAATGGGTGCGTTTAGTGGAGTTAGTAGAGCACTTTCTCACAGCAGAAATGGAGCGGTAATCAGTGAGTTCACTCACCAACAGCATCAACAACAAAGCGCAGAAAAGCAGCCCTTACAGTGATTTGTTTTTAGCGGTTGCGGTAATAGCGATTGTATCAATAATGATACTTCCACTACCGTTGATACTACTTGATACGTTGGTGGCGATTAACATATCAATGGGTGTCATTTTAGTTTTGATGGCAATCTATGTTTCATCACCGCTGCAGTTCTCTGTGTTTCCGTCTGTACTTTTAATTTCTACACTCTTTAGATTATCGCTCTCGGTAGCGACCACAAGAATGATTTTATTGCATGCGGATGCGGGCAATATAATCGATACCTTTGGCCAAACGGTGGCGGGTGGCAACATAGTAGTTGGCCTGGTGGTGTTCCTTATCATTACCCTGGTGCAATTTATTGTGATTGCAAAGGGTGCTGAACGAGTTGCAGAGGTCGGCGCTAGATTCACACTTGATGCCATGCCTGGTAAACAAATGTCTATTGACTCAGACCTTCGTTCAGGGCTGATTGATAAACTAGAGGCACGCAGCAAACGCGATGAAATAGAACTCGAAAGTAAGCTTCACGGCAGCATGGATGGCGCTATGAAGTTTGTAAAAGGCGATGCGATTGCCGGTATCGTTATTATTATCATTAACCTATTGGGCGGGTTAATGATCGGGGTGTTCCAACGTGATTTAGCCGTTGGCGCTGCCATGCATGAATATTCAATACTGACTATCGGTGATGGCATGGTGACTCAAATCCCAGCCTTACTTGGTGCTATGTCTGCGGGCCTTATCGTGACGCGGGTAACCGACGATAGCGCCAAAGAGCACTTAGGTGACTCCATAATGAAGCAGTTTACGGCCATTCCACGGGTGTTGTTAGTGGCGGGTGCGATGTGCGTGATGTTTGGCCTGGTACCGGGCTTCCCGAGTGGTGTTTTTATAACGCTTGGTCTGCTGCTACTCGGCTCTGGTGCGCTACTGGTACCAGCGTTTAAAGCACGCATGGTAAAAGTGTCCAGGCCTACCTTTGAATCAGTCATGTCAGACCGTGCGAAGCAGGCCAGACAAACAACCGTTGCCGCTACTCCGGTGGTGGCGAACGTTGAATACTCTTCTGCTTTGAGCCTAAGACTGCCCTATTCGGTTTCTCACGGAGGGCGCGATGAAGCGCTTAGGCAAAGCCTAACGGAAATGATCGAGCAACAATCCAACAAGCTGGGCATGCGTTTCCCGCAAATTGAATTTGACTGGAGCAACACAGAGAAAGCACGCTGGACTCTCACGGCCTACGAAGCGCCGATTGCATCAGCTCCGATTGCTGATGATCAATCTATTGTAGAGGGCGTGTTACTGGCGCTACGAAAAAATGCAGGTTTATTTATCGGCATGCAAGAGACACGTACGCTACTGGCGGCGGCCTCACAAGAGTTCCCTGATATTGTCAAAGAAGTCGAACGGGTTTTACCTATTCAAGATCTAGCCTCGGTTATACGCGGTCTGGTAGAGGAAGAAATTCCAATCAAAAACGTCCGCGGCGTGCTAGAGGCAATAGCCATTACTTCTGCCAACGACAAAGACCCAAAAAACCTAGTTGAGCATGTACGTATCGCACTATCCCGACAAATCAGTCACACGTTTGCACCGACCGGCGAGCTTAAGGCACTAACCCTCGATAACGGCCTTCAAGGGCAACTAATAGAAGCACTAAGAAGCCGAGCTGGATCAGATGATGTGGCAGTCGACCCGCAACTTATACAGACCATAAGAGAAAACTCTTTGAAATCAATTGCTGAACACACGCCCGATGCGATGGTCGTTAAAGTGCCGTTACGGCGCCACTTGCGCACCCTGTTATCTAATCAAGCCTTTGACCTACCGGTACTGTCGTTTGAAGAACTGGACCCTGGCCTGTCTTTAAATTTAGTCGCTTCGGTGGAGGCTTAAACCATGAATATAGTAGCGTTAAGTAAGGTACTAATCAGCCTGTTGCTGACCATTTTAGTCTCGGCCACCAGTATACCGGCAGCTGTGCATGCCGCCGAAGTGCCTGGCTTAAACAAACAAGTATCGCTGCAAGCGGTGGATCAATCTGTACCGATGTTTATTGAATCGCTATTCAGCCAGGTGGGCTTACCGGTTAAAGTATCCCCCAATATACCAGGCACGGTGAACGGGTCATTCAGTGGTACTGCTGAAAGCATATTCGCAAAAATAAGCCAGGCGTTTAACGTTTATCTGTACTACGACACCTCAGTTGCCTACGTATACCGTTCAGATGATATTAGCTCCTCTATATTGCCGTTATCTCATGCAGCCGCAACACGTGTATCAAACAGCGCTAAATCAATGGGCTTTACTGACTCACGCAATACGGTAAACGCTCTTCCCGGTGGTGGGCTAATGGTGAGCGGAAGTGCCCGATTTGTTAAACAGATAGATGAACTATCTAAAGCTTCACGTGCGCAATACAAATCTATAAAGCCGAAGCAATCCCCCATACAACTTAAATTGTTCCGTTTAAAGTACGCCTGGGCTGACGATGTACAGCTTAATGTGGGTGGTCGACCTGTGACCATACCGGGGGTTGCCACCATGCTTCGATCATTGATTTCAGAAGATGGTTACCTGCCCGCTGTAAGCGATGCTGTGATCCCTAACGTTAACAAATTACCAAAGCTAAAAGGCCAAGGTTTACAAGCTTCTCTAAACACACAACCACAAGCAAAAGTAGCCAATAACCCTTCACGTGCCGCATCAGAAAGCAGTGATTTTACCATTGTGGCGCAACCCCAGCTAAACGCCGTTGCTATTCGTGACAGAGCGGATCGCATGCCATTATACGAAGAGTTGATCAACAGCCTGGATGTAGAACCCAAAATGGTTGAAATTGAAGCGACCATTATAGACATTAACGTTGATCGACAACGCGAGTTGGGATTTAACTGGAGGGCCGAAGGTAGCAAGGGCGGCCTGGTCATTGGCGATAGCACTGACACGGCAACCAACCCGCTAACAGGTGGTCTAGCATCACCCAACAGCAGTGGCGGCGGTGTTTTATCGTTAGTGCTCGGCGACAGCACTCAGTTTTTCTCACGCGTTCGAGCCTTAGAGCAAGAAGGAGCGGCTCGCATAGTCTCTAAGCCGCATGTACTAACACTTTCAAACGTTGAAGCCATACTGGGTGCTACCACAGAATTTTTCGTAAGAGTTGAAGGTAAAGATGAAGTCGATCTTTTTAATGTCCCTGTTGGCACTACTCTGCGGGTAACACCACACGTATTCGGTGAGGGTAAAAATTCAGGTATTAAATTACTGGTCAACATTGAAGACGGATCGGCTAGCTCGGGCAATAAAGTCGACAATATTCCGGTGGTAGAACGCTCGACGATATCAACACAAGCGCTTATACAGCAGGGTTCAAGTTTACTGATAGGAGGGCTGGTTCGGGAATCAGAAACCGAAGATGAAGTTAGGGTACCGGTACTTGGCAAGGTGCCACTTGTCGGGAAACTGTTTACCTCCCAAAGGCGTACAAAAACCAAAACCGAGCGGCTTTTTATGATTACACCGCGAATCACAAACAGCTACCAAAAACACCTGAATCTTCAGGGCCCGGTATTACAAGGCGACCCATTGGCTATTCTTGCCGGTGCTGATCGTATCACCAAAACAGAAACCGCAGCACTACAAGTAAGAGCGCAGCGCTTAAAAGCTGATCTGCAGCAGGAACCACCACAAGCAGAACCTGTAAATCAGGAACCGCAAGCGCCCGCCATGATAGACGACATGGTGGCGTATGTCGAAACACCGAAAGAACCAACGATTGACGCGCTCGACCAAACGGAACCATGGCAAGAGGTCAAGGTGACCCAGACGGCGAAAAAGACTGATGATGAAAAACCTTTGAGCTTCAATGAGGCCTTAAAGGCCGTTCAATCAGAAATAGTCGGCTCATCAGGAACAGCGGTGACCTTTGAAGAAACAATCGTTAAATAATCCGTTTAAGTATTTTAAGTACACGCTTGCAACTATGGATAATTGTTCGTGAATAAACAAGGCAATCAATCTGTTGACATTATAGTCACTGGCGGGCCACAAACCGGGGCCTCTTTATCCCTTGAAAATCATCACCCTTACCGAATAGGCAGCGACCCCGCCGGACGCTACGATGTACTACTGCGCACCCCCGACGATGATTTCAGCTTAGTACTCGATACCACCCCGGGGAATATGTCTGTACTGGCTGAATTTGGTTATGTTGCCGTAGACGGTCGTCAGTTAGACAAGGGTGAGAAAGCCCTGATTAAATCCGGTGAGCTAATCTCCGCCTCCAACGTTGAGTTTCATTTAAAATTTGAACCGGCATTTCAATCAGGTTCTCAATCCAATTTTCACGAAGCATTAGAACGCCACAGAGAACCGGACGCCCTATCACACGCTACGTTAAACACTCAATCGCATACCACGATCGCCGATCCTGAGAAGAACTCACGCGGCTCAGGCTTAGCCATGTTTGCAGCGGGCCTTTTGCTTACTGGTGGTAGCGCTACTGCACTTTATAAACAACAGCCCAACACACCTTCACCGCAAGCCACCTACCCGCCGCTATCAGACGCGTTGTCTGACGTAGCACTTCCCGATCTTGAGATCATTCAGCTAGATGAAAACAGAATAAAAATTACCGGGCTACTTAAAAACACTGCAGAGCAGCAGATGCTTAAAGAGGTAGTCGCTGGCAGGCCTGAGGTTATCCAACTTGCCACTAAAACTGAAAATCAGATGCTTGCTGATATCAAAGAATTTTATCGTATTAATGGTATCTCTGCATCGGTGGAAAGATCGCAGAACGGGCAAATAAAAGTCGCAACAAAAGAGCCAGACCTTGAACTTTTAAATCGTGTAGAGGCGGAACTAAAAACAACCGGCAATTTGTACGGTGCACTAACGCCTGAGAACAACCCACCTGTTGTTAAAAAGAAGTCCAAATCTAAGTCCGATATTAATAAGCAAGTCTTAATGGTAGTCGCTGGTGAGAATCCGTATGTCATGACTCGCAACGGCGGTAGGTACTTTGTTGGCTCAGTACTACCCAATGGTCAGACAATCGTAAAAATAGACAAGAACAATGTCACGCTGGTAAAGGGGCAAGTGGAGTCTTTAATAGAGTTTTAGCAGTACGTGTATCTACACAGTGCTTAAACAAAAGCAGTCAATATTGTTTACAACGGAGAAATACATGAGTAACAACATCAATAATTTAGCCACTACCATCAGTGCTAACAATTCAAGTAACAACCGCACAGGTAGTTGGTTTGAAAAAATGGCGGAAGCCTGGGGTGCCGCCCTTGATAAGCAAGCAGATAACATAGTCACTCAATCAGAACAACTGGTTGATGGTGCTGAAACACCACAGCAAATAACACGACTATCTGCTGAATCTATGCGTATGGGCTTTTTATCAAACAGTGCTCACACGTCAATTAATAGCGTAGGCACCTCACTTGAAACACTGGCTCGTAAGCAGTAACACGGGATAACTATTATGGAAACCACTAGTGGTTTAAGTGTTCAACTATCAAGCACTACGCAAGCCAATGAAAGTTCGCAGCCACTGCAAAGTGATATCGCGAAATTTCAGGAAAGCCTGGCGGTTGCAGGTGGTGATCAAGGGGCCGATGCAACAGGGCCTGTCACTAAGGCGTTTTTTGACCCTTTGGAAAGCATCAATAGCCGTGCAGCAGAGCTAAACAACTACGCCAACAAGGTGTTAGCTAATGGCGCTGAGATGACACCCAGTGATGTTCTGATGCTGACCGTCAAATCACAAGAGTTTCTGTTCCATAGTCAGTTGACGGCGAATATAGCTAACCGTTCAGCAGATGGTGTGCAAACACTCTTTAGACAACAGAGTTAAACCAAGGTGAAGCAAATGTCTCGATCCCTATCACTCTTATTAGCAGTATTTCTGATTACCGGGTGTGAGAGTCAGTCTCTCTACACACAACTCACAGAACGTGAAGCTAACCAGATTCTGGCCTTAATGTTTAAGGCTGGAATGCCAGCTGAAAAGATCAGTGAGAAGGACGAGACATTTGCTGTTCACACAGAGAAAGCCCATTTCGCAGAAGCCATGGCACTACTACAGCGTAATGGTTTACCACCTGATCGCTACGATAGCCTTGGCAGCGTTTTCGAAAAAGAAGGATTTGTATCCTCACCACTTGAGGAACGTGCGCGACTTAACCATGCCTTGTCACAAGAGATATCACAAACAATATCAAGTATAGATGGCGTACTTAGCGCACGAGTACATCTTGCAGTACCAGAGCAAGATCCACTCAGTAAAGTCAAACGCCCTTCCAGCGCATCGGTGTTCATTAAGCACAGAGTAGATGTAGCGCTTGATGATCAAGTCATGAAGATCAAAGCCCTGGTAGTCGATGGCATGGAGAACCTTAGCGCTGAAAACGTTACGGTGGCACTGTTCCCGGCTATTAACATCAATCCTATTCTCAATGCACCCACTATTCACCCCACGGTAACTATGCAGAAGAGCTCTATCGCTGATGCGTTTTCTAATCCGTTAGCACTTCTGCCTTTAGGGCTGGTTTTGATGGTTTGCAGCCTTGTGTTTTGGGCTCGTCAGCGCTTTGGTAAAACGCTTATTCCAATTGTCAATAAACCAGTTGACAGCACCCACCACAATTCTAATCAACAGAGGGTGCGATAACGTGACTAAGATTATACAAACAACGGAATCTACAGAAACACGGCGGATGCATCGCGCAAGGCTTGCTGAGAAATTACTGACTCAAGAGGCAGCCCTTAATACAACTGTTGGTTGGGAGGATCTCGAGCAACTACCCTTTTGGTGTGCGCTACCAGAACCTGAAGTACAACAACTAATCACACGATGTGGACTAAGCCTATATTCGCAAACAATGCAGCACACCATTGACGGACACTTGCACAACAGCTTTTTGGCACTGACAGAAAACACAAATTACCACAACATAGACACACAGCGATTTCTAAGATTGCCGACTCCATTGCCCGCTACTGTAGAGAGCTATGTTAATACCGCAGGGGCTGCATTACTGCTGTCTACTATTGGTGACAACCCCTGCAAAGCAGCCATTGGCGCTACATTGCCATGTGCCCCGATGATCGCGTTTGATCTTACTCAAGCACAAGCCACGGAAGTTCTCAAGCTGGTGCTAGAGCAGCCAAAAGCATCAGAAGCCAAAGACACTCAGCCCCAAGAGCGGCAAGAGCGGCAAGAGCGACAGGAACCGCACCCCAACACCACAGAGGTTGCGGCATGAGTTTAATTTCACTCTATAACTCTGAGCATTTATCCTTACTCAGTGACCAGCTAATCTACAGCGCTGAAGAGACTGGTAGCCTTAAAAATGTTTTAGATAAAACAACCGCTTTAAATGACACGTTAGCTCAAGCTGAGAACCATATACAAACCGCACACGATACCGCTGTTAAAGCAGGCTTTCGCGAAGGTTTTAACGCAGGTAAGGCTCAGGGTTTAAAAGAGGCACACCAGCAAGCGTCTGAGAGCAGGCTTTCAATGCACCACAAGGTGCAGCAATCTGAACAGGAAATAAGAATCGCCAGCATTGAGCTAGCCCTGCAGATAGTGCAGCGAATCGGCCTGGCTCACGGCAACGCGAAAACCATACACGCTCTGGCAGAACAAGCAGCGCTTTCTGTCAGACCAGATGAGCCCGTCAAACTTCATGTTAACCCAGAGCATTTAGATTCAATACAAGAACTCAACACGCGTAGCGAAGTGACGGTTACTGGCGATGAATCACTCGGTACTGAAAGCTGCCTGCTGACATGGCCTGACGGTAAATCAGTAGAAGCAGATCTAACAACGCAACTAGATGTTATCAAGCAGCATCTTCTGCAAACAGCTTAAAGCAGATCTACTATTATGGAGCGTGCAAACACAAGCAGCTTACCCACCGCATTGCAGATACCCTGCAAGCCTTTTATTGAATGGGGCACAGTAAGCCGCGCACTTGGAACGTCGGTACGAGCTCAGGGTATAGGGGCAAACATTGGCCAGCGCTGTGAAATAATCGGCGGTGATGGTTCAACAATACACGCAGACGTGGTCGGCATAGAATCCGGTGAACTTATACTCTACCCGCTAGGTAGTCTGGAAGGTATCGGTGTTGGATCGAAAGTCAGAGTAGTAGAGAACGCTCACCGTGTGTACTTTGGCGAAGAGATGCTGGGTGGTGTATACGATGGCTTCGGACAACCACTAGGCAACAGCCAAACAGTTAACTCTGGCGCTTATCAGAGTTTATCATCAACCTCTCCTGATCCACTTACAAGGCGACCCGTCGATCAAATATTTACCACCGGTGTTAGAAGCATTGATTCACTGCTGACTACGGGGGTTGGGCAACGCTTAGGCATATTTGCAGCCGCAGGTGGCGGCAAATCAACTTTGCTGGCCATGATTGCACGAGCGTGTGTTGCCGATGTAGTAGTGATCGCTCTGGTGGGTGAACGCGGCCGCGAGGTAGGTGAATTTCTAGCACTGTTTAATAACACCGACATGCAGCAGCGAGTCGTAATGGTAGTCGCTACGTCCGACCGCCCAGCTATGGAACGTGCTATTGCCGCAAAAACCGCAACTGCTATCGCTGAGGGATTTAGAGATCAAGGCAAAAACGTGCTGCTGCTGATGGACTCTGTTACACGCTATGCGCGTGCACTGAGAGAAATAGGTTTATCGGCCGGTGAACCACCGGTACGACGTGGCTTTCCACCTTCGGTTTTCTCTGAACTTCCAAAGCTATTTGAACGTAGCGGCAATAGTGACAAAGGCTCTATCACCGCACTCTACACAGTACTGGTAGAAGGCGAAGATGAGATCGACCCGATCGCCGAAGAATGCCGCTCTATTCTAGATGGCCATATAATCTTGTCACGTGAACTAGGCGAAAGCGGTCACTACCCCGCGATAGACATTTTGCAGAGCACCAGCAGGTTATTTAATTCACTTGCCAGTGAACCACAACAAAAAGCCGCAAGCCATGTGCGCAGGTTGATGTCTAAGTACAATGACCTAGAGCTGTTGTTACAAATGGGGGAATACCAGGCTGGCTCAGACACCTTAGCCGATGAAGCCATCAACAAACAGGAAGCTCTACGGGAACTTCTGACACAGACTTATAGCGAGAGCTCTACATTAACGAAATCAATTGAAGCACTGCAATCACTGAAAGGCGGTTCTGCCTGATGAAGATCTCAAAGAAACAAGTGCGGCCATTGATCCATGTTTATACCCGCCGTGAGGAAGCCGCCAAACAACAAATGCTGCAGGCACTGCTTGAATTGAAAGAAAAACAAGCCAACGTGATCAAACGTGAGAAAACGCTTGTAACACTCTATTCACAAATTAGAGCGAACGAAGCCAATGCTTTCTCTGGCACTGTGGAAGCTATTCAGCAACGCCAACGTGTCAGCTACTGGCTGACCTATGACCTGGAAGATATTGAATTCCGCCTGAACAATGCGCGGCGCGCGCTGGCTGAAAAACAAGCGACCTACAATACCCATAGAGCCAGCTTCACGAAGGCACAGCAACTACGTGAGTTTGTGGCCGATCAAAGTCGCAAGCTGCAGAAAGACAACATTAAAAAAGCTGAACGCGCCGATGAAGATGCGTTTAACGATACCTACAGCGAGCTAACTCATGCGTGATATTCAGTTACGGAACCCTGCTTCCACACCGATTGCTGGAAAACCAAATGCTCAAAACGCTGCTCGCAACGAAGCTGATATTAAGACCCTGTCAGATCGGTTTCAGCAGAGTTTGCAAAACGTTGAACAGTCAGTAGAGCAATCCGCGGGCAGCGCTCAACAAGAATTGGCTACGCCAAGTGAAAATCTACATCAGTCGCACCTGACGCTACCGGTTACACAAAACACTGAGCAACAATCAGAACAGCCAGCCGAACAGCTTGGCGCACATGATACAAATAAAGGTTCTGAAAACCTAATCACTGATGATGACATAAAAGCTGAAACCGAGGTAACAGGCACAATGGTCTCTGGTGTCTCGCCTTTTGGTGGTGAAGTAAACCATCAAGATCTACCGCTTTTGTCCCTGACAAACACCGCTGGCGCACTTCAATCTACTGCTTCTAACACAGACTCAGCAGTCATTGCTGTAACTAAGCTACTAGAGCAATTAGAACAGTTGCACCGCTCACTTGGCGCAAAGCAATGGCAATTTGAATGGCTTAACGGCAACACAGTAAGGTTATCTCTAAAGGTTTCTCGCACACTAGATGGGCACTACACCGCAAACATTGGTGAATGCGAGTCTGAATTAACGCGGGACGAATTTATTAGCGAGCTTAACCGCCGATTAGAAGAAAAGCAGTATCAGATTAAGGTGTCAAATAGAAATGACTGACATCCTATATCGCGGCGGTGACTTGCAACTACGCAATTTTATACCGGAAGATTTCAAACACATTGTGAGTTTGAATCAGGAAATCCGTGTAACTGAAAGCCTTTTTGAGAAGGCTTTGCTCTCTAATCGATACATAGCTCAATATTTTGTGTCCGATGTAATCTCTCGATACGAAAAGGAAGCCGGACTAGGGTCGTGGGTAGCAGAAAAAAGAAACGCCAAAAACGAATGGGTTTTTCAAGGCTGGTTTAATCTTTCCCCAGTACCCGAAGACGCCTTTTTGCACATCCCGGCGCAAGACACCGCAGATTTAGTTGAGCTCGGCTCGCGCCTCACTACCGCTGCATGGGGTAGCCAACTATCAACATTGCTCGGTGACAAGTTATTAAAATACGCTTTCGAAGATCTATCCCTGCCGTGTGTTTACATACATTGTTTACCGACCAATCGCGCGGCAATATATTGCACAGCATTTTTAGGATTTGAGCCGGTCGGTCAGATTACATACTTCGGACAAGACTCCCTGCAGTTTAGTTTATCAGCGGCGCGATTCTCCCATTGGTGTACTTTACCAACACGACAAAAGAAACTGGCAGGTGTTGCGATTGCGAAGCATTTAACTGTAGAGAGTCAATGCGGGATTACATCTGCAATGCCCAATAAAGTGGGCAAAATAAAACAAGCCGGTGGTCTCAATGCTGTCAGTTAAACAAGCTCAGAGCAACCCAACCGAACCATCGCTCATGCAAGGTACGCGTGATGCAAGTTGGACCTGCGTAAAAGACACAAACCATTGCTGGACTGTGGATTCTACGGACTACGCTAACGGTGCCACACCCTCACAAAAAGCGAGAACACAGGTAGCGAAAATACTTGGCCAACTAAACACAGATCAACTATCACAGGGTGCGAATGGCATTACCGTATTCGACGACGATAGCGGCCAGACCTATCACGTTAAACGTCTATCCGAAGGTCGGGTTAGTTTGTCACAAACCTCTACAGCCACGTACTTACAACAGTATTTAGCAGAACGTGAAGCTTTGTTTTTTACATCACAGACAATTTCAGTCGGTGAAATGGCCACCACACTTGCGCATGAAATGAACCAGCCCGTCGGTGCGATTCAAAATCTTTTGCAAGGCATAGAGGTTCGCTTACGGCGTGACAACACCAACATAGAGGACATACGCAATGCGGTACAGCGTGCTATGGAGCAGACACAGTATGCAGCACGAATAATCACACGAATTAGAGACTTCACTCAAGCCAGGCAGCCTAACTTTTCCGTGCTGCCAGTCCACAAGCTACTTGAAGATTCAGCACGGCTTTTAGATTGGGTATTCTCGCAGCGAGACATCACGTTGCAGTACAACGTTAATCAAAGCCTTACTGTGCGTGGAGACTACACCATGCTGCAGCAAGTAGTCACTAACTTATTACGCAATGCATCTGAAGCAATTGAAACCGTAAGCGACCATGCAGGCGTAATTAGTCTTAGCGCTGAGTTACGTGAAGACAAAGTGCTTATTCAGATCAAAGACAATGGCAGTGGGTTGCAGAATCCGCAGGAGCTATTCACACCATTTGCCACTTCTAAACCAGACGGCATGGGTGTTGGACTCAATATTTGCCGATCATTTATCGAATTACATAACGGCCGGCTTTGGTTAACCGCCAACGAAACCAAAGCTCCGGAGACTGCCGGATGTACTGCCAATATTCAACTGCCTTACCTGGGTGAACATTATGCCAAATGACGTTATATATCTAATAGACGATGACAATGGTTTTAGAGAGTCCGCCAAGTGGATGCTTGAAGGGCACGGCTATGAAATAAAATCATATAGCGATACCGGGCAAGCCATTAGTGATCTTGTTGATCAAAACAGAACACATCGCGTGGTTATTTTGCTAGATGTACGCATGCCGGAGATGTCCGGGCTTGAACTACACAACGAACTTAATAATAGAGGTATCCGGTTTCCAATCATTTATATGACGGGCCACGGTGAGATATCAGTAGCGGTAGAAGCAATGTCTAAGGGTGCTGTTTCATTTCTTGAAAAGCCACTGGATGAACAAACGCTTATTGCCGCCCTGGACACCGCATTTGCACAACCACTAGAAACCAACGTGATTAAAGTATCAGGTCAATCGAGAGTTGGGTTTCTAACTAATGTTAAAACACTGTCTAAGCGTGAATCAGAGATCATGCATGCGGTCGCGGACGGTAAATCAAGCTTAATTGTAGCAGCTGATCTTGGAATAAGTGTCAAAACAGTAGACATGCACCGCAGTCGGGTACTTAAAAAACTGCATGTGCATAACGCACAACAACTTACAAAGATGGTGGTGCTATGTCTGTAGTACTCGAGCGGCCAACTACCTCAACCAACAATACAAACGTGGTATTCAGTGCCAATTTCGCTGATGAATCAGTTGTATTGTCATTGCAAGATCACGCATTGGGGCATCAACCCGCGCTAACTGCCGCTATTGCACTTGCCGAATTACAAGCAGAGATTTGTTATCTGGAAGAACTCCTGCAAACCAAACTGAATTTTAATTGGAGTAACAAAAAACCCAGCAACGATGGATCGTCACAACATCGATTGTCAATTCATGGCTTTAGCCTTGCGGGTTCCAGACTCAACATTGAAGTGCCTGCCAGCGCTATAAGCTCATGTAATAGAACCACCGAGATCAAAACACCTGACAGCCTACAGTGGGAGCCATTACGTGCTCAGCTAAAGTTATCTGCACCAGTCCTATCTGCTAGCGATATTAATAATATAGAAGAAGGCGCGATGTTACTGATGCCGGAATCGTTTACCAGCCAATGGAATGTGCAACTTGAGATAGGCAAAACTGCTCAAAAGGTCACTGGCAACTTAGATCCCGACAAGTTGCTATTTACGATCAACGCAGATTCCCGGACTAACAATACAGCTGAAGCGCAGATCCATACTCAAGAATCAGAAAGTACGTTTGAAATATATACCAGTGAACCGCTAGCAGTATCTCCTGAAGCACTCTTCGGTTTGCCAGCTCTTGATCTACCAACAAACCTCGCCAATCAAAAGCTACAGTTAATTAGCACACAAGGGGCTTATTGCCACGGGACTCTTGCAAAAATTGGCAACGGCTATGGTTTTTACATTACTCAACGAGTGAAAAACGCATAATGGATCTTAGTGAATTTTCACCATCATCATCGTTAATTACGGTTGTACTGTTAGCTGTTGCTCCGTTTGTAGCAGTAATGGTGACCTCATTTACAAAAATCGTTGTAGTGTTCAGCTTGCTGCGCAACGCTCTTGGTGTACAACAAGTACCACCGAATCTAGTGCTTAATGGCCTTGCACTAATTTTATCTATTTTTGTTATGTACCCGACCGCACAGCAAATGACCATGCAAGTATCGGGTATGGAAAACATCACCCAATCGACTGACCAGTTAATGGCCGCCGCAAATGCCGCTAAAGAACCACTGCGTGAGTTTTTATTGAAGCATTCATCGCCCAGAGAACGCGAGTTCTTTTTTGACAGCATTCAGGAAATGCTACCTGAGGAAGAGCGCGAGTCTGTTACAGACACCGACCTGGTAGTGATTATTCCAGCATTCACCATTAGTGAGCTGACAGAGGCATTTCAAATAGGGTTTCTAATATTTTTGCCTTTTATTGTTATAGATCTGGTGGTAGCCAACATATTGATGGCAATGGGTATGATGATGCTCTCGCCCACCATTGTCTCTTTACCGTTCAAGTTATTGTTATTTGTTTTAATAGAAGGTTGGGCTAAGCTGGCTCACGGCCTTATCACCTCTTACATGTAAGGCTTGAAATATGATTGGCTCCGAAGTTCTACAACTCACTCAACAGTCACTATGGTTAATTCTGTTGTTATCGGCCCCACCGGTTTTAGTTGCGGCAGGCGTAGGTTTGCTGATCGCATTGATTCAGGCCGCAACCCAACTGCAGGAACAAACACTACAGTTTGCGGCTAAGTTCTTTGCGATTGTGCTGACTATATTTGTTACAGCTTCACTCACCGGCGGCACTTTGTACCAGTTCTCTAATCATATTTTTTCTGACTTCCCCGCTATTGTGAAAAAACGCTAATCCGATGGATGCCGAAGTTGTTGATCTGCTGGTGAACAAGGTGCTGGTTTTAGCACTTGCTGTGACTCGCATTGCCGTGGCGTTTGTTATTTTGCCACTTTTTAGTAACGAGCTAATTCCAGCCACAGTGCGTAATTCGATTTTTCTATCCTTTGGGCTTATCACGTTAACGGTTCACGCCAATGTAGACATTCAGGTAACCGATTCAGCCCAGTGGATTTTATTGTTTGCCAAAGAGCTATTTATAGGTATTGGCGTAGGCGTTTTTTTTGGAGTGTTTTTGTGGGCGTTTGAAGCGGCTGGCACTATAGTCGACACTCAAATCGGATCATCTATCGCGACCATATTTGACCCAATCAGCGGCCACGAAATCACACTGATTGGTGAGTTACTAGCCAAGTGGGCTATTTATGTTTTTGTGTCGTCCGGTGGGTTAATACTTTTTGCGTTATCTTTACTAGAGAGCTTTCAGCAGTGGCCATTAGAACAACCCATTATGGATATTCCGGCTAACGCGTTGTCATTGTTTACCGCAGAATTTTCACGCTTTATGTCACTTACCCTGATGATTGCAGCACCAATGGTGGTGATTGTGTTTTTAGTCGATATGTCAATGGGCCTGGTCAACCGCTTTGCTCAACAACTTAACGTATTGTTTCTTTCAATATCAATCAAGTCCTTGGCGGCACTACTCATATTGGTCGCACTTATCCCGGTACTGGGGCAACAACTAATAGATGAAGTTTATGAAAACCGCGAACAGGCTATTGAATATATAGACTCAATGATTAACTAGTG
>CALGKA010000108.1 GCA_937927895.1 uncultured Granulosicoccaceae bacterium | reverse complement strand
TTGGCCGGCACCTGTCGGTCGGGAACCTCGTGATCTGCGGGGAATCGTTACCATCTTTATTGTAGTTACCAACTTTATTATCACGCTACAGCAGTTCTTCTTTGATCTGCTGAACTTGCACTTTTCCCAGTGCATTACGCGGTAGCGCATCTAAATAAAAAATCTCCCGCGGTTGCTTGAAGCGGGCTAATACCGAGCAAGCTTCAAGCACTGTTTCCTTTGCTGCTGTCCCTTCTATCACTGCAACTGGCACTTCCCCCCAACGTTCATCGGGTTGGCCAATCACTGCAACTGCATTCACATTCGGCAAATTTCGAATAACCCGTTCGAGCTCAGCGGGGTAAATATTCTCACCACCTGAGATAATCACATGCTTCAGGCGATCATCAAACCAATAGAATCCATCATTGTCTCTATGGGCCACATCACCGGTTTTAAACCAACCATCCACTAAGCTTGTTTCTGTAGCCACTGGGTTGTTCCAATAGTGGGAAAGTATGTTGTCGCCCTTAACCTGGATCTCTCCTAACTCCCCTACTGCGACTTCATTACCTTGCTCATTAATAAGCCTAACCTCACAAAGCAAACCGCAACGACCAATTGAACCTTCAATGGGTGCGTGTTCTATTTGTTGGTATATTGCAACCGGTGATGTTTCTGTTGCCCCATACACTTGAATAAGTGGAATATTGTTACTGTGTACCTGTTGAATTAAAGGCACGGGTACATCAGTTGAACCAATTGATATTACCCGCAGGGCAGATAACTTAGTGTTATCCCAAGCGGCATCATCAAGTAAAGCCTGTAGTAGCGGCGGCACGGTATTGATTAGCGTAATCTGCTGCTCTATTAAGGCATTCACAGCATTACGGGCGTTGAATCGCTGTTGCAAATATAGCGTGGCCCCACACAACAATGCTGGAAGCGGCTGAATATTAAGACCACCAACATGAAACAAAGGTAAAACGTTTAGCACCTTATCAAGCGCTGTCATGTTGAGCATATGATGGCTCATTTTTGCACTGCATAACAATGCCTTCTCACTTAATACAGTACCCTTGGGCCTGCCCGTAGTGCCAGATGTATAAACAATAAGTAAAGGCGTATTGCCGACTGCATCAAAGTCAAAATTCTTGCTGACCGTATCAACAATTTTTGGCGGAAAATTATCGTTGCCGAACTCTTGTAATTGAATACCGTTATGAGTTGATTGCAATCGCTCTGCCGTTTCTTCAAATTCGGCATCGTGCAACAGTAACTGCGGGGTTGAATCAGTTAACACAAAGCTCAATTCATCAACCGACAAACGCCAGTTAAGCGGTACAAGCACCACACCACATCGGGCTGCAGCGTACAATGCAATAAACCAATCAGGATGATTAAGCGCCAGAACCGCTACTCGGTCCCCGGCCTTGAGTTCACTCGCTATAAAATAATCTACACATTGATCAATCAGGATACTGAGTTGGGTGTAGCTAAGCTCACCGGCCTCACTAACAATAGCTACCTTGTTGGGCTGCAGGGCGACCTGCCCCTGCAACAGATCGTGCATACTCATTCGTCGTCTGTCTCACCCTGCTGATATAGCGCTGCTTTACCGATCATGTCGAGACAAAGTTCAGCGGTCCAGGGCAACATAAGTGCGCCACATCGACTGTCTCTATACAAGCGCTCCAGTGGCAGCGAACGCAACATTGCCTGCCCACCGCAAGTACGAATGGCAAGCTGTGAAATTTCGTTGGCGTTTTCCATAACAGTGTATTGCGCGGTCCAAGCTCGAAGCAAAGATTCTTTATCAGGGTTTGGATTCGCTTCACTGATGCACTGAAACCAAAGTGATTTGGTTTGCTCAAGCATAATACGCATTTGCGCTACCGCTATCTGCTTAGTCGGGTACATACGGCGCTTGATTGGTGGTGTATCAGGTACTTCACCACGTAGATAGGAAACGGTAAAATCATACGCCGCTTGTGCTATCCCTATATACGCGGGTGTTAGGGTAGTAAACATATGCGGCCATTGACTAGCGGCATGAAAATAAACACCACAAGGCATTAACAGCGCATCTTCTTCAATGAATACATCGTCGAAAATCAAGGTGCGTGAAACGGTGCCGCGCATGCCTAACGGATCCCATTCTCCCTCTACCTTGACACCTTTGGCGTTTGCTGGAATCGCAACGTACATAGTGTTGCTTCTAGAAGGTTTATCGTTTTCATCCTTAAGCTCTGTACACAACACGCCGTAGTAATCGGCATGGCCAGATAAAGACGCGAATATTTTCTTACCGCTCACTCGCCAACCACCTTCTGTGCGAATAGCAGTGGTCCCGAAGGCTTTTTTACCCGCGGCCGCAGCGCCACCTTCTGAAAATGGTTGTGCGTATATAGCGCCATCATCGATTATTCTTTTATAATGGTGTTTACGACCAGCTACCAGCTTGCTACGCAGGGAATCGTCAATTGTTAGGCCATCAGCCAATGGGCCGGTCCATAAACACGAACTCACATGCATGTTAAAAGTAAGCGCAGTTGCACCGCAGTACCGCCCTATTTCTGACGCCATTAACATATAAGTTTTAAGGTCTGCCCCCTTACCGCCCTGGTCTTCTGGAATACAAACGCCAAGCAAACCGGCTTTATGTAAATCGTTAAAGTTTTCAGTGGGAAAAGTAGCGTTGCGATCATACTCAGAGGCACGAGCCGCAAACACAGATTGCCCAAGGTTACGCGCTAGCGTACTTAACTCTGTTTGTTGTGCGGTTAACTTCCATTGACCGGGGTCAAATATAGGTGCATCTGCCACAGGTATTTTTGCGCTCTTATTCATTTCTTATGAGACTACCCGGCTAATGAATCGTTGGGTAACGGCATTGACTTCATCACCCCTTTCAAGATTAACCAAATGCCCGGCTCCTTCTATTTCATAAAACTCTGCGTGCGATAAATTATCTGACATTTTTTTCATTGTCGCCGCTGGTGCATTCGTATCAGCGCTGCCAGCTATAAGTAACACCGGGCAGCTTACACTTGCCCATTCGTTCCGGCGATTAAAAGTAATCAGGCACTTTAGCACTTCTTGGTAAACATCACTTTTTACGGCCGCCATTGAATCTACAGCCGAACGTACAACTGCCGACTCTGTATTTTTACCCACTATTGCAGGCATGGATTCTTGCGCTATTTCCCGCATCGTGTGGCCGTTTTCCAGCGGCTTTAGCCTAGCTTCTAAAAATGCCTTTCTAAACGTATCATCTTTACCACCAAAAGCCGTTGTAGTGGCCACTAAAATCAAAGATTTAAGCAGTTGCGGATAACAATGATAAAGCTCCTGCGCAATCATGCCACCAATAGATTGCCCCATAATATGCACAGGGCCGCAATCCAATTCTGCGATCAAATCCTTTAACGTTTTAGCTAGCGTTTCAAAAGTTAGCGGGCTTAAACTTTCCGATTCACCATACCCCGGCATATTCCACACCACCACACGAAGCGTGTCTGTTAGCCCTTCTAACTGTGGCTGAAAGCTTGCGTGATCACCACCTATACCGTGCAAGCAGATTAACGTTTCAAAGCTGCTGCCTGCCGGTTCGACCACCATACAATCAATGTTCGATATAGTTTTACGGCCTGTCGTATTGGCCACTAAACAGGCTTCCCGTTTTCTACCACTACTTGTTCATCAAGGGCAATAGTGCAACCCATCATGGGTAAATCAAAATGACCACGAGTAAATCGACCTGCAAATTCATTTGCACCGGTTGAATACAAAAAATTACCGGCAACCGCGCGTAACTCTGTGCCATTTGTATCTGCGCGATCATACAGTGTTAATGCTTCATAGCGCGCGGCCGGGTTAAGGCCCCAACCCACATGACTGGTGGCGTAGGCGCTTTTATCGCCAAATGCTGCCAGATAATCCTTCATTAAAGCGCAATCAGCTCCCTGACCACTTATGTCGGTTACATGGTCATTTTTAATGGTCAATGTTACAGCGGATTCAATATAGCGTTTAAACGTTAAATTTAGATCACCCGGTGCTAATACTAAGATGCCGTTTACCGTGTTAGCGGCTGGAAAACTCACCACCAAACCACCCGGCCAATGTGCAAGCGTACCGGGACGATCGGTCCAACCCCACACACCCACCGTGCGGGAATCTAGTAGATCAACTGCTAAGTCGGTCCCTGCAGCAGATACCACAGACATTGTCTTAGCGCCCTTAATTTGTTTTACCGCTTGTTTGACTTTATCTTTGAGTGATTCATCTGGTAGCAAGCGACTTAAAGCCTCTGGATGTTCATTCGAAATATTCATCACCCGGGTACCAGAAGTTAATATTTCTGCAGTCTCTGGAGCGTGCATTAAACCTTCCACGGTTAGATCCACCACCACATCAGCCGCACACAGGGCACTGACTGCAGCACCGTGACCCATCAGTGCTGTTGAGGCCCCCGTAGAACGCACCAACGGCCCTTCTATATTAACGGGTGTTGGTAGCACAAGGCGATAATAGCGATGACCCAGCTGCGCCAGCGCAAGCTCAGTCAGTTCAACCAGTACCGGTCGGCTTTGTCTCTCAGACAACACCACAACAGACTCGTTTGATGTGATTTTACAGCGATCCAGTACCTGTACAAAAGCATCTAGCCATGCGGCCTCAATTGGAACAGTCATCGATCGGTTACTCTATAATTTGATACAACTGACAGTGTATCGCATATTAGTTGTGACGTTGACCAGGCGACTATCTCAATCGCGCTAATATCCATATCAACTAGTACCCATATCAAAATGGCACACCCGGAACAGAGCCTCAAACTAAAGCTTACGCATCTAGTTTACAGAGCGCCCGAATGGACTCTTGAGAAAACTCACCTGAACAGCCAATACAGACCAACCCAGGCTTCACACCTGCTGGCGCATTCGTAATAGACCAACGTCTACCAACCACTTGAATAGTTTTAAGAGTGTTATCACGGTGTAAAACGAAGCCCTTAGCTCTAACCAGGCCACTATCTGCATCGGCTAGTTGGGCTGCAAGTGCATTGGCATCAACTGCATGGTCTATTTCTAAGTGAATAGATGTAAACAGACTTTCAGCATGATGACTATGGTTTTTAAGATAATCCTTATTGGGTTCAATCTGCCTATTAGGTTCTGTTTGCAAGTGATCTTGCCTAATAGCAAATAGCGTCTCAGGATCAATTTTTCCGAATACTGAATTAACGAGTGGCGCCTGCGCGTAGTTCTCAAGTAACCATTGCCGAACCTCATAAGCGTTGGCAGCTGTTAACAAATCTACTTTATTCAACACAATTAAATCTGCATCTGTGAGTTGTTGTTGTATTGTATCGCCAATGTATTTATCCACAGCAGACTGTTGGACTCTTGTAGCATCTGCCAATACCACAATACCTTCAAGTTGATACGCCCGTTGTAACGATAACGATTGACCAATTGCACCCGGCAAAGCCACACCACTTGCTTCGATAAAAATGTGTTCTGGCAAAGAATCCTGCGCCTGCAGTTTTTGCAAAGACAAAGACAGATCATCACCATAACTACAGCAGACGCAGCCACCACTAAGGCTTATCACATCAGAGTCTTGAGCTTCAATTAGATCAGCATCTATTGGCAATTCACCAAAGTCATTAACCAAGACCGCAAGCCGCACACCATTCGCATGTCGCAACAAATGATTTACTAGCGTTGTTTTACCACTGCCAAGGTAGCCACCAATGATAGTGACTGGCATTACACTTTGCATTTAACCACCGCAATGCAATGTTGTCCAAGGCTCAGCCTTTCTCCCATCTAAATGTCACTCGCTGCAAACACACGTCCCGCCTGTACCGTACCCCACACCTTAATATCTTTTAGCGCCATAGCCGCCACCTCTGTAGGATCATCTTCAAGCACTGCAAAATCAGCTTGTTTTCCGACTTCGATAGAACCAATTTCATTATCCATATCAAGCGTGTAGGCTGCACCCAACGTTATTGCTCTCAGTGCCTCAGCCACAGTTATCTTTTCATATTCACCTTGTGTGCGGCCAGAACTAGTCAGACGATTAACCGCACACCAGGCGGTAAACAACGGACTTAATGGCGTAATGGGTGCATCTGAATGAATAGCCAGAGGAATGTTGTTGTCCAACGCGGTTCTACAAGCATTCATGCGTTCCGCCCGTTCGGGCCCAACCGTTAAGTCGTAGTGTTCATCACCCCAGTAGAAATGATGATTAGCAAAATGATTTACACACATATTGAGCTTTTCCATTCGCCTGTACTGTGCAGCATTAATCAGCTGCCCATGCTGAATAGTAAACCGGTGATTATTGTTCGAGTGTTTTTTAAGTGCCACCTCTAGCGTATCTAACGCAAGATCAGTAGCCTCATCGCCGTTGGTATGGGTATGAACCTGTATGCCTTCCTGCAATGCCATTTCGTAAATAGACCGCATTTGCTCCGGTGCGATATACCATAAACCGTTAGGTGCACCGTTGTAGTAGCCCGGCCAATTCAATCGCGCGGAAAACCCTTGTATTGAACCATCGGCAACTACTTTAATTTTTCCCAGTCTAAAGCGATCAGTTGAACGCACTTTAAGTGACTTTACATGATCTATTAATTCCTCAGGAGTGACGCCATGGTGAAACCTTAGCGACATTACACGCACGGGGAAATCATCTGCTGCTGTTATACGAGCACCCATGGCAACTGTTTCATCATTTAACTGTGCCGCCAGGTCAGTTGCTGTTGTGACTCCTGTTCGCACACATAGGCGCGCAAAGTCTATAAGGCCAGGCTCATCAAACTCAAGCATGTTGTCATCAAAGCCCGCTTTTTGACCGACCGGAAACATAACATCAGGGCCTTTTAATTCCCCTGTTGGCAGGCCGTCTTCACCTAACGGTATGCCATTATGTTCAATGCCGGGCCGTAAGTAGTCAGCAAGCTCTAGCGCTTTAGAATTAACACTTAGTATGTGACCAGAGGCATGCATGATACCAACTGCTCGTGTAGTTGAAATACTATCTAGCTGCTGACGAGTAATTTTTTTGACTGGATAATAGATTGGGTCAATCGCCCAGCCGGTCAATGGTTCAATTGGGTCTGTAAGCGTTCTTTCTTTCTCTTGCATGCGTTCAATCACGTCTTCAATAGAGGTAACGCCTGGCCACACTTTTCCATACGGATCCATACGATCATGAAACCCGCAATACACGTATCGCCACCATTTACCTTCAACTGCATGACAATGTCCTTCAACCAAACCGGGCATTAATATTTTGTCTGCAAAGCCGCTATCTAAAGTGTAGTCACCGAACCCTTGTAGTTCCTTAAGCGAACCCGCGCCCAGAATGAGTCCATCTCGTACAGCAACGTGCGACACCGTCGGGCGTGCGGGATTCATGGTGATTATTTTTTTCGCAGAATATATTGTTGTCATGTGACCACCTCAATACCGATAGACAAGTGCTTTCTACAGCAGGGCTTGCCCAGGCTGTTCATAAAAAGACGAGCATATCGCGCAGAGATTTGGTTTCACAGTGAATTTTCTTGTTACGTCGAATTCTTATTGATAATTGCAAAAGGAAAAAGTCACTATCGAATCAAAGATACAAGAGCGCTGCCGCCAAGTTTGTGAATAGTCAGGCTACGCTCAGAGTATTGCTATTGCGCCATTACTTCTCAGGTAGATAAGTATATTTATCATTTAATGCGTTTACAGGCTTGTACCCTCCGGTTGTGCTGTGCCATGCTAGAAATGCTTGTAGGAAGGCAGTTTGGCATTTCAGCCAGTTTTAACCCAGAGAGGAGACAACATGAAAAGCGCACTAAAGTACTTAGTAGCACCACTCGTCGCACTCGGATTAACAGCATCCAGCGTGATGGCAGCGGATATCACAATGAACTTGGGCTTTGGCGCCCCTGAAGATTCACTCTACGGCCGTTTCGCCAAAATATTCAAAGAGAAAGCCGAAGACTACACTGGTGGTTCAGTCAACGTGAAAATGCGTTGCTGCAATCAAATATCAAGCGAAGATGAAGGCTTTAAAGCCATGCAACTCGGTACGGTAGATGGCTTTTTCATCACCGCCAATAACGTATCACCGCACTGGCCATTAATGGACGTTACCGTTCTGCCCTATGTTTTCCAAAATAAGGAACACTTAGAACGCGTTGTAGACGGCCCGGTCGGCGACTTCATGAAAGAACGCCTCCAAGCAGACACCAGCGTGCACTTATTATCGTTTGGCCCAGCGCTATACCGTGACTTCTACAACTCCGTTAGACCGGTTAACACTATGGCCGATATGGCGGGCCTTAAAGTTCGCGTACCGAAAAACGAAGTTATGCTAGCGACGTTTGAAGCGTTTGGCGCAAACCCGGTTCCGTTAGCGTGGTCAGAAACACCCACAGCACTACAAACCGGCACAGTAGACGGTGGCGACAACGGCACGTCATTTATCAAAGACATGAAATTCTTTGAATTTGAACCGCACCTGGTCATTCTTGAACACTTTGTTGCTATGGCTCCATTGTTTGCATCAGATTCTTTTATGAAGCGTTTAAACGATGAACAACGCGAACAAATTCAGCGCGCAGCTACCGATGCAGGGGCCGCCTTCCGTGAGCAAGTCTCTATGGAAACTGAAGAGGTACGCGAATGGTTAGTCACAGAAGGTGGCATGAAAAGAACCAACCCCGATAAAACCGACTTCATCGCTGCTGCAATAAAAGTGCAGGAAGAATTCGCACAGAAACGCGGCCCTGAATTTGTAGAACTAGTAAAACGCATTCAAGACGCAGCACAGTAGATGTTAAGTTTCCGAGAGGGGCAACCCCTCTCGGAACATCCGCTCTATTAGTTTCAAGGGATTACTATGCCGGTAATAAAATGGCTTGATCGCCATTTTGAAGAGTTAATCTGCTGTACTTGCTTAGTGATTATTGCAATCAGTGTCTTTTCGCAAGTCGTGGCGCGATATGTCTTTGAAATAGCATTGCATTGGACCGAAGAAGTCGCCGCAATCAGTATGGTCTGGGCGGTATACACCGGTGCCGCGCTTTGTGTTCGAGAGCGCTACCACATTCGTATTCTTATTGGTGTTCAGTCAATGCCCTTACGCCTGGGGCGCTACACTATTTTTATTGCCGATCTTCTTTGGGCACTCTTTAGCTTGTTCATGATACGCGTCAGCTGGAATTACCTGGCAGTTTTATGGAAATACCCATCTACAAGCCCAAGCCTTGGCATAAACGAGTTTTACCCACAAACCATACTGGTCATTGGCTACACGCTAATGGTCTTACGACTCTCCCAGTATTACTACCTTTGGTACAAAGATGGCTCGCAAGGCCTACCGGGTATGCTCGAGGAAGAATGGCAAGCTCCGCCTCCAAATAACAACACGCAATCATGAGCCCGCTAGCCATATTAGCCATAGCGTTTGTGGTACTAACGCTAATTGGCGTACCGTTATTTGTATCAGTCGGCCTTACCACAGTGCTTGCACTGTTCATGATCGATATCCCCTACACGCTCATGGCGCAAACCGGATACGGAAGCCTAACGCCATTCCCGTTGTTAACGATTCCATTATTTGTATTGGCCGGTCGTTTAATGGAAGTCGGTGGAATGGCCAACCGAATGATCGCTATAGCAACCAATTTGGTTGGCGCGTATCGCGGCTCAATGGGGCTGGTAACCGTGTTCGCCTGTATGTTGTTTGCAGCCCTTTCAGGCTCCGGGCCTGCCACTACAGCGGCAATCGGTTCAGTCACTGTACCTGCCATGCGTCGTGATGGTTACGATACACCTTTTGCAGCAGCAATCACAGCAAGTGCCGGCGCACTGGGTAGCTTAATACCACCGTCTAATCTAATGATTATCTACGGGCTGGTGTCAGAGACTTCTATCCCCAGGCTATTTTTAGCAGGCTTAATACCAGGGCTGCTGGTGACCATGCTACTAATGGTCACTACTTACATCATTGCACGACGTCGCAACTATGGCGGTGGCGGCGCCCCCTTTTCATGGAGGCCTTTCGTAAGAGCCGCATGGGATGGCAAATGGTCAATTGGTGCCCCTATACTTATTTTAGGTGGAATCTATGGAGGTGTGTTTACACCTACGGAGGCCGCAGGTGTTGCGGTTTTCTATTCGCTTTTTGTCGGTGCGTTTATCTATCGCGAACTCACTATAAAAAAACTACTGGAAGCACTACGATTCACAGCACTGCTTACCGGTATATTAATTCTATTGACCCCGACTCTCGCCTTTGGGCAATTGACTGCATTCTACGATGTTCCAACGGCTGTGCAAACAGGCATTACTTCAATTACTGACAACCCAATACTGGTGTTATTACTCATTGGTGTTTTCTATATTTTTATTGGCACCTTTATGGAATCGCTGGCGCAAATAGTATTATTCACGGCAGTCTTCCTGCCACTGGTTTCCTCACTTGGTGTTGATCCAATATTCTTTGGTATCTTCACGGTTATCACTTGTGAAATTGGATTTTTAACTCCGCCGCTAGGCGCCAACCTTACCGTTGCTGCGCGAATTTCCGGTATATCAATGGAGCGTATATCTGTGGCGGTAGTACCTTTTATATTGGCGTATATCATTGGCCTGCTAATACTTATATTATTCCCTGATATTGTTCTGTTTCTTCCAAACTGGTTGTATGGTGTGGCTAAATAAGGAGCCTTCGTTATGTTTGATATAGTCCTTAAAGGCGGCGAAGTATTTGACGGCACAGGCGCCGCCGGATTCATAGGTGACATAGGAATCCAGAACGGCAAAATCAGTGAAATCAGCCGCAAGCCGTTAAGCAAATCGAAAAGCCAGGCCAAAGAAACAATAGATGTAACAGGGCTTACCGTCTCCCCAGGCTTTGTAGACATGCACACCCACTCTGATTTCACCCTTATTGCAGACTCACGCGCTGAAAGCCAGGTCCACCAAGGCGTTACCACTGAAGTCATTGGCCAGTGCGGTATAAGTTGCGCGCCCGTTTGTTCTCATGCAACCATTCCATTAGTGTCACCTTGGTACACCAGCAAAGCCCGGCACCGTAACTGGTTAGGCTTTGGTGAGTATCTAGATGCACTCGATGAAAGTGAGCTAGGCGTAAACGTAATGGCGTTTGTAGGTCACGGCACTATTCATCGTGCAGTCTTAGGTGATCAACTAAGAGCCGGCGAGCCAGACGAAGTCCGCGACATGGCAAAGCTTGTTGATCAGGCCATGGATGAAGGCGCTGGTGGTTTTTCATCTGGACTTGAATATTTCCCCGGGATACTAGCAGCCCCCGAACACTTAGTACCCATGTGCGAAGTAGCCAGTAAGTACGGCCGCCTTTACGCCACACACGTACGCAACCGCGATACCCAATACGATCTGGGCTTTGCCGAAGCTATAGCCACGGCACGCCAAGCTGGTGCACGTTTACAAATCTCGCATATTCAACCCAAGTACGGTGCCCCGGATTACGCCATGCAACACACACTTGAAATGATAGAGGCCGCGCGCAAGCACGATGCAGACATAGCCTTTGATATCATCCCACACGATTGGGCACATACCTTAATGGCTGCCATCTTGCCCAAGTGGGCGCAAGCCGGCGGCGTCGATGAAGTACTAAAAAGACTCAAGAACCCGGAAGACCGTGAAAAAATACAAGCCAACGAACAACCCATGTGGTTATTAGTCAAAGCACGTAAGTGGGAAGACATAGTCCTGTTAAATGCTACCGAAAACCACAATCTTGTAGGCGCAGATTTTAAAGAGATCGGTCGCATGCGTGGTGTAGACCCCTATGACGCCGTGCTGGATATACTCATTGAAGAAGGTGACAACCTAATGGGTACCATGTGGTCATCCAAATCATTCCGCGATGACGACCTAGACCTATGTCTGCAGCAAAGTGAGTGTGCAGTTATTTCAGATACCGTAGCGGTAGCAACAGATGGCGTATTAAAAGATCATTTAGGCTCCCTTAGCGGCTACGGTTGGGCTGCCCGATTCCTGCAATACTATGTGCGTGACCGAGAAGTTTTAAGCTTGGCAGCAGGCCTGCAAAAAATCACATCAATCCCCGCTGAACGCTTAGGCCTTCTAAATAGAGGCAAACTCAAAGTCGGCTACCATGCAGATGTATGCGTTTTTGACAAAGCCACCATCACCAGTAACGTAACCGCAAAAAACCCACGCAAGTATGCATCAGGTGTGGCACATGTACTGGTTAACGGCGAACTATCTCTACGAGATGGCAAACGCACAGCGGTTAGTGCCGGACAAGTGGTTCGTGAGTTTGCTGCATAACCGATTCAAAGCCCTGGCGATGAATTTCTGCTGCAACGAAATTGCAGCTTCTCCGGCAGGAAGGAGGCGTGCAAGAGTCAGGCTTAGTAGCAAACCTAGTAAGCATAATGCCTCTAGCGTGGCGATACCCGTCTACCAGATATTGTCCATACAGTTGTACTTGAAATCTTGCCACCCACTCTGCGACTGAGATAAGGTTCCACTAAGACCAGCAAGTAAGTTTTGGGATTACGCAAATGACAACGAATGTATTCGCAAAAACAACTGCGACTGTAGCAGCATGGAATTTAGCAACATTTGAAGCGCTCGATGATGATCGCATACAACGTCAGGCCGAAGGTTTGGGGATGCTAGATGCGGAAGTCGTTACACTTGTTGAAATTAAAAATGAAGATCACATCCGCAAGATCGCACAACATTTAACGGATGATGGTGTGCCATATGAATACACATTTCTTGAACAGTCAGCTACCGGCGGTACGCATGCCGCAATGCACATAGGTGTACTTTATAAGCAAGGCGTATCCGTGACAAATGCGTCCCTTCTCGATAGATCTGATCTTGGCAACAATAATTTCAGAAAAGCGTTCGTATGTGATATCGAAATTGACCGATTTGATTTCAAGTTAATTGGCGTCCATCTGAAATCCGGCAGAGAAGCTTCAAACCAAACCATTCGCGATGATCAATGCAGGGTAATAGGTGAATACATAACAACTCTACGTGGCCCCGCAGATAGAAACCCGGATGTTCTTCTGATGGGTGATTTCAATATGATACCGGGACAAGATATCAGTAACTTTCACCTTCTCGGTGGTGATGATCTCATGGACTTCGTATCTTCCTGGGACTTGCAGGAGCGCTACTCTCACATACTACCTTCCGGGCGCGAGAATCTGCTGGATGGATTTGCCATTAGTCGGCGCTTTAGTACGGAATACATTAAGGGCAGCCTTCGACTCTTTCCGATGCACTGGGCAATGGGCATCGGGCAAGCACGTTTTCGAGCAGATGTATCTGATCATTTGCCGTTTGTAGCGAGCTTTAGAATTCGCAGAGCCAGAGATTAAAGCTAAAGAGTTTTGTAAGGCAGAAAACGACCACCACCGACCGATCGCTCCAAAGTAGACGTCCGCTTAGTCACGTGTCACTTCTACATTCAATAAAATATACATGCTAGATCAACTCACAAACAGGAGGCGGTAAACAAAGAACCGCCCCCTATCGAATTACCTAACGCGGGTTGACTGCCCGTGCTATCGTGCGTACCGCCCTTTTCCGGGCAGCTTCTCGACCAAGCCCGAGCTCGAATTTCTCTTTCATTTTTCTCAGAGGTGTGTTGTTGTTCATGAGCATAGCGGCTGTTATGTTAAAAGTTCACTCATGCCGTCATCGTTGCTCGGCAGAAATCCAATCAGACTCGTTGTTGGCTCTGTATCTAACTCACAGATGACATTGAGATCAATTTTTTTCAATTCATCAATTGAAATTTCTTTATTCATAGCTTCTTGCTCTTAAGTTGAACTTTCGTCGTATGGGTAGATTTCATGCGGCAGAAAGCTCTTCCAGCCACGTCTCAACTTCTTTCAAAACAGATTCCTCTTTCAAGTAATCGCGCTTGAGCCCATTAATGCAATTTTTATATGAGCTACTTTCTCTAGTTGCAAACTCGCTTCGGGAATTATTGTGAGTACTCACAACAACCTGGACTTTACAGATACCGGTCACTGCCTGACGAGCTTCGATAGTATATCGTCGTGCGTTTGTAGAAATAATTTTCGTATTCACTTGTCTATTTCTTCCTTCTATTTCACGCCTTGATGAATGCGCAATAAAAACTGAACGAGTCATATTGCGATTGCTAGCAGCAGCATCGATGGCGTTTAGCATTCCTTCGTCGAGACTGATATTCGCGCGAACGGTTCGAGCAGCGGGTATCACATACGGCACAGCCAAAATAAAAGCACCATTTTTGATATCTTCTTTACTCTCCTCACGAATCTCCTCAATGTCTCTGGCTTCTGGCACCTCCTCACCATCCAAGTGGCAGATCAGCGCATCACTGGCATTAGCCAACAACGACTCTGAATCATCCGATGCTGAAAAACAGCCTGGGACATCTGGAAAGTGAACGCCATATGCGCTCCCCTCATCTTTGTTTACAACGGCGTAAAAAACTCGCATCTCTTATGCTCTCCTCTAAAACGAACTACAAACTTCTATAAAACGGCAACTGCGCTATATCCACCCAGCTTGTTTGGCTATTTGCCGAGCGGTGCCTATCGGTATGTCCTTCCTCGGGTGTGGCACGGTTACCCGACGATTGCCTTTGGCATATTTTTGGTGGCTGCCAACCGTGTTAACCAGCCTTATGCAGCATTAAATCACACATGCTATAATGCATCATAAATCATACTTTAAGTGGCTATAAGTCAGATAATGTATCACATATGACGCAAAAAATTGATTTCTATACAGCGACCAGCGAATCCATCGTAACGAGCCTGTGCGAGCAACTCGAGGAGATTCGCTTGAGCCGCAACATCAGCCAGCAGGATCTCTCTGAAGATGCAGGCGTATCGAGAAGTACGTTGACCCGAATGGCGGATGGTAAAGCAATATCACTGGATTCCTTTGTACGTATCATGCAGGCACTGAAACTACATGATCACCTCGCTGCCTTGCTCCCTGACCCAGGTATTAGACCCGTCGATCGGATTAAGCAAGGTCGAGAGCGCAAGCGCGCCAGTCGCAAACCACCGTCATCGTCTGAGTGGCGATGGAGCGACGATGATTGATACCGCCAGAGTTGTTCTGTGGGGTAAAGACATCGGAGCAGTCACCTGGTTAGCGGATCGTGGTATCGGCGTCTTTCAATATACTGCAGATTTTACGCGCTCAGGCATTGAAGTCGCTCCAGTGATGATGCCTCTGCGTGAGGCACCTTATGAATTCCCTACCTTGTCTACCGATACCTTCAAAGGTCTCCCCGGCTTGTTGGCTGACAGCTTGCCGGATCGTTTTGGCAACGCGTTAATCGATGCCTGGTTGGCGCGCCAAGGGCGAGAGAGTTTTACACCACTTGAGAGGCTTTGTTATACCGGCACTCGCGGCATGGGTGCACTTGAATTCGAGCCGATGTTGGGAGAGGTTGTAGATCGGCAGATCGATGTAGATTTGATGGTCGGCCTTGCTAACCGAGTGCTTGATGAACGCATTTCACTTGAAGGCAAATTCACTGGTGAAGATGATGAAGAGGTGATTCGCGATATTCTACATATCGGCACTTCAGCCGGCGGTGCACGTGCCAAGGCAGTGCTTGCATGGAATCCCGATACCGGTGAGTTTCGCTCCGGACAAGCGCCTGCTGCAAAAGGCTTTAGTCACTGGCTAATGAAGTTTGATGGAGTAGATGGCAATCGTGATAAGGAAACTGTTGACCCAATGGGTTTTGGCCAGATTGAGTATGCCTACTATTTAATGGCCACTGCCGCAGGCATAGATATGCAGGAGTGCAGACTTCATGAAGAAGGAGGACGCGCACACTTTATGACGCAACGTTTTGATCGACCAGTCTCGGGTGGAAAACTGCATATGCAATCTCTTGGTGCAATGATGCACTATGATTTTAATATGGCCGGTGCTTACGCCTACGAACAATCCATAATACTGATGCGTCGCTTGCGTATGCCAATGTCTGATATTGAACAACAGGTACGCAGAACCTTTTTTAACGTACTGGCGCGTAACCAGGATGATCATGTAAAGAACATCGCGTTTCTTATGAATCGTGAAGGCCAATGGCGACTGTCCCCTGCTTTTGACGTGGCCTACTCTTACAATCCAAAGGGTGACTGGACTCACCAACATCAGATGAGTGTGAACGGTAAACGGCGACACTTTGAGGTAGATGATCTGATTCAATTTTCAATTACGTCGGGAGTTAAAGCTACTAAAGCAAAAAAGATACTACGCGAAGTGTCGGCATCCGTTGAGAGTTGGCAAACATTTGCAGATAAGGCGAACATCCAATCAGACCTTAGCGTTTCCCATCGGCACAACTTGTTTATCTAGCTGATAATTTGGGGGATTGGCGTTTTGGTTTTGTGTAGGGATTAACGATCGTATCTTTTTAAATTGGTCACAGGCGGATGCTCATTGTAGAGCCAACGGACCAGAGTGGAGACTTGCTCATGGGATTGAGTTGCAAGTATTGCGTTGGAAACGCATGTATCAGCATCGATTATGCTCTTTAGTATTGATAATGCTTTTTCATCTAGTGACAGTGATTGCAATAAACACCGTGTTTTTTCGGCTAATGCCATTTGGTATTTGCCGTTATTCTCCGAAGAGGCTTTATTCATTTTTACGATAATACTGCATTGACGTAAACGGGCACCATGCTGTCGATGGACAGGCTTGTAAGGTAGGCTTGCGAGGTAAATCCCACAAGAGTAAACATCAGCTACTCGTTATTCTACAATCTGACCGGAAGCAACCGCCAACACCCGCCATTCGCTCATCTATGAATAAGTAGATTGACCAGGTATGTTGACTTGCAAGTTTCCACACTAAGCGGTCGTTAGCATCGCACTTTCTTAAACGTAGCCTGTTTTTTCACAAGCGTCATAAGAACACCATCGTGATACTGGCCATCAAGATACACCGCCGATGGCTCAACACCATATTCCACAAATCCAATTGATTTGTATAGCCCAAGCGCAGGTTCATTTGGCACGTACACCTGCAAATTAACGCGATTTACGCCGTTGCTAAATGCATGTTGAATTGCCGACTCTACAACCTGGCGGCTTAGTCCTTGGCGACGGTATCGAGGTGAAGTGAAAACACCCCATATCACCATTTTGTGACGCGATGACGGGAACTTACTTGTGTAGCCTACGGCGGCTGTTGCTGCAAGCTCGCCTTCAGCAAAGTTACCGAACATAGCATTGGGGTGAGTAAAAGATAGTTGTGCTCGAAAGCTTTCCAAAGTGCGTGTGAGTTCTTCCTGTGTAAGCTAGTGCTTCTTAATGTAGGCTCTGATTGCATCAAACAAAGCCGCCTGAAATTTCAGCTGAGCAGCCTCAGCAGAATCGGCAGCAATATCGTCCCATACAGAGCCTTTAGATTTTTGCAATTTCATGTCAACTCGTCTCTCACTTCTCGAAACCGATTAGCAATCAAAGTTAGATCCCGATGAGCGGTTTTCTACTATAAACACTGCAGCTTATATCTCTATCAGCCCCACTCCACCAACAATTCTTTGGGACCACGAAACGTAATATTAGGCGAGTAATCAAGAGACTGCCCTTCTACTAACTTAAGATCTGGTAGTCGCTCAGTTAACGTTTGAATCGCTATTTCACCTTCAAGCCTTGCCAACCGTGCACCAAGACAAAAGTGTATGCCATAACCAAATGAAATATGTTTTTTAGCATTCTCTCGATGGATATCAAAAGTACCAGGTTTTTCAAACAACTCAGGCTCGTGGTTAGCAGCACCCAAACTTAAAAAAACCTGAGTGCCTGCCGGCACTTTTATGCCATCAATTTCAGTGTCGACATTGGTTACCCGCCGCCAACTGGTTTGTGGTGATTCGAATCGCAGCACCTCTTCAAGTGCATTAGGGATTAACGTGGCATCAGCGCACAGTGCATCCCATACATCGCGACGTGGCAACAGACATAACAAAGAATTACTCATGTAGTTACTGACAATCTCATGCCCGGCAAAAGACAAACCATAGATAATGGATTCAACTTCCCGATAAGACAACTCATCTGGGTTAGCATCGTGTGCATCTAGAAGCTCAGAGGTTAGATCATCAGCGCGTTGGGTTTTACGGGTGGCTACGAATTCTCTGCAGTATCGCCAATAGCGTAGCATTTTGTTCGCGATGTCGACTTGTTCTTCTTCATCGGGGTTACCCCAGGTAAAAGCCAGCCGGTTTGATGTCCAGCTTATGAGCTTTTCATCATCAGATTCAGGGAAGCCTATAAATCGGAATATTATCTGCCCGGGTAACGGGTGACCAAAGCTACTGACAAACTCTGCTTGATTGCCATTGGCAACCATCGCGTCTACTAATTCATGGCTGCGTTTTTTTATATAGGGCTCAAGCACTTTCATACGTCGCGCTGAAAACCCTTGCCTGGTGTATTTCTTAATCCGTGAATGATCTGGCTGTTGCTTATTAGACATAACAGCAACAGGATTAAAATCTTCAGCGGCAAGCACTGCAGCGGCGCGCTCAGAAACAGGGAATACCGGATCCTGCACATTCTCTGATGAATAAACATCGTGATCACCAAAAATATCCAGTAAATCCTGCATACGAGTGACCACCAGAAAACCGAGTTTTTCAGAATAGAAAATCGGGTGCTCTTCACGCACCTTGGCAAGCGACGGATAAGGATTGGTCAGATAATCATCAGCAAAGGTTGTGAAATTATGATCAACCGGGCAGCCAGTCGGCTTAGCCCGTGCTGGTGCTCTTATCTTGTGGTATGCATCATCTGTATCAGTACTCACGCTCTGCTCCTCAAGTTAGTCTTTATGTTGTGCGGCGTATTAAATCGCATGGGTGTTACCAACCGCAACCAAAGCTTCCGCTATAAATCGATCATTGCGCTCTGCACCACCCGGTTCATGCATACGCGATATATTCCACCCGACATAAGTACAAGCCCGCAGCGCCTCAAAAAGAGGAAGCGAATAGCAATCGAGCACGCGATGTTTCTGATAACCACTAATCACCGCCGCAGCGAGTTTATCTGAACTTTGGAGGCGCTTGCTGCGATGCGTTATTGTAGCAAGATCAAACAGTCGATAACCGAAACCACCATCATCAAAATCAATCGCTTGCAATTGATGACCGTTGTATAAAACATTATCGGGTACCAAATCAGCGTGTATTAATCCGCAATCCGGTTGTGGCAGGCTTTCTAATGTGCTGCGAGCGTAATCCCTAAAGTCCAGCAGCGTTGCTTGCTGTTCTTTTGTCAGTTGCGGGTTCTCCCAGAACCTCCCCCACGACGGTGCATCACCGACCAGGTTCCACGTTGGGCGCGCAAATGATTCTGGCAACGGCCAGGCATCGGCAAGTTCATGCATTCGTGCCAGTAATACACCTAAATCGTGGTAGATCATTGCAGTTGGCTCGATCTGATTAAGTGGCTTGCCTTCAACCCAGCTGAGTATATCGACAACGATACCATCTACCATTTTAATAAAATCACCATCTATCGCGCTAATAGGGTTTGGAACTGATGTATTGTGCTTTATAAGCATGTTCATCCAGATCAGCTCAGAACGAATTTCATCTAGCGTACGATATCCTGATCGATGCAATCGCAAAGCAAAAACACCTTTTTGCGATTCAACGCGATAGACCCGATTCTCTCGCGCCGCCACCAATGCAACAGAGGTATTGTGAAGACCCCAGTAATCACAAGCCTTATTGATTACCTGCTCTGTATGCGTATCGCTAACGTTCATTTCCATAAACGTATAGCGTCCTAATCAAAGCCAATTTCCACACTACCGAAGCCACCAAAATCAGCTTTTATCTGTGAGCCAGACGGACACTCAACGGGCCGTATGAAACTGCCTGACAATATAATCTGACCAGGCTCAATGCTTTGACCGTATTGGGCCATACGCCGCGCAAGCCACACAACACTCTCAATCGGGTTATCCAAAACGCCTGCACCTAAACCGGTCTCTTCCAGTTCATCATTGCAATACACCAGTGCGCCAACCCAGCGCAGATCATGTGCATCTATCGGGTGTTGTTCCTTGCCTAAAACAACCCCCGCGTTAGCGGCGTTATCACTAATGGTATCGAAAATAACACGTGCCTTGCCAGAGTCAGGATCGACACGAAGAATACGAGTATCCAGAATTTCAATCGAAGGTACTACATAGTCTGTGGCATCTATGACATCGGCCTGAGTAACATCGGTGCCAGCAAGGGATTTTTTCATCACGAAGGCAATTTCAGCTTCGATACGCGGCTGAATAAAGCGCCCTGCAGGAATACTATCGCCACTTTGGAATAGCATGTCATCAAACAATATTCCGCTATCAGGTATGTCTATGTTAAGCGCACTTCTCATGGCTTTAGAGGTAAGGCCGATCTTCCAACCGATAACGTTGCGCCCTTGTTCAAGCTTGGCTCGGTAGATTGCATTTTGAATTTCGTAGGCATCATCCATTGTGATACCGGGATACTGCAAACTCAACAAGCCTATCTGTTTGCCTGTTTGTTCCGCTATTAGTAAATCACTGGCGGCCTGTGCATGTTCATCGGGGGTCATACGACTTCATCCTCAACACCGTTGCGGAGTGTGCCAATACCTTCTACTTCTACCTCTACGATATCACCCGGCTTTAAATACCTGGGTGGATCAAAACGCGCACCAGCACCCGTTGGCGTACCGGTAACGATCATATCACCGGGTTTTAAAGCCATAAACGTAGAAATGTATTCAATCTCTCGACTGACCGGAAACATCATTCGAGATAAAACGTCGTCTTGACGGACTTCGCCATTTACGCGAGTAATTATATGCGCATCATCAATTTGTTTAGGGTCTTTAAAAGGCACTAACCATGGCCCTATAGAACCAGAACGATCCCAGTTCTTGCCCTGAGTTACATTAAATTTTGCATGCCTTACCCAGTCACGGATCGTACCCTCGTTGCATAATGTTAGAGCAGCAATATGATCATAGGCGTTTTCCTTTTTGATACGCCGGCCACCCTTACCGATAACCACTACCACTTCACCTTCATAGTCAAGCGTGTGATTTTCGGGCGGTCGTACTAAGTTGCATTCATGACCGGTAAAGCCTGAAGAAAACCGCGGGAACAATGACATATACTTAGGCTGCTCACTGCCGTCTTTATACTCCGCATTTCGATCAGGGAAGTTCACCCCAACACAGAGTATTCTTGGTGCATTAGGCAATACCATTTCAAACTTAAAATCAGTGTGTGTTACTGCCTTAGATGCAGCGATTTTCTCAAGCTCATCTAGCCCATTCGCCTGCACAACATCAAGCAGTGTTGGCCACTGTGGACATTCAGGGCTTAATGCGATCATGCCTTCGTCGGTTGCAGCACCATAGAATAGTTCATCATTGACTGAATAAGTTGAATAGCGCATAGCGGCCGGGTCCGGTTAGTGAAATTTATTACTTTATACGTGCGAAAGCTGCATTTAAGGTGCGATGATCGGTGTTGCTGCAAGCGTTGCATCTTGCGTTTCTACACCGACAAATTTAGTTCCGTGCTCAAACCAACTACGCGGTGCTGCAGCACCCCAAAGTGTTTGCCGCTGTGGATCGGTTAGATCCCATTTGATCGGTTCCATATCAGGGTCAACCGTTTGGTAGTCAGAGCAATAGATTTCTATCCGATGACCATCAGGGTCTAATATATATAAGAAAAACGCATTAGAGATTCCATGCCGCCCAGGGCCGCGTTCAATGTTATCGACATAACCCGTGGTAGACATAAGATCAAGTAGATCAATAATATTGAGCGGTGTTGGCACCCAGAACGCAATATGGTGCATACGCGGCCCATGGCCATTGGTAAACGCCATATCATGCACACCGCCTTTGCGATGCATCCATGCGGCCCACAGCTTTTTAGTTTCTTCGTCTTCTGTGTATTCAGTGACTCTGAAACCTATATCACTGTAAAAGGCAACGGATTCATCAACGTTGGTAGAAAAGCAATTAAAGTGATCTATACGTAGCGGTTTAACCCCACGGTACAAAGCATATTGTTGATGAATCGGTTCAAGCCGATCCATCTTATGATAAAACTCCAGCGGAATGCCAAGGTTATCTGACGTTAACAACGTACGCCCCTGATACTCGCGCTCAACCCATGCCGTTGGTCGACCTTTAGCTTCAAAGTACGCTTTGGCTTTATCCAGATCTTGCTCGTCAAAGGTTTTAAAACCCATCGCTTCAACGGTGCCAGGCTGATCTGATTTCTGTAGCACCACACAATGATGCCCACGCTCTTCCATGGCTCTAAGATACACGTGGCTTGATGTTTCAGCCGTGATCTGAAGGCCGAGAATTTCTGTATAAAACTTTTTTGAAGCTGCAAGATCACTAACGTTAAGGTACGCATGTGATAACCGGATAGTGTTGAAGTCCGGGTATAAGTTAGGTGCTGGTACGGGCATGTTGAGTGTATCCTCTATTGAACGCCGAGCCGTGAGATTTTGTGTTGTCCGGTTGCAAAGCCAATGTGTTTTTGTTCCATATAAAACTCAAAAGACCAGTCGCCACCATCGCGCCCGATTCCACTGGCTTTTACACCACCAAACGGCGTGGGCAAATGCCGTACATTTTCTGAGTTTACCCAGATCATGCCGGCTTCAAGCTTTTCAGTGAAACGCAAAGCACGGGTTAGATCGTTGGTCCACACATAACCGGTTAAGCCATAGAGTGTGTCGTTAGCAATGCTCAGTGCTTCTTCTTCAGTTTTAAAAGGGATTGACGTTAACACCGGGCCAAATATTTCTTCCTGGGCGATTCGCATTTTATTGTTGGCATTGGTAAATAAAGTTGGCTGTACAAAATAGCCTGCATCGCCAATGCTTTCACCACCCACCGCAATCGTCGCGCCGTCTTCCGTGGCAATAGAAAAGTAACTGGTGACTTTATTAAAGTGCTCTTCATTGATTAAAGGGCCAACCTCAGTGGTAGGATCTAGCGGGTGCCCTACTTTAATGTTCTTAACACGTGCTGCGAGCTTTGACTCAAACTCTTCACGGATAGACTCTTGTACCAGAAGCCTTGACGATGAAGTACAGCGTTCACCGTTAATGGAATAAATCATAAAAATCACTGCATCGAGTGCACGCTCAAGATCAGCATCATCAAATACCACTACCGGATTCTTACCACCCAACTCTAAATGATTACGCTTTAATGTATCTGCACCCTGCTTTGTTATCAGGCTGCCCGTGCGACTTTCACCAACAAAAGCAATGGCTTTAATTAATGGGTGTTCACACAATGCTTTGCCAACTTCCTCTCCAAAGCCGTTAACCGTATTTAATACCCCGGGTGGCAAACCAGCTTCTTCAGCAATTTCGATAAGCAAACGCGCCGTCAACGGAGACGATTCTGCGGGTTTGTGCACTACTGTGCAGCCAGCAGCCAGTGCCGGTGCGATCTTCCAGGTAGAAAGCATGAACGGTGTGTTCCAGGGCGTGATCACTCCAACAGGCCCAATCGGTACACGACTGGTAACGTTCATCAATGTTGGAGACTTTAAATGCTTACCATCACGAGCCTGCACCACTTGATCTGCAAAGTAGCGAAAATTCTCTGCACCACGAAGTGCCGCCTTTGACATAAAACGATACGCCTGCCCGGTATCCCAGCACTCGCATAAGGCTATCTCTTCTGAACGAGCTTCTATGCCTTCAGCTATATTAATTAGAATCTTACGACGCTCAGTAGCTGGCATATCACGCCATGCAGCAAAGTGTTTTGCAGCAGACTTTGCAGCAGCATCAATATCTTCTGCTGTGCCATGTGCGACTTCACAGATAACACTGTTGTCTACCGGAGAGCTAGACTCAAACACGCCACCCCTGCCCGGCGCATCCTGACCGTCTATTCGATTTAGAATTCCCGATGCTTTAAAACGCGATAAAAATCCGTTGAGTTTTTCAACATGCTGCTCGAGATCACTCACCGATAATTCTCCAAAGGGGTTCTTAATTCGATCAGTCTATCTGATATCGACAGCATTCTTTGCTAAACAGAATACCGTTACTACCAGATCGACAATATTTAATTCACATGTTAAATAATATTGACTTGAAGTTCAAGAAAGCAAAATTCCCATAGTGGTAGAATCAGAAGCACTTTACAAACGCCCGAACCATGACCGAAAAACTGCCATCTACCGCCCGATCCCTCCCGATTGCCTTGATTCGGGCCAGAGAAGGGATCATGCCGCCGATCCGTGAGATGCTAGCGGACGCCGGAATCACAGAGCAACAGTGGCGTGTGTTACGTGTATTGGCAGAATACGGCCCTCAGAGCTCATCAACGTTAGCCAGCCGTGCATCACTGCTGTTCCCAAGCCTCACGCGCATAGCCCAGACAATGCAAAACAAGGGCTTAATTACGCTGTCACGTGATGCAGACGACCGTCGCAGACAAATGATATGCATTACCAGCAGCGGCCAGAAAATAATCGACGATAAAGCCAATCAAGCACTTGAAATAGTAGCCGATGTGAAACATAGGCTCGGCAAAGACAACTACGAAGCACTACTCGATATTCTGGCGCTGCTTGATCCCGATAACCCGGAAGGGAATTAATCGCACCGCCAGTGAAAGTACTTTACTCACACACACTGAATTTTCATGTTGAACTCTCTCGATAAGCAGTAGCGGCAGTTATTGGCAACTGCGTTTCTCAGCAACTGCATTTGTCAGCAGATGCCAATTGTTTCTGCCAGCACCTCATCAAGCGTGTCAAACAAGAGTTTTGCATTTTCAAGTGAGAATGGCATTGGCGGTCTGATTTTAAGTGTATTTTTATGCCGCCCAAGCTTAGACAATAATATGCCTTTATCGCGCATTGAATTAACCACGGTATCGGTATGTTCACTTGCTGGTCGCTTAGTCGTCTGATCGGAAACTAACTCGGCACCGAACACTAATCCGCTGCCACGCACATCACCAACGCATTCATACTTTTGCTGCAATTCCTTTAACCGCTCAAGCGCGTATTGCCCAACTGTTTGCGCGTGTGCCATTAGGTTGTGTTCGTCAAGCTCATCAAGCACCGCCATTGCAGCCGCACAGCTCACCGGGTTGCCGCCAAACGTATTAAAGTAACGAAAGCCGTTTCTAAACGCAGTCATTGCCTCAATACTACTGACTACGGCACCAACCGGATGCCCGTTAGCCATGGGCTTGCCGAGTACAACAATATCAGGTGATACCTGTTGTTTTTCATACGCCCAGAAGTGACTGCCTATACGCCCGAAGCCTGATTGCACTTCATCGCAAATAAGCAGACCACCTGCCTTGCGAACCACCTCAGCAGCGGGTTTTAACCACCCGGGTGTTTGCATCGGAAAGCCCTCATTTAAAAAGAACGGGCAAACAATTAACGCCGCAAAACCATGCGGACTTTTCTCAAGCTCTGCTATTTTCTCAGAGACCGCGCTGGCGAATAAAGTACCATCGGCATCAATAGCCCGGTAACTATCAGGTGCCACAACATGCTGAAAATAGTCTTCAAGACCAAAGCCACTAGCAGGCACATTACTGCGACTCAGCTGACTGACCAATGCTGTATTGCCATGGTATGTTGCGTCAGTTGCGATAATCCCGCGCTTACCGGTTACAGCCTCCGCCATTCGAAGTGCGATATCATTAGCTTCAGAGCCGGTGCAAGTCATAATGGCAGTGGTTAAGCCGCTATGCATGGTTGAAGTAAGGCGTTCAATATAATCCAAAACGCCTTCATGTAAATAACGCGTATGGGTATTGAGCGTGCTTGCCTGACGAGTTATCGCCTCCACTACACGCGGGTTACAGTGGCCCACATGAGGCACATTGTTATAGCAGTCCAGATACCTGCGACCATCAGCATCCCACAACCAGACACCTTCTCCTTTTACTAAGTGAACAGGTTCTTTGTAGAAGACCGGCACGTTCGGCCCAAGCAATCGGGTACGTCTTTCCTGCAGATATTTAATCCGGTTCGCCACAACTAAAATAGCGCAGGCATCACTAAACCTTTACACAAAGGGTAGATAAAAATCACGTACTTGATCTACACTTCTACCTGTCAGGCGGCTGTATTCATCGTTCTTTAAATATAACAATGCATCGCAGTACAGTTCACCCACAGCCTGTCGCAACGGTTTGTCTTTATCTAACGCAAGCAATGCTTTATCTAAAGATGAAGGAATATGTCTTGTTTCACGTACGCGCTCCATGCCATCAAGATCTTCAGGCTTTTGCAACGGTAGTTCATTTTGTAGACCAAGCTTTGCTGCCTGTAGCACAGCCGTCACCGCCTGATACGGATTAGTGGCACAGTCCGCCATTCTATGTTCAAGCCGCGCAGACTTCGGAGAACCGGTTGAACAACGTGTAGTCACTAAGCGATGATCTTCAGCCCAGTTAGCCCAATAGCCCGCCATGCTGCCCTGGCTTAAACGGTCATAGCTATTAACGGTAACAGCCAACAGGCCAGCCAGTGATTCATGGTGGGCGATTAAGCCCGCAATACAATGCTCCGCAGTTTTGGATAACTTTCCGTCAGGCGCTATCGCGTTATTACCGCTGCTATCTGACAAACTAAAATTAACATGCATACCTGAACCACCCCGATCAGGGATAGGTTTTGGTAGAAAGCTCAACAATAGCCCTTTCTTAAATGCCAGCTCGCGGGCCATGGAACGCATCAGGAAGGCATCGTCACAGGCTTTAACTGCATCGCCAAAACACAGCGTCAATTCAAACTGGCCGTTGTCAAACTCACCATTCATACTTTCAATCGGAATTCCGGCTGCGTTTGCCGCCTCCCAGATCTCATCGGTTAAGCCGCGCGGGTCGTTCTCAGGCCCGGTACCGTAAACGAAAGCACCCGGCGTATCGTAAGGTCGCCATATGTTGTCTTGATCACGTTGAAAAACATAGGCTTCGGTTTCAAGCCCGACCATTGGCGTATAACCAATCGCCTGCCATTCACCAACACAGCGCTTCAGCATTGATCGTGCACACAAGCCGAACGGTTCGCCTTCAATATGCAAATCACCCAGTGCGATATCTGTATTGGCTTGCCAGGAAGACCGACGATCATCATCAAGTACCAACTGCATATCGGGCAGGCCTTCATAATAACCACAGCCGGGAATTTTAAGCAGCTCGCGATCATAAGAGACCGCAAACGCACCACGCGCAAAACCGATTGACCCACCGGCCGCCACATTATCGGGAACGTATTTGCCACGTGGCAGGTTAAGCATGTCGCAAAACATTGCACGAGTACGATTGGCAGTTGTCATGCAGGCTTAACCCTCACGTTTAATCGTTTAACGCCACAAATAAAGTTTGATCTTGTCCAACTCGGTGACTCTAAAGGCTCTATAGAATCTACACGCTTCGCGAGTTCCTGCAATACCAACTGGACTTCAAGTTTTGCAAGATAGCGACCGAGACAAACATGTGCACCACCCTGTCCGAACGCTAAGTGTCTATTAGGTTTGCGATCAAGAATCACATCATTAGGGTTAGTAAAAACATCCTCATCTCTGCTGCCTGATACAAACCACAGCAACACTTTGTCACCTTCGCGTATGGTTTTGCCGTGAAGCTTGTAATCTTGAGTGGCTGTTCGCCTGAAGTGCATTGTCGGTGATGCCAGCCGGATGAACTCATCTGCACAGGTGTCCCAGTAGTCACCAGACTTAAGCTGAGTAAGCAGCTGGTTGTTATGCGCTATTAAGTTGAGTGCCATCGCTATTGAATAACGTGTAGTGTCATTGCCTGCCGCTACCAGCAGGCAGAAGAAATTTTTAAACGCAAGTTCATCAAGGCCATCTTCATCACGCATCATAACATCAAGGATACTACCCTCTGCCACTGGTCTGCGTTTATGTAAAAGGTCGGCAGCGTAGTCATACAGCTCAACACCCGCCGGACTCCTGAACGGCATCATGCGGTAAGCACTGGTATCCATTTTATCAATCACATGATCGGTAAAGTCCGGGTCAGTATTGCCTATCAATGCATCACCTTTTTGCACCAGCCATTCCAGATCTTCATCTGCAACGCCCAGAATCCTGCCGAGCATTAACATGGGTAATTGCTTGGCAATACTACCTACCGCATCAAACTCTGTTTGCGCCACTGCTTTTGATACGATATCAGATGCCAGCTCTCTAATAAGTGGTTCAAAACCTGCCACCGTTTTCATTGAGAAATTCGGGTTCACCTTACGACGCACGGCAGCATGTTCGGGCGCATCAGTCTCTTGAAAGGTTCGTCTTGCCAGATATTCTTCATGAGATTGGTCTTCAATTCGAATACCACGGGCCGAACTAAAAATAAGACCTTCTTTGTTGGCCAAATTGATATCGGCGTGGCGAGTCAGATTCCAGAAGCCTTTTGCGGTTTCATCACCTTCAGTCCAACTTAACGGATCTTCCCGGCGCAATCGTGCAAATGTTGTGTGCGGCACACCATTGGCGAAACTGTCATGGTCGAATAGATTCGAATAACCATTGTCAGTCGTTGTATTCATCTCTCTAGTGCCTGCTTGAAAAAATTGGTACACCAAACACCGTAAACATCACCACGTTGTTTTAAATCTAAACTAGCCCACGCACTCTTCGCTTGAGCCTCAGGTAGGCTTGATTCAGTAAATTTTAAAACACAAGACATAAACTCATGGCTGAATTCAGGGTGCGCTTGTGTAGTGAATATATGATTACCTTTTGCAAAGCTTGCGTTCTCACAGCCATTGCTCGAACCCAGTCGAACACAGCCTTCCGGAAGCTGAGTAACCGCATCTTCGTGGAACATGTATAACGGCAATTTGCTATGTGAGGGTGTCATCCATGATTTTGGATTATCAAACGTTGTCTCTTCAATGCCAACGTTGTAACCATTTTCTGATCGTGCAACTTTTCCACCCAGTGCAAGTGCTATAGCCTGATGGCCGAAACACGCCCCGAATAGCGGCTTTTTGGCGGCATCGCATCGGCGTATGAAATCCATCAGTGCATCGGTAAAACCATACTCATCAAGCACACTAAGCGGACTACCGGTAATCATGTAGGCATCTTGTTCATCAATATCTATAGGCACTTCACCGCCAATAGTCATGTAAACACGGTATTGAAAACGTTGTTCCTGCTGATCAAATAGATCACGAAACCTGTGGGCATCATCCGGGAACGCATCACCCACCGCTACACTTTTGTCGTGGTTAGTTTGCAGAATGCCAAGCCGGATACGATTCACGTTGTGTCTCTGTTAAAAGTAAGGAGGATGGCCGCTGAATTGCGGCCATCTAATACTAGCTGTGTTGTTGGATTTATAAGGAAAACCCAACACTGGGTATGCTACTTCTCTAATATTCCTATAAGCTCAGCCAGCTTCTTACGATCAGTCACGATACGCGCTTTAGACTCTTCCATGCCCTGCCAGTAAACACGAGCACCAGTCTCCATCATGAGCTTTTGAGCTTCTTCACCCGCCATGGTATCTGACGCGATCTTTGCAAGCTTATCGATGATTTCCTGTGGTGTGCCTTTCTTTACAAACAGACCATTCCACAATTCAAGATCATTAACGCCAGCTTGTGCAGAGAGAGTCGTAACACCTTCAAGCTTACCGATTGGTTCTTCACCAATGTTCGCCAGAATTTTTATCTCACCAAGACAAGGCTCTATCAGTGCAAGCGTAGTATTAATTACATCGGCATCTCCGGAAGACAATGTGTTGCAATCAAGCAGATCAAATGCAGCATCATCCGCAAATTCAAAATCCATATTCGCGGCGGCTGCCATCGTCGCACGGGTTGGTGCAAGACCAGCACCGAAGTGACCCAATACAACATCGTTATCTTTAGCGTGTGCGGCGAGGCTCGCCATGTCTGTGTAAGGCGCATCACCAGCTGCAGCAAGTACAAACGGATAGGTTAAGAATATGCCCACCGGCGTGAAGCTGTCTTCTTCTATACCGATGTCTATGTTAGGGCCAACAACCGGCACACCAATTACAAATGATCCAACCATGGAACCATCTGTAGGACCATTCAATACTTCCAACGCTCCCGGGAAAGGCCCATCACCACCACCGGGCTTATTAACCACAGACGCAGAGGCACCTGTCGCTTCTTCAAAGTCAGCAGCGATCATGCGCGTTAAAACGTCTTCAAAATCACCGGGTGGCCATGGCACAATAAATTGAACCGGACCGGTTGGATACTCAGCCGCAGCAGGGTTAAAAGCAGACACGGCGGTTACGAGTGAAACTAATGCAACCTTCACAAGCCTCTTCATTGTTTATCTCCAATTTAATATTAAAGTCATAGTTGACCAGTTTAGTCATAGTGAAAAATTGTCTTTTCGGCCTCTAACCGAAGAGACTATGATGAAACCAATGACCAGCAGTATCACCACGAATAAGGTTCCCGATACCGGACGATTAATCAAATCAGCAGCCGTTTTTACCTGCCCGGCACCGGCTGCTAACCGCTCTATTATAATCGACCCGAGCACAAGCCCTAGTACCACCGGTACCAATGGCCAATCGAGCCTGCGGAATATGTATCCAATATAGCCAAACACGACTGCAAAAACGCAGTCCGCAAGACTATTACGAATAGAGTACACACCAACAAAGGCGAGAATCATAATGAATGCGCCAAGAAACCGGTTTGGAATGTGAACCAGCTTCGCAATAAAACGGGTAGAAACGAGCAATGTCGCCATAACAACAACGTTGATGATCAACAAGGCTATAAAAAGACTAAAAAGAAAATCAGGGTTATTCTCAAAAATATCCGGCCCGGGCTTAATACCAGCATCGAAAAAAACCACCATCATCATGGCTGTCAACGCCTCACCGGGCACACCCAAGGCAAGCAACGGAATCATTGCCGCAGCCGGCACTGCGTTGTTTGCGGTCTCAGAAGCAATTAACCCCTCTTGTGATCCATGACCAAATCGCGCAGGCTCTTTCGATAACGCACGAGCAGTAGAGTAACTAAAGAACTGAGCCACGAACTCACCAACACCCGGAATGATTCCCATCATCGTGCCATACATGGCAGACAACAACGTCACCACTTTGTTTTTAGCAAGCGTTGCAAAGCCACCCAACATGCCACCTGTCACTCTTGCCTCCGGCGGATCATCATCTTTGCCTACCATCAGGTTCAGCGCCTGACTTAAAGCAAAAATTCCGATGATGACAACAATCATGTTAAAGCCCGAGTAGAGATACTCGATATCAAAGGTGTAGCGGTCGATATTACGAGTTGTTTGTCGGCCGATCATCGCTATTAAAAAGCCAAAGCCAAACAACATGGCAGCAATACCCATTGATTGCCTGTGTGCCGCTATTAGCAACACCGCCCCGAGAATAGCGGCCATCATAATATCGCGCTGGCCGAACAACGCGCCAAGATCACGCAAGTAAGGGCCAAATATAAAAAGCGCACAAAGTGCCGCAATAATCGAAAACAAACCACCAAAAAATGATGCGGAATATGCCAGCGCTAAGGCTTTAGCTGCTTCTCCCCGGCGCGTCATCGAGTAGCCATCATAGGTGGTTAACGCATTAACCGGGGTACCGGGTGTATTAATTAAAATCGCCGGAATAGCGCCGCCGTACATGGAAGAACCATACACACCAAGCAGCAGTACCAGACTGACCAGATCATCTAGAAATACAGTAGCCGGAAGCAAAATGGCTATAGCGATAGCAGGCCCTATACCCGGTATAGCACCAATAGTCAGCCCACCTACAGACCCAACAACAATGGCAAGCAACACCTGCGGTACGAATAGATTTTCGAGACCTAATAGAAGAGCATCCATGGTCTAGAAGTACGTCAACATAAATGACCGCAGAGCGGCAGGCAACTGATCGTACAACCAAATGCTTGCAGGTGTTTTAATCTGCAGTAAGGTTCGGAATACAACCACAATTCCCAAGCTGGTTGCCAGGGATCGCAAGATCCAGGTTAGCGATCGATAGCCAAGCCTGAAGGTAAGAAAAGTACCCAGCAGAACAGTAGATAACAGATAACCAAGAACCGGCACCGTGACCGTATAAAGAACAAAGTAGCCAACAAACTCCAGTGCCCCCAGGTACTTTGCAAATTCAAAACTTGCATCTGTTGGCAACTGAAAACGCTGCCGCCACAGATGCACTTTGCGTGACTCCCTAAAATTCCAAATAGCTGTGGGTACTAACAACAACAGACACATCATCGGCACCACCCACGACTGCTTCAGTATCCGCCCGAAGCGCCCTACTCTGCCTTCAAGTTCAAACAGACCAAATTGATGCCCAAGGTACGCTGAGAAGTTATCCGGCAGTTTACGATTCTGCCATCCGGTTTGAGTAAAAAAGAACACCAGAAAGAACAACGCAATCAGCATGACTATCAGTGAAACTCTATAGTCACCGAGCCCACGACGAAAACGGAAGAGATCATCGACTTTTATTTTTTTGTCTGGCTTACACTCGCTTTTGAATACCCCGCCATCTTGAAGATCAGCAACTGGCATTGCCTCTTCGAACAGGTAGAGATCATCAGCTGTGTTTACCTTATTCAAAGTTTTATCCACGCGGTTTTGTGGTTAATGAATTTATCTATTGCATGCAGTGATTTATCGTGCCCATTGCCTGATTGCTTAAAGCCACCCAGCGGAACGGTATTATCTGCACCACCATAGGTATTAACATGCACCACACCGGCTTTAATCGCTGCGACCATTTTATGTGCGCGCGATAAACTGTTTGTCCAGACACCAGAGGCAAGCCCAAGCTCAGAGGCGTTAGCAAGGCGTACCGCATCGGTATCATCGGTGAAAGATGTCACCGTCAGAACCGGACCGAACACCTCTTGCTGAAACAATGCATCATGTTCCTTAACACCGGCAACGATCGCGGGCTCCATAAAGAAGCCTCCGGTATCCTGCAGAATACGCTGTCCGCCGGACGCCGCCGCACCATCCAGCATTTTTAAAACACTATTCATGTGCGCTTCTGAATTCAGTGCACCCATCTGGGTATTTAAATCGAGCGGATCACCAACACGCAGAGCCTGAGTTAAGTGGGTAATCTTTTCGAGCAGCGCATCGTGAATACTATGTTGCACCAATAGCCTTGAACCTGCAATGCATACCTGACCGGCATTGCGAAAGATACCGGCCACAACCGCTGCTGCAGCGGCATCGAGATCAGCACAATCATCAAACACAATATGCGGTGACTTACCACCAAGCTCAAGGTAGACCCGCTTTAAGTTAGATTGCGCAGATGCCTCAAGCAATCGCCGACCCGTCGCACCGGAGCCTGTAAAAACCAGAATATCTACATCCATAGAACGCGCTAATGCATTACCTGTAGTGTTTCCGTCACCGGTGACAACATTAAGCACACCATCAGGCAGGCCCGCTTCATGTGCCAGTTCGACCATACGCAATAAAGTCAGCGATGCGGTTTCAGGCGGCTTAACAACAACGCTGTTGCCAGTAGCCAATGCCGGTGCAAGTTTCCATGCACCTATCATCATTGGGAAATTCCATGGAACAATAATACCGACAACACCGACCGGCTCTTTATGGATCAAACCGAGTGCATCTGGCGCAGTAGGTGCTACTTCGCCATACATTTTGTCGCAGCTTTCTGCATAGAACCGGATGGTTTCAGCAGCAGACAATGGCTCTGCCTTCAATGCCATGGCGATCTCTGTGCCGTTATCCTTAACCCCCAGCACCGCAATCTCAACGGCATGCTGTTCGATAAGATCTGCCCATTTTAATAGAATATTTTTGCGCGCTTTTGGCGCCAGGCTGGACCAGACTTTGCCATCAAAGCTCTTTCTTGCTGCAGCGACGGCAGTATCAACATCTGTCTGTTGAGCAAATGGAATTTGCGTTAGAGTCGACCCATCCAGCGGAGAAACAACCGGCATTGAATCCGACGTTGCATGCGGTCGTCCATCGATAATCAGCGATGGTGACGCCACGGGCGCGCTGCGCAGCTTATCTATCTGTTCCTGTGTGACCATGAATTCTATATTTAACCGGTGAGCTGGCGCGATTTTCTCAAATATTATTTCACATGTTAAATAATCGTCAGGTAGAATGTCAAGAACTGCTGGGTCTCTGCGGTGTGGCTAGCAGGCAAACAATCAACACAGAGAAATTTCGAACTGCGAGGGCGAAATGGCCAGCACCATACTGATCATCGGTACATTCGACACCAAGAACGATGAGCTGCAATACGTTAAGTCAGTGATCACTGAACAAGGCGGCAAGACACTCACCATGGACGTAAGCGTTCTTGGCGATCCACAACAAGCAACCGACTATTCCAAGCACGATGTTGCTCAGGCTGCTGCCAGTACTATTGCCGATGCTATTGCCTGTGAAGATGAAAACAACGCTATGCAAATCATGGCGAACGGTGCGACTGAACTTAGCTTGCAGTTGTACCGTAAAAACTTATTTGATGGTGTCATCATACTTGGCGGCACTATGGGCACTGACCTAGCCCTTGATGTTTGCCAGGCACTGCCACTGGGTGTGCCTAAGTATATTGTTTCAACGGTATCTTTCTCACCACTGATTCCCCCTGAAAGACTCTCACCTGACATACAAATGATACTCTGGGCTGGTGGTTTGTATGGCCTGAACTCAATTTGCAAAGCGTCTTTAAGTCAGGCGGCAGGCGCGGTGCTCGGTGCTGCAAACGCTGTAGAGAAACCCGCATCCGACAAACCCGTTATCGGTATGACATCACTGGGTTCATCATGCCTTAGTTACATGAAATTGCTAAAACCAGCACTTGATGCGCGTGGCTATGAGACCGCTATTTTCCATGCAACAGGCATGGGTGGTATGGCATTTGAAAAGATCGCCAGTCAGGGTGGGTTTGTTTGCGTTATGGATTTTGCATTGCCTGAACTCGGCAATCTGCTGGCTAACAGTGTAGTAAATGCAGGCAGTGATCGACTAACAAACGCTGGTATGGCAGGTATACCGCAACTGGTCGCACCAGGCTGCATTGATCTTATAGACTTTGCGGGCTGGCAGGATATACCCGAACAATATGAAGATCGACCGTTCCACGCTCATAATCGTTTAATAAAATCATCTGCATTAAACAACGAAGAACGCCGTGAAACCGCAAGAGAAATCAGCAAACGATTACTGCAATCAACTTCGCAATCAAAATCACCTGCACATGTCTTGCTGCCTGTTCAAGGCATAGAGGAATGGGACAAGCCAGGTGAGCCCGCGCACGATCCGCAAGGGCTGGCAGCGTTCAACGACGAGATGCGCGCTTGCATAAAGGCGCCTATCCACTTAACTGAGATAAATGCACACATAAATGACCAGGCCTTTGCTGATAAGGCACTTGAAATATTTGATCATTGGGTTGCAGAAGGAATTGTACCGCGCACATGAAAAACTCTCGCTACAGCATTCTGTTTGAGCCGCTAAAGATAGGCCCGGTAACTGCACCCAACCGGTTTTACGCAGCACCTCACGCTACCGGTCACGGTTGGAATCAACCACATGGCGCAATAGCACTTCGTGCCATGAAAGCCGAAGGTGGCTGGGGCACGGTGGTGGTCCAGATGACAGAGATCGCGCCAGATTCAGACATGGCAAGTCACCCGATGGAACGTATCTGGGACGACACCGACCTACCCAGACACGCAGCACAAGTAGAAGCAATTAAACAACACGGTAGTCTTGCAGCAATAGAACTGGCACACGGTGGTATGCGAGCGCGCAATATCACCACCGGCATATCTGCAATCGGCCCCAGTGCGCTGCCTGTTCTGCGGCCTGAGGTACCCACACAAGCCAGAGAGATGAGCACTGCCGACATAAAAGCATTTAGAGAATCTCACAAGAAAGCAGCTTATCGTGCAAAGCAAGCGGGTTACGATATCCTTTATGTATACGCAGCCCATGATCTATCACTACTGAGTAACTTCTTATCAATTAGAACCAACCAACGAACCGATGAATACGGCGGCAGTTTAAACAATAGACTACGGCTCTTTAAAGAAGTACTCGAAGATACCCTGGAAGTCGCCAGAAGTGGTGCAGCTGGCAATGAATGTGCTGTTGCGGTTCGCTTCAGTGTTGCAGAACCGGGTATTGCTAACGGCCTCACACACGATGGTGAAGGCCGTGATGTCATTGAAGCACTTGCTGAGTTACCAGACTTATGGGATGTCAATATTTCAGGCTGGTCTAACGACAGTGCCACCGCACGCTTCAGCGAAGAAGGCCATCAACAGCCCTACACAGAATTTGTAAAATCAGTTACTACAAAACCAGTGGTTGGCGTGGGCCGCTTTACATCCCCTGACCTAATGGTATCCCTGATAAAGACAGGCAAGCTCGATTTTATAGGCGCAGCAAGGCCTTCAATAGCTGATCCATTCCTGCCAAACAAAATACAGCAGGATCGCATAGAAGATATCCGTGAATGTATTGGCTGCAACATATGTGTAAGCATGGATAGCTACGGATTACCTATAAGGTGCACACAAAACCCAACCATTTCTGAAGAATGGCGTCGCGGATGGCACCCGGAAGCGCCCGCTATTTCTCGCAAACTTCAATCACACTTAATCATTGGCGCAGGCCCCGCCGGGCTTGAATGTGCCGTTACTTTATCGCGTGCCGGTCATAAGGTCACCATTGCAGATGCAGCATCTGAAGCCGGTGGCAGAGTCACCAGAGAAGCACGCTTGCCTGGTTTAAACAGTTTTACCCGCGTTCGTGACTACCGTATGCAACAGTTATCGTCAAACGTTAATGTAGATATTTATCTTGAGAGCGAGATGAATGCAGAGGAAGTAGCTGAATTCGATTCCGACACTAAAATTATTGCGACCGGCGCTACATGGCGCAAGGATTTGGTTGGCTCAACAAACTTGGCTGCCAGTGACACAAAAACACAAATATTCTCTCCGGACGATATTATGGCGCTTGCATTGCAAGATATACCCGCCTGCAACATAGCCGTGTATGACGATGATCATTTTTACATCGCCAGCAGCATCGCGGAACTACTGGCTAACGTCGGCCATACCGTAACTTATATTACACCCATGCCTACCATTGCCACCTGGACTGACCACACGCTGGATCAACAGCGGATTATTGATCGCATGGCAAGCCTCAATATTTCTATGCATCCAAACACTGTGCATAAGCCGGATGGAAAATTCTACTGTACCTTATCCGGCAAGTGTATTCGGATTGACCATTCAGAGATGGTGTTTGTCGGTGCGAGAATACCAGTGGATGATCTATATTCAGCGCTGTTGAAATCCAATACCAGGCACCTTTATCGAGCCGGAGACTGTGTTTCTCCGGGTATAATTCAGGCCGCCGTACTCTCCGGCCACTCGGTAGCGAAAGAAATTCTTAACGGCAAAAAAATCACAACACAACGTGAACAGATTGCGCTACAGCAGCCTGTTTATCCCTCGTGAAAAATTATCTGACAAAACACCTATGAACATGCAACCCAAAGACTCTAACTTTCTAAAAGAAAACAATGCCCGCCATCAGTTTCACCCAATGGCGCACCCGGCAGACAGCTTGGCGAATCCACCAAGAATCATCACTGGTGGCAGTGGCGTGCACATTACCGATATAGACGGCAAAGCAACCATAGATGCAGTCGGGGGTCTTTGGAATGTAAACCTCGGCTATTCGTGCGAGCCGGTTAAAGAAGCGATAAAAAAACAACTGGATACACTGCCGTATTACTCAACCTTTCGCGGCACATCTAACGATGCCGTGATACATCTGTCTTATGAGCTCGCTGAGTTCTTTAAACCAGACGGTATGGTGCGTGCTTTTTTTACCTCAGGCGGATCAGACAGTGTAGAAACCGCATTAAGACTTGCACGCCAATACCACAAGATCAAAGGCGAACATGGTCGCACCAAGTACCTAAGCTTAAAAAAGGGTTATCACGGAACTCACACTGGTGGCGCTTCAGTTAACGGCAACGCAAATTTCCGTACCGCTTATGAACCACTGCTGCCCGGCTGTTATCACATTCCAGCACCCTACACTTATCGCAATCCGTTCAACGAAACAGATCCTGCAAAACTTGCAGCCCTTTGCGCTGACGCTTTAAAAGATGAAATTGCTTTCCAGGGTGCCAACACCATAGCCGCATTTATCATGGAACCGATTCTCGGTGCAGGCGGTGTCATACCACCTCATGAAAGTTTTCTACCAATGGTAAGACAAATCTGCACCGATAATGGCATCCTTTTAATCACCGATGAAGTGATCACAGCGTATGGCAGAACAGGTGCCTGGAGTGGTGCCAGACTCTGGAACGTTAAGCCGGACTTTATGTGCACTGCAAAAGCTATTACCAACGGATACTTCCCCTTTGGTGCTGTAATGATGTCACAAGATGTCGCTGATACTTTTGAAAATGATAAAACCGGCGCTGCTGCAATCGGTCACGGTTACACCTATTCAGGCCATCCGGTTGGTGCTGCAGCAGCCCTTGCCTGCCTTGCAGAAACGGTAAGACTTGATGTACCCACCAACGCTGCTGCTCGCGGCACGCAACTGTTTGAGGGTGCAAAGAAACTTATGGAAAAATACGATATTATTGGTGATGTACGCGGTGGCCATGGATTAATGACAGCCCTCGAACTGGTAGCAGATCGAACCACCAAAGCACCGGTAGACAAAGCACTGCCAGTAAAACTACAAGATGCCATTTACGACAACGGCGTAATGGCAAGAGTTTCCGGACCAAACCTTATATTATCCCCACCGCTTATTTTGACTGAAGACGAAGCTTCACAAATTCTAAGCGCATTAGATGCAGGTTTCGCGTCTCTTTAACCTTTTAAAATCGGCCAAATCAATATCCAATTACTAGCGGCCAAGGCATGATCATGAACTCAAACAACTTCGTATCACTATTAGGCACCAAAGGCGGCCCCGCCATTAGACCCGGCTCAACCATGCCCACATCAAATGTGATCAAGCTTAATGGCAAAATGGCAGTCGTAGACTGTGGGCTCGGAGTGTCTAAAGGGCTTATTGAACAAGGTATAAACCTTAAAGATATCGACCTTATCTTTATTACACACATGCATTCTGATCATTACCTTGAGCTAGGCCCATTACTTCATACCGCATGGACCGCAGGCCTGAAAGATCACGTCTTTATATACGGACCAACCGGCCTCCAAGACTACTGGGATCACTTTCTACTTTCAATGAAGGCCGATATTGACCTGCGAATTGCAGATGAAGGCCGTCCAGACCTTAGAACACTGGTGACAATCAAAAATATAGATGAAGGCGAAGTTTATAGCGAAAAGCACTTCACTGTAACTGCCATGCGCAACATACACCCACCGCTAATAGATACGTTTGCCCTGCGCTTCCAATCACCCGACAACGCAGTGGTATTCTCCGGCGACACAGCCTACCTACCCGCACTGGCAGATTTTGCCAAAGAAGCAGATATATTAATTCATGAAGCCATGCTTGAAGAAGCACTAGGCCCATTAATGGAAAGAATCGGCAACGCCGATGACCGCTTAATGAAACACTGGCTAAGGTCCCACACATACGCACACGATGCAGGAAAAATCGCCACCATGGCCAACGTTAAAACACTGGCGTTAAATCATCTAATACCTTCAGATGATCCCGACTTTACTGAAGAACACTGGCAAAATGCCGTAAAGCCCGAATGGAACGGTAAGCTATTAATCGGTAAAGATGGCCTACGAATAGAGATTTAAAATAAACGGCGCACTAACTTCAGTGATATTCTTGAAGTTTGTTAATTAGTAAACTTCACGGTTCTTTAGTCCCTCGCTGACGCTGGCGGGCTTCCTGACGAGCGTTTCAAGCAACTCTTAACCGAATTCCCCTCGTTATATTTTGGAAGCCCGCTAGCGTTAGCGAGGGACTTTCTGGTGGGGTGCTTCAGGTTCTGTTGCTGTTATAACGAAAAACAAACTCTCTTCTGCTAATTTCATACTGATTACAGTTAATCAGTAAACTTTATTCTCCTCTGGCACTGAGGGTAACTCGCAATAACCGCATCTCCCGGGCGAACCACGCAGTACCCAGATCACGAGTGTATGTCACGTAAATCGCAGCTTCGTTCTGCTCGCTAAGCTGCGGGTGGCTCAGGGCGTCATAGACCCAACCGTTACCGCTTGCACTTGGCAACGCATTAGCAACATGTGTTGGTGTACTCCACGGCCCCGTCAGCGCTAGTGCTGATCGAATTACAATTTTCCGACTTAACGGTTTGCTATAAACCGCAATATATCGATCAAGAAATTCGTTAAACGATACCGACATGATATCGGCACCATGAAAGAGCTCAATGGCTTCTGATGAGTCACTGACCCAGATCCCGTTTGTGGCCGCATAGCGCCATGCACCGGGTTCCATTGCCTGTTCCATAGAGGTACGCGCGAGTTTGCAGGGAAAAACACTATCCGTTTTATCACAGGCAAATACGTACAACATATTGTCTTCGACCAACGCTGCGCTGTGCAATTGAGGAGTACCTGGCGGAAACATAATAGTGGGATGTTCAGCTAAAGCATTGATCACCGGACGTACAGGGTGCCTGGCTCCATAAGGCCATTCTGCCAACGCACTACCAACACCGTAAAAGTTAAAATCTCCGGGTTCCGCATTAATTTTTTGATAAAATAAAAGTGATCTCTGCCTGACCGGATCATCAATAAGTGGCCCGGGCCATAGTGCCCACCGCGCCCCGCAAGGGTCGAGGCATCCCGGAGCATCTTGATGTAAGCGATTAAACTGAATTTCTTCGTCGGTATAAGGCAATAGTTCTACTGGTTCCCCAAATTCATCGGTACCTAGAGTAAGCGGTGCAAGTCCATCAGACGCATAAGAAGGTTCAACCGCAGACCACGTATTACTAAACCAGTTTTGACCATCACTATTAGCTGAGATGGTGACGGTATCGCCAAATACCCAAACTGTTCGGCCATTGTGAGTACCGCTATAACCTCCGTCTCTCCCGCGCAGATTATCGTCCTGAACCACCACCCCCATTTCATCGGTTTCAACTACAACGAGCTCGGATATTGCGTTCCCCGGATCAGATGGAGAGCAGGCAACTTGTGTAACTATAGTGGCGTAAAACACCAGACTGATGAGCGGGCGCTGTATTATTTTCGTATCCATACTGACTTATACCAGATACGCGGCCAAACGTTACAGCTCGCTAGCGTACGGTTTATGGGTATTTGAAGGTGGCCTTCAAAAAGACATTCACCGTAAAGCCCGAATGGAACGATAAGCTATTAATCGGTAAAGATGACTTACGAATAGATATTAAAAAACCAGCCTACGCTAGTAATCCTTCACTATCAGCGCTCATCATATTTTAGGAAGCCCGCCAGCGTAAGCGAGGGACTTTACGGTGTGATGCTTCAGATTCTGTTGAAGCTATAAAAAACAAACAAACAAACAAACAAACAAACAAACAAACCGCCGTCAATTATTCATAACCGGTTAACCCGTAAACGTCACATTCCTTTAGTCCCTCGCTGACGCTAGCGGGCTTCCTAACAAGCACTGCAAATCGCTCTTAGTCACGCTCCCCACCTTTTAGGAAGCCCGCCAGCGTAAGCGAGGGACTTTCCGGTGTGATGCTTCTCATTCTGTTGAAGCTATAAAAAACAAACAAACCGCCGTCAATTATTCATAGCCAGCTAACCCGTAACCGTCACATTCCTTTAGTCTCTCGCTGACGCCAGCGGGCTTCCTGCCGATTTAACCCGTACTTTTTAGAAGTTCACCCAATTCACCACTAGCATCAAGCGCCATAAGCTCTTCATCACTACCAATAGCTTTGTTATCAATCAGTATTTGAGGCACTTTCTTGCGCCCGCAGCGGCGCAACATCTCAGTGCGCTCAAGAGGCATTAGATCAATAAGGTATTCCGTGTAGCTGATTTGCCTTTCATCTAGTAACTGCCTTGCAGCCAGGCAATGCCTACAGAAACTGGTACCGTAGATTTCAACCTTCTCTGTCATAATCTATTTCAGAAACCAATTCATAAAACTTATACTCAACTATCAACATCGGCGTTTGGAAGTAGCGTTGTAAAGAATGGTGCATAGGTCAGTACAGCACCCTGCTGCAGCCCCAGATCATTGAAGACAGCCACTACCTTATCAAGGCGGTCCCGATTGTTTGGGTCTTCTGAAAGGTTACGCAGGGTGGCAAGCAACGGTTCAATAGTGGCTGGGTCCAGATACGTTTCCAACATATGAATGGTCGTGTCGACCTGCTCTTGTGTAATCTCAGACTTACGGTTAACAGCGTTGATCTGACCAAAAGCCTCTTCTTTAATCCGCTGCTGCAACAGACTTACAAACTTTGCAAATGTCTCTGCATCTGGCAAATCGACAAACAACTTGATCAACGCTTCACGATTTACTTCACTCAGGAAATACATCATCTCACCGTCAATCACCGGCTTGGGGTTTAATACCGATAGAACAACAGATAGCTCTTCGTTAGCAAACTCACTTTTGATCTTATATTCGATCATGTCGTCTACCAGCCAGAATTCACGGGAACCGCGGTCGGGGTGTTCTTGAACGATTCTGTTGGTCATAACTTAGAATTCAATTGGAAGCAAAGGGGAGGCAAAGAAACAAACCGGCGATGTAGCAAATAAAAACCAGCCCTGTGTCTATTGGCAGACTAACTAGTGCCCATCCATAAACGAACGCTACTGCGGTCGCCCCAGGTACGCAATCTTTTACCGACTACATGTCGTTATTTAGAATGACTAAACGCCTACATGTAGTAGGCAAAATCTCACGCACCTGGAACAACCTCGCTACGC
>CALGKA010000107.1 GCA_937927895.1 uncultured Granulosicoccaceae bacterium | reverse complement strand
GGTTTGTGGTTCGCGACGCTCAGTAAGGTTCGGGGCCTTGGATGTTTTTCGCGCTCGTGTTTGCAACTATTACTGATGCTCTATCCGACTTATTAACTTATATAAACTATTATTTAAGTTACCAAGCTGTTTATAGAGAGCGCTCGTTATCTTTTTCTTTTAGGAAGCCCGCTGGCGTTAGCGAGGGACTAAAAGACCGTGAAGTTTAATTATTATCTAACAGTAAAAAAAACACCGCCCTAACACCAAATACAGCTCGTCATCTCTTAAGGAAGCCCGCCAGCGTAAGCGAGGGACTAAAAGACCGTGAAGTTTAATAATTATCTAGCCTCAAAAAGAACACCGCACCTACATAAACCATCGCTCGTCATCTTCTAAGGAAACCCACAAACATAACCGTGGGACTTCAAAACCGTGAAGTTTGATTATTATCTAACAGTAAAAAAAACACCGCCCTAACACTAAATACAGCTCGTCATCTCTTAAGGAAGCCCGCTAGCGTTAGCGAGGGACTAAAAGACCGTGAAGTTCAATAATTATCCAGCCTCAAAAATAACACCGCACCTACATAAACCATCGCTCGTCATCTTCTAAGGAAACCCACAAGCGTAAGCGTGGAACTTCAAAACCGTGAAGTTTAATTATTATCTAACAGTAAAAAGAACACTGCCCTAACACCAAATACAGCTCGTCATCTCTTAAGGAAGCCCGCCAGCGTTAGCGAGGGACTAAAAGACCGTGAAGTTTGACTATTATCTAACAGTAAAAAGAACATCGCCCTAACACCAAATACAGCTCGTCATCCCTTAAGGAAGCCTGCTAGCGTTAGCGAGGGACTAAAAGACCGTGAAGTTTGATTATTATTTAACAGTAAAAAGAAACCGCCCTAACACCAAATACAGCTCGTCATCCCTTAAGGAAACACACAAGCGTAAGCGAAAGACTTGAAAACCATGAAGCTTAATATTTAAATACAACCTTCAAAAGAACACTGCCGCAAACGAAATCACCATGCGTAATCTATAATGAGGCCCTTAAGGTGAGCATGAGTCTTTGAAATCATGAAGCTTAAATATCTTCAAGCCCTAAAAAACGCCACCCTAACCAACCACGAACATTGAACTTTAAAAATAAACAATGCTAATGTGCTCGTTACGGGTATTGATCGATCAACCCGCAGTACCCTGACAAGCCACAAACTACCGGATGCATAAATGAATATCGATGCGTTAATAGATGCCATTCCTAAGGCTGAATTACATCTTCATATCGAGGGTACTCTGGAGCCTGAAATGATGTTGGCGCTGGCGGCTCGTAATGGGGTGGAGTTGCCTTATAAAGATGTGGCTGAAGTCAGGCTGGCTTATGAGTTTGATTGTTTGCAGGATTTTCTTGATCTTTATTACAACGGCATGTCGGTATTAATCGAGGAGCGTGATTTTTATGATCTCACGTACGCATACCTTGAGAAGGTTCATGAGCAGGGGGTTACTCACACGGAAATATTTTTTGATCCGCAGGGGCATACTTGTCGGGGAGTGTCTTTTGAGACGGTGCTGGGTGGCATAAGTACAGCGCTTGAGACGGCTGAAAAAGAAATGGGTATTACCAGTAAGTTGATTATGTGTTTTTTACGGCACTTGCCCGAAGATGAGGCGTTTGATTCTTTGCATTGTGCTTGTAAACATAAGTCGCTTGTTCATGGGGTTGGGCTTGATTCCAGTGAGAAGGGGTATCCGCCCGGGCTTTTTTCCAGGGTGTTTGCAGAGGCGCGCAAGCAGGGGTTTATACCGGTAGCTCATGCGGGGGAGGAGGGGCCTGCTGAATACGTAGAGCAGGCGCTCGATGATCTGCAAGTTCAGCGGGTGGATCATGGTAATCGCGCTTTTGAAAACCCTGCTTTAATTAAGCGTATGGTGAATGAGCGAACACCAATGACGATGTGCCCGTTGTCTAACTTGCGTTTAAAAGGGGTGGCGTCACTTGAGCTGCATCCTTTAAAAAAGGCCTTGCAGGCGGGCTTGGTGGTGACTGTGAATTCAGATGATCCTTCCTACTTCGGTGGCTATGTGGCAGAGAATTATAAAGCGATACAACAAGCGCTTAATCTGCAAGCTGGTGATATCATTACGCTTGCCAAAAACTCTTTTTCAGCGGCTTTCATTGACGATAAACACAAGCAAGCAGCGCATGATGCCATTGATAAGGTAGTATCAGAAGTAAAGAGTAAGTTAAAGAGTAAGTAAAGAGTAAGTAAAGAGTAAGTAAAGCCAAAGTAAGTAAAGCAAAAGTGAAGCTGTTGTTAATTCAATAGAAAGTAAATATGAAAAAAGAAATTACGCTAGCGCCGGAAGATATAAAAGACATTGCCGTCGGCCACGGTAGTTGCGTCGCTACTGACATGATCACTGTATACGATCGGCCGGTTGGGCTTATGTATCGGGATGAACCAAGTGATACCAACAGCAGCGGTTGGTGTTTTCTATGGGGCTGGGAGTCAGAAGATTATATGAATGACCCCGACAATCAAGATACCTATGATATCAATATTATCGCTAACTACTCTCCCGATGTTATTGAATTTCTACAGGCACCAGTAGGATCAGCATTTGAACGCAATGCACAGGGTAAGTTGGTTGCTATAAAACAGTAAGCAAAACATTCGGCTAATACATGCTTTGCCTGGCTAGACTGAATGACTGAAGTGTACCGTTACGAATTGCCGCTAAAGCTTGCGTGTAACGTTGCGACAGGTAAGTGCAAAGAACAACAACAGCAGAAGTACTTTTAAATCAATAGAGCCGATTCCGCTTTGACTCCCGGCGGGGGTGATGACTACGTCATCGTTGCTTGTGTTGCTGCCGGTTGCAGCTAGTAGTACAGGAGTGCTATCGGTTTGGTTGAAGTCGTCATCTGGTAGTATGCCGGCAGCTAACATAGCCACAGCTTCTGCGGCGTTTAATCGGCCTATGCCGCACTGGTCGGTTTGGCAGCGTTTGTCTTCATTGGTTGAGCTGGCAGACAAAGACAACAGTTGTTCAACTTGTAGTTTGGATAAGTCGGACTGATAAGACAATAGGTTGGCAATCGCGGCACTAACGTGTGCCGCGGCAATGCTTGTTCCGTAGTGAAAACCATAAGAGCTAAACCCTAGTGGTGATTCACTGCCGTCATTTTGAGTGGTAATAATGCCATCGGTAATGGTGCCACCAGGCGCTGATATAAAAACAGAATTGCCCAGTGCTGAATAGGGGGTTATAGATCCTTCGCGATCAGTAGCCGCTACGGTAATAACGTTTTCACAAGAGGCCGGAGAGTAGGGTTCATTATCCAGGGCTGCAGAAGTATTAGTTGATGCAGTCACAACAATAGAGCCGGTGTTGACTGCATCGTTAATAGCACTTTGCATCGCGTTTGAACAACGCCCGGGGAAGCCAACGCTCAGGTTAATCACCTGGGCAGGGTTGGGATTATCTTCCACACCTGCAACTGATAGCCCGGCAGACCATCGAATGCCATCAATAAGATCCGCTACATAGCCGCCACACTTGCCAGTAACTCTTACTGGTAGCAATGCCACAGAAGGCGAGCCGCCCGCAATGCCAGCAGCGTTTTGCGATATTGCACCAATAATTCCAGAGATCGCAGTGCCGTGCCATTTGCTAGCGGTAAGCGGACACCCGTCTGCAACCTGTTGTTGATCTAAATCGTATTGGCTTATCCAGTCACCAGGGTCTGAAGGGTCGGCGTCGCGGCCATCGTTGTCGTTAGAGACTTTTGGATCGTGAATGAAATCATAACCGGGTAAAAAATAGAGATCCTCGTGATTAAGAATCACGCCTGAATCGACCACCGCCACGATTATTTCTGTTGCGCTACCAAGGAACTCATGCGCGCCGAAAAGATCACTTGCACCCGTATGCTGGTCATTGCTTTGTAAGCTCCACTGTTGGCCGGCGTAGCGATCTGATGGAACGCTGGAAAAGGCCGGTGCAAAGCGTAGGATGTCGGCACTTTTCTTAGGTGCTGGTGTCTGACTGTCAACAGTTGCCGTAGACATCACCTGTACTTTGGGTGTGGTGTGGTTAAGGTTTGAGTTTGCCGGCGGGGTTAGGTTTGTCAAAACCGAGGGGGTGAACACTAAGCAAAGTGTCAAAAATACGGCAATCCTCGAAATCAATTTGAAACAAGCGGTTACACTGGCGTTTACAATAGGCATCTCGTACACGCAGCAAATTACATGCCCTCGCAAGTAGACATGATATGCTGAAAGTCATGACATTAAAGGTTTGGAGTAACTAAGGTGGATAAACTACTGAGTCGCCTCGGTATTTGGCTAATTAGCGCGTGTTGTGTGCTCGCAGCCCCAGTGGCATTTGCGGATTCTGAAGAGCTAAGCGCAAGCTTGCAGCCAAGCGATAACGGCGTGCTTTTTGTGCTGCGCAACAACAGCGCTGAAACCATCACTGTGCTGCGTTGGGAAACGCCTCTTGAGCCTGAACTCACGCAAGATGTTTTCCATGTAGCGCCTAGCACTACCGGAAAACCTAATCTCCACGCCGAACGTGCAAGATACTCCGGCAGAATGTTCAAGCGCGATAACCCACAGCCCGATGACTACATAGAGATAAAAGCAGGTGAGAGCGTCAGTGCTGAAATCGAGATCACTGACTACTACAGACTTAATCAAGACGGCATACACTCAGTAACGTTTAGTGGTGCTTTTGAAACGTTCTCTGCAACAAACGATAGAACCATTCTTCATGCAAGCTCTGGCGCAGAAGTAATAGGTTTAACCACGCAATCTGTCGCCGTTAATCTGGTAGCCCCGCCAGAGCGTGCCTACGCAAGAATAGGAGGCTTTAATAGTTGCTCTGCACAGCAACTAGCAGAATTACCCGGAGACATGGATGCATCCGAAACGATTACACGTGAAGCACGCGAAGCATTAGAAAATCTTGCTGTTAACGAACGCGCCACGTCGCCGCGATACACCCATTGGTTTGGTGACTACAGCGCCACTCGGTACAACACTGTTATCAACATTATGCAAAAGGCCGAGCAAGTGATGGCTAATGGTTCGGTAGAATTTAATTGTGGCTGCACCGAAAATTACTTCGCTTATGTCTTCCCGATCGATCCGTTCAAAGTTTATCTTTGCAACGCCTACTGGAATGCCGCCCGAACAGGGTCTGATTCACGAGCCGGCACTATATTGCATGAGCTTTCCCACTTCCCGGAAGTCGGCGACACAGACGATAACGCCTATGGGGCACGCAGTGTTGCTAACTTAGCGATCAGTGACCCGAATGCAGCGGTGAATAACGCAGACAGCATAGAATACTTTGCAGAGAACACACCGTTTCGTGAAATGTCTTCAGGTCAGGCACCTGTGCCAGTGCAAACGGTCTTCAACACCCTAACCATTGGTAACTCAGTATCGGGTTCAGTGGGCCGCTTAGAAAGTGTATTTTATGAAGTTGAAGGGGCGGATTTCATCGAGCTTACATCGGTGTCCGGTGATGCAGACCTATACGTATTCACCAGTGCCCTTCAAGATGAGCAAATATGCACGGCAACCACCACTGGCGTAGTTGATCGTTGTGACATACGAGGGGCTACCAGGGCATATATTCAGGTGCTGGGCTACTCTGATTCAAGCTTTAGTATTCTTGCAGGTCGGAATCCTCCCGCATCTTCACAGCAGCTAGTGCTTGGTGAAACCCTTACCCGGTCTATAGGGCTTAACGAGCTCCAGTTCTATTCTGTTACCGGTGCTGATGCGGTAACTATTAACTCGTATTCCGGAGATGCAGATTTACTGATCTATTCTTCAGAGGAGCGTGCAGTAGACTCACTTGTTTGTGTCTCAGAAGAATATACTTCAGACACACCAACGGATTACTGCGAAGTTTCCGGCGATACGGTGTTCATCACCGTGCGCGGGTTTGCAGCTACGGACTACGATATTACCTCTACTTCACTTGCGGTAGTCCAACAAGTTGGTCCAACACCAGTTGACCCAGCGTCTGAAACAACAGATCAAACACTTGATGATCCGATCACCTTAGTAGGTGGTAGTGGTGGTAGCAGTGGCGGTGGTGAATTTGATGGTTGGTTAGTTATCGCGCTCGCAGGGCTACTATTTCGCAGGCGTAAGTCGCTTATGCCGATACTGCACTATTCAGGAGCACGATAATGACTGCAGTATTTTCCAGACGGCGAGCGCTCCAGTTATTGTCAATGTCGTTAGGTGGTGGCTTGCTTTTAGCTTGTGAAGCAGATACTGAAACAATGATGAATGACGATACTCAAGCTGCAAAATCGCAAGCAATCGGTAGCGTAACAGCAGGTATAAGGCCGGTTGAAAACGAACTGATTGCGGGGCAGGCTGCCGAGATTGTGTTTTACTTAAACAACGGTACAGACGCTGCCATTGAAGTGTTGCCTTGGGCAACACCGCTGGAAAAAGATATATCTGCAGATCTATTTGCAGTGACCAAAGACAGTGAACGTTTGCCCTACGTTGGGCGCATGGTTAAGCGTGCAGCACCAACGGCAGATGACTACATCATTCTTGAAGCCGGTGAGAAGCGCGAGACAGTACTCAATCTTTCGCGTGCTTATGATCTACGTGAAGCAGGGAGCTATCGTATAGAGCTTGAGTCT
>CALGKA010000106.1 GCA_937927895.1 uncultured Granulosicoccaceae bacterium | reverse complement strand
CAATTTTTACTGCCGTTGTCGTGATGTATAAAGGTGGTGGTGACGCTTTCATGGTTAAGCAGAGGATGAGAAACACTCGTCAGGAAGTCCGGCGATTCCGCAAGAGCGCTTGACGTGCTCGTTAGGAAGCCCGCTAGCGTCAGCGAGGGATTTAAAAACTTTGAAGTTTACTTTTTAACTGGCTTCAATAATATCACTGCTAACTGACTTCAATAATGTCACCGCAATCAGTTATTATTTTTCTTTTGACTTAAACACAACCTGAAGCATCCCGCCAGAAAGCCCCTCGCTCATGCTGGCGGGCTTCCTAAAAGATAACGTGCGATTTCCGCAAGAGCGCCTTGCTGCTCGGGTTATTTTTTACTGCTGTGTGTAGGCAATAGTGGAAGAGCAGCCAGCATTGAGTTCTGCGATAGAGAATGTAACGGAGCCTGCTTTTGGCTCATCAAGAGCGCCCACTAGAATAACGGTTATGTCGCCATTGTTGATTGATTTATCTGAAGTGCCAGCGGCTTTTGCAGCACGTTCAGTTGGAATTTCAAATCTGAACTTGCCGCCGGTATTGATAAAAGTGCTGTGCCGAAGGTTATTGTAGTTTGTTGTTACCGTGCCATTGTTTATATCGATCATGTATTTGTCGCCTGATCGATCATTGCAGTTAAAGGTCCAGTTTCCGGGGCCTACTTGTTTTTTTGCGGTCCTGGTTACCAGTCCGGTCCATCTGCCATCGTACGTGCCACTGGTGTCTTTATCTGATTCTGCAACAGGTCGAATGACAGCTGTAGCGAGTAGACAACCTTGTAGCAATGCGACAGTGGCTAGAGCGATCAGTGATGTTTGGAGTGGGCGAATGCCATTAATGATTCTCAAAGTCGGTTCTTCCTTAAAGATAAAGCTCATAAGCAGCTTACTGCTGTGTGGTTGTACAGTTGAGTCGATGCATTTCAGTAGTTATAAAAGCTAACATGTGAACGGCGGGTTTGCACGAATTTCTGTGTTTTTAACTAATGCATCAAGCGAGTAGTACGCATCTGCATTGATTGTGCATTAGTTAAAAACGGTTTAACAGTAGAGTAATTCCCTATAGACAGCTACTGAATAACGCGCTAAGCAAGGTTTGCGAATGGTGGGATTATGACTAACGGCGAGCGGGTATATGAAGATGTGCTGGACTTTGGTTCCAGCACATCTTTTACAGCTAGCGGTTAGTGTTAGTCGGGCGACATGCCTTTTAGAAATTTAAACGCTTCGCTTTCTGTTGAAAGCATCAGTGTGGTGTTTTCTTTTATGACTGATTTATACATATCCATTGTTTTTTGGAATTCATAAAAGTCTCTGGAATCAGCGCTTGAGTTATACGCTTTAGCATAAATCTCTGTAGCCTTTGCATCTGCAGCACCGCGGATCTCTTCAACTTCTTTATACGCTTCAGAGCGTACTTTTTTAAGATCGCGTTCGCGTAGACCATTTATTCGTGCAGCTTCACCGTTACCTTCAGAGCGAAATCTTTCAGCGATTTGGCGGCGTTCACTGATCATTCGATCATAGATTTTTGGCCTTACACTTTCATTGTAGTTAATTCGCTTGAAACGAATATCGAGTAGCTCAATACCGAATACCTCTACCTTGCTGGCCGCTGCATTGAATATTTCTTGCTCTACTAATGCCCGCCCTTTAGAAATGGGTACGAGTGTACCCAGGGTGGCGAGATCTGCATCGGTGAGAGATTCATCGCTTAAGCGTTTACGATCTTTGGTGGTTCTAATAAGTTCTATTAGTTCGTGTTTTGCTACGGCGTTGCGAGTTTCACTACCAAGGATGTCGTCAAGTCTTGATTGCGCGCTGCGCTCATCACGTAAACGTAAAAAGTATTGCAGTGGGTCTGTGATACGCCAACGTGCGAATAGATCAACCGCTATATACAGTTTATCTTTTGTTGGCATGCTGCTCGGGTTACCGTCCCACTCAAGGATACGCTTCTCTATTGGGTTTACCTGTTGTGCGAAGGGTATTTTGAATTTAAGACCGGCGTCAGTGACGGGTTTGCCAACGGGCTTTCCGAATTGCGTAATAATAACTTGTTCGGTTTCTTTAACGGTGTAAAGAGCGTTGCTTACAAATAAAAGAAGCGCGGCCAACACTATAACTAGAATTGGTTTCATTTGATTAGCTCCTTTTGATTGGTGAGGTTGATTAATGGAAGTACTTGTTGCGATTTTTCATCAACGATAATTTTCGAATCAAGACCCGGTAAGACCTCCTGAAGCGTTTCTATGTAGAGTCTACGGCGGGTAACTTCCGGGGCTTTTTTATATTCTTCAAATACTGCTGTGAAGCGTGAAGCATCACCTTCTGCTTCATTGATTCGTTGTAGGCGGTAACCATCTGCTGCACGAATGCGTTGATCTTTTTCACCTTCAGCAAGCGGTATCACTTTGTTGTACTCACGGCGTGCAGCATTGATAAGACTTTCTTTCTCTTGCTGAGCCTGGTTAACCTCGTTAAAGGATTCTTGCACAGGCTTAGGTGGGTTAATGTTCTTTAACTGCACCTGATCAATGCTGACACCAATGCCGTACTTGGTTGTTAGCACTTGCATTTTAACCAGCGCTTCATCTTCAATTTCTTGTCGACCAATGGTGATTACTTCATCAACGGTGCGATCACCAACAACTTCACGCATGACTGATTCTGAAAGATCGCGCAGTGTTTCTGCAGGGTTGCGCACATCGAACAAATAGGCTTTTGGATCTTCGATTCGAAATTGCACGACCCATTCGACCAGGGCTGCGTTTAAGTCACCAGTAACCATCTGGCTTTGCGCCTGGAAGTTTTGTCGCGATTGCGATGGGTTGGTAGCGCCGGGGGTGGCAAAGCCAAACTCTTGCTTGAGTTGTCGTTTTACGGGAACGATAGTGACGTCATCAACGCCCCAGGGAATTTTAAAGTGCAGGCCTGCTGATTCCTCCTTTTGGTACTCACCAAAACGCGTCACCACGCCAATTGAGTCACTCGGTACGGTGTAGAAGCCGGTATATAAGAGTAGGGCGAGTGCGATTAACGCGAACATGCCCAATATTCTGAAAATCCCACTGGGGAGGTTGGGAAGGCCGCCGCCTCCTGTGCCTAGGCCGCCGCCACCTGTGCCTGGTTTTTTGCCCCAGGGATTTTTCGTGTCTGGTGCTTCGCGCAGTTTGTCTAGATCGATGACCGCCATTGCTATGGTTCTTCCTTTTGGTTGTAGCGTATTCTAGTCGTCGCGCTAATCGTTTGGGGTATTTTTTTTGCCTTGTCGGCAGCTGCGGATCCATAAAGTGGCTTGCGAACGGCCACATTCAGGCTTTGCCCGCTTGTGTAGAAGTCAATCAATAGTTCAATAGACTTAAAGCTTCTGTATTACCGTTTTTACGCCTGTAGATGAAGAGTTGGATGTTTGCAGTAAGCAGGTTTGCAAAACGCTGGCAAAGAGTGATCCGTGATTCCCAACGTGATTCCCCCAGTAGGTGCCCCGATCATGTTCCGTCAAGTTCCGGTCTGAAGCTGTTTCGTGATTCCTAATTGCATTGTCCCGCTGGCGATGCCCGAAGCGTGCGCGAGGGATTTTTTAGCAGGAGGCCTTTGCTGCTGATCCGGGTGAAAGAAACGGGTGTGAACCTCATTGTATGGTTGCTCATTCTCAGTCTTTTCGGGCTTTTCCGCTTTTTTGAGTGCAGGAGTGGGCAAGACCTTAATCACTCGGTTGACTCGTATAAATTGGCGGGCTACACTTTACTGCTTTGCTCGGTTTTAGAGCTTTCAAATTTTAAGGATTCCCCAATGTTCGCGGTAATTAAAACCGGTGGCAAACAATATCGAGTTAGTCAGGGCGATAAGCTTCGTGTTGAAACGATTGACTCTGATGAGGGTGAATCAGTCAATCTAGATCAGATTCTTATGGTTGGCGAGGGTGAGAAGATCACTATCGGCAGTCCCTTGGTTTCCAGTGCTTCTGTTACTGCTAAGGTGCTTTCGCATGGGCGTGGCAAGAAGGTTGAGATTGTTAAGTTCCGTCGTCGTAAGCATTATCGTCGTCAGATGGGCCACCGTCAGAACTTCACCGAATTAGAAATCACTGGTATTTCTGCTTAATAGCTGATTGCTGCGCTGGTGCTTCTGCCGGCGCATTGCACTAAGCGCAAAATCCCCGGCGCTTGTACAACCTAGCTTGTTCTGCGTTGTCGTGGCAGATTTTTTATTTGCCGCCTTTTTATTTGCCGCCATGTGGCTTTTTGCCTGGCCGCCTTATTAGTAAGCCTATTATTAGAAAAGCGTAAACGCATGCGAGCGTTACCGGCAGGCCATAGGTTGGCGATAGCGTCATTGACCAGCCCCCGCTTACTGATCCGATTAGTGCCCCTAAACCCCACATCACCCCGAACGCTGCTGTGCCGTTGATTAGGTCTTGGCCGCTGAAGCGGTCGCCTAGTGACTTTAAGGATAGGGTGTAGACGCCGTAGCCTGAAGCGCCAGCGATAACTAGGATTGGCCACAGCAGCCAGCTGTTGATCACCCATGGAATGGTGAGTGTAAGGAGTGTGGTGATTCCTGCGCAGTAGATTAACATTGAGCGGGCATCGTAAATATCGGCTAGCCAGCCGATGGGGTATTGCAAAAATATATTGCCGATAATAAGTGCCGTCAGTGCGAAGGCGGCAGTGCTTTGGCTTAGTCCGTTTTCTACGCCGTAGACAGGAAACAGCGCGATGGTGGCGGCATCAAACACTGAAAAGCAGGCGACGGCAGCGATCAGCATTGGCGCTTTGGGTAGGAAATTCAAAATGCCAGAAGAGTGATGTTCGTCTGTCGGATCGGATACATCTTGAATGAAGGTGATCGGGATTATACCTACAGCAATGCTTAGTGCGCCTATTAAGTAAGGTGTCCAGCCTTCGGTGCCCACAAAGCCTATTAGTGCCGGGCCTGCACCGAAGCTTGCTGACAATACGCTTGCATATATGGCGACTATTTTACCGCGATGCTGTTTTGATGATGATCCTACAATCCAGGCTTCACTGATCACAAACAATGTGGCGATAGACATGCCTTGAAGTATGCGAATGACGAACCAGGCGTTGAGTGAATCGAATAGCTTGTAGCAAATAATAAGTATGGCAGTTGCGATGGAGGCAATGATCGCGAGGTTTTTGGCCCCTATTCGTTGTGACAACACGGGTATAAAGGGTGAGAAAATAAGGATCCCGAGCGGCATCATGGCGGTATTGAGGCCTATGACATCAGCCGACACTCCGCGCCCATCCAGGGTTAGTGCCAGCAGAGGGTAGGTCATGCCGAATGCAAGACCAAATACAGTTATTGCAGAACAGGCGGCGACTACGGTGCGGATGTTGGACGAGCTCAGCGGTATCACCTTAAATATTGTGGTTATTCGTAGACTGCCGTTTTGGCAAGTCTTTTAAGTGACCGCAAATATTACAAATGCTCGTCGAAGACTAGTCTACCGTGCATGATAGTGGCTGCAAGCGCTTGAGTGTTACTGGAACTAAACAAATCCTTCAAAGTAGTTCAGTCAGAAGCACATTCAGATTAGACAGCTGAACGGCGATTGGAGTAAAATAAAGGGAATGACTTGCGGTTAAACAACCGCACCTTCTTCCCTTAACTAATTGAGATTATCTCTTTGCGTAGAAACGCACTCCTTGCGCTGGCTGACGGAACCTTGTTTCACGGCAGTGCCATTGGTGCTGAGTGTTACGGTGTTGGCGAAGTTGTATTTAATACTGCCATGACCGGGTATCAGGAAATCCTGACCGACCCCTCGTACGCTCGGCAAATTGTCACTCTAACTGCGCCGCATATTGGCAATACCGGGGTGAACAGCGCCGATTGCGAGTCTGATGGTGTGCATGCAGCCGGTTTGGTCATCAGAGACCTGCCACTGTTGCACAGCAATTTCCGCAGTGAAAGCTCCCTCGATGAATACCTCAAGGCCAATAACATTGCGGCCATTGCAGATGTAGACACTCGCAGACTTACACGCATACTGCGTGAAAAGGGTGCGCAATCGGGCTGTGTTGATGCAAGCGCTAACCCAAATGCAGAGCAGGCGATCGCCAAGGCGCGTGAATTTGGCGGCTTGGTCGGGCTTGATCTAGCAAAAGAAATCACGGTTGATAAGCCTTATGAATGGCAAAAAGGTTGTTGGCAGCTTGGTTATGATCAAAACCCTGAACTTGAAAAAGCGGCAGCTCTTGCAGCTGCGAACGCTTCCAGGTTTAAAGTAGTCGCCTATGACTACGGTGTTAAGAAAAATATTTTAAGGTTATTGGTCGATCACCGTTGTAGTGTCACTGTAGTGCCTGCAACAACCCCTGCGGCCGATGTACTAGCCACGAACCCTGACGGTGTATTTTTATCCAACGGCCCGGGGGATCCGGAACCCTGTGATTACGCCATTGCCGCTATTCGCGAGCTGCTGGAAAAGAAAATACCGATCTTTGGTATTTGCCTTGGGCATCAGTTGCTTGCATTGGCCAGTGGCGCTCAAACTGTAAAAATGAAGTTTGGCCATCATGGTGCTAACCATCCGGTCCAGGATCTACAAACTAAAACAGTAATGATTTCAAGCCAAAACCATGGCTTTGCAGTCGATGAAGAATCCCTACCCAGTAACTTAATAGCCACACACCGATCACTGTTTGACCAAACGCTTCAGGGAATCAAAAGAACGGACACCCCTGCGTTTAGTTTTCAGGGGCATCCGGAAGCGAGTCCCGGGCCGCATGATGTGGTCCATCTTTTTGCCGAATTTACAGAACTGATGAAAAACCATGCCTCGTCGCGATGATCTAAAAAGTATTTTAATCATTGGTGCGGGCCCAATTGTTATTGGCCAGGCGTGCGAATTTGATTACTCCGGTGCGCAAGCGTGTAAAGCCTTGCGAGAAGAAGGCTATCGGGTGATTCTGGTCAATTCAAACCCTGCAACCATAATGACAGACCCTGCCACCGCAGATGCTATCTACATTGAACCGGTAGATTGGCGGGTGGTTGAAAAAATTATTGCACGTGAAAAACCCGATGCGATTCTACCGACCATGGGGGGGCAAACCGGGCTTAACTGTGCGCTGGATTTAAACCGCCACGGTGTGCTTGAAAAATATAACGTTGAATTGATCGGCGCGAAGCCTGAAGCCATAGATCTTGCAGAAGATCGTGATAAATTTCGCCACGCTATGACGGAGATCGGTCTTGATACTCCTAAGGCACGTATTGCGCATTCAATGGAAGAGGCCTATGCAGGTATAGACGATATAGGCTTCCCAACGATTATCAGGCCATCGTTTACCATGGGTGGTAGCGGTGGTGGTATCGCTTACAACCGTGATGAGTTCACTGAAATTTGTCAGCGTGGTTTAGATTTATCTCCCACCACGGAAATATTGTTTGAACAATCAGTACTTGGTTGGAAAGAATATGAAATGGAAGTGGTGCGTGACTCTGCAGACAACTGCATAATTGTATGTTCTATAGAAAATCTTGATCCAATGGGTGTGCACACAGGTGATTCAATCACTGTGGCGCCGGCACAAACACTGACCGATAAAGAACTTCAAATTATGCGTAACGCCTCTATCGATGTGTTGCGCAAGATCGGTGTTGAAACCGGTGGTTCTAATGTGCAGTTTGCGGTTAACCCGGAAGATGGCCGTTTGATTGTTATTGAAATGAACCCACGTGTTTCGCGTTCATCAGCACTGGCATCAAAGGCTACCGGTTTCCCGATTGCTCGAGTCGCGGCAAAGCTTGCAGTCGGTTATACCCTTGATGAATTAAGTAACGATATAACAGGTGGAGCTACTCCGGCCTCTTTTGAGCCTGCCATCGATTATGTAGTGACTAAAATACCGCGTTTTACGTTTGAAAAATTCCCAGATGCAGATCCGCGCTTAACCACTCAAATGAAGTCAGTGGGTGAGGTAATGGCCATTGGTCGCAATCAACAAGAATCGCTGCAAAAAGCCTTGCGTGGACTTGAAACCGGTGTCTCTGGCTTCGATGAAGTGTTATCGGTTGGTTCTGATGTTGAAGATATTGAGGCAGAGCTGGAACTGCAGTTAAGCCAACCGCGTGACAAAAGGCTTTGGTATGTGGCTGATGCTTTTAGATACGGCTACTCATTAGAAAAGATTCACCAGATCACCCGCATTGATCCGTGGTTTTTGGCGCAAATAGAAGATCTAATCATTAGCGAAAACCAGTTGCGTGGCCAGTCAGTTCAGAGCATTGATAAAACTGAAATGCGACGTTTAAAGCGTCAGGGGTTTTCAGATAAACGCCTGGCAACTGTAATGGGTGTTGCGGAAGCAGAGATTAGAGAGCACCGTCATGGCTTTGAAATACGCCCGGTGTACAAGCGTGTTGATACCTGTGCCGCAGAGTTTGAAGCGAACACCGCTTATATGTACTCCACCTATGATGAAGAGTGCGAGGCAGCACCCAGTGATAAAGAAAAGATAGTCATACTCGGTGGTGGTCCTAACCGCATCGGGCAGGGCATTGAATTTGACTATTGTTGTGTGCATGCAGCGTTATCACTGCGTGATGCCGGTTATGAAACTATTATGGTGAACTGCAATCCAGAGACAGTTTCTACCGACTACGATATGTCTGATCGCTTGTACTTTGAACCGCTGACATTTGAAGATGTCACCGAGATATTGCACGTAGAAAAACCTAAAGGCGTAATAGTGCACTACGGTGGGCAAACACCATTGAACCTGGCCACTGCGTTAAAAGAGTCGGGTGCGCCTATTATTGGTACTTCACCAGATGCTATCGACTTGGCTGAAGACCGCGAGCGTTTTAAGCAGTTGGTCGATAAACTAGGTATAAAACAGCCACCGAATCAAACTGCCACTAATCTGGATCAAGCGCTTGCGGCGGCTGAGTCTATTGGCTTTCCTTTAGTGGTTAGACCTTCATATGTGTTGGGTGGTCGCGCTATGGAAATTGTTTATTCTGTAGATGATCTGCGCACCTACATGAGTAAGAATATTCTTGTATCAACCGATGCGCCATTGTTACTTGATCGCTTCCTCGACGATGCCATTGAGGTTGATGTTGATGCCATCAGTGACGGCAAGCAAGTGTATATCAGTGGCATTATGGAGCATATTGAGCAAGCAGGTATTCACTCAGGTGATTCAAGTTGTTCGCTGCCGCCTTATAGTTTATCTGACGCTATTCAATCGCAGCTCAATGAACAAATGACAAGTCTGGTATTAGAGCTTGGAGTTGTTGGGCTGTGTAACGCTCAGTTCGCGATTCAAGGTGAAAATATTTACATCATTGAAGTGAACCCGCGTGCATCACGCACCGTGCCTTTTGTATCAAAAGCTACCGGCGTGCCACTTGCACGTATAGGCGCGCTTTGCATGACTGGCAGCACGTTGGCAGAACTAGGCTGCATTGAGACGGTCAAACCGAAATACCATGCGGTTAAAGAGTCGGTATTTCCATTCATAAAGTTCCCGGGGGTAGATCCATTGTTGGGCCCTGAAATGAAATCTACCGGTGAAGTAATGGGTAGTGGCAATAACTTTGCTGAAGCATTTGCAAAAAGCTCGCTCGCAGCGGGTATGCAACTGCCGGCGAGCGGTTGTGCATTTTTAAGTGTTAGAGACGCTGATAAGCAACGCGCAATAGATGTTGCAAAGTCATTGCTTGCGGCGGGCTTTACCTTGGTTGCAACCAGTGGCACGCAACGTGTTTTAGAAGCTGCCGGGGTTGAATGCAGGTATATAAACAAGGTTAAGCAAGGTCGCCCGCATATTGTTGACATGATTAAAAATGATGAGATATCTTTGATTATCAACACAACGGATGGACATCAGGCAATTGCTGATTCATTTCACATTCGCCGTGAAGCATTAAACCGTAGGGTAGCTTATGCGACCACCATGGCCGCAGGTGCTGCAATAGTTAGTGCTTTGAGTGAAGATGCACTAAATAATATTTTTAGCTTAGAAGAGTTACACGAGGATTCCGCATGAGCATGGTTCCATTAACAGCAGAAGGCGCTGAAACATTGCGTGCGGAACTTCTAGAGCTTAAGACTGTTCGACGCCCAACCGTTATTCAAGCTATCGCTGATGCCCGCGAGCACGGTGATCTAAAAGAAAACGCTGAGTATCACGCCGCTCGTGAGCAACAGAGTTTTATAGAAGGGCGCATAAAAGAAATTGAAAGCAAGTTGTCGCACGCTCAGATCATTGATATCAAAGAGATGAAAGACGACGGCAAAGTTATTTTTGGCACCACGGTTGAGTTGTTAGATATAGAAACCGACGAGAAAGTAACGTATAGAATTGTGGGGGATGATGAAGCGAGCATTAAGTTAGGCTTGATCAGTTACAGCTCGCCATTGGCGCGCGCTATTATTGGCAAGCATGAAGGTGACGAGGTAATGTTTGAAGCGCCCGGTGGCAAAAAAGAATTTGAGATTGAGAAAGTGAGTTATATCTAACGCTTTATGTATAAATTTTTCAAAAGTAGTTTATAACCAAGGGTTAACGTTTTTTAGTTGATGGTCTTTTGCGTTTAGCATTTAATGCCCGTTTTTTATTTGCTTCAGCTTTTTTATCTGAGATTTTTTGATCAATGGGTTTTTTCGAATTACTGGGGATTCTGGCGCCAGCCTTGATCGATGATGGAAATTCTATCGCGGGTTTTTCGTGATTGCGTTTGAATAGCACAGCTATTTGTCCTACTTGTTGTATGACAGTCGCTTCGTTCTTTTCAGCTAGTGCTGCTACGGTGGCGCGGCGCTCTTCTCGATCGGCAACGCCGACTTTTATTTTGATCAGCTCATGATGAGCCAGTGCGATTTCCAGCTCGTTTTGCACAGATTCGGTAACGCCTTTTTGTCCAATGCGCACCACGGGTGACAACGGATGGCAAAGCGTTTTGAGAAATCTAATGTGTTTGTTGTTAGGGATCATTGAGGTGTCAGTAAGTTAGGTATTGGCCGAAGTGAAATTAGCGGTATTAAGGTAAGATCTAGTGCAGCAGGCTAAGACACATAAGTCCTATTGCGGGGCAGAGTTTACATGGAACCACCAAGTGAGTCGCAGTAAAAGCAGCCAGCGTTGGCTTAACGAGCATCACAAAGATGATTTTGTGCGCAAATCGCGCCTTGATTCATATCGTTCGCGCGCGGTTTACAAATTAGCTGAGATTGATCGTCGTGATCGGCTCATTATGCCCAATATGTCGGTGGTTGAGCTGGGCGCGGCACCGGGCGGCTGGACACAGTACGTCTCTGAGAAGCTGTCGGCAAAAGGGTCGCTGGTCGCGGTTGATATTTTACAAATGGACTCAGTGGTTGACTGTAATATCATCCAGGGCGACTTCACTGAGCTTGAAACGCTGGATTTGATCAGAGAAGCGCTAAATGGGCAGCCCGCAGACCTTGTTTTATCTGATATGGCCCCCAATTTTTCAGGACAACCGGCGGTAGATCAGCCCAGAGCCATATATCTTGCAGAGTTGGCACTGGATATGTGTAATGAGTTATTGGTTCCTGGCGGTTGTTTATTAATGAAAACATTTCACGGAGCAGGCTTTGAAGCGCTAATGCGCGATGTTCGTGGGGTGTTTAATGAAGTGAAGACCCGAAAGCCTGAGGCCTCGCGGCCGCGGAGCAGAGAAGTCTACATTCTGGCGAAAAACAGAAAGTAGCCAAGGATGAGTTATACTTAGGGCATCCGAGTTTTTTTTGAGCCTTGCACCGATTCCAGTGCGGGGTACACAACGAGGCGTTTCATTTGAACGATCTTATTAAAAACGTACTGTTATGGGTGGTGATCGCTGTCATCCTGATGTTTGTTTTCAACAACATCGGTACACAGACTACGAATACTAATCAACTTAGCTATTCGGAATTCATCAGCCAGGTACGCACTGGCAGCGTCAAATCGGCGACCATCGCCGGGCGTGAGATCCGTGGTGAGCGCTCTGATGGTTCTATTTTCAGAACCTACAGCCCGGAGACTGACAACCGTGCTTTGATCGGTGATCTCCTCGATTCTAATGTTGAAATTTTGGCAGAACCTCCAGAAGACACCAACTTCCTGGTGCAGTTGCTCCTTAATACCTTCCCATTTTTGCTGTTCATAGGTATTTGGATCTATTTCATGCGCCAAATGCAAGGTGGTGGTGGTGGTCGTGGGGCCATGTCCTTTGGTAAAAGTAAGGCTCGCCTTTTGGGTGAAGACCAAGTCAAGGTTACTTTTGCCGACGTAGCAGGCGTCGAAGAAGCCAAAGATGAAGTGGAAGAGCTTGTCGAGTTCTTGCGTGATCCCGGTAAGTTCCAAAAGCTTGGTGGCAAGATTCCACGCGGTGTGTTGTTGGTGGGTTCTCCTGGTACTGGTAAAACCTTGTTGGCTAAAGCCATTGCTGGCGAGGCTAAAGTGCCTTTCTTTACCATTTCAGGCTCAGATTTCGTTGAAATGTTTGTTGGTGTCGGTGCGTCTCGTGTGCGCGATATGTTTGAACAAGCAAAGAAACACGCCCCTTGCATTATCTTCATTGATGAGATTGATGCGGTAGGTCGGCACCGTGGTGCAGGCTTAGGCGGCGGTCACGATGAACGTGAGCAAACGCTTAACCAATTACTCGTAGAGATGGACGGTTTTGAAGGTAACGAAGGTGTGATTGTTATTGCTGCAACTAACCGCCCTGACGTGCTTGATCCTGCGTTGTTACGCCCTGGTCGATTTGACCGTCAGGTGGTTGTACCGTTGCCTGATGTTCGTGGCCGTGAACAAATTTTGAAAGTACACATGAGCAAAGTACCTTTAGCTGATGATGTACGCGCAGATTTAATTGCTCGAGGAACACCGGGTTTTTCAGGTGCTGACCTGGCTAATCTCGTGAATGAAGCCGCACTTTTTGCTGCACGTCGTGACAAGAAAGTTGTTGAGATGGCAGAGTTTGAGCGCGCTAAAGATAAAATTATGATGGGTGCTGAAAGACGCTCCATGGTAATGACCGAAGATGAAAAAAGCCTAACGGCATTTCACGAGGCAGGGCACGCCATTGTTGGGCGCTTGGTTCCTGACCATGACCCTGTGTATAAAGTGACGATCATTCCGCGTGGTCGAGCGTTGGGTGTCACGATGTTTCTACCAGAGCAAGATAGCTACAGTGCTAGCAAGCTTGGCTTAGAAAGCAAAATCTCAACGCTGTACGGCGGTCGTATTGCTGAAGAAATAATCTTTGGTGAAGATAAAGTTACCACCGGTGCCTCGAGCGATATCGAGCGCGCCACTGACCTTGCTCGCAGCATGGTAACCAAGTGGGGCTTGTCAGACAAAATGGGTCCGCTTGCGTACAGCGAAGAAGAGGGCGAAGTATTCCTTGGTCGCAGCACCACGCAGCCTAAGCAAATTTCAGATTCAATCAAGGAAGACATAGACAACGAAGTGCGATCAATCATTGACCGCAACTATCAGCGTGCTGAAGATATCCTGCGCAGCAATTTGGATAAGTTGCACCTAATGGCCGATGCATTGATGAAATACGAAACGATCGATGTGTCTCAGATTGATTCGATTATGGAAGGTCGAGAGCCTGATCCACCGGCTGATTGGACAGACCCCAGTAATAATACTGATGGTGGCGGGCCACAAAATGGTTCTGCTGTTGCAGTTGATAAGCCCGCGGCCCCTGCTGCAGGCGACGACAACGAGCCTTCGCACACGCCTCCTTCAGCGCCAGATCCGGATCCGGCGGGTTAAAAGCAAAGCACCGTAAACAAGGCCGCGACTTTCGCGGCCTTTTTTTTTAACTGCACTATAATTGTGCCGATAACAGGGAAAAGGGTCAGCATTCGCTGATTTTGCATTGAGATTCTTTCTGGTGCGCACTTTTCACGAGGGTGCTGAATTCCTCGATAATCTACAAGTACAGGCGGTTTAAAATGGCGAGAAAGTATTTCGGTACCGATGGCATGCGTGGTCGAGTTGGCGTAGAGCCAATGACGGCTGGGACTGTAATGAAGCTCGGTTGGGCTGCAGGCAAGGTGCTCGCAAAAGAAGGCAACCGTGATGTACTGATAGGTAAAGATACCCGGGTATCGGGCTACTTATTTGAATCTGCGTTAGAGGCTGGTCTTTCTTCAGCAGGTATTAATTGCAGATTGCTTGGGCCAATGCCGACACCTGCGGTCGCCTATCTTACGCGTACCTTCCGTGCTGCTGCAGGTATTGTAATTAGTGCTTCTCACAATCCATATTACGACAATGGCGTGAAGTTCTTTTCTGCGCTGGGCACCAAGTTGCCAGATGAGATCGAGCAATCTATCGAAGATATGATGGGTCACGAAATGGAAACCGTTGATTCAGCTGATCTTGGTCGTGCAATGCGTATTGATGATGCGCCAGGGCGGTATATAGAATTTTGTAAAAGTACTTTTCCAACCGGTTTGCGACTAGACAAAATGAAAATAGTTGTCGATTCTGCAAACGGTGCTGCGTACCACATTGCCAAGGGTGTTTTTGAAGAGCTAGGTGCTGAAGTAATCTCGATCGGTGCAGATCCAGATGGTTTAAACATTAACCGAGACTGCGGTGCTACTTCACCAGATTTATTACGTGCTCATGTGCTTATGGAACGTGCAGATATAGGGGTGGCACTTGATGGTGACGCTGACCGATTAATCATGGTGGATCATCGTGGTGAGATTGTAGACGGTGATGAGCTTCTATTTGTATTGGTTAAAGCGCGTCTTGCAGCTGGTGAAAAAGTACCGGGTGTTGCAGGCACACTAATGAGTAACCTTGGCCTTGAGCATGGACTTCGTGAACTAGGTGTTGAATTTGTTCGCGCGAAGGTTGGTGATCGCTACGTGCTAGAAGAGCTTCGTAAAAACGATTGGATGCTTGGTGGTGAATCGTCAGGTCATATTATCTGCCTTGATCGAACGACCACTGGCGACGGCTTGGTAGCCGCACTGCAAATACTTGCTTACGTACAGGAGTCAGGTGAGCCATTGGCTAACTTGCGCGCTGGCATGACACGTTACCCACAGGTACTTGTTAATGTGCCATTGAGGCAGGGTGAAGCGCTGAATGATAATCCGAATGTGGCCCAGGCTGTGGCTGATGCCGAGGCTGAGCTGGGTGATGCGGGGCGTGTACTGTTGAGACCTTCTGGTACTGAGCCTGTGGTTCGTGTGATGGTTGAAGGGCGCGTGGCAAATGATGTTGAGAAGATTTGTCATCGTGTTGCAGAGGCTGTTGGGCGGGAGCTGGGCTAGTCTTTTTGCCTTGGCAGCCGGCTTTTGCTGGCTGCAGGTTTTGGTTTTTCTTGGTTTTTCTTGGGCGGCTTTCGCTTTGCTCATTCTGGTTTTTATTTTGGTTTTTTGGCCTGTCGGCGGCTTTCGCTTTGGCTTGTCCTGCGGCCGGCTGACGTGCGTGCCATGCCCTGCCGGCGGCCTTCATTTGGAAAGGCCCAAACAGAAGCAAAGGCCTTCTTGCTACTTTGTTGCCTCTTTTTTTAAGTGGGGAGGGGTGGCTGTCGCTATTTTTTGAAATCATCTTCCATGGGGTCGCGCCCATTATTGTCAACTATGGGCACATCCATGTGCACCGCGCTCAAAGCGCCGCCCCTGGCGCTTTGACCCCACGGAAGACTGTTTCAAAAAACAACAAAAAGCGCGTTTTAACTGCATTCACTTCGTGAGTGTCGGCACTCGTCGGTATTTTGGGATCGAGGCCATTGATGCGGTTGTGGTTCGCAACGCTCAGCAAGGGTGGGGCGCTGCATGTTTTGCGCGCTCGTTTTTACGGTTATTTCTGAATTGTATCCGACTGCTGGAAAATGTTTTGAAAGTGCTGTTCATCCATAAGTTCCTCATAAGCTTTCTCTAACTTATCCTGCCTGCTCGATCTTAATCGTGCTCGTCCTTAGTCGTGCTCGTCCCTTAGTCTGCTCGTCATTTTTAGGAAGCCCTTAAGCGTAAGCGAGGGAGGTTCTGCCCCGAAGAAGAATCCGGGCCGCCAGCTATTTGAAAGATGATCTCTCTATGTTTTTTCACGTAATCGGTTGCAGATACCGCTCGTCAGGGAAACCCACAAGCGTAAGCGTGGGACGTTCTGCCCCGAAGCCGAATCCGGGTCGCCATCTATTTGAAAGGTGATCTCTCTGTGCTTCTCACATAATCGATTGCAGATAGCACTGCACCGAGTTGTTTAAAGAGTTTTCCTGGTGCCCATTGATCGTCGTAATCAAGTGTTGCGATAAACTCTCCAGATGAGCTTTTTATACCTGCATTTCTTGCAGCGCTAACCCCCGGCTTTTACGGGAGAGATATAACTCGAAGAGGATTCTGGAATATATCGGAAAGTGATGAAGCGGCTTCATAGGTGTCATCAGTTGAGCCTTCTACCACAACGATACATTCCATTTGTATACCACGTGCTGCATTGCTGATCTGATCGTGTCGAGTAGCTGCTCTTGACGGTTGAAGGTGGCAATAATCACGCTTGAAAGGGGATTCATCCCATCATCGGTTTCATTGAATTGTTAGATACATTTTATTGCTTATAGAAATATATGAAAAAATAAAATTGATAGTATCGATAGGAGCGTGGTTGCTTGAGAGAAGCATTCTAAATTCAGCTGCCATCTATTTGAGTTCATATGCACCGCCCTAGTAATACATTCGATTTCCAATTTTCGACCGGCGTCAGGTTGGGTTCGTATGTCAAGATGTGCAGAGGTGAAAATTATCATGTTTGGAAGACAAGCCATAATTGTTAGGCTCTGTAGCACTGAAGTCACAATATAGCCTCTAACCAGTGAGAGTAAATATTTTATGGATAAAGATATACTTTCCTTGAAGATACAGGGGGTCTACAAACAGATCGCACTCGTTTTTGCTGCTATCATATTGGTAAGTTGTGGTGGTGGATCTGAAAGTGGTTCGTCAGAACTTGTTGAGCCGGAGGAGGTCACCAGCACAGACGGAGATACAGACAGCACTGGTAGTACGGACGAGGATGAATCAGTGGGCAGTGACTCTGATAATAGTGACTCCGATAATCAAGAGGCGGGCGATGCTGCTGTGGAGCCAGACTCAAGTACTGATGGTTCAACAGGGGAGTCATCTGATACACAAACAAATGAGAGCGATAGCACAGGACGTAGGGCGCGACTGGTTGTAAAGGAGCAGGGCTCTTTTGTAGAAGGCACGGAGTCGATCTTTTCTATTGGCACACCTTTGGTAAATCGCTCTGGTGATGTTGCAGTTAAGTCCATCCGTTTTGAGAGCGTGTGCTGCGAGAGAATTGATGAAGTGTTAGCTGGTGACGTGTTCAGCCCGCTTGAACGGGTGATTCAAGTTGGCGACGCGGTTGACGGGCTTGCGCCAAGCGTCCGTATTTCAGCAGTTAATGAAGTGTATATGGGGCCAGAGGGGCGTGTGCTTGCATCGGTAATTATGGATGGGTCTCGATCGTTTTCATCTTTGGTAGAAAGTAAGGATGGGGTTGTTACTGCATTATTTTCTGAAGGTGATTCGATCACTGTCCCCGGTGATCCGTCAGCAACGTTAGGCCGGTTGAGCAGCGCAGATCATAGTGGTGATCAGATGGCTTTTATAGTGCCAGTCTCGAGCTTTCGCCCCACCGCTTTGTTTGTTGATTCGGGTGAAGGTCCGCGGTTTGTCACTGTAAGTTCTGACACTTTCTCACTGTCAGAGCAGCAAAGGCTACAAGTACTGCCAGTGTTGTCTGATGGTTGTCGAGTTAGTTTTGACCAACGAGGGAAGTACGCACTGGATAGCTCCGGTGTGCTCTACTTTGATTCAGTACTCGATGCAGAGACATCGGCTGCAAACAACGACGGAGTTTGCGCCAGACGTGGAGTTGTGAAAGATGAATTTGCAACACAGACCCGGCAGAGGATTATCGGCGACGACACAAGTTCAATCATGATGTACACCGCACAGGGAGGCTTTTCAGAGCTTCTGAGTGCAGGTTTTGCGGTGCCCGGTATGGACAATGCGGTGTTTGTGGAAGTTAGCATTCGCAATGTGTCTGATGCAGGGCAGATATTAGCGCGGGCGGTAATAGCAAAACCAAGCACCGGTGAGACATTCGATTCTCGTTGGGTGGTTTCTGCTGTCGGCGAGCCAAGACTCGTGGCACTGGAAGGTGAAACGTTTCAATCTGCTTTGGGTGATAGTCCGGTGTCGTACGAGGGAGATCCACCGTCTTCCTTCAATCAAGAAGGGGTAGCTGAGTCTTTGTTGGTGGCGGATGACGGGTATGTATCGTCTACATACGGAACATCAATTATAAGTGGCTATCCGCATCCACCTGTTAGTCCTTATTCCAGCTTGCCGGTAAGTGGTTCAAGTCCGCTGGTTGCAATAGCCACTGAAGGAGGAGCCGCATTTCCAGGATTTGCAGATTCTGCTTTTGTCAGTAGCGTGGGAGAAGCACGTGCTTTTGATGGCGGGACAGTGATTTTTTCTGCGAGTGTCAACGATGTCGACGACGAATCGGCGAGTGAGAGCGGAATATGGTTACGTGATGCATCTGCAGAGCCTAAAAAATTATTTACCCCAGGGGAGGTTATCGAAACGGATACCGTGCCTGTAAGAATTGAAGGCCTCAGGGATATTCCTATGATTATTGACGATAACTGGGTGGTATTGAAGTACAACGGTAATACTAGTCGTTCGTCTGGTCTGATAGTCGTGCCGCTTGAGCGTTGAATTGGGAATAACCAGGTGAAAAGGAAGATACCGTAATGGTCAAGCTAACTTCTGCTATCTCAGTGGTGATTTTGTGTTGTCTCCAGGCCTGTGGTGGTTCCTCTGGCGATGAAGATGACAACATGTCTGACTTGGGTAACGTCGTATCGTCAGAAGATACGGGTCAGGCGTCAACCAATGCGGAGGACGTAACCCAGGGCGATTCAACTACCAACGGTACTGAAGATGTTAATGTAACTGATGCAGAGCAAGATACAGATTCTGCAGGCAGCGCTGATGGTGAAACCACAGAGACCGAACAAGCAGACAACATCGTTACAGAAGATTCTACTGGCGGAACTGTCCTGTCTTCCGGTGTTACTGTCAAGTTACTCACACATACAAATGAAGTGGTACAGCCTGCCGGGGTAACGAAGCGCTTGGTGGGTATTTCGGCTGCTACCTCGCATCCTTCCGGGCTGATCGCCTGGGCAGCTACTTACACCATGCCGAGCGGCCTGCCGGGTGTCGCAGACGTAATAGCTGGCAGCCTGGATGATCCACAAGTGGTAATTGGTGAAGGTACCGCTATTAGTGGTTTGCCAGATCGATTTGCTATTCGTGATGTCGCTCAAACATCCCTCGCATCAGATGGATCCATGGCGCTGCTTGCACTGGTTGGTGTTAAACAGGATGGCAGAGACGGCTCGACCATAAGTACAGCGAGCCCGTTAACTATCATTGTCGATGACAATGGCGCACGAGTAAGCAATGAAAACATCGATATCAACGTCGCTCCTAGCTGGATTCGGGCTTTCGAATCTGAATCCGGGTTGTCCCATTCACTAGCGGGGACTATTTATAGAGACCCATCTGGTTCACTTAGGCGACATTTACGATCGGGCTCCGATATCGTACTGGACTCAGGTTCAGATAACGTAGATGGACTGTCGCTAGATGGATGTCCAATAGTACCGAAAGCCCGATCCGGTGCACCTGTGATGAATATGGATGACAGTGGCACAGTTGTTATGCAGATTGGTTTTGAGAACCGTGGCTTAACTGATTGTCCGGGGCTATCAAAGTACGCCATCGTGCAATTGTCAGGAGAAACGCTGCAAGCGCTTGTGCTTGAAGGTAGCGAAGTTACAGGCGCACCAGGTTATTTTCATTATCAGGTAACACTGGAAAAAGTATTTCCGGATGGCGGCTTTTTCTACAGCTCGGTTATAGAGAAGCGAAATGAGAGGGGAGGCGCGCTCGATCGCCGTGACTCGTGGTGGTACCAGATTGGCACAGATACTCCCAGCCTGGTGTATGTTGAAGGCGAACAATTGCCGTTTGTGCAGGGTGACTATGCACCAAATCTGGTAGATCAATATCCGTTTCAATTTGATGTCAGCCCTAAGGGTTCGGTGCTGATGTCTGTATCAGACCGCAACACTCGATTTGGTTTTAGTAATACCGGGCAAGAATATTATGTTGTGGGTGGAAACCTATCTAACGCTGGACAACAAGCTGTATTCTCAGGCCAATTGCCGGACGGGCAACCTCACGCCTTAATTGATGTGCCTGGGAGATCAGCATACGGGCTTGTCACACAATCTGTTCCAAGTGAGAGATCTTCCGGCTTTGGTGTGACTGAACAGCTGGTAGCCAGTCACGGTGAAGTGATCGGTTTTGACGAGCAACTTGTCATAGCTGCATTGAGTAATGCCTACCTGGATACTAATAATGCGCCAGTGTTTTTTGCCTCACTGTACGACAAAGCCAGTAGTCAAATATTGGGTGTGCACATGTTGCGAAAGGAAACTGACGATCGCTTTAAAATACTATTAAAGCCGCTGGATCGAATTGATGTTAATGGGGTTTCTGTCTTACTCAGAGATCTTTTTTCAGCCATTAATACATCTTCAGGCCCTATCTTTTCATTTGATGATGGAACAATCGTACTGGCTTGGCCTGATGGACTACTTTGGATTAAAGGAATAGATAACCAATGAATATAGAGACTATACAGGCTGTTGCGGTTCCAACAATCTTTGCAGGTTTATTAGTTTCGTGTGGTGGTGGGGGTTCCTCTGGTGGTGGATCACAACCAGGATCATCGGGGGTAGCAGCACCTCCGGTGATTACGGTCGGAGCGTGTACACAACGATTGGAAGATGCAATCGACAATAATACCAGCACGCCATTGCGTCTGACTAACCTGTCAGGTGGTTGCGACTATCTGATCGATGAAGACATCACTATCCGTGAGGATGTTGTGATTGATGATGGCGTAACTTTTGTGCTTCAAGAAGGAATCGATTTGACATTCAGAGTGTCTGAGGTGTTGATCGAGGGTACACAATCTTCACCCGTTCGATTTCAGGCGGCAGATGCAAACAGTCCGTGGGGCATGATTAATTTTACTCGTGGTGGAAATATTAACGGTGCTGTTTTCTCTGGCGGTGGTGCGGTTTCAGCTAACGCAGATACACAAGCAATGGTTATTGCTAATGCGTCGGGCGGTGGGTTATCAATTACAGAAAGTAGTTTTCTCAATAGTGTTTCAGCCGGGCTGGTGTTGGACGACACATCCGCCCAAACAGAGGATCTGGTTTTTGAGGCGAATATCATCGCCTCAAACTCAGGCGTGGCCTTGGTTATTGATCGCAATTTGGTGAGTTTTTTAGGTAGAAACAATGCCTTCGGTGGTTCCGCTGGTGCTAACGCGATATCAGGGATAGAAATCGACAGCAGATTCATCAATGGGCAGATATTTAAAAACCTGAATACACCGTACCGGCTTAAAAACTCAATTCAGCCCAGCGGTCAAAGTGGAGGAGTCAATATTCGTTCCAGCGCGATTGAAGCAGGTGTCGAATTCATTGTGGCAGATGATACGGATATTTCGTTCACCGAATCGTTGCTCAACGGTACTCAACAATTACCTGTCGTATTCAATTCTGTTGATGGGAGTGAGTCTGGATGGGGCGGGCTGGAGCTGGATAGAGACAATCACGTTCGAAATCTAATAGTGAATAACGGCGGTTCAGTGGCTAGTTCAATTGGTGGAGCCGTGAGTGTTAATACAAATCGCGGCACGATAGAAAATATGATGATCAATAACAGCCGCAGTTGGGGTGTGGTTTGTTCCAGTTCTACTTCCAGTTCTCAGCCGCAGAGTATCTCTATTTCAGGCTTAGTGATAAGCGAGGCCGTATTGGGTGATAGTGACCCGAGCTGTATGCTTGATCAATCACCAGTCGTAAGCGATGCCGAACGACGGGACGTTACGCAGTGCAATGAAACTATTCTAGTTAACTCAGCACTGAGTAGTGAGCTACGAGTCTTTCCAAATTCAGACGCTGATTGTGATTACTATGTCATTGGTGACCTTGAGATTAACGAGGCAACAATTGTCGCGGGTGCAAAATTTATATTTGCAAGAGGAGCATCACTAAGCACATCTGGCTTTATAGTGTCTGAGGGAACTGTGTCCGAGCCAATCGAGTTCCTGGGAGAAGAACAATCAGATGGTTACTGGGACGGAATTGCACTAGAGGGAACTAATTTTAAGTTGACTCATACCAATGTGGAAAACGGTGGTGTTGATGCGGCTATAGAGCTCACATCTTCTGTCTCTGTTTTCAGCGATAACCCACCTGCATTAGCAAATATTTCCAATGTATCGGTATCTGGTTCAAGTGGAAATGGAATGACCGTTGGAGAAGGAATACTAATTGAAGATTTTACCGACAATTCCTTTACGAGTAACCAGGGCTATGGACTGGCCCTGTCAATAACGCAAGTAGCTACGCTGGACGACAGCAATATATATGATTTGTCGACATCAGCTAACGGTCTGTCTGGGATTCGATTAATTGAGGAAAGTAATTTGAGAGGAGGGGAATATACCCTTAAAGATCTTGGTGTGCCATGGTCTATATCCACATTGTCGATAGGGCGGCGTGGATTCGATTCCATGTTGCCTCACCCAAAGTTGTTTGTAGATGCCGGAGTGCGTATATATGTAGACGAATCGGGTCGTATTGATGTGCAGGAGTTCGAGCTCAGAAACGGTGAAGAGCCACCAGCGATACTAATTTCAGGTACCTCTGAAAAGCCGGTTATTATCTCTGGTCCTCCAGAAGATCCACAGAACTGGCGTGGAATATTTGCGAGCAACTTTAGTGCGACGCACTTAACTGTGACAGGTGGTGGCTTTGACTCGGAAATAGATGGGCCAGTGACAGGCCGTGGCCCCTTCGGTGCTCTAAACTTCATACGAGGATCAATTGTTGATCTTGATACAGTCAGTATCAGTAATAGTCACGGATGGGCTATTGACTGTAATACATCCGGGGGATCTGTTGTATTTCAGGTGATTAACAACGTGACTTACATGAGCAACAGGCTTGGAGATATAAATCCTGATTGTAGTTAATCGAATAAGGCTCGATGTATAGGTTACGTACTTTAAATGAAACGAGCCGGTATTAGTTTTGCTTCAAAATCAAAACAGTGACCAGTAGCATGCAAATCAGAATTTCGGCCAATAGAATTGAGAAGCCGCAATATTTTGTATTCGATCATGGCTTTTTCGAGCCCGATTGCGAGTACTGCGGATTCGATTCTGATAACCGTGTAGATAAAGTTTGAGTAGCGTGCCGCGGGAGTAGGCTGGTTGGCCTGAGTGTGATTCTGCCCGGGTGTTAGTAAATTTTGAGATCTAAACTACCGACGAATGCATCAATGGCTCGAACCGGATTTATGGCTATCAACCAAATTTTAAGAAGCCCACAAGCGTAAGTGAGGGGCTTTGTGCCCCGAAGACGAATCCAGGCTGCCGCGCAGTTGAATGGTGATCTCTCTATGTTTCTACACGTAATCGGTTGCAGATATCGCTCGTCAAGGAAACCCACAAGCGTAAGCGTGGGACGTTCTGCCCCGAAGACAAATCCGGGCTGCTATGCGGTTGAAAGGGTGATCTCTCTGTTTTTCTCACGTAATCGGTTGCAGATACCGCTTGTAAAGGAAACCCACAAGCGTAAGCGTGGGACGTTCTGCCCCGAAGACAAACCCGGGCTGCCGTGCAGTTGAAACGTGATCTCTCTGTTTTTCTCACATAATTGGCTTTGCAGGTACCGCTCGTCATAGAAGCCCGCCAGCCATAAAGGCAATCCAGGCTGCGATCCGTTTGAAAGTTGATCTCTCACTGTATTTCTCCCACGATCCTGTAAATCGCAAGCCGGTCTGCCGAATTCTCAAGCCACCCCTTGATTACAGACAATTAGTCACAACTTCTAATTAGTGCCCATCCATAAACAATGCGTAGCGTGCTTGAGGCGACCGCAGTAGCAGTCGTTTATGGATGGGCACTAATTAGTAATAAATCAACGCATTCGGCGTGTTAGCGGCTACAATGTGTGGTGGAGTGCTGCGGAATTGCTTTTTTGCTGATCGCGCGTTACTCTTTCGCGGCTTTGTGGCGTGGTTTCGCCAATTGCACCCTTAAATTCTTGTTGAAGAAAGATCTATCATGCGTACGCCAATGGTTGCTGGTAATTGGAAGCTTAACGGTTCGAGAGAGGGCGCTTGCTCGCTTGCTCGCGAGGTGGCAGCGTCTGTTGTGACAGGTGTTGATGTAGTAGTTTGTCCGGTGAGTGTGCATTTGCCTGAGGTGGCTGAGGTACTCAAGGGTACTGATGTAAAATTAGGTGCTCAAAATGCTTGCGCTCATGAGGGTGGGGCTTATACGGGTGAGGTTTCGTCTACCATGCTGGCTGAGTTTGGCTGTGACTATGTCATTATTGGCCATTCTGAGCGTCGTACACTTTTTGGCGATACCAACGAATCCTGTGCGGCTCGACATCAGGCGGTTATGGCTGCCGGGTTGACGTCTATCTTCTGTGTCGGTGAGACACTTGAAGATCGCGAGGCGGGCAATACTGCTGCTGTCGTTGATGCTCAGTTGCAGGCGGTGTTCGATTTAGGTGGTAAGCAGGCACTTGACGGTGCAGTAGTGGCTTATGAGCCGGTTTGGGCTATTGGTACTGGTGTAACGGCAAGCCCTGAACAGGCGCAGGAAGTTCATGCGCATATTCGCGGGTTTGTGGCTAAGCAAGATCAAGCTGCCGCCGCAAAGTTACGAATTTTATATGGTGGTAGTGCAAATCCTGGTAATGCTGCTGAGCTTTTCAGTAAGCCAGACATTGATGGCGGTCTTATCGGTGGCGCCGCGTTAAAAAGTGCCGATTTTCTTGCTGTCTGCCAAGCGGCAGCGGTTCAGGCTTAAGTCTCGTCCAGACGGATCAAATTTACTCATGCTGCAAACAATTGCTTTAGTTGTTCACGTTTTTCTTGCCCTTGGGGTTATCGGTTTGGTGCTAATTCAGCACGGCAAAGGCGCCGAGGCTGGAGCGGCGTTCGGTAGTGGTGCCTCATCCACTGTATTCGGTTCTAAGGGTTCCGGTTCATTTTTAACCCGTATGACGACGCTTTTTGCATTGGCATTCTTTTGCACCAGTATGCTGCTATTCTTCCTGGCATCGCAGCGCACGAGCAATTCAGGCATTGGCAGTGTAGTTGATGGCATAGAAACACCCGCCATTCAGCAACAAGATGTACCTGCAACGGACGGTGTGAACAATGTTGTTACCCCTGAAAATACTGCGGTTGATGTACCAGCGGTGCCTGAAACCAGCACTGAAACTGATGTACCTGCGGTAACACCGTCTGATACACCGGATCTAACGCCGAAAAGCGAATAGGGCTACTAAAACTAAACGATTAAATAGTTACTCCACATGTCTCAATGTGGTTTAAAATAGTAGAGATTAATTTACTTGGCCGACGTGGTGGAATTGGTAGACACGCTATCTTGAGGGGGTAGTGGCGCAAGCCGTCCCGGTTCGACTCCGGGCGTTGGCACCAAATAAGTTATTTAAAAGCTACAATATGCTCAACTCAAGGCCCTCTGTACTGACATGCTAGCCAATTATTTTCCAGTTTTACTGTTCATACTCATAGCCCTGGTATTGGGGGTAGTGATGCTGACGCTTGGCACCCTTGTTGGTCCGACCGAGCCGAACACTGAAAAAAACTCTCCCTACGAATGTGGCTTTGAGGCGTTTGAAGATTCACGAATGAAGTTTGACGTGCGCTACTACCTGGTGGCCATCTTGTTCATTATTTTTGATCTGGAAATTGCCTTCCTGTTTCCGTGGGCAGTTGTGCTGGACACCATTGGCATAGAGGCATTTGTTGCCATGGGTATTTTTATAGGAATACTCCTGATCGGCTTTATTTATGAGTGGAAAAAAGGCGCGCTAGAATGGGAATAGAAGCAGTTTTAGATAAAGGCTTTATTACCACGTCTACTGACAAACTAGTCAACTGGGCGCGTACCGGTTCAATGTGGCCAATGACTTTTGGTCTTGCCTGCTGTGCGGTTGAAATGATGCACGCCGGCGCTGCACGCTACGACCTTGACCGCTTCGGGATTGTTTTTCGCCCAAGCCCACGCCAATCAGATGTCATGATTGTCGCCGGTACGTTGGTTAATAAAATGGCCCCGGCACTTAGAAAAGTGTACGACCAGATGCCAGAGCCAAAATGGGTTATTTCCATGGGTTCTTGTGCGAATGGCGGCGGCTACTACCACTACAGCTACGCAGTAGTGCGGGGCTGCGATAGAATTGTACCGGTAGATGTTTATGTTCCAGGCTGCCCACCTACGGCTGAAGCCCTGTTGTACGGTATTATTCAACTGCAAAATAAAATTCGTCGACCCAATGTGATTGCTCGCGCCTAGTAGCAGCTGCATTTTCGAAACTGGATACAACGAAGCATTATCTTTTGAAGAAGACATATCATAAAAATGCATTAGCAATGGCTGACACCATAAAGTCAGCCTCAATTGCGGGTGTTTTAAAAGTCGATACAGATCTTGATGAGCTGTCGCTTGAAGTTGAAGCGGCCAAGCTCGTTGAAGTCGCGACAGAGCTGCGTGATAACCCATTATTATCATTCGAGCAACTGAGTGATGTTTGCGGCATTGACTACCTAACGTACGGACAAGACGAATGGGAAACCGGCGGCAGTGGCTATAGTCGTGGCGTGTCGGGTGCCTCTGTTGGTCGCATGAGCTTCGGCGATGAAACAAAAGCATTTGAAAGTGATAAACCGCGTTTTGCAGTGGCCTATCAGTTGTTGTCGCTCAAGCACAATGTTCGCGTGCGGCTTAAAGTGTACGCACAAGACAATGAATTTCCTGTCGTGCCATCGGTAACCTCTGTTTGGTCATCCGCTGAGTGGGCAGAGCGTGAAGCCTTTGATCTATTCGGTATTCACTTTGATGGTCACGATGATCTACGCCGTCTATTAACAGACTACGGCTTTGTTGGTCACCCGTTTAGAAAAGACTTTCCATTGGTGGGTAACGTTGAAATGCGCTACGACCCCAAACGTAAGCGTGTGATCTATGAGCCTGTCACTATTGAACCACGGGTTTTGGTACCGCGCGTAATTCGCAAGACTAGCCGCCGTGTAAGTAGTGAGCAGCCAGAAAACCAAGACTCCACCGCTGATGGCTCGGTATCTGAGGAACAACAAGATGCCTGAGATTAGAAACTACACATTAAACTTTGGCCCGCAGCATCCTGCAGCGCACGGAGTATTGCGCTTAATTCTAGAGATGGACGGCGAAGTCATAGAGCGTGCTGACCCTCATGTAGGATTACTGCACCGCGGTACTGAAAAATTAGCTGAAAGCAAACCGTATAACCAAAGCATTGGTTATATGGATAGACTCGATTACGTATCCATGATGTGCAACGAGCACGGCTATGTTATGGCTATAGAAAACTTGCTAGGCGTAGAAGTACCCGAACGTGCGCAGTATATCCGCGTTATGTTTGATGAGATCACTCGCATACTTAACCACTTAATGTGGATTGGCGCGCACGGCCTTGATGTTGGGGCGATGTCTATGTTTTTGTATGCGTTCCGTGAACGCGAAGATCTAATGGATTGCTACGAGGCAGTCTCTGGCGCAAGACTACACGCCACGTACTACCGACCAGGTGGGGTAGCGCGTGATCTTCCCGATACTATGCCGCAGTATGAATCGTCGCGTTTTCGCAGCAAAAATAATGCGTCAAAACTTAATGAAGCACGCCAAGGTTCCTTATTGGATTTTCTTGAAGACTTCACCAATCGTTTTCCCGGTTGCGTTGATGAATACGAAACACTCCTAACTGATAACCGAATTTGGAAACAGCGTTTGGTAGGTATTGGTGTGGTATCACCTGAGCGTGCATTGCAGCTTGGATTTACTGGTCCAATGCTACGCGGCTCGGGCATTGAGTGGGACCTTCGCAAGAAGCAGCCTTATGAAGTGTACGATCGCATGAAGTTTGATATTCCAGTTGGCGTAGAGGGCGATAGCTATGATCGCTACTTAGTCCGTATGGAAGAGATGCGTCAGTCGAATGAAATTATTAAGCAGTGCATTGCCTGGCTGCGTGTTAACCCAGGCCCTGTATTAACAGAAGATCACAAAGTCGCACCACCACGTCGCGCTGAAATGAAAGGCGATATGGAATCACTGATTCATCACTTTAAATTATTTACTGAAGGCTTTTGTTTGCCAGAAGGTGAATCATATGCAGCCATTGAACACCCGAAAGGCGAGTTTGGTTGTTACTTGATTTCAGATGGCGCAAACAAACCGTACCGTTTGAAAGTTCGAGCGGCGGGTTTTTATCACTTGGCGGCTTTAAACGAAATGGTTAATGGGCATATGTTGTCTGATGTTGTAGCGGTGATCGGTACCCAAGACGTAGTATTTGGGGAGATAGACAGATGAGTGCGAATTCTAGTGATTCAAGCAACCCGACAAAGGGAACAGAGCTTGATGCCCACTCGATCGAAGAGATCGATGAATGGCTAAAGCGCTACCCGGATGATCAAAAACAATCTGCGGTACTTGCGGCTCTAAGAGCAGCGCAGCATCAAAACGATGGTTTTCTAACTGTTGAATTGATGGATGCCGTTGCTGCCAAGCTCGAAATGTCGAATATAGCGGTCTATGAAGTAGCATCGTTTTATTCAATGTATGAAACCAAGCCAGTCGGCAAACACTGCGTGGCGATCTGCACTAACATCAGCTGCATGTTAATGGGTAGCGATACCATCGTTAGCCACGTTGAAAAAAAATACGGTATCAAAATCGGTGAAAGCACACCTGACGGTAAAATTTTTCTTAAAGTAGAAGAAGAATGCCTGGCAGGGTGTGACGGTGGCCCGATGATGCAAGTCGATCACGTTTATCACATGAGTCTTACCCCTGAGAAGGTGGATAAGATTCTTGACTCACTGGAGTAGAACTCGTGAGTAAAGAACAAAATCAGGTGTGCTACACCACGCTTAAGTTTGATCAGCCATGGACCTATGAGAACTATCTCAAAGTAGGTGGTTATGAAGCCTGGAATAAAATACTTGCAGAAAAGATCCCGCCAGAGGAAGTGGTTAATACCATCAAAGCTTCTGGGTTGCGCGGTCGTGGAGGGGCAGGTTTTCCTACCGGCCTTAAGTGGAGCTTTATGCCAAAGCCTGCTGAAGGTGGTCAGAACTATTTAGTTGTTAACAGTGATGAATCAGAGCCTGGCACTTGCAAAGACCGCGATATCCATCGCTTTAACCCGCATTCACTTATTGAAGGTATGTTGATTGGTTGTTACGCCATTGGTGCGACAGTTGGTTATAACTACATGCGCGGCGAGTGGATGGATGAGCCATACAAGCGATTCATGGCGGCGTTAAAAGAAGCTTATGACAACGGTTGGATCGGTCAGAACGTTAAGAACTCAGGTGTTAATGTTGATCTATACGGTACGCTTGGCGCTGGTGCTTATATCTGTGGTGAAGAAACCGCGTTACTTGAATCACTAGAAGGCAAGAAAGGCCAGCCACGCTTTAAGCCGCCTTTTCCGGCTAACTTCGGGCTCTATGGTCAGCCGACTACTATTAATAACACTGAATCAGTGGCATCAACGCCTGCCATTATAAGAAATGGACCTGAGTGGTTTATGGATCTTGGTGTTGAAAATTCAGGTGGTCAAAAATGCTTTTCAATGTCGGGTCATGTCAATAACCCCGGTAACTTTGAAATTTGCTTAGGCACACCTTTTAGTGAACTACTAGAACTAGCGGGCGGTGTGCGCGGTGGGCGAAAGCTTAAAGCGGTTATTCCTGGTGGTTCATCTATGCCAGTACTTCCAGGTGACATCATGCTTGCCACCAACATGGATTACGACTCTATCGCTAAGTCGGGCTCTATGTTGGGTTCAGGTGCTGTGATATCCATGGATGAAACCACCGACATGGTAAAAGCGCTGTGCAGAATTTCTAGATTTTATTATTCTGAAAGTTGTGGGCAATGTACTCCTTGTCGTGAGGGCACGGGTTGGTTGTACCGTATGTTGGTTCGTATCATTGATGGTAAGGGCCGACCAGAAGATATAGACAAGCTCGAAGATGTAGCCGGTAAAATCGCAGGCCGTACTATTTGTGCACTCGGTGAGGCTGCTGCCTGGCCTGTGCAAGGTATGTTGCGCCACTTTAGACCAGAGTTTGAATACTACGTTGAGCACAAGCGAAGTCTGGTGCAAGAAAAACTTGGGACTGCCGCATGAGTGAAGACCTGATCAACATCACTGTCGATGGTCAGCCTCTGAAAGCACGCAAAGGCCAAATGATCATTGAAGTGACTGACGAAGCCGGAATCACTATTCCGCGCTTTTGTTATCACAAAAAATTAAGCGTCGCGGCTAACTGCCGTATGTGCCTTGTAGAGGTAGAAAAAGCGCCTAAACCGCTGCCTGCTTGTGCAACACCTATAGCGCCGGACATGGTTATAAAAACCAACTCTGAACTTGCTTCAAGTTCACAAGCCGGCACAATGGAATTTTTACTGATTAACCACCCACTTGATTGCCCTATATGCGATCAGGCAGGCGAGTGTGAGTTGCAAGACGTCGCACTTGGTTACGGTAATAGCTCATCAGACTACGTTGAAACTAAACGCGTAGTGATGGATAAAAATATTGGTCCGTTGATCTCTACAGAGCTAACGCGTTGCATTCACTGCACTCGTTGTGTGCGCTTTGGTGAAGAGATCTCAGGCGTGCGTGAGTTAGGTGCGACTGGCCGTGGTGAAAACATGCGTATCGGTACTTACATTGCAAAAAGTGTTGATTCAGAACTATCAGGCAACGTTATTGATCTTTGCCCTGTTGGTGCGCTTACCGCTAAGCCTTCACGTTTTACGGCACGTTCGTGGGAACTGACACAGCACCAGTCTGTATCACCACACGATAGTGTCGGTAGTAATGTTGCTGTGCACGTTGGCAACGACGAAGTTAAACGAGTTGTACCTAGCGAAAACGAAGCAGTTAACGAAACCTGGATCTCTGATCGCGATCGATTCAGTTATGAAGGTTTATACACTGATGATCGAGTCACCACGCCAATGATGCGTATTGACGGTGAGTTAAAGCAGGTTGATTGGCAAACAGCATTGGCTGAAACGGCATCGATTCTTAAAGATAGCGTTGATCAGCATGGTGCTAAATCAATTGCGGCATTGGCTGCGGCTTCTGCCACGCTAGAAGAGCAATACTTATTACAAAAACTCATTCGAGCTCTTGGCAGCAACAATATTGATCACCGCTTAACGCAAACAGATTTTAATGATCAAAACTCAGCACCCGTTATGCCATGGCTTGGTATGAGTCTCGAAGATCTCGAAGACATAAATGCTGGTCTATTGATTGGATCGAACACTCGTAAAGAGCAGCCTTTAGCAGCACTGCGATTGCGAAAAGCGAGTTTAAAAGGTGCGGCGATTAGCTTTATTAATCCGCGTGTCTATGCAATGAATTTTGACCCGCACCATAACATTGGTGCATTACCAGCAGACATGTTGTTACATCTTTTAGCGGTAGCAGTGGCTTGTGGGTGTAACGATGAAGCGATCACCAGCATTGCATCAAAAGCGACAGTCACCGATGCTCATAAAGAGATAGCAGCAAAGCTTAAAGAGTCAGACAAGGCTGTTGTACTACTCGGTAATTCTGCAGTTATGCATCCGAATTACTCAAGCCTTCGTGCCATTGCCAGCTGTATAGCAACAGCGACTGGTGCAACCCTTGGTTACTTGCCGGAGGGTGGTAATACTGCAGGTGCGTGGTTGACAGGTTGCGTGCCACACAGAGGCGTTGCAGGTGTTGCGGTTGAGAAGCCTGGCTTAAACGCTAATGAAATGCTTAGTGCGCCGTTAAAAGCTGTAGTTCTAATGGGTGTTGAGCCACGCTATGAGCAAATCAATGCAGCGAAGGCTCGGCAATTACTAAAAGAGACAAAGCTTGTTATCGTATCTACTCACCTGAGTAGGCATGCAGTAGAGCACGCCGATATTGTGCTGCCATCTGCTGCATTTGCTGAGACCGCAGGTACTTTTGTTAATGCAACGGGTGCATGGCAAATGTTTAACGGTACTACCAAACCACCGGGTGACGGGCGTCCGGCCTGGAAGATTCTCCGTGTGTTAGGTAATCAATTAGAACTTGATGGTTTTGAATACGATAGCGTTGAAGGTATTCGAGCTGAGTTAAAAGAGCAGTGTCGTGAACTACAACTCGATAACAGCTATACAGTAGATAGCATTGAAATACCGACAGGCCATTCAAGCAGCCTATTGCGTTGTGGTGATCTACCAGCCTATAAATCTGACATGCTGGTTCGTCGAGCACGCTCATTGCAAAAAACCACCGATGCGCAACAAAACTTTGTGGCGCTTAACAGTCAAGATATGACAAAGCTCGGTTTGGCAGAAAACACTGTTGTTAGCGCTGAACAAAATGGTGACACTGTGATGATTAAAGTCCGACAAGACGACGGTGTACCGCAGGGTTGTGCATGGTTGCCCATGGGCAGTATGGATCTAGCAGGCTTTGGCTGTATGTTTGAGCCAGTAACATTAGTGGCGGGCGAATAAGGTATGGGATTCTTTGAGGGCCTGCTGTTTCTGCTTTGGACAGTATTTAAGATCGCACTGATTATTGTGCCGTTAATTTTATCGGTAGCGTATTTAACCTACGCTGAGCGAAAAGTTATTGGTGCAATTCAGGTAAGAAAAGGGCCAAACAGAGTAGGGTTCTTCGGACTTCTACAGCCTTTTGCAGATGTACTAAAACTTCTAACCAAAGAAGTATTAGTGCCGACTAACTCGCACCGTTTTTTGTTTATGATCGCCCCCATTTTGTCTTTGGGTGCAGCGTTTGCAGCCTGGGCGGTTATACCGTTTAGTGATACTGCGATCCTTGCAGATGTGAATGCCGGACTCTTGTATGTACTGGCGTTAACATCGCTCGGTGTCTACGGTGTGATCATAGCCGGGTGGGCATCTAACTCTAAGTATGCATTTCTTGGTGCTATGCGTTCTGCGGCACAGATTGTCGCTTATGAAATTGCGATGGGTTTTGCCTTGGTTGGTGTATTGATGGTCAGTGGCAGTCTAAATCTCGGTGATATTGTTGATGCTCAGCGCGGCAATATATTTCATTGGTTTTGGCTTCCGTTGTTCCCGCTTTTTATTGTCTACTTTATATCCGGCGTTGCAGAAACCAACCGTGCGCCATTTGATGTGGCAGAGGGTGAGTCTGAAATTGTTGCGGGCTTTCACGTTGACTATTCTGGTATGGCGTTCGCGCTGTTCTTTTTAGCGGAATACGCCAACATGATCATGATTGCCGCGTTAGCCGTAATTATGTTCCTGGGTGGTTGGTTATCACCTGTGCCGTTTCTCCCAGATGGCATGGGCTGGTTCTTCGCTAAAACCGCCTTTATGCTTTTCTTCTTTCTTTGGTTTCGCGCGACTTTTCCACGCTATCGTTATGATCAGATCATGCGTTTAGGCTGGAAGGTATTTATACCGGTAACTATTGTGTGGATCACGGTAGAGGCGGTCGCGATCTTATTAGAAATTGCACCTTGGTTTGACATTCGTGCAGTAGGGGCAGCCTAATGACTGGAAACGTTAAATCCACATTAAAGAGTTTAATGCTGCTTGAGTTACTCAAGGGTATGAAGCTCACTGGTAAGTATTTCTTTAAAACGAAATTTACCGTGCAGTACCCTGAGGAGAAAACACCTCAGTCGCCACGTTTTCGTGGATTGCACGCATTGCGCCGTTATGACAATGGTGAAGAGCGTTGTATTGCTTGCAAGTTGTGCGAAGCAGTTTGCCCGGCACTGGCAATTACCATTGACTCTGAACAGCGCGCTGATAATACGCGTCGTACGACTCGCTACGATATCGATCTTTTTAAGTGTATTTTTTGTGGCTTTTGTGAAGAGGCCTGTCCGGTAGATTCTATTGTTGAGACTCGAATTTTTGAATACCACTTTGAAAAGCGTGGTGAGCAAATAATGACTAAAGACAAATTGCTCGCTATCGGTGATAAATACGAAGCGCAGATCGCAGCTGATCGCGCCACTGACGCAGCGTTTCGCTAAGGGAAATCATGGACTTTAAACTTCTGGTTTTCTGGGTGTTCTCGTTGGTGCTGGTAGGCGCTGCGGTTGGGGTAATTACTACTCGCAATCCTGTGCAGGCGGCATTATTTTTAGTGCTCGCTTTTGTAAACAGCGCTGTTATTTGGATGTTAATGGAAGCGGAGTTTCTCGCCATTACCCTGGTGCTGGTCTACGTTGGTGCGGTCATGGTGTTGTTCTTATTCGTGGTAATGATGCTAGACATAAACCTGGCACCTTTACGCGAAGGCTTTCATAAATATTTGGTTGTTGGTGGCGGCATAGTCGCGGCTATTGTTTTTCAAATGATCTTTTTGATTCGAGTCAAATGGACCGGCGATGATAAATTCCCACAACCAGTGCCAAAGCCTGCTGAGTACAGCAATACCGAAGAGCTCGGTATGGCTATGTATACCGATTACTTATTTCAGTTTGAAGTAGCAGCGGTCATTCTATTAGTCGCGATTGTTGCAGCCATTGCGCTGACAATGCGTCGACGACCACTGACTAAGTATCAGCGACCAGCTGAGCAAGTGTTGGTACAAAAGGAAGATCGTCTACGAGTGGTTGAAGTGAACAGTCAAGACAACCAGGATATTGGCAGTATTTCAAATGCCGCCACAAAGGCAAGCGCTGCGGCCAAAGCCAATGCAGCTAACCATTCCGATAATGGCGATAACAACCCGCCTATTGATGGTGCGACTGAAGGGGTGAAGCCATGATCCCACTTTCTCACTTCCTGACACTTGGTGCGATTTTGTTTACCCTCAGTATTGCTGGCATATTTTTGAACCGAAAGAATGTCATTATTATTTTAATGTGTATTGAATTGATGTTATTGGCAGTCAATACCAACTTTATCGCGTTCTCGTATTTTCTTGGTGACACAGCAGGGCAGGTGTTTGTATTTTTTATTCTCACTGTTGCGGCGGCTGAAGCTGCGATCGGGCTTGCCATTTTGGTGGTCTTGTTCCGAACCCGCGGCACCATTAACGTATCTGATCTTGATCAGCTGCAGGGGTAAGAGATGAAACTTGTATATATTCTTACACCGTTAGCGCCATTGTTTGGCGCAATTGCCGCTGGTTTCTTTGGCAAAAAGCTTGGCCGCGTTAATTCGCATCGGGTCACTATTGCAGGTGTTGCAATAGCGTTCTTGTTGTCATTGGTCGCACTTAGCAAAAGTTTATCTGGTGATGGCTCGGTGATGTTCAACGAGACTATCTACACCTGGATGGTCAGCGGTGGGATTAAGTTTGAAGTCGGGTTTCTAATAGACCGACTGACGGTTGTGATGATGACAGTCGTGACTTCGGTATCATTGATGGTGCATATCTACACCATTGGCTATATGCACGACGATCCCGGTTATCAGCGTTTCTTCAGTTATATATCGCTGTTCACTTTTGCCATGTTAATGCTTGTGATGGCAAACAATTTTATGCAGTTGTTTTTTGGTTGGGAAGCGGTAGGCCTTGTGTCTTATTTATTGATTGGCTTCTGGTACAAAAAACCAACGGCAATATTCGCTAACCTTAAAGCTTTCCTGGTTAACCGGGTAGGGGACTTCGGTTTCCTATTGGGGATTGCGGCAGTACTAATGTACACCGGTACTTTGAATTACTCAGAAGCTTTTGCAGCAGCGCCTTCAATGGTTGGCACCACAATAGAGCTGATTCCCGGTGTCGCTTGGTCGGCACTTACCGTGACATGTATTTGTTTGTTCATAGGTGCGATGGGTAAATCGGCGCAAATTCCGTTGCACGTGTGGCTTCCAGACTCTATGGAAGGCCCAACGCCTATTTCAGCCCTTATCCACGCCGCCACCATGGTAACCGCTGGTATTTTTATGGTGGCGCGCATGTCACCGTTTTTTGAGCTCTCTACAACGGCTCTAACGTTTGTCATAGTGATTGGTTCGTTGACCGCGTTGTTAATGGGCCTGGTCGGTATAGTGCAAAACGATATCAAACGCGTAGTGGCGTATTCGACGTTGTCACAGCTCGGTTATATGACGGTGGCTTTAGGTGCATCGGCCTACGGAGCTGCGATTTTCCACCTAATGACGCATGCATTCTTTAAGGCGTTATTGTTCCTGGCAGCGGGTAGTGTGATTATTGGTATGCATCACGAGCAAGACATAAGAAAAATGGGCGGCTTAAAGAAGTACATGCCCATTACATACTGGACTTCATTGATCGGTACGCTCGCGCTAATAGGTTTCCCTGGCTTCTCTGGTTTCTTCTCTAAAGATGCCATCATTGAGGCGGTTCATTATTCAGAAATTCCGGGTGCAGGCTTTGCCTATATCTGTGTGCTGCTAGGCGTATTCATTACCTCGTTTTACAGCTTCCGTATGTTCTTTTTAGTGTTTCATGGCAAGGAACGATTTGATGATCACACCCGTGAGCATTTACACGAATCCCCTAAGGTGGTTACCTGGCCGTTAATTTTATTAGCGATCCCTTCAGTGATACTGGGCGCACTTACTATAGGCGGCATGCTGTTTGGTGGTTTCTTTGGTGATGCGATCCAGGTTGATCCAGCCCGCGATGTATTAGCTAAAATAGGCAAGGATTACCACGGCGTGGTTGCCTTTGTACTGCATGGCTTTAAAGTACCTGCCGTCTACTTAGCGTTGGCCGGCGCTGTGAGTGCTTGGTTTATCTACTTACACAAGCCGTCAATTGCCGATTGGTTTGCCGATAAGTTTAGTTTTGTACACCGCATACTCGACAACAAATACGGTTTTGACGATTTTAATCAAAAGGTATTTGCGGGCGGTAGTTTGCTGCTGGCTAATAAACTCTGGACCGTGGGTGATGTAAAGCTCATCGACGGCATAATGGTTAACGGTACTGCTAACAAAGTTGGATTGCTCTCAACAGTAGTGCGCAAGCTTGGAAGCGGTTACCTGTACAACTACGCATTTGCCATGATTGTTGGTTTGTTGGCAATGTTGTCTATATTCATCTTTACTACGTAGCCCCGATTGATGCCTATATTAAGCTTAATCATTTGGTTGTCCATATTCGGTGGATTGCTGACCTTATTTGTCGGTGATCAGCGTTGCCGCATGCTGGCGTTGGTTATTTCGATAATAGCCTTTGTACTTAGCCTGGCGCTTTACTTTGGCTTTGACTCCTCTACTGCAGAAATGCAGTTCGTTGAGCACATGGCGTGGTTGCCGTCTTTTGGTATTAACTACAGCTTGGGGGTTGATGGAATATCAGCACCGCTGATAATTCTGACTACGTTTATAAATATAATAGTGGTTATATCGGCGTGGGAAGTTATTCAAGATAAACCGGCCTTGTACCTGGCATCGTTTTTAATCATGACAGGCTTCATGGTTGGTGTGTTTGCCGCCACTGATTCAATTTTGTTCTACATATTCTTTGAAGCAACGCTGCTGCCAATGTTTTTGATTATTGGTATCTGGGGTGGGCCACGTCGAGTTTACGCCACTATAAAGTTCTTCTTGTATACCTTTCTGGGTTCAGTGTTTATGTTGGTCGCATTGATCTACATGGGCAGCAAGGCCGATACATTTTCTATTCTTGCGCTGCACGATCTTGCGCTGTCCGCAAAAGCACAAACGTTTATCTTCTTTGCGTTCTTTGTAGCATTTGCAGTAAAAATTCCCATGTGGCCGGTTCACACGTGGTTGCCTGATGCACACGTTGAAGCGCCAACAGCCGGTTCTGCGGTACTTGCTGCCATCATGTTGAAAATGGGTGGCTACGGATTTTTGCGTTTTAGCATGCCGATAGTGCCGGATGCCAGTGCACAGTTGGCGTGGCTGGTTATTTTGTTCTCACTGATCGCAGTGGTGTATATCGGCTTTGTAGCCCTTGCACAGTCTGATATGAAAAAGCTTATTGCCTACTCTTCTATTTCGCACATGGGGTTTGTAACGCTCGGTATGTTTGTGATTTTTGGCATTGTGGCAAATGCAGGTGAGGGTGCAGTGGCCTCACAAGATAGCCATGTGGTGATGGCACTTGAAGGTGCAATGGTGCAAATGATTTCGCACGGGTTTATTTCTGCTGCCATGTTCTTGAGTGTCGGTGTTTTGTACGACCGTATGCATTCACGCCAAATTGCAGACTACGGTGGTGTGGTGAACACGATGCCGTTGTTTGCAGCGTTTATGGTGTTCTTTGCGATGGCCAACGCCGGTTTGCCAGGTACTTCGGGCTTTGTTGGAGAGTTCATGGTTATTCTTGCCACCTTTAAAGCTAACTTTTGGTATGCCTTTTTGGCGGCAAGCACACTTATACTGGGTGCGGCGTATACATTATGGATGGTTAAGCGTGTGATCTTTGGTGATGTTGCCAATGACAACGTGGCCCAACTAACCGACATAAACAAACGCGAGAAGATCATGCTCGGTCTATTGGCTGCGATGGTGTTATTTTTCGGCCTATGGCCACAGCCGCTGGTAGATATGATGCACGTTACTATCGAAAACCTGGTGCAGCATGTCACCACTTCTAAATTGTAGGGGCTGACGAATGGATAATTTACAGCTTGTAGCTCCTGAGATGTTTTTGCTTTGCGCGATTTGCGTAGTGTTGATTGGTGATTTATTCGTGACTGAAAACCGTAAGCCACTGGCTTATGGTTTGTCGCAGGTAGCGCTATTAGTAACACTAATATTAACGTGGTGGATATCACCAGAGACCGGTTCAGTTACCGCTTTTGGTGGTAGTTTCATCATGGATCAAATGAGTGTTATTTGTAAGGCTTGGATCTTAGTCGTATCTATGGGTGTGTTTTTATATTCCCGTGATTTTGTTAACTCTCATAAGATCACCAATGGCGAATACTACACACTGGCATTAAGTGGTGTGTTGGGCATGATGATCATGGTCTCTTCAAGCAGTATGTTGACGCTTTATCTTGGCCTGGAGCTTTTGGCTTTGTCACTTTATGCCATGGTGGCTTTGAAGCGTACTGATGAACGTTCGGCTGAAGCTGCGATGAAATACTTTGTACTGGGTGCGTTGGCCTCTGGTGCTTTGTTATACGGTATCTCTATGATTTACGGCGCTACCGGTAGCTTGCATTTTGATGAAATAAAATCGAGCCTTGCCGTCAATGGTGAGGGTAGTACTGCTGCCATGTTCGGGCTAGCTTTTCTTGTGGTTGGTATTGCGTTTAAATTTGGTGCAGCTCCTTTTCATATGTGGGTACCTGATGTCTACGACGGTGCGCCAACCTCCGTTGCCTTGTATATTTCTGCAGCACCTAAGATTGCTGCCTTTGCACTGGCGATCAGGTTTCTAGTTGATGGTCTGGAGACCGCTCACAACAGCTGGCAGGGGATGCTGATTGTTTTGTCTCTGCTTTCAATAGTGCTTGGCAACGTGATTGCTTTGGCACAAGTGTCTATAAAGCGTATGTTGGCGTATTCAACCATTTCACACGTTGGCTTTATTCTGCTGGGTGTGTTGTCTGGTAGTTCCGAGGGCTACTCTGCGGCAATGTTCTATGCGATCACCTATGCATTCACTAGCCTGGGTGCGTTTGGCGTTATTCTCGCGATGGACAGGCAGGGAGTGAGCGTTAATTTGCTCACTGATTTACGCGGCTTGTTTCGTCGCAGCCCCATGTATGCATTTGTCATGATGCTGTTGCTAGTATCAATGACAGGTGTGCCACCGACAGTTGGATTTTACGCCAAGCTTGCGGTTTTGAGCGCTGCGATCAAGGCGGACCTCACTTGGTTGGCAGTGATAGCGGTGGTTTTCTCTGTGGTGGGCGCGTTCTACTACCTGCGAGTGATCAAGTATATGTTCTTCGACGAGCCAGTTGAGGCGGCGCCGGTGAATGCCGCATTGGACGTGCATCTCGGGCTTGCAGTGAACGGTGCTGCGATTTTGTTTTTTGGCCTGTTTCCGGGGCTAATAATGGCTGCTTGCGCGGCCGCTTTTGGTCTGTAGCCTCAGGCATGGAGATTGTTGGAAAAAAGGTCAGTTTTTTCATCATTTAGATCGATCTAAAACTTGTAATTGAAGCGAAATGCTTCTATCATTGGCTATTGCAGTTGCGGGGTGGAGCAGTCTGGCAGCTCGTCGGGCTCATAACCCGAAGGTCGTAGGTTCGAATCCTACCCCCGCTACCAAGGATCATTGAAAAGGCCCCTGCTTAAGGGGCCTTTTTGTTGTTTGACTAATAGTTTTTTTGTTTTTGACTAATATTTTGGCAGTATTCAAAAAATAGTAATCGTTGCCGGGTTGTGCTGGCAAATGTACAAAGCGTTGCGGGCAAAGATGCCGTCAGCAACATCAGCGTACTCACATATAGCGGTTATGCTAAATAGCGGATATGAATGCGAAGGGCACCGGATAATATTTGGGATTTTTTGTCCCCCATAGTCGAGGGTATGAACTACAAGTTTGTAGGCGCATCACTTGGCCAGGGAGAGACCGGTTTAACATTGCGTGTTTTCATTGACCAAGCGCCAGGCGCACAAAAGACTGTGCAAAAGGCTGGTCAGGAAAATGGCAAGGCAGAGCAAGAAGATACGATTGCTGTAGAGCTAGAGGATGGTATGGCTCAAGTACCCGTGATGGATCAATCAGGAATTCTAGTAGAAGACTGTGCAGCAGTCAGTCGGCAAGTAGGTGCAGCCTTAGATGTTGAAGACCTTATAGCAGGCGAGTACTGTCTTGAAGTGTCGTCACCCGGTGTAGACCGGCCATTGTTTAGCGTTGACGATTATAAAGAGCAAGTAGGCAACACTATTAAACTACGATTAGAAGTAGCATCAGTTACGGGAAGACGTAACTACAAAGGTGTTGTGGTAAGCGTTGATAACGATCAACTAGTAATAGAAGTAGATGGTGAGCACCATGAGCTTGCTATCAAAGAGGTGGAGTTTGCAAACCTGGTGACCAAATTCCGATGATTATAGATAGCTTTATAGATTCAGATTTACAAGCAGATTTACAAGTAGATTTACAAATAGATTCAAAACAGCAGGGCTTTGGCCTTGCTAAAAACGATGGTGTTGAACTTAATAGTTCAGCGCTCAGAAATTTCGGTACTTTTGTACAGGCGATTTGCACAAGGTATAGCTACTTATGAGCAAAGAAATACTAATGGTTGTTGATGCCGTCTCTAACGAGAAAGGCGTTGATGAGCAAATTATATTTGAGGCTCTCGAAGCCGCTCTCGCATCTGCCACTCGTAAACGTAGCGGCAAAGATATCGAGTGTCGTGTTCACATTAACCGCGAGACCGGAGACTACGAAACTTTCCGGCGCTGGGAAGTTGTGGCCGACGATGAAGAACAAGAGTTCCCGCTGCGCCAAATGACGTTGTCGGCAGCACAGGTAGAAGAGCCAGAAATTGAAGTAGGTGGTTGGGTAGAAGATGATATCGAATCGGTAGATTTCGGTCGTATCGCCGCTCAAACCGCCAAGCAAGTTATTGTTCAGAAAGTTCGTGAAGCAGAACGCGCACGTGTCGTTGCAGCGTTTAAAGACCGTGTTGGTGAATTAGTAATGGGTATCGTTAAGCGCACAGAGCGCAACGGCGTATTCATTGATCTTGGTGGCAACGCTGAAGCGTTTATTCGCCGTGAAGAAATGATTCCTCGTGAAGCGGTTCGTACCGGCGACCGATTGCGTGCCTACCTTCGCGATGTCGAACCTGAAGCCTATGGTCCGCAGTTATTCGCGACCAGAACGTCACCTGAATTTTTAATGGAACTTTTTAAGTTAGAAGTGCCAGAGGTAGGTCAGGGTGTGATCGAAATTCGAGGCGCTGCACGTGATGCTGGTAGCCGCGCTAAAATTTCAGTGATCTCAAATGATCCCCGGCTTGATCCTGTTGGGGCTTGTGTTGGTATGCGTGGTTCACGTGTGCAGACGGTATCTAATGAGCTTGCCGGTGAACGCGTCGATATTATTTTATTCAATGAGAGTCCGGCGCAGTATGTAATCAATGCCATGGCGCCTGCTGAGGTTGCATCCATTATTGTTGATGAAGACAACAACAGCATGGATATCATCGTTGACTCTGAAAAACTATCTTTAGCGATTGGCCGTGGTGGTCAAAACGTTCGGCTTGCAGGTGAGCTTACCGGTTGGACCCTCAACGTTATGGATGAGGGTGCTGCAGATGAGAAGAATGAAACTGAAGCGAAAGTATTGGTTGAGAAATTTGTAGAGCAACTAACAGTTGATGAAGAAGTCGCGACCATTCTTGTACAGGAAGGTTTTACCACTGTAGAGGAAGTCGCTTATGTACCAGAGCAAGAGTTGCTTGATATCGACGAGTTCGACGACGACATGGTGCAAGAGCTTCGCAGTCGTTCGCAAGATGTTCTTCTGACTCAAGCACTAGTGACCGAAGAAAAAATTAAGAACCTGAAGCCGTCAGATGAATTATTGGCGATGGAAGGTATTAGTGCAGAACTTGCCGTTGCATTGGCAGAAATAGAAGTGAGTACAGTTGACGATCTTGCAGATATGGCAACTGACGAATTAATGGTTATTGACGGGATGGATGAAGACACCGCCGGTAAACTTATCATGAAGGCACGCGAGAGCTGGTTCACGGAAGATGAACAGTCAGCTGAAGCCGGAGCTGAAGCTAGCGGGGGATAGGACAAATATGGCAGATGTGACCGTCAAGCAGTTAGCCGACACAGTGGGAACACCTGTCGAGAAACTGTTACAACAGCTTAAAGATGCGGGCGTAGAGAAATCTGCGGCTGAAGATACAATTTCGGCCAGTGAAAAGTCGCAGTTGTTGATGTTTCTGCGCCAATCACAAGGCACAGAACAGAAAGCTGCGGGTGCTAGTAAAATCACCTTAAAGCGTAAGACACGCGGTGAGATAAAGCTGGGTGGCCCGGGTAAGAAATCGGTCACCGTTGAAACCAGGGGTAAGCGAACTTACGCAAAGCGTGACGACATTGCCCGTGATGAAATTATTCGCCAAACTGCACTTCGTCAGCAACAAGTTGCGCCTGAATCAGAAGAGGCGAAAGCACCAGCTGAAGCACCTGCTGCAGAAGTGCAGGAGCAGCCTGTAGAAGCACCAATAGAACAAGTGGTAGAGGAGCAACCAGTAGAACAGCCGGTTGAGACCCCACCAGAGCCAGTAATAGAAGAGCCGGTTATCTCTGAAGAGCAACGTGCTGCAGAAGAAGCAGCGCGAGTCGAAGCTGAGCGTTTGGCAGAAGAGGCGGCCCGAGCGGCAGCCGAAAAAGCCCGCGTAGAAGCAGAAGCTGCTGCGCGTGATGCAGCAGCAGCAGCAGCTCTTGCAGAACTAACTCAAAGTGTCGAAGAAGCAGGCTTAGCACGTGAACGTGCAGTTAAGGCCGCCGCTGAAGCTGAGCAATTACGAACACAAGAAGCTACCAGAAGAAGCGCCCGTCGCGCAGCGCCTGATCCCGCTCCTGTTATGGGTGGTCCGCCGCCTGACAGTGGTGGTAAGCCAGGCCGTCGTGGTCGTGGTAAATCTGGTGGTGGTAGAAAAGAACTGCGTGTTTCCGGTGGTCGTGGTGGCAAGCGCGAGAAGCGTGGTGGTTCACGTCGCGAGTTGGCGCATAACATTGAAGCGAAGCATGGTTTTGCAAAACCAACCGAGCCGGTAATTCGCGAAGTTGATGTCCCGGAGACCATTACCGTAGCTGAGCTTGGTAATCGCATGGCGGTTAAAGCCGGTGAGGTGATCAAGACCATGATGGGTATGGGCGTGATGGCAACCATCAACCAGGTACTCGATCAAGATACCGCAGTGCTAGTAGTTGAAGAGATGGGCCATACCGCTGTAATGACGTCAGCAGACGATCTAGAGCTTGAGCTACAGCAGCGATTAGTAGCAGCAGCAGCTGGTGCCGATGAAGAAGAACTTGTTGTTCGATCACCGGTGGTGACCGTAATGGGTCACGTTGATCACGGTAAAACATCACTACTGGATTACATCCGTAGCAGCCGCGTGGCCGCTGGTGAGTCTGGCGGTATTACACAGCATATCGGTGCTTACAGTGTTGAGCACGAAAAAGGATCACTTACTTTTCTTGATACTCCTGGTCACGCTGCGTTTAGTTCAATGCGAGCGCGTGGTGCACAGGCCACTGATTTAGTAGTGTTAGTGGTTGCAGCTGATGACGGCGCTATGCCGCAAACCATTGAAGCTGTTCAGCACTCACGTGCTGCAGGTGTACCCATGATTGTTGCAGTCAACAAAATGGATAAAGAAGGTGTTGACCCTGAAAGAGTGAAAAACGATCTTTCAAAGCACGATGTCATTCCTGAAGAGTGGGGTGGTGAAACCATGTTCATTCCTGTATCGGCACTTACCGGTGAAGGTATAGACGACTTATTAGATGCATTGCTATTGCAAGCTGAAGTAATGGAGCTTAAAGCTCGACCTAATGGTTATGCTGAAGGTGTTGTGATTGAAGCAATGCTTGATAAAGGCCGCGGGCCGGTAGCCACTGTACTAGTACAGGCAGGTGAGCTTAAGCGTGGCGACATCATGGTTTGTGGTAAAGAGTTTGGCCGTGTTCGAGCAATGTTTAATGACAAAGGCGAACAAGTAGAAGTGGCTGGACCGTCTATCCCTGTACAGGTGCTTGGTTTGTCCAACACACCTGATGCTGGTGAAGACATGCTAGTCACTAAAGACGAGCGTGGCGCACGTGAACTAGCCGATCTACGTAACGATAAATCACGTGATCAAAGACTCGCTGAACGTAGACCGCAGAAACTTGAAGATGTGTTCTCGCAAATTAAGCAGGGTGATGCCAGCACGCTGAACCTTGTTGTGAAAACAGATGTACAAGGTAGCTTTGAAGCCCTGCGAGACGCATTGCAAAACTTCTCAACAGATGAAGTAAGCATTCGTGTAATCGGTGGTGGAGTAGGTGGTATTACAGAATCAGATGCGCAGCTTGCTGCGGCATCCAGTGCTGTCATGATCGGTTTTAATGTACGTGCTGATAACGCCGCACGGCGAGTGATTACCGAGCAAGACATAGAATTGCACTACGACAGCGTGATTTATGAAGTGCTTGATCGTGTTAAAGCGGCTGCAGGTCTTATGCTACCGCCTGATATTCAAGAAAATATTATTGGCCTTGCTGAAGTCCAGGATGTATTCCGTTCACCTAAGTTTGATCAGGTGGCAGGTTGCATGGTGGTAGACGGTGTTGTTCGCAAAGCAGAACCTATTCGAGTATTGCGCGATAACGTTGTGATCTTTGAAGGTGAACTAGAATCACTACGACGTTTCAAAGACGATGTTAACGAAGTACGTATGGGAACTGAGTGTGGTATAGGTGTAAAGAACTACACTGATATTAAAGCCGGCGATCAAATTGAAGTATTTGAGCGCAAGGAAGTGGCACGGACCCTATAAGGGTCTAGCGGCTAACTCATATGGCAAAAGATTACCCACGCAGCTACCGGGTTGCAGATCAGATACAGCGCGAACTCTCTGAACTTATCAGAGACGAGCTAAAAGATCCGCGTGTACCCGATATGGTTACTGTTGCGAGCGTAGAGGTCAGTAAAGATTTATCTAGCGCTAAGGTTTATGTTTCTGCAATTACTGCAGAAATTGCAGTACCTGAAGGTGAAGCAGACCCGCGAGTTGAATTGGTCGATGGGCTAAATCAGGGCTCGGGTTATTTACGCAAGCTACTGGGTGGCAGAATGCGTTTGCGCTCAACTCCGATGTTGAAGTTTTTCTATGACGACGTCCAGCAGACAGGTGCTGTGCTTTCAAGCTTAATTGATGATGCCGTTGCGACTAACACTACATCGCCTGAAGAACCGTTGAACTCCGATACGGATACCACAACTGATAGCTAATGATCGGCACGTTTAAATACAATTCATCATGGAGTGACGTTAAATGCGCGCTTTGAATGGAGTGTTGTTGCTCGATAAACCACCTGGCATTACTTCTAACGGTGTACTGCAAAAAGTTCGCAAACTCTACGGAGCGAAAAAGGCAGGCCACACCGGAAGCCTTGATCCTTCAGCGACAGGTATGTTGCCGGTATGTTTTGGTGAGGCCACAAAGTTATGTGGCTATATGCTTGATGCAGAAAAAACGTATAGAGTCACAGCGGTATTAGGCATCACTACCGATACCGAAGATTCTGATGGCGAAATTCTTACTCAAACAAAAGTGCCGGAGATTACAGACGCTCAAATGCAAGAAGCAGTAGCCTCATTTTTAGGTGAGCAAATGCAGCGCCCACCGATTTATTCAGCGCTTAAGAAAGAGGGAGTCAGAGCTTACAAACTGGCGCGTGAAGGAAAACAAGTTGAGCTCGAACCGAGAGCGATAAACGTAAAAACTATTACGCTTATAGATTTTACAACACCTGCATTCACGCTCGAGCTGCGAGTATCCAAGGGTACCTATATTCGCTCGATTGCTCGCGATATTGGTGAGCACTTTGGCTGTGGGGCGCATGTGACACATTTGCGTAGATTGGCGGTGTCTCCTTTTGATGGGCAAGCCATGGTGACGCTGGAAGAGATCCAGCAAGCGACCAATGCAGATGACTTCCTGCTGGAAACAGATCAGGTTATCTCAGATTGGCCAGCGGTGGTCGTAGATGAGCAAATCGCGCTGCGCTACCGGCATGGCTCTAAACCCGAAATTGACGCGCCGCAGGGAAATTCTCCTGAAACACTCATTAGGGTTTATAATCCACAAGATAAGTTTTTGGGTCTCGGCAAGATCACTGATGGCAAGCTTGAGACTGTCCGTCTTATCGGTGGCCAATTGACCGATGAGGCCGGAAAAGCCGCTGCTAAAAAGGCCGCTAACAGAAAGGCGGATGAAGAAGCTGCGGCGATAAGGGCTGCCAGGAAAAAGGCTAACAAGGAAAGAATGGCTGTCAATAAGAATTCGGAATCGAGCACTCAGAGTGGCGTGGCTCGATGAAGTACAATTGTTTTTTTAACCGCGTTGCCATCAGGCATCGCATCATTACATTTAACCATTAAGGTAGAGATATCATGGGTTGTTTAAGCGCCGTACAGACGGCGGAAATCATCGACGCACATAAGCGCGACTCCTCGGACACGGGGTCACCTGAAGTTCAAGTTGCATTGCTGTCCGCAAGAATTACGCACCTGACTGAGCATTTCAAAGTTCATAAACACGATCACCATTCCCGACGTGGATTGCTGCGCATGGTTAACCAACGCCGCAAGCTACTCGATTACCTGAAGCGCAAAGATCAAAGCCGTTATCAGGACCTTATCGCAAAACTTGGCCTTCGTCGTTAAGCTGCACGTAATCCAATGGCTCACAAAGTCATAACTTAAGGAATTCAAGTGAATCCAGTAATCAAAAAATTTATGTATGGCGACCAAGAGGTCACCATGGAGATAGGGGAGATTGCACGGCAAACTTCCGCAGCTATCAAAATAAGTATTGGCGATACCATGGTGTTGGTATCAGCCGTTGGCAAGAAAGAAGTTAGACCAGGCGCTGACTTTTTCCCGCTAACTATCAATTACCAGGAACGTACTTATGCTGCAGGTAAAATACCTGGTGGCTTTTTTAAGCGCGAAGGTCGTCCCGCTGAAAGTGAAACACTCACATCACGTTTGATTGACCGTCCATTGCGTCCTTTGTTTCCAAAAGGCTTTCGTAACGAAGTACAGATCATTCCAACGGTTATGTCTCTTGATCCTGAAATTCAGGCAGATATCATCTCTTTGTTAGGTTCATCGGCAGCGCTTGCTTGCTCTGGTATGCCGTTTAATGGTCCGATCGGTGCCGCACGTGTCGGTTACATTGATGGAAACTATGTATTGAATCCGTCTAAAACTCAGCTTGAAGATTCTAAACTTGATCTGGTTGTCGCAGGTACAGCGAACGCGGTATTGATGGTTGAATCAGAAGCTGACGTTCTACAAGAAGACGTAATGCTTGGCGCTGTTGTCTACGGCCATGAACAAATGCAGGTAGCGATAAATGCAATCACTGAATTGGCAGCTGAAGTAGGTGCTGAGTCATGGGATTGGCAAGCTCCAGCAAAAGACGAATCACTAGCTGCAAAAGTGGCAGCGCAATCTGAAGCAGGTTTGGCTGAAGCCTATAGTGTTGCAGACAAGATGGATCGCCAGGTTAAAGTAGCAGCGGTAAAAGAAGCAGCTGTTGCAGCGTTAGTTACTGAAGACGATAACTCTCCTAAGGCAGCTGATGTTATCAATGAAGTTTCAGCGATTGAAAAGGCGCTGGTACGTGGCCGCATACTAGCGGGTGAAAGACGTATTGATGGTCGTGATACACGTACTGTTCGTCCCATTCACGTGAAAACTGGTTTGCTTCCTCGTGTGCACGGTTCTTCATTGTTCACTCGTGGTGAGACACAAGCGATTGTTGCGGTCACACTAGGTACTACTCGTGACGCACAAATCATTGATGCTATCGATGGTGAAAGACGCGATGCGTTTATGTTGCACTACAACTTTCCTCCGTACTGCGTTGGTGAGACAGGCTTTGTTGGTTCACCTAAGCGTCGTGAAATCGGCCACGGTAAATTGGCTAAGCGTGGCGTACAGGCTGTCATGCCAGATGAAGACTCATTTCCATACACGGTACGTGTAGTGTCTGAAATTACTGAATCAAATGGTTCAAGCTCAATGGCGAGTGTCTGTGGATCAAGCCTTGCCATGATGGATGCTGGTATTCCTTTAAGTGCACCAGTTGCAGGTATTGCAATGGGTCTTATCAAAGACGATAACCGTTTTGCAGTGCTTAGTGACATTCTAGGTGATGAAGATCACTTAGGTGACATGGACTTCAAAGTAGCCGGTACTGATGGTGGTATCACAGCCCTTCAGATGGATATCAAAATTGACGGTATCACTAGTGAGATTATGGAAGCGGCTCTTGAGCAAGCTAAAGAAGGTCGCTTGTTTATTCTTGGTGAAATGAACAAGGTGCTTAGCGCTCCGCGTGAAGAGCTTTCAGAGCACGCACCGCGTTTTATCACGGTAAAGATTCACCCAGAGAAGATTGCGGCAGTTATCGGTAAGGGCGGTGCGGTTATTCGTGCACTGACTGAAGAGACTGGTGCCACAATTGATATCGGTGATGACGGTACTATTAAAATTGCCTCTAGTGATCGAGTTGCTGGTGAAGAAGCTAAGCGCCGCATTGAGCAGATCACTGCAGACGTTGAAGTGGGCACTATTTACGAAGGTAAAGTACAGAAGATTATGGACTTCGGTGCGTTCGTAAATATTCTTCCTGGTAAAGACGGCCTGGTTCATATTTCACAGATCTCTGAAGAGCGCGTGCAAAACGTTGCTGATGAGCTAAGTGAAGGGCAGACGGTAAAAGTTAAGGTGCTAGAAGTAGACAAGCAAGGCCGCATCA